>NZ_BAAAWO010000001.1:653360-1306721 GCF_039535115.1 Paeniglutamicibacter sulfureus
GCTCATGATCATGCTGGTCCGCCCCATCGCGCTGCGACATCTGCGTAAGGATCCCGAAGCCCTGCGAACCAATGTGGATCGACTGATTGGCGAAGATGCCCTGGTCCTGGAGCCCACTTCCCGGATGAACGGGCGGGCCAAGATCGGTGGGGAAACCTGGTCGGCCCGCACCGAGGACGAGGTTGCCCTGCAGCCCGGTACCTACGGTTCGGTGGTCCGCATCGATGGGGCAACGGCCTACATCACGCTTCGGAAGCAGCTGCCGGGTCTGGACTAAGGACTCAAAAAAGTTTTTCGGCGTCCGGAACATGGCGCCCCTACGAAAGAGAGAAGAGATGCAAACATCGGGTCTAGGCCTAACGGTCGTCCTGGTAGTACTGGCAATCTTCGTGATCATTGTGCTCCTGCGCTCAGTGCGTATTGTGCCGCAGGCGCGAGCCGGGATCGTGGAGCGACTGGGCAAATACCACCGCACGCTGCTTCCCGGGCTGACGATCTTGATTCCGTTTGTCGATCGGTTGCTTCCCATGCTTGATCTTCGCGAACAGGTCGTGAGCTTCCCGCCGCAGCCCGTGATCACCGAAGACAACCTGGTGGTCTCGATTGACACGGTGGTGTACTTCCAGATCACCGAGCCGCGTGCGGCCACCTACGAAATCGCCAACTACATCCAAGCCGTCGAGCAGCTGACCACCACCACGCTTCGTAACGTGGTCGGCGGGCTGAACCTCGAAGAAGCGCTCACAAGCCGCGACCAGATCAATGGCCAGCTGCGTGGGGTCCTGGACGAGGCCACCGGCAAGTGGGGTATCCGTGTCTCGCGCGTCGAGCTCAAGGCCATCGATCCACCCCTGTCGATCCAGGATTCCATGGAGAAGCAGATGCGTGCAGAACGTGACCGCCGCGCCGCGATCCTCACGGCTGAAGGCACCAAGCAGTCGGCCATCCTGACAGCCGAAGGCCAGCGCCAGGCATCCATTCTCAAGGCCGAGGGTGATGCCAAGGCATCGATCCTTCGTGCGGATGGCGAGGCACAGGCCATCCAGAAGGTCTTCGATGCAATCCACGCAGGCAAGCCGGACCAGAAGCTGCTGGCCTACCAGTACCTGCAGACCTTGCCGAAGATTGCTGAAGGCTCCTCCAACAAGCTGTGGATCATCCCCAGCGAGGTTGGCGAGGCGCTCAAGGGAATCGGCGGAGCCCTGGGCAACTTCACCGAAGGCGACGGCGAGAACAAGCCCGAAAGCCCCAGCAGTACCCTGATGTAACGACCCTTCCGGGCCGGAATTGATCGGGCGGGCGACCTCACAACCGAGGTCGCCCGCCCGAAGCCGCGTCGTGGCCGTATAATGGAAACTTCGAGACTTGCGCCCCGCGGGAATTTTGAGCTGGACCGGGACGTTTAAATCGGTAGCCGAACCCGTATGTAATCGCAGTAGGGAGACAATATGAGCGATCGCAGCCTGCGAGGAATGCGCCTTGGCGCACAGAGCATGGAAACTGAGGCTGGCGTCGAGCCAGCAGCGCGCCAGCGCGTTGAATACCGTTGCGAAGACGGCGAGCAGGTGTTCGTGATTTTTGCCGCCGAGGCAGACATCCCGGCAACCTGGACCTCCAAGACCGGAAAGCTTGCAAAGCTGGTCAATGGCGAAGCGGAGCCGGAGGAATCCAACGAGAAGCCGGTGCGTACCCACTGGGACATGCTTCTCGAGCGCCGCTCCGTTGATGAGCTGGAAACAATCCTGAAGGATCGCCTGGACAAGTTGCGCGCAACACGCGGTGCAGCCCAAGCAGCGCTCAAGGGATAACGACCCCGGCAATACAAATGGCGAGGGCCCGAATGGAACATCCATTCGGGCCCTCGCCATTTCTGGATGCCCTCACGGCATCCCGGCGACTACTTGCGGCTGGTGAGTTTCTTCCAGCGGGCGCTCAGTCCCCACTTGGTCACGTTCAGCATGGCTTCAATGACGATGTTGCCGCTCATCTTTGAGACGCCCAGTTCACGTTCGACGAAAGTGATAGGAACCTCGACGATATTCTTGCCCAGTTGCGCAACCCGGAAGGTCATATCAACCTGGAAGCCGTAGCCGACGGAATCGATGGCGTTGAAATCGAGGGCCTCGAGGGTCTCTCGGCGGAAGGCGCGGTAGCCGGCGGTGATGTCTCGCAGGTTCACCCCGAGCATGGTCCTCGAGTAGAAGCTGCCCACGCGTGAAATCAACTTGCGGTGCAGCGGCCAGTTCACGACAGAGCCGCCCTTGACCCAGCGGGAACCGATGACCAGGTCCGCGCCCTTGGGGATTTCGGCCAAAAGCAGCGGAAGCTGTTCGGGCTTGTGGGAGCCGTCGGCATCCATTTCCACGAGCACGTCGTAGCCGGCGTCCAGGGCCCAGCGAAAACCTGCCAGGTAGGCTGCGCCAAGGCCGGCCTTGCCCGTGCGGTGCATGACGTGGATTGCCTTGTCCTCGGCGGCCATCTTCTCGGCGAGGTCGCCGGTGCCGTCGGGAGAATTGTCGTCAACGATCAGCACGTCCGAATCGGGCACTGCGGCACGCAAACGGCCTACGGTGATGGGGAGCGATTCAAGCTCGTTGTAAGTCGGAATGATCGTGACTACGCGCACGCGGCAGTCCCTTTCTGCTGATGGAATGATCCGCGGAAGAGGGCCGCATTGGGCCGAGCGCCAACGTGCCGCAAGTCGGGAACCCGCGGCGGTTGGCTTCGGGGATCAGGTGGGGGTCAGTGCTCAATTATACGCAAACGCCCCAGCGAATCCCGGACCCTCGCCGTGTGATGCGCAAGACGCCTCGGTAATGGCGCCGGACGCAAATCGACCCCGTGGGCTTCGGTCCGTCCATTCCCGCCAACAAGGGGCGGGGCAGGTGTTATCTAGTGCCTACGGGGTCGATTTGTTCTTGCACACCGGAATGCCGGTAAGCCGGATCGAAGGATCAGACATTGGTTCCAGCCTACCGTCCAGTTTTTAACTGTCAACCGTTTCCGGACCACCGGCTTCATGAGTCCGCTCAAGTCAACCTATAAATCGCGGGTTCATGCGTTTTGCCGGAAAATAAAACTTTCAAATCGCGTTACTTCATTTCAGGGCCTACCACGAGGCGGAAGATCTGAATTCCGTCTCACTGGAGAAGATGATTCTAGGACACGCCGAGGGCATCGAAGAGCACGTGGCCTGCCCGGACTGTTCGAAGGCAATTGGGCAACTCGTCTTCCAACACCGGCAGCATGGGGGTACCGGCCCGGGCATCGGTGCTCCAAGAGGAAACACGGAGATCCGGGGTCTGCACCGACAACTCTGCGGCATCCCAGATGGCGAAGGTGGCGTCGGCACCGTTGACCAGTTGGCCGGCGAAGGGGTTAGGTGTGCCGAGGGCACGGAATCCGGAACGGGTGTGCGCCATGAACGCGGCCCTTGCCGAGATCCGGGCCTGCGGGTCACTGAGTTCGAGGCAGGCCTTGACGGAGGCCCACGGGCTGACCGAGGTGACGGGGGCATCCGACCCGACCACGACGGGAACCCCGGCAGCCAGGAACTGTCCCATGCCATTCATGGACGCGGCGCGGGAACCGCCGAGCCGCTGCTCGTACAGGCGGCCCGGACCTCCCCATGCTGCGTCGAAGCCCGGTTGCATAGAAGCCGTCAAGGCGAAGGCAAGCATTTGGGCCCGTGCGGCGTCGTCGGCCATTTCAACGTGTTCCAACCGGTGCCTGCCGGCCTGCACCTTGGCAATGCCCACGGATTCGGCGGCCCTGCCAAAACCCTCAAGTGCGAGGTCCAGGCCGGCGTCGCCGATCACGTGGAAGGAGGCTTGGATGCCGGCCAGGGAACATGCGGCAACATGGGCGCTGATGCTGTCAACATCCAGATAGGAGGTGCCCCTCTCCCCCGCGGCATCGGAGTAGTCCGCGCGCAGCAACGCTGTACGGGAACCGATCGAGCCATCGATGTTCAGGTCGCCGCCCAATCCCACCACGGAGGTCGAATTGAACGATGCCAACAAAGAGCGGGCTTCCTCCTCGGTGCCCACCGCCTGGCCCCAATAGGCGTAGACCTCGGGGCTGGAAGCCTTCTCGGCGTCGGTGCGGGCCAGCAGCGCCTCGAGGTCGGCGCGTCCGGAGATGTGCTCGGCGGCCATTTCGACCACGGTCCCATGTCCCGTGGCAGCCAGGTGCTGAAGGGCAAGATTGCGGTTTTCGGTGTTCGCTGTGGGGTCGTAGGCGAAAACTGCGGACCGGACACGTTCGTGGGCAGTCCCGCGTACCAACCCATCGACGTACTCGGGACCTTGCACGAGGCCGACGCGATGGGCCAGCGCGGGGCTGATGAGTGCGGAGTGCACGTCGACCCTCGCCAGGTAGATCTCCCGGTCGGGGGCTGCCCGGTGTAGCTGGTCGGACGTGGGCAATGTGCCGGAGGCGAAGGTCGACTCGTCCCATCCTGCACCGAGGATGGTCCCTGAGGTGTTGGCCGCGGCCACGTCCACGGCTGCGAGCACCTCGGTGGCGCTGCGGGCGGCACCCAGGCCCAGGCCCTTGAGGCGGGCACCCAACGATGCCAGATGCACATGCGAGTCCACGAAGGCCGGCGTGATGAGGGCCCCCTGCAAATCAATCTCGGTCATCCGTGCGTCTAGCAAGGCGCCTGCCGCTGCCTCGGTGCCGATCCACGCCACCGTCCCATCCTCGACCAGCATCGCCGTGGCAAAGGGATCGGCCGGGGAATAGATGGAACCATTGCGGTACATCTCAAGAGACATTGTCTACCTTTACTTTTCTCAAGCACGCCCGTTGTGTCGGCGTCCTTCAATCCTGTCGTGAGTGGTCCCGCGGTGGCGGGACTCAGTCCACCACGTTTGAATATGCGACAACCCCGCGGCGGATCCGCTGGACCGCCTGGTTGCAGGACCGGGCAAGTCCGGTGTTCAGGTCCGGGATCTTGGCCAATTGGTCAAGCACGTCAATGACCTGTTTGGCCCACCGCACGAAATCGCCGCCGGCCAGGTCGGTGCCGCGGAGGCATTCGCGCAAATCCGAGCCCCGGGCCCACTTGTAGATCGGCCAGATCAACCCGGAGTCCGGGGCTACGGTCTCGGGCAGGCCCGCGTTGGCCTCGGCGTCGGAGAGGCGCGACCACAAGTTGACCGAGGTCTCCCAGGCGATTTGAACCTTCGCGGTCGGCATCCGCGGATCGGGGCCGTGGTCTTCGCGTCGCGCCTGGAAAACCAGGGCGGAAATGAATCCGGCCAGTTCCTCGGCGGTCATCTCGTTCATGGCGCCTGTTTCCATGACCAGGGATGTCAGGAGGTCGCGTTCGCCGTAGATGCGCCGCAACCGCTGACCGGCATCGGTGATTTGGGCCTGGCCCAGGTCGTCCGAGGCGGGCACGAGGTACTCGAAGTCCTCGAGCACCTTCGCGACGCGGTCAAAGGTCTTTGAAATGGTATTGGTGCGGCCGCTGATCTGGGCGCGCAGCTTGTTGGTGTCGCGCAGCAGCTTCGAGTGGCGTTCACCCCAGCGGGCATGGTCCTCGCGCTCCGGGCAGGCATGGCACGGGTGGGCCTTGAGCGCTGCACGCAGCCGAACAATGAGCTCTTCCTGTTCATCGCTGCCGCTGAAGGTGAACTCCGGGGCGCCGCGGCGTGGCGGACGCGATTCGGCCAGTGCGTTGTGCAGCGAAGCGGCCAGGTCCCGGCGTTCCTTGGGACTGCGGCCGGTGAAGCCCTTGGGGATCCGGATCTGCGAGATCACCTCAACCGGGCCGTTGAGGTCCTGAACCCCGACGCGGCGGATGTGTTTGTCCTCTGTCAGTACCGTGGGGCGCGGGTCGTGCCACGAGTTGTCCAACTCAATGACAACGCAACGGCCAAGCTTCCTAGCCCCATGGATCTCGATGATGTCCCCGCGCGTGAGGGATTCCAGGGATTCGCTGACTGCCGAGCGGCGCAGCCTCGAAATGGTCTTCGAGGCCTCCTTCTCCGCCACTGACAATTGCTCGCGCAAGGCGGCGTATTCCTTGAAGTCCCCCATGTGGCAGGTCATTGACTTGGCGTAGCCGGCCAGCGACTCCTCGCGGGAGCGTACTTGGCGAGCCATGCCGACCACGGAACGGTCTGCCTGGAACTGGGCGAATGAGGTTTCCAGGATGCCGCGAGCCCGCTCCCGGCCGAACTGCGAGGTGAGGTTCAGGGACATGTTGTAGGTCGGACGGAAACTCGAATTCAACGGGTAGGTCCGCTTGGAGGCTAGCCCCGCGATGGCCGCCGGATCGGTGTCCTGTTGCCACAGGACCACCGCGTGCCCCTCGACGTCGATGCCCCGACGCCCGGCACGGCCGGTCAGCTGGGTGTACTCCCCCGCGGTGACAGACACGTGGGATTCGCCGTTGAACTTCTCGAGCTTTTCCATGACCACCGACCGGGCAGGCATGTTGACGCCCAAGGCAAGCGTCTCGGTCGCGAAGACTGCCTTGACGAGGCCGCGGACAAAGAGGTCTTCAACGACCTCCTTGAAGATTGGCAAAAGGCCCGCATGGTGGGCAGCAAAGCCTCGCATGAGTCCTTCGCGCCACGGCCAGAAGCCCAGCACTTCTAGGTCGTCCGGCGGCAGTTTGTGGGCGACGATGTCAATCGTCTGTTCGATTTCGGTGGACTCCGCGATGGTGGTCAGCGCAAGCCCCGAGCGGACGCACTGGGCAACGGCGGCGTCGCAGCCGTTGCGGGAAAAGATGAAGACCAGCGACGGAAGCAACCCGGCATGGTCAAGGGCCATGATCATGTCCGGTCGGGAGACGCGCGTGCCCATCTGCTCGCGCTTCTCTCCCCAGGTCCCTCCCCCGCCGCGGCGGCCACGTCCGCGCTGGACGCGGCCCCGGGAGCCGGTGAGACCCCGGTGGGCCATCTTGGTGAGTTCGGGGTTGACCTCGGCCACCCGTTCCGGGGTATCGGCCACCTGGTCGAACGAAACATCCTCGGCAAACAGGTCGACAAGGCGGCCACCGACCATCACGTGCTGAAAGAGCGGAATCGGACGGTGCTCCGAGACGATGATGCGGGTATCGCCCCGCACTGCGTCGAGCCAGCCGCCAAACTCCTCGGCGTTGGAAACCGTGGCGGAGAGCGATATGACCTGGACATCCTCGCGCAAGTGGATGATGACTTCTTCCCATACTGCGCCGCGGAACTTGTCCGCCAAATAGTGGACCTCGTCCATGACGACGTAGCCCAGGGAATCAAGGGTGTCCGAATCCGCATACAGCATGTTGCGCAGGACTTCGGTGGTCATCACGACGATCTCGGCCTCGCCGTTGATCGTCATGTCGCCGGTGAGCAGACCAACGCGTTCGGGACCGTAGGTGGCCACGAGGTCGCTGTACTTTTGGTTGCTGAGCGCCTTGATGGGGGTTGTGTAGAAGGCCTTGCGTCCGGTGCGAAGCGCCTGGAATATGGCGAACTCCCCCACCACCGTTTTTCCCGCGCCGGTGGGTGCAGCCACCAGGACCCCGGAACCTGACGCCACCGCCCGGCAGGCTTCCTCTTGGAAGGGGTCGAGGTCGAATCCCAGTGAGGCCCGGAACTCGGGGAGCCCGCTTTCGCTCTCCTCGGGTTGGTTCTTGGCTGCGTCAAATCGCTCGGCCGGCATGCTCACGCTGCGACCCCTTTCAGGAGGGTAGTAGGTGCGCCCGTGTCCGTACTCCGGGCACGGGGGGGTGTCCCTATGGGAGATCCGGCGAATCGGGAATGATGGATCCCTCGCCGGCACTGGCGGCGTTTTCGGCCTCGAGCTGGGCCCGCTTCTTGTCTCGCTTGCGGTCGTTCAGGTGGCAAATCAATGTTGCCGTCGCGAAGGTCACGAACAATGGACCGGCCAATGCAAACATGGTGATTGCATCTCCGCCTGGAGCCGCCATGGCGGCCACGAGGGCAATGAGGAAGACCGTGATGCGCCAATGCCGAAGGATCAACTTCGCCCTCAGGACGCCGACCAGGTTCAACCCGACCATGAGCACCGGTGCCAGCATGGCCAGCCCGAAGGCGATCAACAGCCGGAACACGAACGGTAGGTATGTGTCGGTCGTCAACCAGGACTGGGCGTTCTCCGGGGTCAATGAGATGAAGAACTTCAAGGCATGGGGCAAGACCCAATAGGCCATACCTACGCCCACGATGAAGAGCGGCGCAGCGGCTGCGGCGAACCCGATGGCCGTGTTGCGTTCGTTCTTCTTCAGCCCCGGAACAATAAATGCCCAGAGCTGGTAGATCCAGATCGGTGCCGAGAACACCAGCCCCAAGAGCAAAGAGGTCTTGAGCATGATGTCAAAAGGTGCCATGACGGAAGTGAAGTTGACTTCCCCGCCGTATGCACGGACCGGGGAGATGAGCAGCCCGAGGACCTCGTCATAAAGGAAGAATCCGCCGACCGTTCCCAAAACCAGCGCGATCAGTGAAATGAAGAGACGGTTCCGGGCTTCAACCAGATGGGCCTTGAGGGCCATGCGGCCCTCGGGATTGTTCTTCCGTCCCTTTTTGGAGTCCACGTCTTGTTCGCTCACGAAGGACTAGGAGTTGTTCTCACGACGGTCGGGGTCAACGATCTTGCCCTCGACGGTTTCTTCGCCGGCCTCGGGCGCCTTGTCGTCGTCCTTCATCTGACGGACCTCGGACTTGAAGATACGCAAGGACTGGCCAACAGAGCGGGCCAAACCCGGAAGCTTCGGGGCACCGAACAGCAAGAGTGCCAAAATTACGATGATGACCAGATGCCATCCTTGGATTCCACCCATTGGGGAACCTACCTTTCAATCGTTTTAAGTCTACGTCAGAACAATTCTAAATCGCCTACGCGTTGGGGTTGTCCGCGCTGGGCTTTGCGTTCAATGCGCGCGTTGCGTCGCGCGGTGGAACGGCGCAGCTTTCCTGCAGCGTGCGCCTCCTTGGCGATATCCCGGTCCTGGAAGAGAGCTGCTATTCCAGACGGCGTGCGCTCCGGTACCTCGGGATAATCCCGGGGTAGCGCCTCCTCATCCATGGCGGAGCCCACCCGGTCCATGGCATCGCCTACTTCGTGGGTCAGCGCCATGAAGCCGCGAAAGAGCCGGATTGCGGCCAGGACAAGGAATAACAGCGTGCCCAAGGCGAGCACGATCCACAGCAACACCCAGAACCACCATGCGAACATCACTACTTCACCTCCAAGTTGGCCACTGCCGCACTGAGCCATGCTTCGACCTCGGTGCATAGCGGGGCAGGTTCAACAACTCGCAGGTCCCCGCCATGGTAGGCCACCATTCCCGGGAGAGTGGAAGTGGAAGTCATGCGAATCTCCGCGATGTTTTCATTCGCGCCCTTGGCCCACTGCTCCGGGGCGAATTCATCCACGAGCGAAGCCAGGCGAGGACCGAAGCCCAGGACAACCAACTCGTCGGCGGGGCTTGGGGTGAAGAAGATATCGTCCTGGTCGTGATGCCGATCCGGGGCAAAGGTGAACTGCTGGCCGCTGAACGTCGCCGACTGGATCCTATCGATGCGGAAACTGCGGATTTCGTTGTTGGGCACCGAGAAGGCGCGAAGGTACTGCCGGCCGGCATTCTCCACGAGACGAATGGGTTCGACCTGCCTGACACCCAGTGCGTCGCTGGAAGCGCTGTAGTACGTCAGCTCCACCGTCTGGTGTTCACGGATGGCCTGCACCAGGGCAGCGTAGATCTCGCTTTCCTCGGTTGAGCGCAAGGCAATGGACAATACCGATTCCAGTCCTTCGAATCCCACCGCGGCTGCCTGCAGCTTCCCATAGGCCGAGTCGACCGCGTGGGCATGTTCGAAGTCCGGCAGTCCGCGCAACGATGCCAAACCGGCCAGCATGGTCGCGGCCTCGGTAAGGCTGAGCCGGATGGGCGCATTGAGGGCCTCTGCATTGTTGATGCTGATGGTTCCCGCCTCCCATTCCACGTCGATCAATTCATCGGGCAGCCCGTTTGGCACCCCGCACATCATGATCGTCTGCAGGTGGGCCAAAAGCTGCTTTTCAGTCAAGCCGAAGTGGGTGGCCGTTTGCTCAACGGTAGGTGAACCGAACTTGGCCACATAGGAAATGATGTCGAGGTTTCGGGCGACTGCCTCGGTGGACGGAGGGCGCCCGACATTGCGTCGTTTGCTGAGCTTGTAGGCGGGTACGGGCGCCTGCTGGGCGGCCAGTGCCCCCTCGAGCCTGCGGCGCACGGCCGTTGCAAGGGAAGCGGGTTCCAGCACGCTGGCATCGGCACCCAATTTTGCCACGTCGGCCGAAAGGCCCATCAGGTCGTGGAATTGCAGTACCAGTACATCGTGGTCATCGCCGGGGGAAATGGATTCTGCCCGGGAACGAAGCGCCCAGCCGGAATCCTTGGCCACCGACAGCCGGGCCTTTTCACCGGCAATGTCTGGATTCAGGCCACCCAAGGTGTCCGCCATGGAGAATCCAGTGGGGCGGGAAGAATGCTGGTGGCCGGTGCGGATATCGCTGAGGATGCGGGTCAGCCGGAACATGCGCACGTCCTGGCGGTCGTGGTCCAGTCCGACCAGGTACCAGTTGCCGAAGCGCGAACCGATCCCCCAGGCGTCCACGGTGCGATCGCTGGCACGGCCTTGGGCGTCCAGGTATTCAAAAGACAGGACCTGCCGTGCCCAGACCGCCTCAAGGCAGGCGGCAAACGCCGGTCCGGCGGCATGCAATCGGGGAACATACTCCGTGAACCGTACCCCGCGGCCGGTGTCTTCCAACCCGGCCGAGAGCCGACCAGTGGCTCGGATGGCCGAGGATTCCAGGTCGGTGTCCTTCCACAACTGTGCAGCAAGGCCCAGTACCGCGGCTTCCTCGGTCGTGAAACTCACTTCGGGCAGCCGATAACTGGCCGGGGTGATCAGGTAGCGCTCCTCGGAGCCGGTGCCGAGGGTTTTTACCGGCACGCCCATTTCACGCAGGTCTTTCTTGTCCCGGTCGAATTTACGGTCAAATGCGGCGTCACTCAGCGACTGGTAGTCATCGACGATCTTGCGCAGTTCGCGCTTGGAATATCCATGCGGGGTGTTGATCAACGCATAGGTAAGACTGACGAGTTTCTCGGCACGGGAAGGACCGCCGGAGTTAATTTGAGCCACGCTCGCAAGATTACCCTTTGGCGACAAGGCCGAGCCAATGCAACGCCGCGTTAACGGCCTTTGGCCGTGTTCTCCCCCGTTTAACTTGGGAAAACACGGCCAAAGGCGAATTGCTGTGCTTAGCGGACAGCCACCAGGTCCACGACGAAGATCAGTGCTTCGTTCGGGCCAATGGCTCCACCGGCGCCGCGCGAGCCGTAGGCGAGCTCTGAAGGAATTTCCAGGCGGCGGCGGCCGCCGACCTTCATCCCGATCAGGCCCTGGTCCCAGCCCTGGATGACCTGGCCGACGCCGGCACGGAAGTCCAGCGGGGTGCCACGGTTCCAGGAGGCGTCGAACTCCTCGCCGGTGGACCAGGCCACGCCGACGTAGTGGGTCGAGACGGTCGAGCCCGGAACGACCTCGGCGCCGTCGCCAACGACGATGTCCTCGATCTTCAGCTCGGTCGGGGCATCGGTGCCCGGGAATTCAATCTCCGGCTTGGTACGGTCGTAATCACGCTGTCCAAAAGACATGGTGGAATCCTTTCGGTTGGTTGCTAAAAGCTTTTAGCTACTTTACTTCCTTGAGCTCAACAAAGAAGACCAACGGTCCCGCAGGTCGCCCCTGGGATGCCGCATCCGCCCCGTAGGCCAGATCGGTCGGAATGGTGAGCATGACCTGCGTACCAGCCTTCAGGCCCTCCAGTCCCTGGGTCCAACCCGGGATGACGCCGGAGAGATTGAAGTCGGACGCTTCGCCACGGTCGTAGCTGGAGTCGAACTGCTTGCCGTCTTCCCAGCGGACGCCGGTGTAATTGGCTGACACGTCCGAGGTGGCAGTGGCGACCTTGCCGGTGCCTTCCTTCACGACGTCAACGACCAAGCCTGCAGGAACTTCCTTGTCCTTCGGGATGGTGATGGCCGGCTTCTCGTCCTTCATCTCGAAGGTAGGTAGGGATCCTTCGTCCTTGAGCTTCTTGACCTCATCGGCTCCTAGCTTCTTGGAAGCCTCTGGAATCGGCTCGCTGGCCACGACCTTCAGGACAACCACGGTTTCGGCCTTTGCCTCGGCGGGGCTTGCAGAGGGTGAAGCACCTTCGGCGGGTGCTGCCTCGGCTGCCGGCTCGACCATGGCGACCCAGGAGCCGACCTTGGCCTGCAGGAGGGTTTCATACAGCGCCGGGAGCTGGGCCTTGAATTCCTCGTTGGTCGGCAAGGTCACCGGTTCCCCGGCAAAGCCCGATCCGAGCAGGCTGGCATCCTCGGCCTTGTAGGCGATGGACTTGAACTTGACGTTCTGGTTTTCCTTGATGTCCTCGCCCTTGCCCTCGACGATGACCTTGGCGCCGGTTGCCGTGGCAACCAGCGGGGTGTCGAAGGTGACGGTCGGATCCGAGGAATCATCCGCACCGGGGGTGACCTTGATCGATTCCAACGGCGCAACGTCACCGCTGGATGCCGCGGTGGTTGAACCACAGGCCGTCACCAGCAGCAACGAGGCCGTTGCAACGAGTGCCATTACTTTGCGCACGAAATCAACTTTCAGTTGGGGATTTTGGAACTGGAAACACCCACGCTGTGCGGTGAGCTTTCGAACCTGACTAAAGCCAGCTTAAAGGCCGAAACTGTGAATCTCCTTATTGGACGCTGCAACGGGACGAATGGGGGGCTAGCCGCCCATGGCCGTAATCAGTGCCTCCACGCGGGAGTCCTCGTTGGCGAAGGGGTCCTTGCAGAGCACCGTTTGGCCGGGATGGTCGTTGAGCTTCAAATGCACCCAGTCAACGGTGAAGTCCCGCTCCGCGTTCTTGGCGGCCCGGACAAAATCGCCGCGCAACTTGGCCCGCGTGCTTTGCGGCGGGTTGTCAACGGCCAAGGCGATCTCCGCCGGATCCACCACAGAAGCCACCTTGCCCCGGGCCGCCAGCACATGGAAGAGCCCGCGCTTGGTGTCGATGTCGTGGTACGTCAGGTCCAGCTGCGCCAGGCGCTGGGCACCCAGGTCCAGCTGGTGGCGGTTGGCATAGGAATTGATCAGCTTGTGCTTGATGGCCCAATCGATTTCCGTGTCGATCCCGGAGAAGTTCCCCGATTCCACCGCATCCAGGGTGCGGGTCCACAAATCCAGCACGGCCGGCACCTGATCGTGGTGTGCTCCCTCTCGGGCAACGAAGTCGGTGGCCAGTGTCAGGAAGCGGCGCTGGAGCGCGAGCGCGGTGAGGTGCTTGCCGTTGGCGAGCTTGACCAGGGTGGTGCCGTTGAAATCGTGGGAGATCTCGCGGATGGAGCGGATGGGGTTTTCCAGCCGCAGGTCCTCCATGATCTTCCCCGACTCGATGATCCGCAGCATCAAGTCGGTCGCCCCGAGCTTGACCAGCTGGGTTGTCTCGGACATGTTCGAGTCCCCCACGATGACATGCAGGCGCCGGAAGTACTCGGCGTCGGCATGCGGCTCGTCGCGGGTGTTGATGATGGGCCGCGACCGGGTGGTGGCCGAGGAGACGCCTTCCCACACATGGTCCGCGCGCTGGGAGAAGGCGTAGAGCGGTTCACCGTCGATGTTCACGATCTTGCCGGCCCCGGCGATAAGCTGCCGCGTGACCAGGAACGGGATCAGGATTTCGGCGAGCCGGGCGAACTCGAGCTTGCGCGGGATCAGGAAGTTCTCGTGGCAGCCGTAGGAGTTCCCGGCGGTGTCGGTATTGTTCTTGAACAGGTACAGCCGGCCGTTGAACCCGTCGGCGGCCATGCGCTCCTCCGCGCTGGCCACCAGGTCGTTGAGGATTGACTCCCCTGCCCGGTCGTGCGCAATCAGCTGGCGGAGCTCGTCGCACTCGGCAGTGGCGTATTCCGGGTGCGAGCCGACATCGAGGTAAAGCCTGGATCCGTTGGTGAGGAACACGTTTGAGCTGCGCCCCCAGGCCACCACCCGGCGGAAGAGGTAGCGTGCCGATTCCTCCGGCGTGAGCGGACGGCCCCCGGGATCGGAGTAGTTGATCCCGTATTCGGTCTCGATGCCATAGATCCTGCGGTCCATGCGTGTCTACTTCCCTGCGCCCAGGAACCGGGCAATGGTTGGTGTGTCAAGGCGGCGGAAATGGCGGTGCGAACCCGAGGACGTGACGCGTTCAAGCACAGCGACCTCCAACAGCCGGGCGTCCTCGGAGCCTTCACCGACTCCCGGCAGCACCAGGGCGGCGGCGCGGATGACCTCGTCGGTCCCGGCGGCGGCCAGGTCTTTGCCTGCCCAATATCCGTTCCAGGCTTCGCGAATTGCGGGGGTGTCGCCGCCCATGATGATGTGGCCGGGCTGCTCGGCGATCGACCCGTCGAAATTCAGCGAGAACAAGGTGTCCAGTGCCGGCGTTTCGCCCAGTTCCAGGACCGCCAGCTCCACTTCGAAGGGCTTGGCCTCGGCGGTGAACACCGCGCCCAGGGACTGGGCGTAGACGCTGGCCAGGCCGCGGCCCGTCACGTCGTGGCGGGAGTAGGAATAGCCGCGGGTGTCTGCATAGCGCACCCCGGCCTGGCGCAGGGACTCGAATTCGTTGTACTTGCCCACAGCGGCGAAGGCGATCCTGTCGTAGATCTCACCGATCTTGTGCAGCGAGCCGGAGGGGTTCTCCGCGATCAGCGCGATGCCGTCGGCGCAGGAAGCCACGATGACGGCCCGCCCCCGGGCAATGCCCTTCCGGGCGAAATCCGCCCGGTCCTTCATGAGTTGCTCGGGCGAAACGTAGTATTGCGCGCTCATCTAGGCTTCCTTCCCGTCATCGGTCCGCGTGGCAATGATCGACCGTGCCATCTCGGCGAGGATCGCGTCCTCCACGCGGCGGGCCCCATGGGAGTCCACGGCGTAGACCACGGGCCAGAGCTTGCGCACCGCATCCGGTCCCCCGGTAGCCGAGTCGTCGTCGGCTGCGTCGTAGAGGGCCTCCACGGCCACGCGCACCGCGGCCGTGGCATCCATGTCCGGTTGCCAAAGTTTTTTCAGCGCGCCACGGGCGTACGGTGAACCGGAGCCGACCGAGTGGTGCTCCACCTCTTCGTAGAGCCCGCCGGTGATGTCGAAGGAGAAGATCCGCCCGGTGCCGGCCAGCGTGTCGTAGCCGGCAAAGAGCGGAATCACGCTCATGCCCTGCATGGCCAAGGTCAGGTTGGCGCGGATCATCGAGGCCAGGCGGTTGGCCTTGCCGTCCAGCGAGAGCCGGGTTCCCTCGATCTTCTCGTAGTGCTCCAGTTCCACGCGGAAGAGCTTGGCGATGTCGATGGCGACCCCGGCGGCCCCGGCGATGCCAACCACCGAAAACCTGTCGGTCTCAAACACCTTCTCGATGCGGCGGCTGGCAATGACGTTGCCCATGGTCGCGCGCCGGTCCCCCGCCATCACGATGCCCTCGGCGTAGGAGAGCGCGACGATGGTGGTTCCGTGGGGCACCTGCCCCGCGGCTCCGGAAGCGCCCTGGGACTGGATCGGGGCACCGGGCAGCAGGTCGGGCCGGTCCCGGTTCAGGTATTCCACGAAGGAGGGACCGGGACCGAGCTCGATCACTGGCCGCCCTTTTGCACGAAGCCGCGCACGAATTCCTCGGCGTTGCGCTCCAGCACCCCGTCAATCTCATCGAGCAGGTCATCGACACCGGCGTCCTGGCCGGCCGCTGCGGCAACTTCCTGCTCGGTCTCCTGGGCCTGGGTGTCCTCGCGGCGTTGTCCCGAGTGCTGTTCCTGTGTCATTGCCGTCCCGCTCTTTTCCGTGTCGTACGTGTCGGGCCCCGTCGCTGCGGTGCCCGGCACTGTTTTCGCTGGTATCTACATCTTGCCACTGGGTAGGGGCTTTAGCTCCGCAGCGTGGCGATGAACTCGTGAATCGACAATTGCGCATCCAACAGGTCCCCGACCAGGGCCTTGGTGCCGCGCAGCGGCTCCAGCGTCGCGATGCGCTCGAGCTTGCGGGCCCCGGGGACCGTGAAGGAGACCGAGTCCCAGCTCGCTGCCACCACGTGCTCCGGGTACTGGCTCAGAACCCGCCCGCGGAAGTAGGCGCGGGTGTCGGTCGGCGGGTTGGTTGCGGCCAGGGCGATCTGCGCCGGGGAATAGAGCGTTTCCATCAGCCCGCGCGCCGCCAGCCGGTGGTAGAGCCCCTTTTCCGGGCGGATGTCCGCCCATTGCAGGTCCATCAGTGCGATCCGCGGGTCGGAGAAATCCACGCCGTGGCGCTGCGCGTAGGAGGTCATGAGCTTGTACTTGGCCACCCAATCCACGGTGGAGGCAGCGGAGAAGATGTCGGATTCCAGCAGCTGCAGGGTTTCCTCCCAGCGGCGCTGGATCTCCACGGTCGCCTCGTCGTCGGCGTCGGTGGCCCCGCTGTGCTCGGCCGCCGCCTGGGCGTAGATCCACTGGATCTCAAGCGCGGTGAGTTTTCGCCCGTCCACCAGCTCGACCTTGGTGCGCAGCGTGGGGTCGTGGCTGATGGCCTGCAGGGCCGCGACCGGGTCGCGCAGCTCAATCGCCGGGACGGTGCCCGCCTCGATCATCGCCAGCACCAGCGCGGTGGTTCCGGTGCGCAGCAGCGTGGAGACCTGCCCAAGGTTGGCGTCCCCGATGATCACGTGCAGCCGGCGGTACTTCTCCCAGTGCGCATGCGGCTCGTCGCGGGTGTTGATGATGGGGCGGCGGATCGTGGTCTCCAGCCCGATCTGCGCCTCGAAGAAGTCGGCCCGCTGGGAGACCTGGAAGCCGGGGTATTGGCCCAGCACGCCGCGGCCCACCCGCCCGGAGGCGCAGATGACCTGGCGGGTGACGAAGAACGGGATGAGCCCGGCGGCGATGGAGTCGAAGGGCACTTCCCGCGGCATCAGGTAGTTTTCGTGCGCCCCGTAGGACGCCGACTTGTTGTCCGTGTTGTTCTTGTACAGGTGCACATCCGGCAGCCCGGCCAGGGACTCGATGCGTCGCACCGCCGCCAGGGCGACGTGGTCCCCGGCCTGGTCGTACAGCACTGCGTCGAAGGGGTTGGTGGTCTCCGGGGAGGAATATTCCGGGTGGGCGTGGTCGACGTAGAGCCTGGCGCCGTTGCCCAGCACCATGTTCATCAGCACTTCATGGTCGTTGTCCCCGCCCTCGTAGAGCGTGGAGCCGATGGTCACGTCCCCGCCGGCCATGGCCACCTGCTCGGCGTCCAGCTCCGGTTCCAGGTCGGTGAGCTGGGAGGGATCCGCGGTGGCGCGCGGCTGGGTGAAGCCGCGGGCGTCGTTCAGCGGCGTCTCGTCGGTGTAGTCCCAGTGGGTGCCGGCGATCTTCCCGCGCGCCTCCCGGATGGTGGCCGCGTAGGCGTTGATGACCTGGGCCGAGAGCATGGTGGCGTTGGCCCCGGGCATTGCGGGGGCCAGCACGCCGTACTCGGTCTCCAGGCCCATGACCCGGTGCACGCTCACAGGTACTGCCCCGTCTCGTCGGACCCCGGTGCCGGCAGGGTCTTCCCGCGCCCGTTCTTGTCCGCAACGATGGTGCGGATGAAGGTGATGCGTTCGCCCTTGCGCCCGGAGATCCGCGCCCAGTCGTCGGGATTGGTGGTGTTGGGCATGTCCTCGTGCTCGTGGAATTCCTCCACCACCGCCTCGAGCAGGTAGTCCATGCGCAACCCCCGCTCCTGGCCGGTGAGCAGCGCCTTGATGGCCGACTTCTTGGCCCGGTCCACCACATTGCGGATCACCGCGCCGGAGGCGAAGTCCTTGAAGTAGAGGATCTCCGTTTCGGTGTTGGCGTAGGTGACCTCGAGGAACTGGTTCTGTTCCCCGGTGGAGTACATGGCATCGACGGTCGCCTGGATCATCGCGCGCACTGTCGCGGCCGGATCGTTTCCGTTCTCGGCCAGGTCGTCCGGGTGCAGCGGGAGGTCGGAGGTGAGGTACTTGGCGAAGATCTCCGCGGCTCCCTGGGCATCGGGGCGGCGGATCTTGATCTTCACGTCCAACCGCCCCGGGCGCAGGATCGCCGGGTCGATCATGTCCTCGCGGTTGGATGCGCCGATGACGATGACGTTGTCCAGCCGCTCGACGCCGTCGATCTCGGCCAGCAGCTGCGGGACGATGGTGGTTTCCACGTCGGAGGAGACGCCGGTGCCGCGGGTGCGGAAGAGCGAGTCCATTTCGTCGAAGAACACCACCACGGGGTTTCCTCCGGCGGCCTTTTCGCGGGCCCGGGAGAAGATCAGCCGGATGTGGCGTTCGGTTTCCCCGACGTACTTGTCCAGCAACTCGGGGCCCTTGATGTTCAGGAAGTAGCTCTTGGCCGTGCCGGTGTCGCCGTTGCGTTCGTTGGTGCGCTCGGACAGCGAATGCGCCACTGCCTTGGCGATCAGCGTCTTGCCACAGCCCGGAGGGCCGTAGAGCAGGATGCCCTTGGGCGCGGTGAGCCCGTGCTCGCGGTAGAGGTCCGGGTGCAGGAAGGGCAGCTCGACGGCGTCGCGGATGGCCTCGATCTGGTCGCTCAGCCCGCCGATGTCGGCGTAGGAGATGTCCGGGACCTCCTCGAGCACCAGCGACTGCATGTCGGACAGGTGCACCTTTTCCAGGGCCAGGCCGGTCCGCGCATCGAGGGTCAGCACGTCCCCGACCCGCACGATGTCCCCGGTCAGCGGTTCGGCCAGGCGGATGACGCGCTGGTCATCGGCCCTGCCCATGGCCACCACCCGGTGGTCGGCCAGGACCTCCTTGACGGTGACCAGTTCACCTGACTGCTCGTAGCCGAGTCCGGCGACGATGACCAGGGATTCGTTGAGCAGAACGTCCTGGCCGATGGCGAGTTTTCCGAAGTCCAACAGCGGGGACACGCCCACGCGCAGCTTGCGGCCGCCCTGGACGATGTCGGCAGATTGCACGCCGGTCGAGGAAATCGCCACGCCCGGGACGGGTCGGCTGCGCGGATGCAGTTCGACGATGGTGCCGTGGCTGAAGGGGGTGTCCCCGTCCTTCTCCAGCCCCGATTTCAGGGCCAGGATCTCCTCGCGGGTGCGCTCCAGCATGGCGACCAGGCGGGCGTTGTTGGCTCCCGCCGAGGCGAGCTGTCGATCGAGCAGGCGGTTCTTGTCCCGCACCACGTTCAGCTGCCGCTCGGCGGCCGCGACCTGGCCCTCCAGCCGTGTTCGATCTGTCTCGTCGCCCATTTTCCACCCGTTTCGCATAATTCGAGGAACACGTGTGCCGGGGTAAGCCGGCACACGCCACTGCTGTTCTCATCCTATGCATGGGCGGGGCCCAATGGCGGAAATGTGACCGCGACCTCACGGCGGGTCTGGTCGTGCTACTGCCCGCTGGCGTCCGCGGCGGTGTCGCCGTTGGCGTCCACGTCGTCGGCCGGTTCCTGGCCTTCGGGCAGCGAGCCGCGCTGGGTCATCGACTTGGCGTCCTTGGCGGCGCGGCGCAGTTTGCGGGCGGAGACGCCGCGCTCCCCCAGAGCCTCGTGGTTCCAGGCATCGGGCTCGTCCGAGCGGGTCCAGGTCGCAAGGTCCTCGGCCGAGTAGGTGTGCTCCTTCACGCGCTTGGCGCCCGGGATGCCCACCGCTCCGTCGGCCAGCCGGCGGCAGGTGATCAGGAAGGCGGTGTGCGCGACCATGCGGTGGTCCGGGCGCACGGCCAGGCCCTCGACGTGCCAACCGCGGACCATGGTCTCGAAGGACTCGGGCTCGGTGTAGAGGCCGGTGGCGCGGATCGCCTCGACGGTGCGCGACATCTGCGTCACGGTGGCCACGTAGTTGACCCAGACTCCGCCGGGGGCCAGCACGGTGGAAACCGCGTCGACGCATTCCCAGGGCGAGAGCATGTCAAGGACCACGCGGTCGACGGAGCCGGGTTCCTCGGTTTCGAGGACCTTCTCCTGGAAGTCCCCGATGGTGATGTCCCAGGCGGGGTGCGGGCCGCCGAAGACGGTGTCGACGTTGCCGCGGGCGATCTGCGCGAACTCCTCGCGGCGCTCGAAGGAGTGCAGGTAGCCGCCATCGCCCACCGCACGTAGCAGC
This sequence comes from Paeniglutamicibacter sulfureus, assembly GCF_039535115.1. NCBI lineage: Bacteria > Bacillati > Actinomycetota > Actinomycetes > Micrococcales > Micrococcaceae > Paeniglutamicibacter > Paeniglutamicibacter sulfureus. Next base: position 673,511 of record NZ_BAAAWO010000001.1, read on the forward strand.
GACATGGACAGGGCACCGGAGCCCACGCCGGCTTCAACCACGCGGGCGCCCGGGTAGATGTCGCCCATCTGGATGATCTGCGCCGCGTCCTTGGGGTAGACCACGGTGGCGCCGCGCGGCATGGAGAGCACGAAGTCCTTCAGCAGCGGGCGCAACGCCTGGTAGCGGACCTCGTTGGTGTTCTCCACGATGGAGCCCTCCGGGGCGCCGATCAGCGCATCGTGGAAGAGGACTCCCTTGTGCGTGTGGAACTCCCCGCCCTCGGTCAGGGTGATGGTGCTGATCCGGCGCTTCTGGTCGGTGAGCTGGACCCGGTCGCCGGGGCGGAAGGGGCCGCGGCGGCTCTGGGCGCCGTGGGGGGTGGCTGGCATGTCGCTCATTCTCGGTTCTGTGTCCTTAGGTCCTGGGATGGTGGTGAAGTGTGGTGACCGGTGAAGCGCGCCTAGCGCTGCTTGCCGGTGATGGCCGCGACGATGCGCGCCTGGCTCAGCAGCCCGACGACGCGGTTGGAGTCATCGATGACCGCGTATTCGCTGCCCTGCAGCGTGGCCAGGTACCCGATCAATGCCCTGCCGTCGGCGTTGGCGCTGACCACGGCGCCGGGGTCCAGGGCGCGGGCGGCGGAGAGCGCGGGGGTCTGGGCGAGCACCGCGGCATCGATGGAGTGCAGCGTTGCCTCGTCGATCACCGCAACGGGGTTGCCGGCCGCATTGACGAGGATGACCCGTCCGCCGCGGCTGGCCAGGCGCGTGGTGACCTCGGCGAGGGTGGAGTCCTGGCGGATCGCGGTGGCGGGCTCCATCAGTGCGCGCACCGAAACCAGCGGCAGGCGCAGGCGCAGCTTGGCGTGCGTGATGCCCTGCGAGGCCCCGACCCACATGAACCCGCCGACCAGGATCGCCACGATCAGGACCTGGAAGTCCAGCGGTTCGTTGCGGGTTAGCGGGACGATGACAAACCAGCCCACGACCAGCACCACCAGCACCCGCCCGGCCCAGCCGGCGGCGATGGTGCCGCGGTCCTGGGAACCGGTGTAGCGCCAGACGGCCGATTCGACCAGGCGCCCGCCGTCCAGCGGCAGGCCCGGAAGCACGTTGAAGATCGCCACCAACAGGTTGGCCCAGATCAGGATGTCCCAGAGCAGGAACACGACCCCGGTTGGCTGGATGAGCAGCAGCAACAGGTAGCCTGCCCCGGCGATCACGAAGTTGGCGGCCGGGCCGGCCATGGCCACCGCGAGCGAGCGGCCCGGAGTGGCGTTGAAGGAGGAGAACTGGGTGTGCCCGCCCCAGAGGTTCAGGGTGATCCGAGCCCCTGGCCAGCCGAAGGACTTGGCCGTCAGGGCGTGCGCGAGCTCATGGATGAGCACGGAGAAGGCCAGCAGCACCGCGTAGGTGAAGGCGACCAGGTAGGCGCCGGCCCCCAGGTCGGGACGGGAGCGGGCCACGGTGGGCCCGAAGACCATCACGATCAGGCCGGTGATGATGAACCAGGACCAGGCCAGGGACACCGGGACCCCGAAGACCGATCCGAGCGGGATCCCGTCGCGCTTGGTGGCAGGTTCGCTCATGCGCGCACCCCGATGGACGCCAGTGCGCCCAGGGATTCGACGTCGAGGCCGGCCAGCGACTCGACGCGCTGCCAGGACGGAGAGTCGGGCACCGGGGCGATGTGCTCAACGAGCACCGCTACGATCCCGCTGGCTGCGGCCGAGGCAATGCCGGGGGCGGAATCCTCGATCCCGACCACGCGGGAAGGATCCAGGTCCGGCACCAAGTCCCCGAGCTTCTCCAGTCCCAGCAGGTACGGGTCGGGGTGCGGCTTGCCGCGGGAAACCATGTCACCGGTGACGCGGAAAGCGAAATATTTCTTTGGCAGCTGATCCAGCACGAGGGCGGCCAGCGGTTCCTCGGACATGGTGACAAGTCCGCAGGGGACGTTTGCGCTGTGCAGCGCCTCCAGCAGTTCGAGGGCGCCGGGGCGCCAGTCGACGCGGCGGGCCACCCCGGCCAGGACCTCGGCGGTGAGCCTGTCGATGATCTCGCGCTCGGGCAACTCGACGCCCGCGCGCTGCAGCGCGGCGGCGGCGTCGGGCAAGGCGTTTCCTACCAGTCCCAAGGCCTGGGTCTCGCTCCACCGGCCGCCGAATTCGGCCACCAGAGCCGCCTCGGCGGCCATCCAGTAGGGTTCGGTGTCAAGCAGGGTTCCGTCCATGTCCCACAAGACTCCCTGGATCCGGGAGTTCACGGGGCGCGCGGGCATGGGGTCGGGATTCTGGGTTGGCATGTCCCAATTCTAGTGGGTGCGCACTTGCCCCGGCGACCGGTGCGCGCGCTAGGGTGAGGATGTGAGCGAAGATATGAATGATCCAGTGACACTTTCCTCCCTGGTGGCCGCCTCCACGATTCCCGGGCCCGTGCGCCCGGCCATCATGGTGGTCGCCTTCGAGGGATGGAACGATGCCGGTGACGCCGCCAGTTCGGCGATCAAGGACATCAAGGCGGCCACCGGCGCCGTGAAGGTCGCTGGCATCGGCGACGACGACTACTACGATTACCAGTTCTCCCGCCCGCAGGTGCGCCGCAACGGCGCCGGCAAGCGCGTCGTCAAGTGGCCGACCACCCGCATCTACCGCGCATCGCTGCCCGAATCCCCGGTGGACCTGCTGTTGGTGCGCGGCGTGGAGCCCACGTACCGGTGGAAGGCCTTCATCACAGAGATCCTCACGCGCGCCGAGGAGGAAAACGTGCAGGGCGTGATGGCGCTGGGTTCGCTGTTGGCCGATGTGCCGCACACCCGGCCGATCCAGGCGGCGGTCTCTTCCGACGACCCGAAGGTCTGCGAGGCCCTGGGTGCCCTGCCCGGCAGCTATGAGGGCCCCACCGGCATCCTGGGGGTGCTGGCGCAATTCTCCGAGGCCGCGGGGCTGCCCACGCTCTCGATCTGGGCGGCGGTTCCGCACTATGTTGCGCAGCCGCCCTCTCCCAAGGCGCAACTGGCCATCCTGCACCGGGTGGAGGAGCTTCTGCCGCTGGCCCTGGACCTGCATGAACTCGGCGAGGACGCACTGGCGTGGGAGCGCGGGGTAGACGCGTTGGCCACCGGGGACGCGGACATCGCCGCCTACGTGCAACAGCTGGAGCAGGCACAGGACGAGACCGAGCTGCCCGAGGCCACCGGCGAGGCGATCGCCCGCGAGTTCGAGCGTTACCTCAAACGCAGGCACCGCCCCGGTGCGCCGGGGGAAGAAGGTCCCGGCACACCGGGAACCGGCGGCCAGGCCCCCGACACGCCCGGGTCCAGCGACTGACAGCCAGGCGCTTCAACACCAACGCGTCCCCCCGCCCGGCCCCCGCAGGGGGGACAGGGCGGGGGGACGCGTTTTTTCATCATGCGGCCGTTGTCCGGCGGACGGGGACCTAGGAGATCTTGAGTCCCAGCAGTGCATCGAGCGCATCGGCGAGCAGCTGCCCGCCGGCCTCTTGCGAGCCGTCGTCCTCCGCCGGTTCCTGGGCGCCGAAGGCATCGAGCACGGACAGGGCCGCGGGGGCGTCCAGGTCGTTGGCCAGCTTGGAACGGATGCGGGTGACCACGGCCGTGGCCTCGGTGAGTGTGGTGGAGCCGATGCGCTTGCGCCAGCGGGCCACCCGGTCCTGGGCCTGGGTGAGCAGTTCATCGGTCCAGAACCAGTCGCTGCGGTAGTGCTGGCCCAGCAACACCGTGCGGATGGCCACCGGGTCCACGCCGGCGGCACGCAGCTGGGAAACCAACACCAGGTTGCCCAGGGACTTGCTCATCTTTTCGCCGTGCAGGCCCACCATGCCGGTGTGCACGTAGGACTGTGCCAGCGCCTTGCCGTCCAGCGCGGCCGCGTGACCGGCGGAGAACTCGTGGTGCGGGAAGATCAGGTCCGATCCCCCGCCCTGCACGGTGAAGGGGGCGGGCAGGAAGCGCCGGGCGATGACCGAACACTCGATGTGCCAGCCCGGGCGCCCGGCGCCCAGCGAGGCGCCGTCCCATTCCGGCTCCCCGGCGCGGGCCACGCGCCAGAGCAGCGGGTCAAGGGCGTCGCGCTTGCCCGGCCGTTCCGGGTCTCCGCCGCGCTCGGCGAAGAAGCCGAGCATGGTCTCGCGGTCATAGCCGCTCACGGTGCCCAGTTCCCAGGCGTCGGAGGCCGCGGCGGCGGCGTCGAAGTAGATGTCCCCGTCCGGCTCGCCGTTTTCGCCCGGCACCGCGTAAGCCAGGTCCTTGGCGACGAGTTCCTCCACGAGCGGGACCAGCCAGGTGATGGATTCCACTGCGCCGATGTAGTGCTCGGGCGGGATCACGTTCAGTGCTTCCATGTCGGCACGGAACAGGTCGGTCTGCTCCTTGGCCAGCACCTGCCAGTCCATGCCGGTCGCCGCGGCGCGCTCCAGCAGCGGATCGTCGATGTCGGTGACGTTCTGCACGTAGGTGACCTCACGCCCGGCATCGCGCCAGGTGCGCTGCAGCAGGTCGAAGGCGACGTAGGTGGCGGCGTGCCCCATGTGGGTGGCGTCGTAGGGGGTGATGCCGCAGACGTAGATGCTCGCCGGCGCGTTGGACTGCTCTGCCGGGGCGGTGTCCCTCAGCCGGCCGGTGGCGGTGTCGTGCACCTCAAGGATCGGTGCGTTTCCCGGGACATGCGGGACGGTGGGCGCGGACCATGCAAGCACGGGGCGTCCTTTCTCTTAGGTTTTTGCCCGAACGTGGCCGGGCGCAATGCAGTTACTTGGAACAAGTCCACGGGCCCGGCGGTTATTCCGGGTTTCGGGGTCCGATTTTGCTAGGCGTTGATCACACCGAAGCCCAGCAGCAGGTACAGGGCCAGGCCCAGGGCCACGCGGTACCAGACGAAAAGGCTGTAGCTGTGCGAGGAAACGTACTTGAGGAACCAACCCACGATGACGAACCCGACCACGAAGGCGATGAGCGTGGCCAGGCCGGTCTGCGGCAGCGAGTACACGCCGGGTTCGTTGAAGGACTTGGCCAGCTTGTACAACCCGGAGGCGAAGACCGCGGGGATGGCCAGCAGGAACGAATAGCGGGCGGCGGCACCGCGGGTGTAGCCCATGAACAGCCCGGCGGTGATGGTTCCGCCGGAGCGCGATACCCCGGGGATCAGGGCCAGCGCCTGGGCGAAGCCGAAGAGGATGCCGTGCTTGGGGGTCAACGCGGTGAGCTCGCGGTTCTGCTTGCCGTAGTAGTCGGCAACCGCCAGGATCAGTCCGAAGACCACCAGGGTGGTCGCCACGATCCACAGCGAGCGGAAGGAGGTGTCGATCTGTTCCTCGAAGAGCAGGCCCAGCACCGCGATCGGGATGGAGCCGATGATGATCAGCCAGCCCATTTTTGCGTCGGGGTCGCTGTGCGGCACCCGGCCGCGCAGCGCATTGAACCAGGCGCCGACGATCCGCACGATGTCCTTCCAGAAGAACACCAGCACCGCGGTTTCGGTGCCCAGCTGCGTGATCGCGGTGAACGCCGCACCGGGGTCGGACGCATTGGGCAGCAACTCCCCCACGATGCGCAAGTGGGCGCTGGAGGAGATGGGGAGAAATTCTGTCAGACCCTGGATCAGCCCTAGGAAGGCCGCTTCAAACCAATTCACGTACCGACACTACTTCACCAAGGCACGCCAAGGCCCATTGGCGCTCCATGATGAGTCGAACTTAATACTGTGGTCGGAGTCGCTATGGCCGGCCTGGCTACGTGGTGACGGGTTCCCCCTGGCTGTCTTCGTCGTACGGATCGTCGTCGTCGCTTTCCTCCACCACGCTCAGCGGGAGGAACTCCTCGTAGGACTCGTAGAGTGCGTCCTCGTACTCCTCAAAGGCATCGGCCACGGCCAGGAATGCCGAGCTGATCGAGGCGTCCTGGGCGCCGCGTTTTGCAGCCACGGCCGAAAGGTGTTCTTCGAGGCAACCGATCAATACACTGAGGGCAACACGCGGGTCTGTACTCATGTGTTCGACGTTACAGGCACAAGCCACACTATGGACAGGGTCATGATCGAAAAGAAAATCCCCGTAGCCCGACCCCGGGACCAGATGCCCGGAGACCCCGAGCACCTCTTCGAATACCTGGTGATTGCGGCGCTGCCGGGCGAACATCGCTCGGTGGCACGCGCAGCCCTGCGCGAGCATTCGGAGTACGGCAAGTGGGAATTGGTGCGCACCTGCCTCTACGAGGGCGGAGGCCAAAAGTACTGGATGCGACGACGGGTCATGCGCGTCAAGCCCACGCTGAACATCCGCGGCTGAAGCACGCGGCACCCAGGTTGCACCGGCTGCCTTACTCCTTGACCGGGCCCAGCAGCCAGGAAGCCACGGTGGAGTGCGCCGATTCGGCATCCGAGGGGTGATACAGGCTGGCCAGGGCGTCGCGATAGAGCCGTTCGAGCTCGGAGCCGCGGAAGTACTGCCCGCCCCCGGAGACCTTGGCGGCGATGTCGATGCAGGAGCGGGCGGCGTCCCCGGCCTGGGTGCGCAGCGTGACCAGCCGCGGGAACCAGGATCCCCCGTGGTCCACCCGGTCGTCGAGGTCGCGCGTGGTCATCCGCAGCATCGCGTCGAGCTTCAGGACGTGCATGCCCGCATCGGCGACCTGCCACCTGATGTCGGGGTCCTGGTCGTAGGTCCGTCCGCCGAATTTCAGCGAGCTGCGCTTGGCCGGGTTTGCCGCCGCCAGCTCCATGCCGCGCTCGGCCAGCCCTATATAGACCGAGGCGGTCAGTGAGAGGAACGAGGCGAAGATGCCGAACACCAGCAGGTCCGGCACCGGTCCGACGGGCAGCTTGGTGTGGATGTGTTCGGCCGAAACCCGGGCACCAGTCAGCACGGTGGAGTTCGACTGGGTGGCGCGCATGCCCAGGGTGTTCCAGTTCTGCGGGATCTCGATGCCGGTGGCGTCCCGGTGCAGGAAGCCGTGGACCAACTGTCCCTGTCCGGTTCCCTCGTGCTTGCCGAAGACCCCGAGCCGCGTCCACACCGGAGCCAGCGAGGTGAAGACCTTGGTCCCGGTGAAGGAGTACGATCCGTCGGCGTCGGGCACCGCCCGGGTCACGGAGTCGAAGAGGACCTCGTCGTTCCCGGCCTCTGACACGCCAAAGGCCATGACCTCCCCCGCCTGCACCCAGTCCAGGACCATGTCCAGGCGGTCATCCCCGCGGGCGGCGAGCAGCGTCGCAACGCCCGTCCAGACCAGGTGCATGTTCACCGCCAGAGCCGTGGCAGGTGCGTAGCTGCCGAGCAGACGCTGGGCGGCCGTCATTCTTTCCATGCCCCAGCCGAAGCCGCCACGGGCTTCCGGGAGCATGGCCCGGAGGTAGCCGACGTCGGTGAGCTCGGCGAAGTCCTCGGCGCAGAAGGCGTTCTCGGCATCGTAGCCGGCGGCCCGTGCCCGAAACCGGTCGAGCATCTCGGTGCCGAGCACCTCGTTGATGGTTTTCACTCGTGGGTTCTTCGCTTTCCGTTCGGGTCATGGTGGTGCTTCGGGGGCATATTGCGCTGTTGTCAGTAGGTGGTCAGCAGGTCGCGCAACACCCGGGTGCCGAACTTCAGCGAATCGACCGGGACCCGCTCGTCGACGCCGTGGAACATGCCGGTGAAGTCCAGTTCCGCCGGCAGGCGCAGCGGGGCGAATCCGTAGCCGGTGATGCCCAGGCGGGACAGTGCCTTGTTGTCGGTGCCGCCGGAGAGCATGTACGGAAGCACCACTGCCTCCGGGTCCTCGCGCCCCAGCGACGCCACCATGGAATCGACGAGGTTCCCGGCGAATGGCACCTCCAAGGCGCGGTCAAGGTGCAGCGCGCTGAGCTCGACGTCCGGCCCGGCCAGGGTGCGCAGCGTCTCCATGACCAGTTCGTGCTGGCCCGGCAAGGTGCGGACATCCAGCAGCGCCTCGGCGGCCCCGGGAATCACGTTGTGCTTGTAGCCGGCGGAGAGCACCGTGGGGTTGGCCGTGTTCTGCAGGGTGGCGCCGACAAAGCGCGCCACGTTTCCCAGCTCAGCCAGCAGCACCTGCGGGTTGTCGTCGGTGAATTCGATCCCCGTCATCTCCGAGACGCCCTGAAGGAAGGCGCGCGTGGTGTCGGTGTAGGAGATCGGCCAGTCGTGCTCGCCGATGCGGGTGATGGCGGCGGCCAGCCGGGTCACCGCGTTCTCATCGTTGATTTGGGATCCGTGCCCGGCGCGTCCCGCGGCGGTGAGCTTGAGCCAGGCGATGCCCTTTTCGGCTGTCTGCAGCAGGTAGGCACGCTTGCCGTCGATGGTGGCGGAGAAGCCGCCGACCTCGCTAATGGCCTCGGTGGCGCCCTCGAAGAGCTCGGGGTGGTTATCGACCATCCAGCGCGCCCCGTAGTCACCGCCCGCTTCCTCGTCGGCGAAGAACGCGAAGATAAGATCGCGGCGCGGACGGGTGCCGGTGCGCTGCATCTCGCGCATCACCGCGAGGATCATCGCGTCCATGTCCTTCATGTCCACGGCCCCGCGGCCCCAGATCATTCCGTCCTTGATCTCGGCGCCGAAGGGATCCACCGACCATTCGTCCTTGAACGCCGGCACCACGTCCAGGTGGCCGTGGACGATCAGGGCGGGCAGCGACCTGTCGGTGCCTTCGATGCGGGTGACGACGTTGGCGCGGCCCTGGGCGGATTCCAGCACCGTGGCCTCGAGTCCAACCTCGGCGATGAGTTCGGCCACGTATTCGGCGGCCTTGCGCTCCCCCGCGCCCTCGTTGTTGCCGTAGTTGGTGGTGTCGATCCGGATCAGTGCCTGGCAGATGCCGGCAACCTCATCCTCGGCGACGACGGTGACCGGGGCATTCTGCGCAGCTGACATGGGGGAATCCTTCTGCCTCTCGTGGTGGTGGGTCGATCTGCCTCCACCCTATCGAGGTATGTGTTCAAGGCGCGAGGGGCTGCGATAGGCCCCGTGTCGAGGCCCGTTTTCCTCCGGGTACGAGAAAACCCCCGACCTGACTTTCGTCTGGTCGGGGGTTGATCCGTGCGAAGGAGGGGACTTGAACCCCCACCCACTTACGTGGACTAGCACCTCAAGCTAGCGCGTCTACCATTCCGCCACCCTCGCTGGTGGCCGCTGCACCGGAAGAAGTTCGTGAAGAACTTTGTTTCCGTTGTCCGCGGCGAGATAAGACTCTAGCACGGGTTTGGGGCGCACTTCAATTCGGGGGTTCCGTTGGCTAAAAACCCCGGGTTTACAAGGCTATTTGCGCCCGTTGGGGCGAAAAACCCCGCACCACCGCGTAGTTTGTGAGCAGAGTCATATCGATCGGGACAAATGCGTGATTCTCTCCCGTTCGGACAATAGGCTCTGCGGTGAGTGGCGTTGCGTAGGATGATGGTGTTTGCCAGCCCGATCACCACACGTGGCGGCACGCCAGCACCCTTGAACCAACCAGCGCGTTAGTAGGCGACCGAGCACCGATGTCCACAACCACGACCCCTCCCAAGCGCATCGCGATGATTTCGTTGCACACCTCTCCGCTGGAACAGCCGGGGTCCGGGGACGCCGGCGGAATGAACGTGTACATCCGCCATCTGTCACTCGCGCTGGCCGAGCAAGGGGTTTGTGTCGATGTCTTTGTCCGCGGTGCCGGTGAAACCCGCGCCGTCGAGGTGGCGCCCGGATTCACCTGCCACGAGGTGCAGGCAGGACCCGCCGGCAAGCTCAGCAAGGAGGAACTCGCCGAGCACCTGGACGACGTGGCACTGGCGATCCAGCACTATGCCGCCACGCTTGCCCCCTACGACGCGATCCACTCACACTACTGGCTCTCCGGAATCGTCGGGCTGCACCTGCGCGATGCCTGGCAGGTTCCGCTGGTGCACACCATGCACACCATGGGCAAGGTCAAGAAGATCTCGGCGCAGACCGAGGAATCCGGTGCCCGCATTCGCGGCGAAATGCTCTTGTGCGAACAGGCAGACCGGCTCACTGCCAACACGCCGGCCGAGGTCGAGGAATTGATCCACCTCTATGGCGCCGACGCGAAAACGCTGGACGTCGTGGAGCCGGGCGTGGACCTCGGCGTCTTCAACCCCGGGGTGTGCGAGCATCCCGGGAGCGCGCCGAATTCGCTACGCGTTCTCTTCGCCGGCCGCATCCAGAAGCTCAAGGGCCCACAGATCCTGGTGCGGGCCCTTGGCATCCTCGCCCGCGAACGGCCCGACCTGGACGTGAGGCTCTCGGTCATCGGGGCGCGCTCGGGGTCCAAGGAGCTGAACCTGCAAAAGCTCGTCGAGGCCGAAGCGGTGGAGCACCTTGTGAGTTTCTCGCTGCCGATGCCCGCCGCGCATCTGGCCGAGGCCTTCCGCAGCACGGACGTGGTGGCCGTGCCGTCCTACAGCGAATCCTTCGGCCTGGTGGCCCTTGAGGCGCAGGCCTGCGGAACCCCGGTGCTGGCCCATCGCGTGGGCGGGCTGCCCTATGCCGTGCAGGACGGGCGCACCGGCATCCTGGTCGATGGTTCCGAGCCTGCCGCGTGGGCCGTGGCACTGGCCAAGCTGGCGACCGACGAGCCGCTGCGCCGACGCCTGGGACGGCAGGCTGCCGAATTCGCCGCGGAGCACGGCTGGGAACAAACGGCCGCCGCCGCGCTGTCTTCCTATTCCGGTGCGATGCTGCGCCCGGCCGGCGGTCGCTGAATCCCGAAGCGGTCCCGAGGGACCGCGTGTCCCTCAGCCCGGCGTCGCGTCTTGGCCGGATGCCGCGTCGGTAAGCACTTCCTCGAGGCCGTCCAGAAGGTCCTGCAGCCCGGGTTCCTCGAGGGGGAAATGGCCGCAACACCGCAATACCCGGGTGCCGGTGCGGCCGGGCAGGGTACGCAGCGTGCGCTCGCTCAGTGCCTTCGGTGTCCACTGATCGAGTTCCGGGTGCATGAGGTGCACCTCGAGCGGCACGGTTCGGGCCTGGGTGTGCGGGTGCCGCAGATAGGAAGCGAGGAACCCCAGTGGCAGCCAGGCGCCGCCTCCCCGTGGGTCCCTGGCTCAGAGGCGCCCCAACGCGGGGTCCCGGCCCATGCGCGCGAGGTCGGCAATCCAGGAAATCTTCACCGGGATCCGGGCCACGGGTCCCCTCACCAACGAGAGCAACGGCATGAAGGGCGTCGCGAAGGACCCGAAGCGCGTTAGGGCCGCCTGGGTCCCCCGATCCCGCGGATCCAGCAGGCAGGTGGCGATGACCGCGGCGACGCCGTGAGAGGCGGCAGCCGCCTGAACAGCAAGGAACCCGCCAATGCTTGCACCGAAGAGCACCACGGGCCGTCCGTCGTCCTCGGCCGTCAGCAGGTCAACCAGCAGTGCGATCCAATCCTCGTACACCACCGTGTGGCGCGATCCCGTGACGGTTCTCCCGTACAGCGGCAGGTCGACGGCGGTGATGTCGACCCGGCCGCCGGCCAGAAGGGCGGCGACGGGCCAAAGCGCTGCGCCATGGGCTCCCGCGCCGTGGACGACAAGCAAGCGCACCGCGGCGTCCGGATTTCTGAACCTGGAGAGGTGGACCCGATGGTTCTTCCAGAACCACCACGTCGAGTCCGGGGAAACAAGCGGCAGTCGCCTGCCAGGCGGGAGGAAGTCCGCGTAGTCTTCGATGCCGATCTCGACTGGTCGACGCTTCTGCATGGCGGGCTGCACCTTTCGACGGGCCGGGAACAACTCGAGTCTTCCACAAAGCCCCCCACCAGTTCCCGGCCCGCGGTGTGTTGCCTGACCTAGTCCCCGGCGGGCGGCACCTTCCCGTGCGCGGCGACCGATCCGCTGAAGTGCGGCTTGCCGCTGCGCGCACCCCACCCGCTGAATGTCGTTTCACGCTCGCCGACCCGGATGGCCACATCGACGCTCGAGGGCAGGAACACCGGGGTGGCGAACTCGATCCCCCAGTCATAGCCGACACCGTGCGGTGCCGCTGAAGCCAGCGCGCGCCCGGCCAGGTACATGCCGTGGGCGATCGCGCGATTCATGCCCAGTGCCCGGGCCGAGGCCGCCGAGAGGTGGATCGGGTTGTAGTCGCCCAGCACCGCCGCATAGGCGCGCCCCGTATCGGCGGCAAGCCTCCACGACGCCGTGCGTTCCGGATTGTCCCGCGGCGGCCTCGGTGCCGCAGGGGCGCTCGGCCTGGCCCCGGGCCACACCCCGCGTGCCAGATAGGTGGAGGCCCCGCGCCACACCACATCGGCACCCTCGCCGGCCTCGACCACCAGGTCAAGCTGGGTGCCAGCGCGGTGCTCGCGCAGGTTCACGGCACGGGCGGTGGCCCAGAGCATGGCGCCCGGCGATATGGGCCGGAGGTGGGTGACCTGGTTGGCCAGGTGGACCATGCCCAGCAGCGGCAGCGGGAAGTCCTCGCGCACCATCACCGACATTGCCAGCGGGAACACCATCCCGTGCACGAACACGCTGGGCAGCTCATCGCGCACCGTGTCCCCCATCAGCCGCTGGTAGGCAACCAGCTTGGCCGCATCGACCTGCAAGCCCTCCAGGTGGTGCTCGACCTCCGGCAGCGCGCCGCCCGCCGGCTTGGAACCCGGAAACTGGGCCGTAAGCCGCGCGCCGGCGGCCTTGGCATAGAGCGATCCGAGCGACGGGGAAGCATCGAGCAACACCCGCGTGTGCGCGCTCATGCCCCCACCAGCGACTGCCCACACACCCGAAGGGTGCGTCCGTTGATGCCCGCCGCCGCGTCGGAAGCGAGGAAGCCGATGGCCTCTGCGACATCGACAGGCAGCCCGCCCTGCATCAGCGAGGGCATGAGCATCCTGGCCACGGCACGCGTGGCCACCGGGATCCTGGCGGTCATGTCGGTCTCGATGAAGCCGGGCGCCACGGCGTTGATGCCGCCGCCCTTGGCCGCAAAGGCGGGTGCGGAGGCCCGCACCATGCCGATGACCCCGGCCTTGGACGCCGCGTAGTTGGTCTGCCCGCGGTTCCCGGCAATGCCGGAGGTCGAGGCCAGGGAGACGATGCGCAGCCCCGGCAGGTCGGCGGCGAGGAATGCCGCGTTCATGGCCAGCTGCGAGGAGATGTTCACCGCGATGACCGAATCCCAGCGCGCGGCGTCCATGTTGGCCAGCAGCTTGTCGCGGGTGATCCCGGCGTTGTGGATGACGATGTCCAGGTGCCCGTGCCGCGCCAGGGCGTGCTCGATGATCTTCTCCCCGGCGTCCGCGCGGGTCACGTCCAACTGCAAGGCGGTGCCGGAGACCTGGTTGGCGACCTTCGCCAGCGCGTCACCCGCGGCCGGGACATCGACCACCACCACGGTGGCGCCGTCGCGGTGCAGCGTGGCGGCAATGGCCGCACCGATGCCGCGTGCGGCACCGGTGACCACGGCGACCTTCCCGGCCAGTGGCCTGCCGAAGTCCTCCGGCAGTTTCCCCTCGGCAGAGTCGATGGCCAGGAACTGCCCGTTGACGTAGGCGCTGCGGCCCGAGAGCAGGAAGCGCAGGGCCGCCAGCGCCGAGGGTGCGGTGGGGGCAACGCCCTCGCCGAGCACGACCCCGTTGGCGGTGGCCCCGCCGCGCAACTCGCGGCCCACCGAGCGCAATGCACCGTCGATGCCCTGGCGCACGGCGGCGACCGCGGGTGCGTCAGTGGAAAGCGCGGCGCGGCTGATGCCCACCACGCGTCCGCCGGGGGCGAGCTGGCGCAGCGCCTGCCCGGCCGCGAGCATGGGTGCCGAGAGCCCCTCCGGGGCAACGAGATCGTCGAGCAGCAGGAGGATTCCGCCGAGCGTGGACACCCCGACGGCGTGCCGGCGCACGTCAAGGCCCCAGCCCAGCAGCGTGTCGGCGAGTTCCTGCGTGGAGGGCGAATTGCCCAGCAACAACAGTGGGCCCGGCAGCAACGGGGCGCCGGGCACGTGGCGGCGCAGGATCGAGGGGCGAGGCAGGCCCAGGGACTTGGCGAGCTTCTTGGTGAAGCCGGAGTTCACGAGCTCCAGGTACTTATCGGCCATGATCAGCGTGCCTCCAGGATCGCCACGACGCCCTGCCCGCCCGCGGCGCACACGGAGATCAGGCCGCGGCCCGAACCCTTTTCATGAAGCATCTTCGCCAGGGTGGCCACGATGCGACCGCCGGTGGCGGCAAAGGGGTGGCCGGCGGCCAGCGAGGAGCCGTTGACGTTGAGCTTGCTGCGGTCGATGGACCCCAGCGGTGCGTCAAGGCCCAGCTTGTTCTTGCAGAAATCTTCGTTTTCCCAGGCGGCCAGCGTGGAGAGCACAGTGCCGGCGAAGGCCTCGTGGATCTCGTAGAAGTCGAAGTCCTGCAGCGTGAGGTTGTTGCGCTTCAGGATCCGGGCCACCGCGTAGGCCGGGGCCATCAGCAGCCCTTCGGCACCGTGCACGAAGTCCACGGCGGCGGCCTCGAAGTCCACGAAGTTCGCCAGCGTCGGCAGGTCGTTTTCGCGGGCGTACTCCTCAGAGCCCAGCAGCACCGCGGAGGCGCCGTCGGTGAGCGGCGTCGAGTTGCCGGCCGTCATGGTTGCCGCGGCTCCCAGGTTCCTGCCGAAGGCGGGTTTCAGGGTCGCAAGCTTTTCAAGGGTGGAGTCTGCGCGCAGGTTGTTGTCCCGGGAGACCCCGGCGAAGGGGGTGATGAGGTCGTCGAAGAAGTTCCTGTCGTAGGCAGCGGCCAGGTTCTTGTGGCTGGCCAGGGCAAGTTCGTCCTGCGCCTCGCGGCTGATGTCCCAGGTCTTGGTGGTGATCGCCTGGTGGTCGCCCATCGACAGGCCGGTGCGTGGCTCGCCGGTGCCCGGTGCGTTCGGCGCCAGGTCGCGGGGGCGGAATTTCGACAGTGCCTTGAGCTTGGCGCTGGTGGAGCGGGCGCGGGAGATATCCATGAGTACCGCGCGCAGTCCGTCGGAGACGGCGATCGGTGCATCTGAAGTGGTGTCCACGCCGCCGCCGATGGCCGAGTCGATCTGTCCGAGCTTGATCTTGTTGGCCAGCGAGCCGATGGCCTCCATGCCGGTGGCGCAGGCCATCTGCACGTCGTAGGCGGGGGTTTGCGCGGAAAGGGAGGTGCCCAGCACGGATTCGCGCACCAGGTTGAAGTCCTTGGAATGCTTGAGCACCGCACCGGCGGCGACGGCGCCCAGGCGCTGTCCCTGCAGTCCGAAGCGTGCGATGAGTCCGTCAAGTGCGGCGGTGAGCATGTCCTGGTTGCTGGCCCTGGAATAGGCGCCGTTGGATCGTGCGAAGGGGATGCGGTTCCCGCCGATGACGACGGCCGGACGAATGGCTTGCAATGGTTCGGACATGCTGTGGGGCTCCTGGCGCAGATGTGAGATGGGTTACTGATACCCAGCGTACCTGATACGCTGGGTAACGTGAAGAACCCAACCACCGAAGTCCCCATGGCACAGCAGGGCGATACCGGCACCGACCGCCGCTCGGCACGCTGGGACGCACACCGTACGGCCCGTCGCATCGAACTGATCAAGCTCGCCCGGCGTGCAATTCACGAGTTGGGGCCCAACGCCTCCATGGAGGACATCGCCGCGCACGCCAACACCAGCAAGCCGGTGTTCTACCGCTACTTCGGCGACAAGGACGGCTTGCGCCACGCAGTGGGCGAATTCGTCATCCAGCGCTTCCGTGCCGGGGTCATCGCTGCAGGACGCAAGTCCAACGGCAACGGCGAGGCCCTGCATGCCATGATGCTCGCCTACCTGCAGATGGCCTCGAACTCGCCCAACATCTACTTCTTCGTCACCGCCAGCCCCTCGGTCGACGTGCTCACCGACCCGGCCGGTGCCGGTGGCCGGATGCGCGAGGGCGCGCTGAACGACTTCTTCGACGAACTGACCTCGATGATGCGCGAACGCATGCACGCCTACATGGGAATCGCCCCCGGTCAGCTTGCCAGCCCCGCCCTTGAGCTCTGGCCGCGCGCCTCCATCGGCATGGTGCGGGCCGCCGGCGAGTTGTGGCTGCGCGCACCGGAGACCAAGGAACGGCCCGGCATCGAGGAACTCGCCCAAAGCATTGCCGACTGGCTCACGCACGGCGTGGCCCACCAGGCGCAAGCAGAACGACCCTGAACGCAACCACATGGCCGCCGGCAACGGCACACACAGACGCCAGCACCAACCACTACGAACCCCAAGACAGTTACCCCGCACCGCGAGGGCAGCGCAACCGAAAGGCAGATACGCCAGTGACCCAGGAACAAATGACCCTTGACACCGCAGACGCCACCGTCGATGTGGCGGCCCTCGGCGAACAGCTGCTGGGCCGCTGGGCAGCCATCCGCAAGGAAGCCCGCGCCCTGGCCGGCACCGAGGCCGTGCGCGGCATCCCGGGCCTGGGCATGGACGAGCACCGCGAACGCGTCTTCTCCCAGCTGCACGAGCTGGTCAACGCCAAGGCCGTGCACCGCGCCTTCCCCAAGCGCCTGGGCGGGGAGGACAACCACGGCGGATCCGTCGCCAGCTTCGAGGAACTGGTCACCGCCGACCCGTCCCTGCAGATCAAGGCCGGGGTCCAGTGGGGGCTGTTCGGCTGCGCGGTGCTGCACCTGGGCACCAAGGAGCACCACGACAAGTGGCTGCCGGGCATCATGTCCCTGGAAATCCCCGGCGCCTTCGCCATGACGGAGATCGGGCACGGCTCGGATGTCGCTTCCATCGGCACCACCGCCACCTACGACCCGGACACGCAGGAATTCGTGATCAACACGCCCTTCAAGGCGGCCTGGAAGGAATACCTCGGCAACGCCGGCGTCCATGGCAAGGCGGCAACCGTGTTCGCCCAGCTCATCACCGGCGGGGTAAACCACGGCGTGCATGCCTTCTACGTTGACATCCGCGACGAGAACGGTTTCCTGCCCGGAGTCGGCGGCGAGGACGACGGGCTCAAGGGCGGGCTCAACGGCATCGACAACGGCCGGCTGCACTTTACCGACGTGCGCATCCCCCGCACCAACCTGCTCAACCGCTACGGCGACGTCACCGCGGACGGCACCTATTCCTCGCCGATCCACTCCCCCGGCCGCCGCTTCTTCACCATGCTCGGCACCCTGGTCCAGGGCCGCGTTTCCCTGGACGGGGCCGCCACCGCGGCCTCGAAGATCGCCCTGCAGATCGCGGTGACCTACGCCAACCAGCGCCGCCAGTTCAACGCCTCCTCGGATACCCGGGAGGAAACGATCATGGACTACCAGCGCCACCAACGCCGGCTGATCCCCCGACTGGCCCGCACCTACGCCGCTTCCTTCGCCCACGAGGACCTGCTGGAAAAATTCGACGGGGTGTTCTCCGGGATTACCGACACCGATGAAGACCGCCAGGACCTGGAAACCCTTGCCGCGGCATTGAAGCCGCTGAGCACCTGGGACGCCCTGGACACTCTGCAGGAGGCCCGCGAGGCCTGCGGTGGCGCCGGGTTCATTGGCGAAAACCGATTCACCTCCCTGCGCGCGGACCTGGACATCTACGTCACCTTCGAGGGCGACAACAACGTACTGCTGCAGCTGGTCGGCAAGCGACTGCTCACCGACTACGGGCAGGAATTCCGTAAGCTCGACGCCGGGGTCCTGGCCCGCTACGTCGTCAAGCAGGCCGAGAACGTGGCACTGCACCGCACCGGGCTGCGCTCGGTTGGCCAGGCCTTCGCCGACACCGGGGATGAGCGCAAGAGCGCGAACTTCTTCAAGGACGAGGCCAACCAGCGGGCGCTGCTCACCGACCGGATCAACACCATGGTCGCGGAGATCGCCGACGCGTTGCGCGGGGTCTCCACCAAGGACCGCGCTACCGCGGCTGCCGCCTTCAACGAGAAGCAGGACGCGCTCATCGCCGCTGCCCGCGCGCACGGCGAACTGCTGCGCTGGGAAGCCTTCACCCGGGCGCTGGCCCAGACCACGGATGCAGGCACCCGCACGGTGCTGACCTGGCTGCGAGATGTTTACGCGCTGTCCCTGATCGAGGGGAACCTCGGCTGGTACCTGATGAACGGACGCCTGTCGATGCAGCGTGCCCGCACCCTTTCCGGATACATCAACATCCTGCTGGACCGATTGCGCCCACATGCCCAGGGTTTGGTCGATGCCTTCGGCTATGGCCCAGAGCACCTTCGGGCGAAGATCGCCGACGGGTCCGAGCAGGAGCGCCAGGACGAGGCGGCCGAATATTATCGTCGGCTGCGCGCCAGCGCGGATGCCCCCGTGGATGAGAAGGTGCTGATCGCCAGGGAAAAGGCAGCCAAAAAGGCAGCACACGAGGCGGCCAAGAAGTAGTCGCCGGCACGCGCTCCCGACGGGAGGGCGGCGCGGACCAACGGGCAAGCAACTGCCCCGGCCCGCGCCGCCCTTTCGGGTTTGTTGCAGGTTGCGTCTAGCCGCGCGTTCTTTCCACGAACGCTCCGGCTCCCGGACCGGTGAGTTCGTCGGGGGCAACGGGCCTCCCCGAAACCGCCAGGAGCAGGGCGATCGCCTTCCCGTGAACTTCCTGGCCGGCACCGTGCCCGAAGGTCGTGTCGGTGGCAACCAAGGTGTATCCCGCGGCACGTTCCTTCCCGCCGCCCATCTTGACGCTCGTCCGCAGTTGGTAGGCCAGGGCCTTGGCGACAGGGGAAGCCGGATAGTCGCCGCGCATGCCCAGCGGACGACGAATGTCCTCCCCATGCACGAACGCCTCGACCAGTCGCGTGGCCGGTGCCGCAGGCGGGGTGCTCGTGCGCCCGAGCACATCGCGGAACCCGGCCAGGGTTTGGGCAGGGTCTACGCACCGCTGCGTGGCGATGCCGACGGCGTTGTCCTTGTCAAAATCGAAGCCCGCAAGGACCATGCGCCGGATAAATCCCCACCTCGTGGCCTTGGCGGAGTCAGTCAAATGGGCCAGTACGTCGTGAACATCCCAACCTGGGCACAATGACTGTGTCTCCCACTGTTTTGCCGACAGGTTCTCCAGATCGCGGAGCAACGCCAGCCTCTCGTCGTGCACCACGGGCCAGACTTCGGGGTTGTGTCGCGGGGTCATGGAACCACCAAAGCAGCAGTGCGCCGGATTGGCAAGAAAGCGGAGCGCAGGTCGGCACCGTGCACCAGCGGCGACGTGCGGAACTCCCTTGCCGGGAGGCCGCACGATACCGTCAAGCCATGGTTTTCGGAACGCCCAACAGGTAGCCCACACGGTAAACCAACGTTCCATTTCACGCCGCCTCACCCGACAGGGGATGCGCGGCTGTCGACCTTCCCGTGATTCTCAATTGGGCATCGTGTCATGGGTGAATCGACTCCGCATGGCCCAAACTAGAGAGCATCTAGTGGAGACGGAAAGCTACCCGCTGATTATCGAAATTCCTGGGGCGGGATCCACTCGGGATTTCCTCGCTCGTGACTCGATCTGAACGGTGAGGAACCCCCGGGCTGGTCGAGATGATTCCGTGGGGAACCACACCCGCTCCCGGTGCACAACGATCAGGAGACCATCATGGCCACCCATGGATGCGAAGGTGCTGGAGCAATCGTAAAAGTTGGGGATGGCCAACTCCTCGGACAGCGTTGCCACGGCGTCCAGCACGTCTTCAACGCCGAGGCCGACTTCACTGATCGACAAGATTCTCGGGTTGTCACCCTTGCTGGAATCAGTGCACGTGTCCGCGGCGCGGGCAATGAATTCCAGGATGATGCCTTCGGGACCGAGAAAATACAAGGAGCGGGAATTCCAATCATCCGGGCCAGGGATGATCTCGGAGCCGTCCGCCTGGAATAACGACACGCGACGGGCTAGCCATTCGTGCGCCCGTTCAAACTCTGAGGGCAGGATTCCGAATGCGAGGTGATGGACGCCGTCAAAACCATCCCCCGCGGCCATCGATAGTCGGGACGAGCCAATGACGACATCTGCGCCGGCGGGCGTCCATTCGACCGGCAGCAGCAGGGTGTCGCGGTAGAACTGCACTGCCATCGCGAGGTCACTGACCGTGATGGATACGTTTCGGATTTTCATTTGTGAAATGCCTTTCGTTGGGAATCGGTACTGCGGCATGCCGTTGAAGTCAGATGATTCTTGGGCCGTAACTTCCAGCCAAAAGAATCCGGTTTGATTCGTGCGGCAGAAGGTTGCGTTGATCGGCTGGCGACACTTCCCCCGCCGAGCTGTTTCCTGGGCAGCCTCAATCTCAGTGGTTGTTTGCGGGCGGCGCGTACGCACCATGGAACTAGCTAAAGCTAACTTGAGGTCAAGCTGGGGGCCTGACAACATGAGCACATGAGCACCGCCAAACCCAAGAGCATGCTGCCTATCGGTGAAGTTGCGAGCAGGGCAGGAGTCTCGGTGCCTACCGTGAGGTACTACGAATCTCGAAACCTCATCACCTCTGAACGAACGGCCGGCAACAAGCGCGTCTTTCGCCGCTACACCCTGCGGCGATTGGCCATCATTGCCGCAGGACAACGAGTAGGTCTCACCCTGGCGGAGATTGCAGAGGCACTGGCCGAACTCCCACCGGACAAGGCGCCGACCCAGGACGATTGGCATCAACTCAGCACGCACTGGGCGCTCTTGGTGGCACAAAGAATCCGCCAGCTGGAAAAACTCCAAGGATCACTCGACGATTGCATCGGCTGCGGTTGCCTCTCCCTCGCGAAGTGCCACCTCTTCAATCCTCAAGACGAGGCGGCATCTGAAGGCCCGGGTTCGCGTTGGGTTCGAAGGAGCGTGGACGACGACGGAAAAGGTGTCAACGGTTGAACGCCGTCTCCTGCCCTCAGGAAGTCCCTGTCGCTGTTGCCAGACTTGCAGTTCCTGACGAGCGGCGCCTCAGTAAGTCAGTCAACAACCGATGCGCTTTTGGTCGTTTTGCGTCCGCCGGGGTTGTTTGCCTTGGGAGCGCCGCGCCCCTCAAATAGGGGGGCGACACCTGTTTTCCCACGTGATCGAGGGCTTGAGTGACCCCCTCAAGAAGGGGATGTGGCACCATTACTAGCTTTTCACAAGGTTCGTTGGTCATGCTGATTTCACGGTCTGATTAGGGACAACAATCCCAGTCACGGTTTGCGAACTGCTTGTTGGGTCACCGATTAAACCGTTCGGCTCGATGCGCGGACTCCCCCCACCCCGCGCAATTGGGTCGGGCGCAATCCCGCGTGGGGATGCTGCGCAGGCGAGGGTCCCGTTTCCGAAAGGCGGGACCCTCGTTGCTGGGCACGGCCGAGCCGGCCTCAATTTGTGGAGGCGAAACTGCGGACGGGGAAGAAAGCTGCTCGTGGGAAAGACTTTCGCAAGTTGTTTTCGGGTTGACGGCCTATGAGATAGTTGGGCGTGATGGCGCTTCCCGGGATCCTTCCACTCGTGGAACCAGAATCGCAGGGTCGGCTGTGGGAATCTATGATCGCGTTCGGAAAAGGACTGACATTCTGTGGTCTGGGGGTCGGACGAACAACAATGGTCTTCGGTTGGGCCGGTTCAAGCCGTCGCATAGAATTGATGCAACGCGGCTTATGAAAGGGCGATACACCCCATGAAGAACTCAATTTTTTCACGACTGTTTCGAATCGGTAAGTCCAACGCCAACGCTGCGCTGGACGCTCTCGAAGATCCGCAGAAGATGCTGGACCAGCAGGTTCGCGACTACACCAACAACATCGCCCAGGCCGAAACCGCCGTCGCACAGACAATCGGCAACCTGCGCATGCTGGAGGACGACTACAAGATCGCCCTGAACGATGCACGCGAGTGGGGCCAGAAGGCATTGGCTGCCTCCAACAAGGCCGAGGAATTCACCGCAGCCGGCGACAGCACCAATGCCGAGAAGTTCAACAAACTAGCGACCCTGGCCATCCAGCGCCAAATGGCCAGCGAGAAGCAGGCAAGCAACGCCGAACCGAACATCGCCTCGCAGCGCGAGATCGTGGAGAAGCTCAAGACCGGGCTGAACACCATGGGCACCAAGCGTCAGGAGTTGGTTGCCAAGCGCGACGAGCTGGTGGCACGCGCCCGCAACGCCAAGACCCAGGGCCAGATGATGGACGCGGTCAAGGCCCTGGACATGAACGACCCGACCTCGGAGATCAACCGGTTCGAATCCAAGATCCGCGCCGATGAGTCGCGCGTGCGCGGCGCGGCGGAACTCGCCGCATCCTCCCTCGATGCACAGTTCGCTTCCCTCGAGGACCTGGGTGAGGCCACCGAGGTCGAGGCCCGCCTGGCGGCGATGAAGGGCGAAAGCAACATCCTGGAGCAGGGAACCGCTCCGGCGATCGAGGAAACCGTGGCCCCCTCGGAAATCGAGGCCCGCCTGGCGGCCCTGAAGGCCAAGAACCAGTAACCCTTCGCGAAGACCACGGCCCAATGTCGGGACCCGTTTGTGGCGGATGCGACCTATTCGTATCCGCCACGTTTCCTGTCGCGGAAAGGCGTCGTCGGCGGACACACAAATGGTGTTGGCCTAAATGGCAGCAGCATATCGAGCAGGCGAAGTCCGGCCGTCTCCACCAAACTGCAACGTGGCCACCCTCCGCATCGAACGTTGGAAACCACTTGATGCGTTTCGGTATATACCAAGGTCGCCTCTGCGAAGGCGTTGGCGCGTTCGTTGCCGTCCTTGAGGATGGTGTGGACGGAGCCCCGGTCCTGCACAGAGGCGTTCCGCCATGACCGGATCGCAGCCAGGCGCCCGTTGATTGCCTCGCTCACCTTCCACTTTAATAGTTGTTTCATAGGCCCGCACCGCCTGCACCGGTTTGCCCCATGCCCACCAAATCAGGCGTTCCGGCCACGGGGAGAGCTGCCGGTAGACTAGATATCGACATGACTGAGAATTATCCTGCGGCCGATGCGGCCGGCAACGACGAGATTTTTACCGACGCCGAACTCCAGGCCGCCCTCAAGGTGCTGGGCCAGGTGCACCGCCTGGACGCCGAAGACGAGCGCCACGTTGCCGTGCGCCGGGCCACGGGAAAGATGTTCAAGGCCGCCAAGCGGCACCGCAAGAACGAGAAGCGCTCTGCCATCAACGCCGCCGACCGCGCCGTCGTTGAACGCACCGCCACGGGCTCCCCGCAGCGCCTGGATGACGAAACACTGGGTCTGGATCTGAGCACGCCGACCGAGGACCACACCGCCGGGGAGTACATCAAGCCGCGCGGCTGCTACATCTGCAAGCAGCGCTACACCACGGTCGATGCCTTCCACCACTACCTGTGCCCGGAGTGCGCCGCCGCCGGACGCGAACGCCGCGACGCCCGCACCGACTTGACCGGCAAGCGCGCGCTGCTCACCGGCGGGCGCGCCAAGATCGGCATGCACATCGCCCTGCGTCTGTTGCGTGACGGCGCCCACACCACCATCACCACGCGCTTCCCGCGCGATGCCGCCCGCCGCTTCGCCGCGCTGGAGGACTCCGCGGACTGGATCCACCGCCTGCGCATCGTCGGCATCGACCTGCGCGACCCCTCCCAGGTGATCTCGCTGGCCGACCGCGTCGCCGCCGAGGGCCCGCTGGACATCCTGATCAACAATGCCGCGCAGACCGTGCGCCGCACTTCGAACTCCTACCTGCACCTGGTCGAGTCCGAGAACCAGCCACTGCCGGCCGAACTCGAGTTCGCCGCCGGCGGCCCCGAGGTATGGGGCGAGGCCAATCCCCCGTCCGAGCACCCGCGCGCGCTGGCCAGCGCCTTTAGGCTGGAGGACTCGGCGCTGTTGGTCCCCGCCACCCCCACCACCTACGACGCGCAGGCGGTTGCCGAGCTCGCGATGACCGCCGGATCCGCCTCGCTGGAACGCATTGCCGCGGGCACCGCGATCGACGCCGGCGGGCTGGTGCCCGATGTGGTCACGGAGAACTCCTGGACGCAGATCCTGGGCGATGTCGACGCGCTGGAAATGCTCGAGGTGCAGCTGTGCAACGTCACCGCACCCTTCCTGCTGGCCTCGCGCCTGCGCCCGGCCCTGGCGGCGAGCGACGCGCACCGGAAGTACATCGTGAACGTCTCGGCCATGGAGGGGCAGTTCTCCCGCCGCTACAAGGGCGCCGGGCATCCGCACACCAACATGGCCAAGGCCTCGCTGAACATGCTCACGCGCACCAGCGCCGAGGAATTGCTGCAGACCGACGGGATCCTGATGACCGCGGTGGACACCGGCTGGATCACCGACGAGCGCCCGCACGATTCCAAGGTCCGCATGGTCGCCGAGGGCTGGCACGCGCCGCTGGATTTGATCGACGGCGCGGCCCGGGTGTACCAGCCGATCGTCGACGGGGAACGCGGCATCGACCTCTACGGCTGCTTCCTGAAGGACTACGAACCCTCCCCCTGGTAGGAAGACGCATGGTTCGGGCGCCGGCTCCGGGGAGGGGTCAGGGGCCCTCGCCGACCGCGGTGATCCGTCCGGTGCCCCCGTCGACGGTGACGCGGTCCCCGTCGGCCAGCACATTGGTGCCGGTGCGGGTTCCCATCACGGCGGGGATGCCGTATTCGCGGGCCACGATGGCCGTGTGAGAACCCAGGCCACCGGTATCGACAACCACGGCCGCCGCCCGCTGGAAAAGCGGCGTCCATGAGGGGTTCGTGTACGGGCAAACCAGAATCTCCCCGGCCCGCAGTTCACCGAAGCCTTCCGGCCCCCGGATGACGCGCACGATTCCGGTGGCGGTGCCCCGGCTTGCCGGGGTGCCCCTAAGCAATGCGTTGCCCTCCGGGGCGCGCGGGGCGAACGCCGCATCCAGATCCAACAGCGGGACACCGGCAAGTTCTTCCCGTTTGGCCGACCGCGCGCGCACGATGCCGTGCCAACGTGCCGCCTCCCCGGGTGCCAGGGAGCCGCCGCCGTCAATGGACGCGAGCTCCTCGAAGCGCAGGTGGAACACCTCGTGGGCCTCGTCCAGGACGCCGGCGGAGCGCAGCCGCGCTCCCAGCTCCAGCAGCGCCCGGCGCAGTGGCGGCAGTGCCATGGTCAGGTAAAAGTGGCTGTCTTCCCGGAACCCCATCCCCCGCCGGGCGGCTTCCACGGATCCCAGCGCCCACGTGCGCAACCGGCGGCCGCGCAGGGCCCGGTGGTGCAGCAGGGACTCGAGTGCCTCGCCGGTTTGGTTGGTTGTCGCGGGAGGCTCGACCAGAAGCATCTTCACCAGCCCGAGCACAACGGCGGGGGCATCAATCCAGGTCGGGGAGCTGCTGAGCACCAGGCTGACGGTTTCCCGGTGGCCGTACTCGGCGAGGAAGTCGTCGAACTCCTTGCCGAAGGCGGCAAACTCCGACTCGACCGCCAACTGCTCCAGCAGCTCCCGGGGCGAAAGCCCGGCAAAGGCCCGGGCCAGGTCCACGTCGTTCCGGACCAGGCCGGCCAGGTGCTCCAGCACCTCGTTGCCCCGGGAGGTCTGGGTAGGGGCACCGGCGATCAAGGCCGAGGCCAGCCGGTGCTTGCCCAGGATCAACAACATCGCCCGGAGCCCGAGCTGGGGCAGGAACGCGCCCGGCAGGTAGGACACCCGCAGCTGGGTGACCAGCTCGGTGGCCCGCAGGGCGCGGCGGGCAAAGGCCACCACGGCCGCCCAGTCCAGTTGCCCCAGGTCCCGGGAATTGAGCTCGTCGATGTCCGCCAGGAAGGAGGCGAACCGCGCGTCCGCCCGCCAATTTGCCGGATCGAAGCGGCGCGCCCGCCGGACCACCGAGAACGGCGCCGCCAGCGTCCGCAGCGTCGGCCGCGGGGAGGGCACCACCAGCCGGCTGACCACCCCGTCCTCCTCCGGGAGCATTTGGCTCACGGAGGGGAAGCGGACCCCGAGGCTTCCGGCCATGGATTGCAGCATCCCCACGATCCCGAAGCGCAGCCATCCGGAGACATCCAGCGGATAGGGACGTTCCTGGAACATCTCGATGAAGAACGGTCCCACCCGCCGCTGCAGGGGGTTCAGCACCACCGGTTCGGGAGGCAGTGCGGTCATCGGCCGCGACTGCAGCACCAGCACCTTGTCCCCGGACACCGCCCATTCCATGTCCTGCGGTGTCCCGAAGTGCTCGGTCGCCCGGCGGGAGATGCGCGCCAGCTCGGCCAGCCGCGCCTTGCCCAGGATCCGGCCGACGGACACCGTGCCCGGTCGCTGCCTGGTTCCGCCGCCGGATGCGGCCTCAACGACGGTTTCCGCCCCTCCCGGGCTCCAGTCCCGCAACCGTCCGGAGGCATCGAGGACGTAGTGCTCGGGCGTGACAAGGCCCGAGACGACCGACTCCCCCAGGCCCGCCGCCGCGTCCAGGACGGTCCTGTCCCGCCGGCCGGTTACCGGGTCGGCGCTGAACATGACACCGGCGACCTCGGCTGGCACCATCTCCTGGACGACGACGGCCATCCCCAGACCCCGCTCGTCGATGCCCCGGCGCGCCCGGTACGCAATGGCCCGATCCGTCCAGAGCGAGGCCCAGCACGCCACCACCGCCTTGAGGAGCGCAGCCTCCCCCGTCACGTTCAGAAAGGTGTCCTGCTGGCCGGCGAAGGCGGCACCGGGCAGGTCTTCGGCCGTGGCGCTGGAGCGCACGGCCACGGGACCGGAGCCCAACCGGCGGTAGGCGGCAATGATCTTCCCGGCAAGCGGGGCCGGAACCGCGACGGCGCCAACCGCCGTCCGGATGTCGTGTCCCGCGGCCCCGCCATCGAGCAGTGCCGAGATCCCGGACCGCAGCCCGGTGTCGTCGAGCATCGACGCAAACCCTGCGGTGCTGATGATGAAACCCGCCGGGACCGGCAGCCCGATCCGCAGCAGTTCCCCCAGGTTCGCGCCCTTCCCCCCGGCCGCGGCAAGATCCCCGGCCCCGAAATCCTTCAGGTCGCCCACCTCCGGCGTTTCCCGGCGGTGGCGCGCCGCTTCACTGTGTCCTTCGAGCATGCCGATACCCTCAATCCGTTCCGGTTTCCGCGTGGGCCCGGCGCCACCGGGGAGTCCCGGACAGTGGTTTGAGTTCAAGCTAGCCGAGGGCACCGCAAAAAGACAGGTTCGTCCGTGGGCGCCGGCCCCGCCGCGTTGTGCGAAGCTCTCCGGGGCCCGGCATTGTCAAACGCTCGTTTCATGTTTGAATGGTCTGGTGGATCACATGCAGAGAACCCCCGGCCAGAATGAAAACCTGACACGCGACGAGGCCGCCTGGCGCGCCGGCACCCTCCGCATGGTCTCCTGCGAGGTGGACCTGGACCTTTCGACGGCGCAGGACCCCTCGGTGACCGGGTACCGCTCGCTGACCACGCTGTGCTTCACGGTCCACGGCACCACCGGCACCTTCATCGACTTCATCCACGAATCCGTCCAATCGATCACGCTCAACGGAGCCCCGGTGGACCCCGCCGAAGCCGTCGCCGGCTCGCGCATCTACCTGCACGGCCTGGCCGCGGGAGATGGCGAGGTGAACACCGTCGTCATCGATGGACACGCGAAGTACTCGCGCAGCGGCGAGGGCCTGCACCGCTACGTCGACCCGGCCGACGGCCAGACCTATTGCTACACGCAATTCGAACCGGCCGACGCCCGCCGCGTCTACGCCAACTTCGAACAGCCAGACCTCAAGGCGCCGTTCACCTTCATCGTGCGCGCCCCGCATCACTGGCACGTGGCCTCCAACCAGTCCCCCGTCCGGGTGGACCAGCACGGCGACGGAACCGCCACCACGCACTTCGCCCCCACCCTGCCGATTTCCACCTACATCACCACGGTGCTGGCCGGACCCTACTTCGTGGCCACCGACACCTACAGCCGCACGCTGCCCGACGGCAGCGAACTGGCCATCCCGCTCAATGCCACCTGCCGCGCCTCGCTGGCCGCGCACTTCGACGCGGCGAACATCCTGGAGTTGACGAAGGCAGGGCTGGACTTCTTCCACGAGCTCTTCGACTACCCGTACCCGTGGGGCAAGTACGACTCCGCCTTCGTGCCCGAGTACAACCTCGGCGCCATGGAGAACCCCGGGCTGGTGACCTTCACCGAACACTATGTCTTCACCTCGCGCGCCACCGAGTCCCAGCACGAGGCCCGCGCGAACACCATCATGCACGAGATGGTCCACATGTGGTTCGGCGACCTGGTGACCATGGCCTGGTGGGACGACTTGTGGCTCAAGGAGTCCTTCGCCGACTACATCGGCACCCTGGCCAACGCGCAGGCTACCGAATTCGACACCGCCTGGGTGGCCTTCGCCAACCGCCGCAAGGGCTGGGCCTACGTGGCAGACCAGCTGCCATCCACCCACCCCATCGTCGCGGACATCGCCGACCTGGAGGCCGCGAAGCAGAACTTCGACGGCATCACCTACGCCAAGGGCGCCGCGGTGCTCAAACAGCTCGCCGCCTACGTGGGGGCCGATGCGTTCCGCGACGCCGCGCGCACCTACTTCCGCGCCCACGAATACTCCAACACCACCCTGGCCGATTTCCTTTCCGCGCTGGCCGCAGCTTCCGGACGGGACATGGGCGCCTGGTCCGACGCCTGGCTCAGGACCGCCGGGGTCCCGCGCCTGGGCATCGAGCTGGACATCGTCGACTCGAAGATCACCGCCGCGACGCTCACGCAGTCGGGCACCGACCCGATCACCGGCACCCCGATCGCCCACCCGCACGTACTGGACGTCGGGCTGTTCAACGTGGTCGACGGGGCGCTGGCCCGCACCGCATCCCACCGCGTGGAGCTGGCCGGAAGCACCGTGGCGCTCCCCTTCCTGCTCGGAGAGGCCCGCCCCGACTTGATCCTGCCCAACGACGGCGATGACACCTACGCGATGGTGGACTTCGATCCGGTCTCCCTGGCGACGTTGCTGGCGCACCTGGGCACGCTGTCCGATCCGCTGGCCCGCGCCAGCTGCTGGGCGGCACTGTGGAACATGGTGCGCGATGCGAAGCTGCCGGCCCCCGATTTCCTGGCCGCTGTGCGCTCCCACGCCGAATCGGTCACCGAGGTAGCGGTCTTCACGCAATTGCTGACCCAAGCCCGCACGGCCATCACCCATTACCTTCCCCCGGTGCTGCGCGATGCCGAGCGCGCGGCCCTGGCCGAGGCGATCACCGACTGGCTCGGCCGGGCGGAGCCGGGCAGCGACAAGCAGGTCGCCGCCGCCCGCGCACTGGCAGTGCTGGCCCGCGGCGGCGTCGCCGGGCCACTGGTCGACGCGCTGCTGGCCGGAGAGCAGCCACATCCGGGGCTGGAGCTGGACGAGGACCTGCGTTGGGCGCTGTGGCAGGCCAAGGCCGCCTCCGGCACGCTGGACGAGTCGGCGCTGGCCCGACTCGAGGCCGACGCCGCCGCGCACCCCTCGGCCGTGGCCACCTCCGGCCGCCTGCTGGCCTTGGCCGCGCGTCCGGAGCCCGCCGTGAAGAAGGCGTCATTCACCGCGGTGCTCACCGGGCGCGACGCGGATGGCTCGGCACTGTCAAACGAGGCGGTCTCCGCCATCGCGGCTGGCTTCCAGCTGGGCTCCCGGGAGCTGCTCGACGGGTATTACGTGCAGTACTGGCCGGAGCTGGCCGGGATCTGGGAATCGATGAGCATCGGCATGGCCACCCGCGTGATTGCCGGGCTCTTCCCCGCCGCCCAGGACCTGGGGGACGACGCGGTGCACCCGGTCATGGCACGGGTGGACGGCTGGCTCGCGGGGAATCCGGACGCCCCGGCGGCGCTGCGGCGCATCCTCTTGGAGGAACGCGACTACCTCTCCCGCGCCTTGGCCGCCCAGCGTCTCAGCGCCGGCCAACGTCTCGGCGCCGGCTAGCCTCCACCCCCCCGCCGTGCCGCCGGGGCGGCAAGGAATGGCACCGACGCCTACCGGATGCAGAACTCGTTGCCCTCGGGGTCGGCCAGCGTGTACCAGGCGAAGGGCCCCTGGCTGGCCTCGTGCAGGAACGTCGCCCCGCGGTCCAGCAACTTCTCACGTGCCGCGTGCCTGTCCCCCAGGTCAAGATCCAGGTGAATCCGGTTCTTCACGGTCTTGGGTTCGGGTACCAGCTGGAAGAGGATCCGCTGGCGCGGCACCTTGCCCAGCTGGTCCAGCGGGCAGATTCCCGCCCCGCTCCGCCAAGCCAGCTCGCCGTCGAAGATCAGGGTTTCGTCCTCGCTGGCATGGCCCTCGTCGATCATCTGCTGGATGAAGTCCGGGTCGCTGGGCTCCACCGTCCAGCCGAGCGTCTCCGCCCACCAGACGGCCTGCTTGTGCGGGTTGTCGCTGTCGATGGTGATTTGAATTGAGAGGTCCATGGGCACACGCTATTCCGCACGGGGTCCCGATTCAAGAGGCCTTCTCCCCGCCGGCCCTTGCCGCCCGGTTGCCCCGAACGTATTCTGGGCCGTGTGTCGCCGAAGCCGGCCGCGGCGGCATCGAACACCGACTTGAAAGCGAGCGCACCATGTCATTGGTGAGGGTCCACAATTTCGGCCTGTCGATCGACGGCTACGGCGCCGGCAGCAACCAGGGATTGAAGGAACCGCTCGGGGTGGGCGGCGAGGAGCTGCACGAGTGGATCTTCGGCACCGCCTACTGGCACCAAAGGACGGGGCAACCCGGCGGCAGCACCGGGAAGGACGATGCCTGGCTGCGGGCCGGGGACGAGGGCATCGGTTCCACCGTCATGGGCAGGAACATGTTCGGCCCCATCCGCGGCCCCTGGGACGCGGACGACGACGCGCGTTCGTGGCGCGGCTGGTGGGGCGAGTCCCCGCCCTTCGGGCACGACGTCTTTGTGCTCACGCACCATGGGCGCGATCCCCTGCCGATGGCCGGCGGCACCACCTTCCACTTCGTCAGCGACGGGATCCGTGCCGCACTCGAGGCCGCGCGGAAGGCCGCGAACGGTGGCGATGTGCGCATCGGAGGCGGCGTGCACACCGTGCGCGAGGCGGTGGCCGCGGGCCTGGTCGACCAGCTGCACCTGGCCATCGCACCGGTGCTGCTGGGCGCCGGGGAACCGCTCTTCACCGGGAACTGGGCAGAGGACGGCTATCGGCTGGTCGCATCCGAGCAGGGCGAGGGCGCCATGCACGTGCGCCTGCAGCGTTCCTGAGGCACACCGAACGCCTGCTGTAACCTTGTGCCCATGTACCTGGAAAACATCGTCTTCGACGCGGTGGATCCGCGGCGCCTCGGCACTTTCTGGCAGGACCTGCTCGGCGCCGAGCTGCTCACCGACTCCCCGGAGGGGTTTGAGACCCGCCTCTCGATTCCCGGCGGACCCGATCTGGACCTCTGCTTTCAACCAGTCCCCGACCCGCCGGCGGATCCCGTGCGCCTGCACCTGGATGTGCTCAGCGGCCCGGCACGGGACGCAGTGGTTGCCGAGGCCCTGCGGCTCGGGGCCAGGCACCTGGACATCGGGCAGGGCAACGTCCCCTGGGTAGTGCTGGGCGACCCGGAGTCAAACGCGTTCTGCGTCATGGACGACCGGACCGCGCACCGCGACACCGGTCCCATCGCCGCCATTCCCATCGATTCGGCCGACCCGGAACGGGACGCACGCTTCTGGGCCTGGCTGACGGGGTGGACCGACGCCGGCGCCGCGGCGCCGAGGACCCTGCGGCACCCCTCCCTGCGCGGACCGCTGTTGGAGTTCTGCGAGGAGCCCGCACCCAAGTCGGAGCTGAAGAACAGGATGCACCTGGACGTGAGGCTGGAGGCAGCCGACGATCCCGACGAGGTTGCAGCGGGGATCGGCGCACGCGGCGGGCGGGAATTGCGCCCGGACTGGGGAGACATTCCCTGGCGGGTCTACCAGGACCCCTCCGGCAACGAATTCTGCGTCCTTCCCGCACCATAGGCCGTCTGCACCCGGGAGGACGGCGGCCAGGGATGACGCCGCCCCACGGGCCGGTTGGTGATCGGGGGCACACGTGGATTACGGTGGCCAGTAACCACGTTCTGCCGTCCCAAGGAGTTCCCATGAGTGTTTACGCAGTAACCAACCCGGCCACCGGCATTCTCGAAGCCACGTATCCCACGGCCGGCGACGCGGACATCCAGGCCGCGCTCTCACGCGCCGATGCCGCCTTCGGCAGTTGGAACACCACGCCGATCGCCACGCGTGCCGCCCTGCTGACCCGTGTAGCGGACATCTACGAGGAACGCCGCGACGAACTGGCCGCAATCATCACCCGCGAAATGGGCAAGCCGATCTTCCAGTCCGGCAAGGAAATCGACATCACCGTCTCGATCTACCGCTACTACGCAGCCAACGGCGAGAAGTTCCTGGCCGACGAGGAGCTGGAGGTCGCCGCCGGCGGCACCGCGCTGATCCGCAAGGAGGGCGTGGGCGTTCTGCTGGGCATCATGCCGTGGAACTTCCCCTACTACCAGGTCGCCCGCTTCGCCGCCCCCAACCTGATGAACGGCAACACGATCCTGCTCAAGCACGCCCCGCAGTGCCCGGAATCCGCGCTGGCCATGGAGCAGATCTTCACCGACGCCGGCGCCCCGATGGGTGCCTACGTGAACATCTTCGCCACCAACGGGCAGGTCGCCGACATCATCGCCGATGACCGCGTGCAGGGCGTCTCGCTCACCGGCTCCGAACGCGCAGGCTCCGCCGTGGCGGAGATCGCCGGCCGCAACCTGAAGAAGGTCGTGCTGGAGCTCGGCGGCTCTGATCCGTTCCTGGTGCTGGAGGACGCCAACGTCGCCCGAGCGGCCAAGCAGGCCATGATGGGCCGCTTCGGCAACACCGGCCAGGCCTGCAACGCCGCCAAGCGCATCATCGTCGACGAATTGGTCTACGACGAGTTCGTCGATTCCTTCACCGGCGCCGTGAGCGGCATCAAGGTCGGGGACCCGGCACACCCGGAGACCTTCCTGGGCCCGCTGTCCTCCGCCGCCGCCAGGGAAGGTCTTGCCGCCCAGGTGCAGGACGCCATCGACAAGGGTGCCACGGTCCTGGTCGGCGGATCCGTTCTGGAGGGCGCCGGATCGTTCTTCGCACCGACGGTGCTGGCCGATGTCACACCGCAGATGCGCGCCTACACCGAGGAGCTCTTCGGCCCGGTGGCCGTGCTCTACAAGGTCTCCGGCGACGAGGAGGCGGTGGCCCTGGCCAACGCCTCGGCCTACGGGCTGGGGGCCTCAATCCAGACCGAGGACATGGACCGGGCGCATGGCATCGCCAGGCAGCTGGAGGTCGGCATGGTCTCGATCAACCAGACCAGCGGGTCGGCCGCCGAACTCCCCTTCGGCGGGGTCAAGCGCTCGGGCGTGGGCCGCGAACTGGGCAAATACGGCATGGAGGAGTTCGTGAACCGCAAGCTGGTCACCTTCCGCGGCTAGCGGAACGTCGAGTGGGGGGCTGCATGTACGCGGCGGCCCCCTGCCGGGTCAGGCCCCGGGCGGGTTGCCTTTCGGTCGGCGGGCGATCCGGCATTCCGGGGGCCGGCCGCGCTCCGGTTAGAATTGATGGTGGAAGTACCGGGCACAAGCTGGCCCGGCGTCGAAACACCGGCAGGAAAGCGCAACCATGAACCCCGAACGCATGAACGTTGAGTCCTTCAACCTCGACCACCGCACTGTCGCCGCACCCTACGTGCGTGTCGCCGACCGCAAGGTGCTCCCGCAGGGAGATGTCATTACCAAGTATGACGTGCGCTTCACCCAGCCCAACGTTGCCCACCTGGAGATGAAGGCGATCCACTCCCTGGAGCACCTCTTCGCCGAGAAATCCCGCAACTACTCGGAATCCGTCATCGACTTCTCCCCCATGGGCTGCCAGACCGGCTACTACCTCATCATGCAGGGCGAGCCCGATGTCGGGTCCGTGGCCAACCTCGTCGAGGCCACCCTCACCGACGTGCTGCAGGCCACCGAGGTCCCTGCCGCCAACGAAATCCAGTGCGGCTGGGGCGAAAACCACTCGCTCGCCGGCGCGCAGGAGGCCGCCCGTGCGTTCCTGGCGCAGCGCGCCGCCTGGGAGCAGGTCACCGCGTGAGCGGCATCGACGTCGTGGTCATCGCCGCCATGGAGGAGGAGACCCTCCCGTTCCTGGCGCGCGCCACCTCCGTGGGCGAACCTGTCCGCGTCGGCAACTCGATCCAGCGCACCGGAACCCTTGAGGGCCTGAACGCACTCTTCGTCCAGGGCGGCATCGGCCTGGTCAACGCGGGTAGCGCCGCCACCGCGGCACTGCTGCGGGCCAACCGGGAAGACCCCGACGCCCCCACGCCCTTGGTCATCAGCGCCGGCAGCGCCGGCGGACTGGGCGATTCGGTGCGGGTGGGAGACGTTGTCATCGGTTCGGTGAACATCAATGCCGATGCCGATGCGCGCGCTTTCGGCTACGAGCTCGGGCAGGTGCCCGGCATGCCCGCTTCCTACCCGGCGCCGCGATTCCTCCTCGACGCGAGCAACATCGGGAGCCCGGGGCACGGAATCGTGGCCACCGTGCACCACGGGCTGGTCGTGTCCAGCTACTCGTTCGTCGGACACGAACGTTCGGCCGTCATCAAGGAGCAGTTCGACGGAGCGTTGGCCACCGACATGGAGTCCTCGGCGATTGCGCAGACCTGCGCCTCCTTCGGGGCCCCGTTCCTGGCCATCCGCGGAATCTCGGACCTCTGCGGTCCGGCCTCCGATGAGGACTTCCTGGATCACGTCGATGACGCCGCCGAGCGCTCTGCCGAGATCACCGCGGCGTTCCTGAGGTCCTGGCAGGATTCCGGGACCCCGCGCAAGGAAACCGAGCTGGCGCTGGCCTGACACCGGGGATCCTGCCCACGAGGCCGGTGCGGGACCCCCGTCGAACGGGGGTCCCGCACCGCACCATGGCTACGGGACGCGCGCAGTCCATTGGTCGGTGGAGAACTTCGATTCCGCCAGATCGCGTGCGGCCTGCCGCGTCGGGGCGTCCAACCGCCCCGGGGTGGCAGAATACCGGCGGGCGAAGGTGTCTGCCATCGTCGACATGATTTCGGCCCGCGACAGCTTTGCCTGGGTCTTCAGCGGGTCCACGCGCTTGGCCGCGGAGGTGATGCCCTTGTCGGAGATCTTCTCCCGGCCGATGCGCAGCACCTGTAGCATCTTATCCGCGTCGATGTCATAGCTCATGGTCACGTGGTGCAGCACCACGCCTCCAGCCAGTCGTTTTTGCGCCGCCCCGCCGATCTTCCCGACCTCGGTGGCAATGTCGTTCAGTGGCTTGTAGTGCGCCTTGACGCCCACCGTCGCCAAGGCCTCCATGACCCAGGCATCCAGGAACGGGTAGGAATCGGCGAAGCTCATGCCGTCCACCAGCGAGGAGGGCAGGTAGAGCGAGTAGGTGATGCAGTTTCCCGCCTCCATGAACATCGCCCCGCCGCCGCTGATCCGCCTCACCACCTTGATGCCGTGCTCCGCAGCGGCCTGCGCGTCGACCTCGTTGCGCACCGACTGGAAGGAGCCGATCACCACGGCCGAGTCCTCCCAGTCCCAGAGGCGCAGCGTCGGGCCGCGCGTGCCGGCGGCGACCTGGCGGGCCAGCACCTCGTCGAGGGCCACGTTCTCGATGATCGGCATGGTGTCCGGGCCCAGCACCTCCCAGCTGTGGTCGGCCCAGGTGGTGGCGTGGCCCAGGGCGCGGCGCACCGTGCGGGCCACGGCGTCGGCGTCGAAGCCGAACATCACCGCGCCCTCGCGCAGGCCGGTGGTGACGGCGTCACGCACCGCCGAGTGCTCAACGGTCGCCGGCAGGCCCACCAGCGCCTGGTTCAGGTCGAAGAGGGCTTCGTCGGGCTCCAGGAAGAAGTCCCCGTTCAGCGAGGCGGCTGCTATCGTCCCGTCCTGCACCAGCAGGTCGACGACAACCAACTTGCCGCCGACAACCTTGTATTCACCGTGATGTGTGTAGCCGTGAGTCATGGGATCAATCCTATCCACCTTGCCGTGGCGGAGGTTAAACAGCAACGGGACCCTCCGAAGTGGAGGATCCCGTGTGCAGGCGTGAAGGCGGAATTACTTCTTGCCGCCGAAGCCCTTGAAGCGGGCGTTGAAGCGCTCGACGCGGCCGGCCGAGTCCATGATGCGCTGCTTGCCCGTGTAGAACGGGTGCGAAGCGGCGGAGATTTCGACGTCGATGACCGGGTAGGTGTTGCCGTCTTCCCACTCGATGGTCTTCTTGCTCGTGGCGGTCGAACGGGTCAGGAACTTCTCGCCCGAGGCGAGGTCGTTGAACACCATGGTGTTGTACTGCGGGTGAATATCAGCCTTCATGCTAAAACCTTTGCTCACGTCACTGGATTTTGCCAGCAACCGAATGTGCCAAACCGGCCCGTGGGATCACGAAGCCGACGTTCCAGTGTAGCCGAACGGGACAAGGATTTTCCAATTCAGCCGACGGTTCGCCTAGCGAGCGCGCAATTCCCAGAAGGCCACCGCGCAGGCCGCCGCCACGTTCAGCGAATCGACGCCCGGGCGCATGGGAATCATGACGTGGAGGTCGGCCTGCTCCAGCACCGCGTCGCTGACCCCTGCACCCTCGGTGCCCAGCACCAGCGCCAATTTCCCGCGGTCGGTGGCGGCCACCTCATCGATGCCCCGGGCGTGGGCGGTCAGTTCCATGGCGGCGATCTCGAATCCCGCGGCGGCCACGGCCCGCATTCCATCTGGCCAGGCATCCAGTCGGACCCACGGCACCTGGAACACTGCGCCCATGGACACCCGGATGGAGCGCCGGTAGAGCGGGTCGGCGCAGCGCGGGGTGATCAGCACGGCGTCGATGCCCAGCGCTGCGGCGGAGCGGAAGATGGCGCCGAGGTTGGTGTGGTCGACGATGTCCTCGAGGATCGCGACCCTCCGGGCCCCGGAGAGTACCTTCTCCAGTTCCAGCGGTTCGGGGCGGTCCATCGCCGCCAGCGCTCCGCGGTGCAGGTGGAAGCCGGTGATGGATTCGAGCACCGCGTCGGATCCCACGAAGATCGGCACCCCGGGGTGCGCGGTCAACACGTCGCGCAGCGAATCAAGCCACTTCGGTGCCATGAAGAAGGATCGCGGGCGGTGCCCTGCCGCCAGTGCCCGGCGCAGGACCTTGGAGCCTTCGGCGATGTAGCGCCCGTTGGCCGGATCGGCAACCTGGCGCAAGGCTGCGTCCGAGAGCCCCGCGTAGTCATGGACCCGCGGGTCCACACCCGAGTGCAGGAAGACCAGCCGCCGGGAAATGTCCCCGCCGGCTGCCTCGCGCACCGCTTCCTCGAACCCGTTCTGCGCGCCGGGTGCTTGGTCGTTGGCTTGGTGGTTGGCCTGCATCAGGGACCCACGATGAGCTTGGCGACCATGTTGGCCAGCGCCACCAGTCCCAGGACCACGATGACCAGGCGCAGCCAGCCCGGGGAGAGCTTGCGCCCGACCTTCGCGCCGATGAACCCGCCGATCAGCGAGCCCACCGCGATCAGCAGCACCACCGGCCAGTGGATGCGTTCGGGGGCGAAGACCAGGTAGGAAACCGCGGCCACCAGGTTGACCACCAGCGACAGGATCACCTTGATGGCGTTGGACTGCTGCAGGGAGGCATGCAGGAAGATCCCGAAGACCGCCATCAGCAAGATGCCCTGGGCGGCGGTGAAGTAGCCGCCGTAGATGCCGATGAGGAACACCAGGATGTAGAGGGTGGGCCCGATGCGGGTCCTGTCGGCTTCGTCCGGATTGACCCCGACGCTGGCAGCCTGGCGCCCCTTCGCCCAGGCGGAAAGCCGTGGCTGGAAGATCACCAGCAGCAGCGCCAGCACGATCAGCACCGGGGCCACGTAGCCGAAGACCGTGTCGGGCAGATGCAGCAGCAGCCAGGCGCCGATGAGTCCGCCGACCAGCGAGACGGGGACCAGCTTGAGCATCGTCCGCCAGACGGTGGCGGCCTCCCGTCGATAGCCCCAGGCGCCGGAGAATCCACCGGCAACCAGTCCCATGGCGTTGGAGACCACCGCGTTGACCGGCGCGAATCCGAGAGCCACGAGAACCGGGAAGGTCACCAGGCTGCCGGATCCGACGATGGTGTTGATGGTTCCGGCCCAGAGGCCCGCGAAGAAAATGATGATGTCGCGCCACAAGTCCACGCCGGAAACCGCTCCCCTGTTGATGATGTATTGCTGTCCGCCAGGGCCCGAATGGCCGCGGCGGCGGTGCTGCCGCGGGTTTGGGCTAGTGCTTGGCGACGGCGCTGTAGCGCCCGCGCTCGGCGCGCAGGCTCAGCGGCGTGTTGAACGTCTCCGAGAGGTTTTCCTCGGTCAGCGTCTCGGTGATCGGACCGGCGGAGACCACGCGGCCATCGCGCAGCAGCAGCGCGTGGGTGAATCCCGGGGGGACTTCCTCGAGGTGGTGGGTGACCAGCACCATCGCCGGTGCTTCCTCGTCGCCGGCCAGTTCGGTCAGGCGTGCCACGAGGTCCTCTCGGCCGGCCAGGTCAAGGCCGGCACCCGGTTCGTCCAGCAGCAGCAGCTCGGGATCGGTCATCAGCGCCCGGGCGATCTGCACGCGCTTGCGCTCCCCCTCGGAGAGCGTAGCGAACGGCCGGTTGATCATGGTGGACATGCCCCAGTCGTGCAGCAGGGAGAAAGCGCGGCGCTCATCCAGTTTCTCGTAGTCTTCGCGCCAGCGTCCGGTCATTCCATACGATGCCGTCAGCACCACATTGAGCACGTTCTCGTGCTCGGGGATGTGGTTGGCCAGGGCTGCGGAGGACAGGCCGATGCGCGGGCGCAGCTCGAAGACGTCGACGGCGCCGAGTACCTCGCCCAGCACTCCCGCAACACCGCGGGTGGGGTGCATCCGGGCACCGGCGATCTGCAGCAACGTGGTCTTGCCGGCTCCGTTGGGTCCAAGAACCACCCAACGCTCGCCCTCCTTTACGTGCCAGTTGATGTCAGTCAGTAAGTCTTTGCGTCCGCGTACCACGGAGACGTCGGCGAGGCCCAGCACTTCATTCATGGGTAAAACACTAGGCCAGTGACCCGTCTTTGACCCAACCGAAGGCGCCCGACATGCCGCTGGCGGGCCCCTGGCGCGTCGCTGCCCCCGTTCCCGCTCGGCGTCCCGGGGCCGTAATGGGCGTGTGATGTCGGACAAGATCCCGCGCAACAAAGCGTGCGACGTTTTGGGCGGGCGCGTGTGGCCGCGGGAGAATAGGTGAATGCAATCCACCGCCTTCATCGTCTTCCATTCAGCCGCCACGCCGTGTGCCGAACCCGCCGGCCTGCGCCGCACCCTGGCCGCCGCCGGCCACGCGGTGATCAAGGAGCAGTCCTTCGAGCGTGCCGGTCGCAACGGTGCGCGCTGGGAGGTCACCGGGACGGTGCGCCAGCTTCGTGCCCTGGTGAACCCGCTGGACAACCTGCTGGCCCGCTCGGAGGATCTCGAGCTGCGCACTTCCGCCATTGCCGTGGTGCCTGCCGCACTTGTGCGTGCGAAAAAGTTGCTGCTGGTCATGGACGTGGACTCCACCCTGATCAAGCAAGAGGTCATCGAGTTGTTGGCCGCCCACGCCGGACGGGAGGCCGAAGTCGCGGCCGTCACCGAGGCTGCAATGCGCGGCGAACTGGACTTCGCCGCCTCGCTCCATGCCCGGGTGGCCACCCTGGCAGGGCTCGATGCCGAGGTGATCGATGCGGTGCGCGGGCGCCTGGAGCTCAGTGACGGTGCGGCCGAACTTATCGCCGCCTTCAAGGCGGCTGGCCACCACGTGGCAGTGGTTTCCGGCGGCTTCGCCCAGATCCTGGATCCGCTGGCGGCCGAACTGGGTCTGGACTTTGCCCGCGCCAACGACCTGGTCATCGTCGACGGGAAGCTCACCGGCATGGTCAACGGGCAGGTGGTGGACCGCGCGTACAAGGAAGTCATGTTGCGCACCTGGGCCCGCGAACTCGGGGTCGACATGGAGCACACCATCGCGGCCGGGGACGGTGCCAACGACCTGGACATGGTCGGCGCCGCCGGGCTCGGCGTCGCGTTCAACGCCAAGCCGCTGTTGCGTGAAGCCGCGGATGCCAGGATCGACCTGCCGCGGCTGGACATCATCGCCGACTTGGTGGGGATCTCATAACGATTTTCCCTAATCACCCGTTATTTAGTCCTTCGTTTGGATGCCACCGGTAGAATGGCAGGTGGTGGCGAAGCCCTGTTACAGGGACGCCTCAACCCCCAACACGGTTCGCGGCCGTGCCCCCGATGGAAGAGAACGATTCGTTTTGCACAGTGAAAACATGGGACGCAAAAAGCGCGGCCCCGAACGCAAGTCACACCGTGGTTGGCTCATTGGCGGGGCATGCGTCGTACTTGCCGGCGGACTGTACACAGGGGCTGCGGCATACGCAGGCTCGCAGATTCCGGCGAACACCACCGTCCACGGGGTGAACGTCGGCTCCCTGTCCCCGGAAGCGGCACGCCAGATCCTGGCGGAGAAGCTCACCCCTGCCACCGCGCAGGAAATCCCGGTGCAGGTCAACGGCCGTGAGGAGTCCCTCGACCCGGCCGCCGCCGGTCTCTCGATTGATCTCGAGGGCACCGTGGACGAACTCGTCGGCTTCGACTTGAACCCAGCCACCCTGCTCGAGCGCTTCACCGGCGAGTTGCAGATTGAACCGGCCAGCAACGTCGACGAGGCCAAGCTTCGCGCCGAGCTCGATTCCTTGGCCGCCAAGGTCGCAACGGAGACCGCCGAAGGCAAGCTGGCTTTCGACGGCGCAAAGCCCGTGCTGACCAAGCCGGTTACCGGTGTGGTGCTGAACGTGGACGATTCCGTGGGCGTCGTCTCGGAATCCTGGTTCGACCCGGCGGAGCCGCTGGAACTGCCCGCCGCGCTGAGTGAGCCCAAGACCTCTGCCAAGACGCTGGAGACAGCGCTGGAGGAGACGGCGAAGCCGTTGGTGGCCGGCCCGATCAAGCTCACCGATGGGAAGTCCACCGCCTCGCTGACCCCCGAGCAATTGGGCGATGCCGCCTCGTTCAAGGTCTCCGGCGACGCCGTGACCATGTCCTTGGACACCGAGAAACTGGTTGCCGCCGCAGCGAAGGGGGCCGACGGATTCAAGTCCACGGCCAAGGACGCCAGGATCGTGCTCTCCGGCGGGGCGCCGAAGGTCATCCCGTCCCAGAACGGCACCACCATCGACTCGAAGAACCTGGACCAGCTGGTCCTGGCTGCCTCCAAGGCCAAGAACCGCACCGCCAAGGTCTCCTTGACCACCACGGTCCCGGAGTTGACCACCGCGGAGGCGAAAAAGCTGGGTGTGAAGGAAGCCATCGTGAACTTCTCCACGCCGTACCCGGCTGCGGACACCGTGCGCACCAAGAACCTCTATGCCGGTTCCAAGCGGCTTAACGGCGTGCTGGTCATGCCCGGGGAAACCTTCTCGCTGGAGAAGGCGCTGGGCCCGATCACTACGGCCAATGGCTACTTCGGTTCCGGCGTGGTCGTCAACGGTTTCGCCACCGAGGCCGTGGGCGGCGGACTCTCGCAGATCTCCACGCAGATGTACAACGCCGGGTTCCTGG
Source organism: Paeniglutamicibacter sulfureus (assembly GCF_039535115.1). NCBI lineage: Bacteria > Bacillati > Actinomycetota > Actinomycetes > Micrococcales > Micrococcaceae > Paeniglutamicibacter > Paeniglutamicibacter sulfureus. Next base: position 714,950 of record NZ_BAAAWO010000001.1, read on the forward strand.
CCGGGTACGACGACATTACGCACAAGCCGCACAGCCGCTGGTTTGAACGCTACCCGGCCGGACGCGAGGCCACCCTCTGGGAGGGCCAGGTCGACATGGCATGGAAGAACAACACCCCCTACGGCGTGATGATCGAGGCGTGGGTCGGCGGCGGCAAGGTCAACACGCGACTGTGGAGCACCGATTACTGGAAGGTGGGCAGCAAGTCCTCGGCCAAGTACAACTTGACCAACCCGGGGACCGAGTACAATCCTGCCGCCAACTGCAAGCCCGAACGCGGCGGCAAGAAGGGCTTCTCCATCAACGTCACTCGCACGCGCACCGCACCGGACAAGACGCTCCCGGCTGAAACCAAGTCCTGGACCTATCAGCCCTGGAACAAGGTCATCTGCGGCAAGAAGCCCTAGCCCTGGCCCACGGGCATCCATGAAGGCGGCGTTCCCGTCCCCCCGGCCGGGGGACGGGAACGCCGCCTTCTTCCATTCACCGCATCGCTGCGGATTCCCGCTGCCCGCCCGGGACGCCTGGCAGCCGTGTCGGCGGAGCAGCGAGTCACGTAGTCTGGACGCGTGGGCCACATGTGAGCACACCTACTGGCCTCCAACGCCATCGGGTTCATTTCAAGCCTGCAGCGCATGCCGCGGAACCTGTCCATGCTGAACGAAAAGATCGAGAACGGCAACTTGCAGGTCAACGTCCGTCAGTTCGCCTCCCCCACGGACCGCGGCTTTCTCACCGGGCTTGTCCACGAGGGCATCATCGCCGGGATATCCATCGCCGCGATCCTCGGAAGCATCTTGCTGATGGTAGCCGAGAGCGGCCCCATGTTGGCGCAGAACCTACGGCTCTACCAGTTTTTTGGCTATACCTTGGCGCTCGGCGGGTTCATCTTCGGCCTGCGCTCCCTGGTGCGGATCCTGATCACGCGAAAGTGACTCGTCGCGGACCCGCGGCACGCGAATTCCCTCCGGTCGCCTGAAACGCTTTCTGGCGGAAAGCAGGAAAACCGGGCATTTCCGCCTTCGCAGGGGAAGGTGGAAATGCACGGTTTTCCCATAGGCGCCCGAGCGAGATGCCGGACGGCAGGACTACTTCTTGAGGAAGTCGCCGGCCCCGCCCACGTACTCAGTGTGGCCGGTGGGAACATCGGCGGTGACCATGGCGGCCACCTCGGCGCCGAACTCCTCGACGGAGTAGAGCTTGCCGGCGGCGGCGCGGCGGGCCTCGATGGCGCCCGGCTCCGCACGGTCCAGCAGCGTCGCGGTGATGGTGCCCTCGATCATGTCGCCGGAGACGACCACAAAGCTGATGCCCTTGGCCTCAAGCGCCGGGATGAACTCGCGCAGGGCCAGCTCGCCGGCGCGCTTGGAGCGGGCCACCGGCTCGTAGGCGTCCATGGTCTCGACCTGGTCGATGAAGTGCGCCTGGTGGCTGGTGACGAAGACGACGCGGGAGCCCGGGGCCATCTTCGCGGTGGCCGCCTCGAGCATTGCTACCTGGGCATCGCGGTTCAGGCGCAGTGCGTAGTCCTCACCGAGGCCCGATTCCATGCCGCCGGAGGCGTTGAGCACCAGCACGTCGAGCGAGCCGAAGTTCTCGATCGCGGCATCCACCAGCGCGGCCGGTCCCTCGGGGGTGGTCAGGTCGGAGCCCACGGCCACGGCGCGGCCGCCGGCCTCGACGATACCGGCAACGATCTTGTTGGCACGCGGCGCCTTCTGGCGGTAGTTGATGACCACGCCGGCACCCTGTGCGGCGAGGATCTTGGCTACTTCGGCACCAATGCCGCGGGAGGATCCGGTGACGATGGCGCCCTTGGCTGAAAGATCGTTCAATGCTGCTCCTAAAGTGGTGGCCGGGCCTGGCGCTGCGGCGCGCACTGGATTCGGCACTTTTATGGTGTTGGTGGTGAAAGTCTTTGGGTGGAACACACAACACGTGCGCTCCGCCTTCTCAATCCTGCCAGTCCACACGGGTGTGCACTGTTGTAGGAATCCTCCAAACAAGTTTAGTCCAGGGGGCCCCTTGGCCAGGTGCGGGGCACGCGGTGGTGGGCGCCCAACGATATGCCTTCCGGTGGCCTATGCCGCCACCTGCGCGGACGCCGCGAGTGAGTTTGCCTGGGGCCATCGCCCCGACCGCGCCACGGAGCAGTTGCAGGAAGTGTCCACGCTGCTGTCCCCGGCACGGGGGCGCACCCCCCCCTTGGGATGCTCTCCCCCGTGGAAACGATTAGGCCAGTTCCGCGCGAACCATGTTGCTTAGTGCCTTGCCGTCGAAGCGGCCAGCGACCTTTTCGGTGACCTGCTTCATGACGGTGCCCATCTGGCGCATGCCAAGCTCGGTTCCACCTGCGCGCAATTCGGCGACGACGTCGGCGACGATCGCCTTGGCTTCGTCCTCGGTCAGTGCCGCCGGAAGGTAGCCTTCGATGACGGCGGCTTCCTGCTCTTCGGCCGCGGCGCGATCCAGCTGGCCGGCCTCGGTGTAGGTCATGGCAGTTTCGCGCCGACGCGCCGCTTCCTTCTGGAGCAAGGAAATCACCGCAGCGTCGTCGAGTTCGAGCGGGGTCTTACCGCCCTTTTCGCGGGTGTTGATCTCACCCAGGAGGTTGCGCACGGTGGTGAGTTCCACCTTGTTCCCGGCCTTGAGGTGCGCGGTCATGTCCGCGCGGAGGCGGTCCTTGAGGCTTTCCATGATGGCTTCTTCTTCCCGTCGTAGCCCGGCTCGTACGCTGTGCGGCTGCACCCGTACGTTTGCCGGTGTCACCCCCAGTTTATGGCGTGGAACCGGAGCACGTCGCATCGGTTGGACGGCGCGTTGGGGAAAGCAGCGTCAGCGCTCCGCGTTTCCGATGCATTGACAGGTCCCCCTGCCGTGGGCTGTTTCCCGAATCACGATGGAAGACCCCGTCTTCAATGAAGGTAGTGGTGGCGAGCTTCGTGCATGACGCACCCAGCTAGGAGATTGACTAACTCAAAAATTTACCTAGATAAATAAAATTGGCCGTTTTTCAACAACCATCGACCAGGAAATGGAAGCTGGTCAGAGCCGCACGATCCTGCTGCGTTTCAAAGGGTGTTCTGCCTCGGCATCGGGATTCCGCTGCCCTCGCTGATACTCCCCCGTCAAGGGGCACCAAACACGCTGACCCGCTCATGCGGTCAGCACAGAATGTGTGGCGACCGCATGAGCCCTCCCCCCTCACCGGAGCGGGGAAGGGTCATGCTGGATGATGCTAGTGGCCCATGCCCAGTCCGCCATCAACGGGGATGACGGCTCCGGAGATGTACGCAGCTTCGTCGCTGGCAATCCAGCGCACCACGTTGGCCACTTCCTCGGGCTCTGCGAAGCGGTTCGCCGGGATGGAAGCCAGGTACCCCTTCTGCGTGGCCTCGGGCAATGCGGCAGTCATGTCGGTGTTGATGAAGCCGGGTGCCACGACGTTGGCGGTGATGCCGCGCGACCCCAATTCGCGTGTCAGCGAGCGGGCGATGCCCACCAAGCCCGACTTGGAGGCGGCGTAGTTGATCTGGCCCGGGGAACCGTAGAGGCCGACGACCGAGGAAATCAGGACCACGCGGCCCTTGCGCATCTTGATCATGCCCTTGGAGGCGCGCTTGATGACGCGGAACGCACCGGTGAGGTTGGTGTCGATCACGGAGGTGAAATCGTCCTCGTTCATGCGCAACAGGAGCATGTCGCGCGTGACACCGGCGTTGGCAACCAGCACCTCTACCGGACCGTGGGCTGCTTCAACCTCAGTGAACGCTGCATCGATGGAGGCGGTGTCGGTGACATCGGCCTGAACGCCCAGCAACCCCTCGGGGACCTCTCCGCTGCGGTAGGTGATGGCGACCTTGTCGCCGTTGGCTTCGAAGGCGCGGGCGATGGCCAGGCCAATTCCGCGGTTGCCTCCGGTGACCAGCACGCTGCGGCCGGTGGGGGTTTCGGACATGGATCCTCCATAAAGAAGTTCTGGGGTGGGCAGGGGGGTATGCGCATCCAATTCTAGCCGGAGCCGTGCCAACCCCGTCTTGTACCCGCTGTTCAGCGAGTCATCTTCAAGTGACCGGTGTGTACTGAACCTGTGAGCCGGAGTCGGAAAACCATTGCGCGGCAAGGGAACACCCCCCTGCCGTGCGGCCCCCGGTCGGGCCCGGCACGGAATTTCCCCTCGGGGGCAAGGCAAGGATTCGTAAGGCGGCGCGAGTCGGTGAGACAATAGTGCTTAACGGATCGACGGAAGAACCATGAGCGAGCCACATCACAACCACCACCATGACCAGGGCCAACCGGTCCATCGGATCACCGAGGCGCAAGAGTCCCACACCGTGGAACAGCACTCCCGCGTGCTCAAATACACGATCTCGATGTCCGTGCGCCTGGCCTGCTTCATTGCTGCCTTCTTCGTGCACGGGTGGCTGCAGTGGACCTTCCTCGCCGCCGCCATCGTCTTGCCCTACGTCGCCGTCGTCATCGCCAACGGCGGTGCGGACGTGACCAAGCGCCAGCCGGCAGCGGAATACTTCGCGGGCGATGACCCGCACCAGCTTGGGTCCGGCACCGCGGCACCGGAAACCGGGAACGACCAGACCCATCCAACGCCCTTCGGCGAACCCACCACGGAAGCGGCCCCTGCCCGCCCCTGGACTGCAGGTGAAAGCTACGAATTCGACGAGTTCGGCGAAACCGTTACAGAGCGCGCCGCCACGGAGGATGCTTCCGGAAGCGCGCAGCCTGATGGCCCGGACGCCTACTGGGCGGCTGTCGACGCTCCCTACCCGCAGGAAGCGCCCACCACCATCGACGGGAGCTTTGTGGAAGATGCGGAACAGCCCACCGAACCGGGCCAGCCCGCGGCCGGCCGACACCGGCACGGGGGCACTGCATGAGCATCTTTGATTCACTCGGAGGCGCCAGCCTGCCCCAGGGCCCCACCGGGCCCCCGAAATGTTCGCGCAAAGGCTGCCGTGCCGACGCCACCGTTGCATTGCTGTGGAACAACCCGAAGATCCACACTCCGGAACGACGGAAAACCTGGTTGGCCTGTGCCGATCATGCCGACTGGCTCGAAAACTACCTCACCGAGCGCCTGCTCTTCAAGCAGCGCCTGCCGCTCGAAGACGCCGCACCCGGCTCGAGCACCCAAGGAGAATGAAGAAGCGTGTATCGATTCCTGGCAAGCACCCGCTGGATTGGCTGGCTGCTGCTCGTGTGCCTGTTCGCCACCACCTTCACGTTCCTGGGCAAATGGCAGATGGACCGCCGTGAAGGCGCCCTGACCGAGATCTCCCATGTGAAGCTGAACTACGACGCCGAGCCGATCCCGTTTGCCCAGGCCCAGGGTCTCTTCGAGGAACTACCCAGCGACGGCAAATGGACGCCCGTCGCCCTGCGCGGCAGCTATCTGGCCGATGACCAGGTGGTGGTGCGCAACCGCATCTCCGGCTCCCGCCCCGGCTACGAGGTGTTGGTCCCCTTCCGCACCCTGGAGGGAACCACCGTGATCGTTGACCGCGGTTTCCTGCCCATCGGCAATGACAACTCCGGGCGCCCGGACGCCATCCCCGCGCCGCCGGCGGGAACCGTGGATGTCCAGGTCCGGCTCAAGACCGGCGAGCCGACGCTGGACCGCGGGGCACCCGAGGGGCAGCTGGCCTCGGTGGACCTGGCCACCTACGAGCGGCAACTGGGATACCCCGTGGCCACCGGCAGCTATGGGCTGATGTATCTGGAGGACCCGGCTCCGGCCGCGGCACCCACCCAGCTGCAGCGCCCCGAGGAAGACGAGGGACCGCACCTGTCCTATTCCTTCCAGTGGTTCGCCTTCGGCGTGCTGGTGTTCATCGGCTTCGGCTATGCGGCCAAGCAGCAGGCCAGGATCAACCGCGAGGACCGCGAGGAGCGGGCGGCGGCTGCGCTGCGCGGCGAGGAACCGGTGCTGCACCAGGCGCACCGGCTGCGCAGAAAGCCCAAGAAGCTTGTCCGCCGCGACGGCAGCCCCACCGACGAGGCCACCGAGGATGCCTACCTCGATGAGCTGGAACGCAAGGCCGCCGCCGCACGGGACGCCGGGGTGGCCGGTCCCCACTCCTAGCCCCACGCCGCCGGCCCTACGTGCTGGAAGGCGTCGTTCCCGGGACGAAGGCCTCTGCCAACGCTGCCCATTGGATGAACACCGATTCGTCATCCACCGTGGCACCCAGGGACCCATAGGTCGCCAGGGCAGCGACATTCCCCCTTTCGGTCCCGGTCCACATACCCGTGCAACCAAGCGCCAAGGCTTCAAGTGCCAGTGCGCGCAACAGTGCGGCGGCGATCCCACGGCGCCTGTGGCTCTCCGCGACGCCCAGCTCGTAGACGAACATTTCCGGTTGCTTGTCGGGATGGCGCATGACGACGCCGGAAACGAAGCCGACGGCGGTTCCGTCGGCGGTTCTTGCCAGCAGCAACCGGTGACCCGGCATGGCCAGGAAATCCCTGGCCCCGTGCTCGCTGACCGGGAAATCGAACAGGTCGGAGGCCGCGACCAGCTCGGAAGGGTCCGTAGCGGGTCCGATAGTCCAGTCGGTGGGGTCCATGGTTCCGTCCCGTGGCGTGCAGGGGGGTGGCAGCAGACCCGCCCGGTGGAGCGGGTCCGCTACACCGAAGCTAGCCCCTGCCCGGCTCCGCGCGCAAGGTGGGGCGGGATCGATGCGCTTCGGGCACTGTCGGCGGCATCGCTCCCCCGGCCGCGGACATGAAAAAGCCCGCCCTCCCGATGACTGCCATTGGCAGGGACGGGAAAGGCGGGCCGAATCCTGACTAGGCCAGGGTGACCAGTTCCAGGTAGGAATCGTTCCAGAGGTCCTCGTCGCCGTCGGGCAGCAGCACCACACGGTCCGGGTTCAACGCTGCAACCGCGCCCTCGTCGTGCGAGACCATGACCACGGCGCCGGAGAAGTTGGACAGCGCGGAGAGGATCTCGGCACGCGAGGCCGGGTCCAGGTTGTTGGTGGGCTCATCGAGCAGCAGCACGTTCGCGCTGGAGGCCACGATGGTGGCCAGGGCCAGGCGGGTCTTCTCGCCGCCGGAGAGCACGCCGGCCGGCTTGGAAACGTCGTCGCCGGAGAACATGAAGGAACCCAGAATGCCCCGCACCTCCGCATCTCCCATGTGGCTAGGGGCCGCCGAGCGCATGTTTTCGAGCACCGAGCGGTCCACGTCCAGGGTGTCGTGCTCCTGGGCGAAGTAGCCGATCTTCAGGCCGTGTCCCGGGATCAGGTCGCCGGTGTCGGGGTTGGAGACCCCGGCGAGCATGCGCAGCAGCGTGGTCTTGCCGGCGCCGTTCAGGCCCAGGATGACGACCTTGGAGCCGCGGTCGATGGCGAGGGAGACATCGGTGAAGATCTCCAGCGAGCCGTAGGATTTCGACAGGCCCTCGGCCATCAGCGGGGTCTTGCCGCAGGGGGCCGGATCCGGGAAGCGCAAGGCCGCGACGCGGTCGGCGACGCGGACGTCGTCCAGCCCGCCCATGAGCCGGTCCACGCGCTTGAGCATGGACTGCGCGGCGGAAGCACCCGAGGCCCGGGCCTTCATCTTGTTGGCCTGCGCGAGCAGCGTGGTGGCCTTCTTCTCGGTGTTGGCGCGCTCGCGCTTGCGGGCCCGCTCATCGGTCTCGCGCTGGGCCAGGTAGCGCTTCCAGCCCAGGTTGTAGACGTCCATGGTGGCGCGGTTGGCATCGAGGTGGATGACCTTGTTAACGGTGGCTTCAAGCAGCGAGGTGTCGTGCGAGATCACCAGCAGGCCGCCCTGGTGGTTGGCCAGGAAGCCGCGCAGCCAGGTGACGGAGTCTGCGTCGAGGTGGTTGGTCGGCTCATCGAGCAGCAGCGTCTCGGCGTCCGCGTAGAGGATCCGGGCCAATTCGACACGTCGGCGCTGGCCACCGGACAGGGTGGACAGCGGCTGGTTGAGCAAGCGGTCGGGCAGGGCCAGGTTGTTGGAGATCGCCGCGGCCTCCGACTCGGCGGCATAGCCGCCGCCGGCGATGAATTCGGCCTCGATGCGGTCGTACTGGCGCATGGCCTTGGCAGCAACGGCCTCGTCCTCCGAGGCCATGTCGTCCTGGCATTTCTTGAGCTTGCCGACGATGATGTCCAGGCCACGGGCCGAGAGGATGCGGTCGCGGGCCAGTTGCTCCATGTTGGGGGTCCGCGGGTCCTGCGGCAGGTAGCCGATGGATCCCGTGGTGGTGACGGCACCGCCGGCAGGCAACGATTCGCCGGCCAGCACGCGCGTCATCGTCGTCTTGCCGGCACCGTTTCGCCCGACGAGGCCGATCTTGTCGCCCTTGTCGATGCGGAACGAGACGCCCTCCATGAGAAGGCGTGCGCCGGCGCGCAGCTCCAGATCGGCAACGGAAATCACAGTGAGACCTTTCGGTAAAGTTTTGGGGCCCTGCTGGGCAACCTACCCAGTCTACGCGGGTGACAAGCCCTTTGGTGTGATGATGCGTTCAATCTCACGCCGGCTCCACACCGGGGGCCCGCATCCGACGCAGTTGAGCCCCCGCGACGGCACACGATGTGCGGTGCCGCCGGGGATCTGAGATGCTCAGGGCTTGGCGTTGCCCTTGGCAGGTTGCTGGTCTGCCTTGGCGCCACCGGACCTGGGCACAGCCTTGGAATCTGGCTTCGAATCGGCTGTCGCCTCGGCCTGGGATTCGTCCAACGCCGCTCGCGCCGCCGATGCAGGCAATCCGGCGGCGGGCGCCGGCACGGGAGTGTTCTGGGCCTGCTTGATCCGGTACGCGTCCATCTGCACCAGGCGGCGGCGCAGTGAATCGGCCCGGTGCGCATCCCCTCCACTGGTGGCATCGATGTGGGTGGTTCCGAAGTGCCACAGCAGTACGTCGTCCAACAGGCGGTCGGGGCCCGGGGAGTAGCGGTGGTCAAGGGCCGCACGCACCGAGGTGATCACGTTGGGTTGGAGCAGCGCGGCAAATTCGCGGGTGCGGGCGAGTCCGTGGGCGGCGAGCAGTTCCGCGGCCCACCCCCAGTCGTCATCGGACTTCCTGTCCACGTGCGGCAGCAGCGTCTGCCAGATGAACTGGATGCGCGCCGCTCCCAGCGGCACTGCTCCCTCGCCCTCGGCATCCCAGAAGCCGGTGACGGTCTCGAAGCGTTCGTGCAACTCGGAGAACTGGTCTTCCACCGCCTCGAGCATCGCGGCGGTGGCGGTGAACTGCCGGTCAATGTGCGGGCTCCAGGCGCGCGGCTCGGCGTTCTTGAAGCGGATGTCGTGCTCGATCTCGCTCCACGCGTGGGAAAGGATCGTGCGGATCTGCACCTCGAAGACGAAGTTTCCGGTGATCTTGGTGTCCCCGCCGAGCCTCGCCTGGAAGTCGCGCACGACCTCCTCTCCGCGGGTCTTGAGGATCAGGTGGCGGGAAGAATAGCCGTAGGTTCCCGATTCCACCGAGCCGATGTCCTTCTCCCGGTCGGAGCGGCAGTCGAAGTCGGAGCGGCGGCGCTTGATCAGGTTCGCCGCTTCGCGGATCTCATGCGGCAGCTTCACGATCACCCGCACTCCCACCAGGTCGTGGATCTCGCGCAGCGGGCTGGGGAACTCCAGCGCGGGAGTTTCCCCCTCCTCCCCCACCAACATGCGGGAGGCCTTGTCACGGAAGGACTCGACAGTCTTGACCCGGCTAACGACGAACAACGGGGTGTTCTCGGTTTCGTCAAAGAGGGACTCGATGCGGGTGCGCATGGCCTCGGCGACATGTTCCAGCATCGGGCGGGCAGCGGCATACCGTTCAACGCTGCCCCTAACCTGGTCGCGCAACGAATCATCAAGGGTTTCCCAGGGGGTGCCCACACGTGCCTCCTACAAAAACGGCTGGTCGGGGGTGCTCACGGATCAGCTTATCAACTGCCACTTCCCGTCATTTGTGGCGGCGCGGCAGCGGTCCCAAAGTTTGTCCCTCTTGCGGGAGGGCATGGAAAAGCCCGCGGCCCGTTGAGGCGGGGGACAAATCCCTGGAACAACGGTCCGCGGGCTTCAGCGGGTGGGCGCAGGTGCCTAGTTCTTGGCATCCAGCGATTGGGCAACCTCGTCGTAGAGCGGCGAGGGGCCGTTGGCATCCATGGCCTGGGCCTTGCCCGAAGGGAAAGCCTGGGCTGCGTTGGAAGCAGCGGCGGCCGGGTTCTTCGCTCCGGCGGACGGGGCCGCGGCCGGTTTTGCGCCCGGGGCGCTCTTGCCGGCGTCGGCACGGCCCTCGGCCCGGGCCCGTGCGGTGGCTTCGGCCAGCTGCTCCTTGGCCGCAACCAGGCGTTCGGCCTCGGCTGCCTGTGCATCGCTCATGGCAGCCTGGAAGCCGTCGTCGTAGGCCAGCCCGTATTTCTCGGCCTCGACAGCCTCCTCGTCGTATGACGCAATGGCGCGACGCTCGGCGGCTTCTGCCTTCTTCTGGTACATGTGCACTGTGAGGTGGGTGATCGCCAGCAGGACGACCGGCGGCATGGCCGCCACCAGCGCGGAAACCACCGGCGGGATGTCGGACTGCATGGCGCCGACGGTCAGGATTGCGTGCACGGAGTTCGCTGCCGTGGAGACGAAGGCGCCGAAGAAGAGCAGCGTCCACGGGTAGATCATGGCGCGGCGGTCGTGGCCGTTAAGCGCAACGATGGCCACCGTGGAGGCCACGATCATGCCGTCAACGATGACCGGCCAGATCCAGGCCAGGTTTTCGTCGATGCCCGAGCGCTGGGCAAGGTCGGTCAGGGCGGCAAAGGACAATACGAATGCGCCGACGGCAATCACGACGGTCGCAGCCACCGCGGTGCGCAAGACGGCCTTGTGCGGCTCGTTCGGGATCTTTTCATTCATTTGGCTGGATGCCTCAATCGATCGTGGGTCTGGTGATGCGCTAACGGTGGCCCTCCGGGCATGCCACGGCATGTTCCCCCCGGTGGCCGACCACGGTCAATCCTATGTGCTTGCACCCGCGCCGTCCGACCGCGCAGCCCCGGGTCCGGCCCGCGGGGAAGCACGCGGTCAAGGCGGCGGGCCATGAAGAAAGCACCAAGTAAGCCCACCGATTGTGTGCCCCGATGCGGGATCTGTGCCAATCATCACCCTCGGCTCGTGGCGGCCGAGCCTGCCCAAACGGCCCGCGAGCGGCTATTGTTAAGCGTGGATCAACCCTGCGTTCACCTTGGGGCATGACAGCCACCGGAACCACTTCGATCCCACTCCCCCCGCTCTAGCAGCATTGACATGGTTATGGACGTGCGTCGCCCCTTGGATGACGCGCGCCCGCAACGACGCCCCATGTCTCCGTACCACCAGCAGGAGAACCTCACCTTCATGACAGCCATTGCCCCGGACCACGTCGAACACTCCCTCATGGAACGCCGCTACGAGGAGCAGATCGAACCCGTCAACCGTCTTCTGGACGAGACCCGCGCGCTTCGACCCGCCACCTCCGTTTCCTACGTGGATCCGATGCACAACATCGAGGAGGCGCGGATCATCTCGCTGTACTCCAACATCGGTGTGGCCCATGAGAGCGGATTCATCGACGCCGGCTCGCAGGAAGCCGCCACGCGCATGCTGGGCATGCAATGGCAGCTGGGGCTGCGTCCCGAGTACATCCTGCCGTGGAACGTGCACCCGTGGCACACCCCGGGCGAGGCCAACGGCAAGTTCACCCCGCCGCAGATCACCTCGGGCCTCAAGCCGCTGCTGCGTCTGCTCAAGGTCGTGCCGCGCGCATCGGTCCTGATCGCCCACGGCACCGAGGCGCACCGCCTCTCCGAGCAATTGGTCAAGACCCAGAACCCGCTGCTGTGGCGTCGCGGATTCAAGACCTACAAGGTCAAGTCGCTGGACGGGCGCGCCTTTGCCGGCTCCCCGGAGCGCCAGCAAGCCCACCTTGAGGAAATCTACGCGGCCTACGCCGACGCGATGGCCCGCACGGGTCTGGCTCCCGCCAAGTAACACCATCGAATCGTCCACGCAGCGACTTGCGGATAAACTCGAGTCCATGCCCAACAACACCCCCGCTCCCGTGAGCCGCGCCCAGAAACTGCAACTGGGAACGGCAATGGTCCTCGCGGGGGTGTTGTACGTTGCGCACTCTTTCCTGCGTTTTGCCAACTTCGAATCCCGCGGCTACGACCTGGGCATCTTCGACCAGGCGGCCCGGCAGTACGCCATGTTCAAGGCACCGATCGTGCCGATCAAGGGCGTGGACTTCAACCTGCTGGGCGACCACTTCCACCCGATCCTGGCGCTGCTGGCACCGTTCTACTGGATCTGGAACGACCCTCGGATGCTGGGCATCGTCCTGACGCTGCTGCTCATTTCCACCGCGATCCCCGTCTACCTGTTCACCAGGCCGCGCTTCGGGCACCTCGGCGCCCTGCTCACCGCCTCGGCGATGCTGCTGTGGTGGCCGTTCCAGGCGATCGTGAACTGGGAATTCCACGAGGTTGCGTTCGGCGTGCCGATCATGGCGTGGATCATCTGGGCCTTCGACCGCTCCCGCCACTGGCTGGTTGTGGGCCTGTCCGCCGTGCTGCTGCTGGTGCGCGAGGACATGGGCATCACCATCGTGGCCATCGGCATCGTCATGCTCTTCCATAAGCAGTGCGCCAAGGCCGCGCTGCTGGCGGCCGCAGGCCTGGGCGGCTACGTGGCTGTCACCAGCTACCTGATTCCGCTCTTCTCCCCCGCCGGTGAATTCACCTACTGGCAGTACACCGCCCTGGGCGCCAGCGCCGGGGCGGCGATCCTCTTCCTGCTGACCCACCCGTTCCAGTCGATCGCCATCCTGTTCGACCACGAGCTCAAGGTCGCGCTGTGGCTGCTGAGCTTCCTGCCGCTGGCCCTGTTGCCGCTGGCCTCCCCGTACGTCATCCTGGGTGCGCCGATGCTGCTGAGCCGGCTGTTCAACGACCGCCTGAACACCTGGGCTCCGGTGTACCAATACGACGCGATCATGGCCCCGATCCTCATCCTCTCCGCCGTGCACGTGCTGGGCAAGCTCATGGAGCGCTTCGGCTGGAAAAAAATCCGGGTCATTGCACCGGCCTGGCTGCTGGCTTTCGCGCTGGTCGGCACGTTGTTCTTCCATTCGGTGTTCCCGTTGGGCCGCACGCTCACCGGCGCAAACTGGGCACCCGGCACACTGGTCGCCGCCAAGGAACGGGCCGTGGCGATGATCCCCGACGGCGTGTGCGTCGAGGCAGCCGACACGCTGGTGCCGCACCTGACCACCCGCACCTATGTGGGCATGCACGGGGACATCGGCACCGAGCTCTCCAACTGGATGATCATCGACTTCAACGAGCAGGAACTCGGCGGCTGGGATCCGCTGAGCCCGCCGCAGGCACTGGAACGCGCGCACGCCCTGGGATTCGAGGAAGTGGCTCCCCTCGACGAAGGGCTGCTGGTGTTGCACCGCGACATCCCCGTGGCGCCTGTCTGCTCGGAGTACCTGGGTCGCTAGCGACCGTTTCAGCCAGGGACTTCCAACGGGGGCCGCACCGTGGACCGGTGCGGCCCCTGCGCGCTTTCCGGGCCGGTGCCCACCACTTCCCCACGATATCCGGGTCGTGGGAAAAGTCCCCCCGGAATCCAGACCCTCCTGCCGGCCGCCCGCCCGCCCGGGTACGCAAAAGCGGGATGGGAGCCAGGTTGTCCTGGATCCCATCCCGCCGGTTCAGCGTGGGGTCAGACCGGATTGCGTCGGCCGGTTGCCGGGCATCATCGGCTGTTCGCGGTCTTGCTCCCCAGCACGAACCTGTCCTCAAGCCCTTCCAGCGGCCCTGCCAGCGGATCGTCGAGACCCTCGGTGCGCACCACGTCGCGCTCGGGGTTCCGGATGTCGCCGATGATCTTGACGCAAAGGTAGACGAGCATGCCCATGTGCGCGACGATGCCCAGGCCGTAGAGGATCTCGATCGTCCAGGAATCCCCGAAGTACTTCAGCCCGGAGACCCACTTGGCGCTCCAGAGCCACACGAAGACCCAGTGGAACACCTCGATGCCCTGCCACACCAGGAACTCGCGCCACTTGGGCCGTGCCAGCACGTAGAGCGGGATCAGCCACATCACGAACTGCGGAGAGTAGACCTTGCCCAGCAGCAGGAACGCGGCGACGATCAGGAACGCGAGCTGGGCCATGCGCGGGCGGCGCGTGGCGGTGAGCCCCAGCCAGGCGATGCCCAGGCAGGCCAGTCCGAAGAGGCCGTTGGACAAGTAGGACATCGTCGAGCCGTCCATCCCGGTCCAGACGAAGGCGAGCCACATCGAGGAGTTGCCTGCCGGGCGGTCCCCGGAGAAGGTGTAGAAGCGGGACCACTCGTCGAACGCGGTGAGCATGAACGGGACGTTGACGGCCAGCCAGGCCACCGCTCCGGAGGCCAGGGACACCCAGAAGTGGCGCATCCGCCCGGTGCGCAGGCACAGCACCAGGATCGCCCCAAAGAGGAAGAACGGGTACAACTTGGCCGCTGCGCCCAGGCCCAGCAACACCCCGGCCAACACAATGTGCTTCCGGGAAAAGGCCAGCAGGCCCGTCATCGCCAGCATCACCGCCAACAGGTCCCAGTTCAGCTGGGACGTGAGGATGATCCCGGGGGCCAGCGCCACCATGATCGCGTCCCGGCTGCGGTGCCGCGCCGCGTAGGCGACGGCCACCACGACGACCGCCCAGCAGATGAAGGACACCGCGGAATTGACGTCGAAATAGGCCAGTTGGCGCTCGGGTGAGAAGCCGATGCCGGGGATCACCAGCGCGGTGAGTCCGGCGAGGATGGCCAGCAGGACCGGGTATTCCAGCGCCTGTTCGGCCGGCAGCCCGGTGAAGTACGGGAAGAGCTTGTCGGCCATCCCCCGGGTGCCGAAGAGCTGGGTGAAGTCCGAATAGCACAGGTGCAGGTGCTGTTCCGCGTCGGGCCACCCGTTGCTCCTGCACCACTGCTTGGTCAGCACGGCGATGGACGCGCCGATCGCGGTCAGCACCAGCAGCCCGATGATGATCGGGCGCGTGGCCTCACGGGCGTTGAACAGGTTCTTGACCGGTTGCATCACGATCCGGTTGCCTCATTTCTAGGGGTCTTCGGGATTTTGGAGGGGGTTTTGCGGGGACGAAGGGGCTATTTCTTGCCCGGCAGCAGCGGCCGGCGGCGGTCCGCGCCGAAGATCGCCGCGGTCTTGGGGTCGATGAACACCAGGTAGCCCATGTAGGCCAGGCAGATGGCCGCGGCGAAGAGCCGCACCCAGAGCAGGGAGAACCACTGGCCGATGGACAGCTGGTCCACCACCCCGGAGAGCAGCACCAGCAGGCACAGGATGTACAGGGCGCGTTCCCAATTCACCGGGTATCGCCTGCTCAGGGCGAAGAACGGGATCAGCCAGAGCAGGTACCAAGGCTGGATGATGGGCGCGAGCACGACCGCAGCGCCCAGCCCGTAGCCGGCGTAGAGCAGCGGCGGCCCGGCCGGGCGGCGGACCGCCAGCCAGAACACGATGGCCAGGGAGGCAAGCCGGAAGACCGAGAACACGATGCCGGCAATGAAGTCCAGGTCCCCGCCCGCCAGCGAGCCCAGCCAGCCGACGAGCATGCCCAGCAGCCCGACCGGGGCGTAGGGGAAGGCCGCGGATCCGGCGCCTGCCATCGCCGGGATCCACCCGAACCAGAGCCCGGAGGCCTCGCCCAGCAGTGCCATCACCGCGGTTGCAACGGCCCCGGTGTACAGCCAGGCGCGGATCTTGCTCCCCATTCGCGCGTTGCGCGCCACCATCGCCAGGCCCAGGAAGGGCAGGACCAGCACCACGATGGGCTTGATGGCGATGGCCGCGGCGGCCGCCAGGATGCCGGCCAGGTGGCGCTTGCGGGCCACCAGCACGAAGCCCAGCAAGGTGGCGCCGATCATCAGCCCGTCATTGTGCACCCCGCCGACCATGTTCAGCAGGAACAGCGGGTTGGCCACGGAGATCCACAGCGGCCATGCCGCATCCCGGCCGGTGAGCCTGGCCAGGGCCACCACAGCCCAGGCGCACAACGCGACCCCGGCCACCGCCACCAGGCGCATGAGCATGACCCCGTATTCGGGCACGCCGCCGGAGACGAAATAGACAAACCGCGCGTACATCAGGAAGAGCGGACCGTAGGGCGAGGTGGATTCGGCCCACAGGGAGTCGGAGCCCTGCGCGAACCAGCCCGGCAGCTGGGAGACCCAGTCGGTGTAGGGCGAGAGGCCTGCATGCATGAGCCTCCCCTGGCCCAGGTAGGAGTAGACGTCCTTGGAGAGGATCGGGAAGGAAAAGAGCAGCGGGATCGACCACACCCAAATGGACTTGGCGATCGAGGCCACCGGGTCGGTGCCCGGTTCTCCGGCGCGCTGGCGCAGCCGCAGCCACGCGCGGAAGAGCAGCATCGAGCCCAAAGCCAGCAGCAGCGTGCAAATGATGACCCCGAGCATCTCCACGCGCAGCGGAAGCAGGAACTTGGAGCGGGCCAGCAGGGATTCCTGCGAGCTGGGGATCCAGCCCACGCCCCAGGACCCGGCCATCACCATGATCGATGCCAGCAGGCCCTGGGCGATGGCGATGTCCGGGGAGTTCTCCCCGCCGCCAGTCAGCCGGCCCAGCAAGGGGATGCGGGAACCGCGCTGGCGCAACGCCTCGAGGGCGCGGGTGGTGCCGGCGAAGCGTCGGCCGGCTCGAAGGTCGGGGAAATCCGGGATCCCGGCGGGGTTGCTCACGGGTTGGGCACCTCGGGATCCTCGCGTGGCCCGAGACCGTTCGCCGTGGCGCCGGGTCTCTTGCGCCCGGTGCGCAGCGGCCCGGCGCCTCCGCCCAACCGGGTCGGCAGCGTCGCGACAAAGAGCTTCCGGGTCCGCGGGTCCACGAACGCCAGGTACGCCATCGCGGCCCAGGAAATCCCGGTGGACAGGTGCTTGACCCACGGGTCCAGGTCGGAGAGGAACTGCCAGATGAATAGCTGGTCCGCGGCGCCAAAGGCGATGAAGAAGGCGGTGGTGACATAGACCCACAACAGTTGCCAGTCGTCGCGGATGCCGGTGATGGCGAAGAAGGGCAGCAGCCACAGGATGTACCAGGGCTGGATGATTGGAGAGAGCACCACCAGCGCGGAGAAGGCCAGGGCCATGCGCTGGATCAGGTGCGAGGACTTGCCCTTGAAGATCAGCAGCAGGACCAGCCCCACGGAGGCGAGCCGGCCGATGAGCTTCAGTGCCGGCAGCAGCCAGTCGCTGGGCACGCCCATGGTCGACAGCGCCCCGGAGAGCAGGGCGTTGAGCGCGCCCACGGGGGCGAAGATGACGGCACCGGTGCCGGTGCCCAGCATGACCTTGAGCCAGCCGAAGCCGTAGCCGTTGGCCCAACCGATGACGGCCATGATCACGAAGACAAGCAGCAGCGTATAGGCCCAGTAGCGGATTTTCTTCCACCATCCGGCGTCGGGACCCGCCCACAGCAGGCCAATGAAAGGCAACAGGACCAGGGTGATGGGCTTGACGCCGATGGATGCGGCAATGAGCACCACGCCGAGCACGCCCCGGCGGGTGGCCGCGTAGTAGGTGCCGGCCAGGGCCAGGCCGATCATCAGCGAGTCGTTGTGCGCGCTGGCGACGAAGCTGATCAGGAACAGCGGGTTGGCCACCGAGATCCACGTGGCCTTGGCACCGGAGACCTTGTGCAGCGCCGCGATCTTGGGCACGTAGACCATGCACAGGATCACCCCGGTGAATGCGACCAGGCGGAAGATCAGCACCGAGAGGTCCGGGCTCGTGCCCACCAGCTGGTTCACCCAGAACTCCACGTTCAGGTAGAGGGGGCCGTAGGGCGTTTCGTCCTCGGCCCAGGTGATGTCGGCGCCGAGTTGGAACCAGTTGTTCATGGTGGAGATGCCATCGACGTATGGGTCCTGGCCCGCGGCCACCAGTCGTCCCTGGCCAATGTAGGCGAAGACGTCGCGGGAGAAGATGGGCAGCGCCATCAGCATCGGGACGCTCCAGGCCCACACGGCCTTCTTCACGGTTCGCAGCGAGCCCTCCGGCCAGCCGGCCAGCTGCTGGCCCAGCCGCAGCCAGGCGCGGAACAGGATCCAACACCCCAGGGTCAGCACCACGGTTCCGGCAACCACGCCCCAATAGTCGGTGCGGATCGCGATCAGCAGCGGGTAGCGGTTCAGCGGGGAGACACTGGCGAGCCAGCCGACACCGAAGGATCCCAGCATGATCATGATCGAGCCGATGGTGCCTTGGATCAGCGGGGACAGGTGCGGCCCGCGACCCGCCTGGCTAGTGGTCCCGGCGGAGGATCGCACCGCTTTCATCTGCGCCCCGCTCCTGATTCGTCGTACCTTGGCTGGATCCACCAGGTGTGTTTTCTGCTTGCGCACCGGCTGTCCGGTCGCGTCGCGGCGGCGCCCACGGGCGCTAAAGTCCGCGTAAAAAATCAAGTCCGATCCTAGCATCGCCCGCTGGGTTTGACCCGGAAGCGGGCCCCGGTGCGCGCGAGGTCACATTGTTCGGTCGGACCGGACCGATAAGCGCATCCACGGGCGCGTCGGCGGGTGCGGGCCAGGGCAAGTGCGGCGCCCTGCCGCCGGCACCTGAACGCGGCTGCGCACCGGGCGTGGCTAACGGGTTGGTGCCCGCGGATGGTGCATAGGCTGGGGGCCGGAACATTGATCGATCACAGAAGTGAGGCAACACCCGTGGGCAGGCGTGCAAAGAGTGTCGGCAGTGCGGTGCGCAACCATTCCCTGCTGGGCTGGGGTGCGTTCCTTTCGGTCCTGCTGGGGGTTGCTTCGCCGTTGCTGGGGATGAGCACCGTCGCCTCGATCGCCTTGGCCGGCACCCTGCTGGTCGTCTTCGTGATGCTGTGGCTACTGAGCGCCACGGGCAGCTCCACCAGGCACTGAGCATCGCAACTTGGCGAGGCACCCCCTCCCACAGGCTTGGCCGTCCCTGACGGGCACCCCCGCCAGGGGTGTGCATTTCGGATCCGCTCCCGCGCTGGCCGCGCCGCGGTCCGCCCGCGAAGGAATCGGGTAAATTGGGGTCCGTGCCTATATCAGCTGAAAAAATTGTATGGATCGATTGCGAGATGACGGGCCTGAGCCTGGAACATGACGCGTTGATCGAAGTTGCGGTCCTGGTGACGGACTCCGAGCTCAACATCCTGGGTGACGGGGTCGACGTGGTGATCAGGCCCCCCGCCGCCGCCCTGGAGCAAATGGGCGACTTCGTGCGCAACATGCATACAGCCAGCGGGCTGATCACCGAGCTGGACGCCGGCTTGGAGATGGACGCGGCGCAGAAGCTGGTCATGGACTACATCCGTTCCCACGCCCCGGAGCCCAACAAGGCACTGCTCGCCGGAAACTCCGTGGGCACCGATAAGAATTTCCTCTCCCGGGACATGCCCGAGGTCACCGAACACCTGCACTACCGGATCCTGGACGTGTCCACGATCAAGGAGCTGGCCCGCCGCTGGTACCCGCGCGCGTTCTTCCAGGCACCAGCCAAGACCGGCAACCACCGGGCCTTGGGCGACATCCGGGACTCCATCGAGGAATTGAAGTACTACCGGGCCACCGTCATGGTCCCAGCTCCGGGGCCGGATTCGGCGTCGGCGAAGGCCGCAGCGGCCCGGATCATCGCGCAAAGACCGGCTGATTAGGAACTGTGGTGCATAACACATGCAAAAGGGCGGCTTTCGAGTTGGCACTCAACCTCAAAGTATGTGTAAGATAGTTCTCGTTGCCCAGCAGTTCGGAAGAGATTCCGACCGGCAGGACAGCTAGCCTCAGGGCGAACTTGGTGGGTATAGCTCAGTCGGCAGAGCGTCTGGTTGTGGTCCAGAAGGTCGCGGGTTCAATCCCCGTTACTCACCCCAATGAAGCCGCTCCGGAAATTTCCGGAGCGGCTTTTGTCATCCCACCACACTTCACGTCATCGCACGGCAGAGAGGGGCCGGACCAGCAGATGGAACGCAGCATCTTTGGTGAAGACCACGGTCACGTCCGCGAGATCGCCACCGGCCACCTGGACCGGGAGAGGGGAACGCCGGATGCCCCGCTCTCCGTGGGAGGTCGCGGGCAGCCCCGGTGTAGCTCCGTTCCCCCCAGAAGGCCACGTCGATCAGCGCCCAGGCACCGCAAGCGGTGGCCACATCGTGGAGACCCCGGTCGCGCAGGCGCTCCTGGCCGCGCAGCTGCCGACAGTCGTCGGAATCACCAGCAAGCACAGGCCTGAAGGCATCTGCACCTCGCTGCTCGCCCACGCCTGAAGCCCATCGTCCCGGGGGCCGCCCCCGCCCCTCCCCCCCTACCCGATCCCCCTGAAAGCCCTAGGAGAAGCCTTGAGTATTCGTCCGGTCACCATTTACGGCGAGCCCGTGCTGCACACGCGCGCGCAGGAAGTCACCGAGTTCAACGACGAATTGCGCGAACTCATCACCGACATGTACGACACCATGGATGCGGCCAACGGCGTGGGCCTGGCTGCCCCGCAGATCGGCGTGGGCCTGCGCATCTTCACCTACGCGTACGAGAACGATGACGGCGCTCCGTCCCGCGGCGTGGTGGTCAACCCGCGCCTGACCCTCTCAAAGGTCTCGCAGGCCAACCCGGATCCGGAAGAAGAGATCGAGGGGTGCCTCTCGGCCCCCGCGCTGAACTTCCCGCTCAAGCGCGCCGATTACGCCCGGGTCGAGGGATTTGACGGCGACGGGAACGCGATCTCCTTCGAGGCTACGGACTGGTTCGCCCGCATCATGCAGCATGAATACGACCACCTTGACGGCTACCTCTACGTCGACAAGCTCAACGACAAGTGGGCGCGGCGCTGGAAGAAGGCCAAGAAGTCACTGGGCTGGGGCGTGCCCAACCTGACGTGGATGCCGGGAACCGACGAGGATCCCTTCGGCCACTGAGACAAACCCGTTCCCGCATCCCCTCGCCGGGGAGCCATGGATGCGGGCACCATGCAAGAAGCGGGCGCTGCCTTCCGGTTATCCGGAAGGCAGCGCCCGCTTCTATTCCCCGATTGGGGAAGGACCAGCTAGACCGCTGCAGGCTCGGTCACGGCCATGGCCGGAACCGCCAGCGGGTGCGTGCCGGCCATGGTTTCAAGGACGCGGACCACTTGGCAGGAGTAACCGAACTCGTTGTCGTACCAGACGTAGACAACGGCGTTCTTGCCGGTGGCGATGGTTGCCAGGCCGTCGACGATGCCGGCGCGGCGCGAGCCGACGAAGTCGGAGGAGACGACCTCGGGTGAATCGATGAAGTCGATCTGCTTGTGCAGCTCGGCTCCCAGGGATGCCTCGCGCAGGTAGGTGTTGAGCTCTTCCTTGGTCGTCTCCGTCTCAAGGTTGAGGTTCAGGATCGCCATCGAGACATCGGGGGTGGGAACGCGGATGGCGTTGCCAGTCAGCTTACCCTCGAGCTCCGGAAGGGCCTTGGCCACGGCCTTGGCTGCACCGGTCTCGGTGATGACCATGTTCAGCGCCGCCGAACGGCCGCGACGCTCGCCCTTGTGGAAGTTGTCAATGAGGTTCTGGTCGTTGGTGAACGAGTGGACCGTCTCGACGTGGCCGTGGATGACGCCGAAGCGGTCGTTCAGGGCCTTGAGCACCGGGGTGATCGCATTGGTGGTGCACGATGCGGCGGTGACGATCTTGTCCTCGGCGGTGATGTCCTTGTGGTTGATGCCGTGGACGATGTTCTTCAGGTTGCCCTTGCCCGGTGCGGTCAGCAGTACGCGGGAAACGCCTTTGGCCTGCAGGTGCTGGGAGAGGCCTGCCTCGTCGCGCCAGCGACCGGTGTTGTCCACCACGATGGCGTTGTCGATGCCGAATTCGGTGTAGTCGACGGTGGTCGGGTCATTCGAGTAGATGACCTGGATCAGGGTTCCGTTGGCGAGGATGGTGTTGTTCTCCTCATCCACGGTGATCGAGCCGTCGAACGGACCGTGGACGGAGTCGCGGCGCAGCAGCGAGGCGCGCTTGACGATGTCGTCGTCCGAGCCCTTGCGGACAACGATGGCGCGCAGGCGCAACCCGTAGCCGCCGCGTTCGATGAGGATGCGGGCCAGCAGACGGCCGATGCGGCCAAAACCGTAGAGGACCACGTCGGTGGGCTCGGCGTCGGTGGCGCCGGACTTGCCGACCTTCTCGCCCAGTTCCTCGGTGAGGAAAGCGGTGAGATCGGTGGAGCCGGATTCGGTGAACTTCTTGTTCAGGCGTCCCAGATCGATGGCGACGGCCCCGAGGTCCAGCGTTTCGATGGCCTGCAGCAGCGGCATGGTCTGCTCAAGGGGCAGCTCCTCGCCTTCGATGCGGCGGACCACGCGGTGTGCCTTGAGGATGTTGATGGCCGACTGGTTGATCAGCTTGCGGCCATAAATGGAGGTCACCACGTTGTTGTTGCGGTACAGGCGCCCGATCAACGGGATCATGGCCTCGGCGAGCTCTTCGCGCCCGCTCCATTCCTGTAGGGCTTCGACAGACTGCTGGGTCACTGAAAATCCTTCCAAATCAGCCGGCTGGCGATCCTCAAGCCGGTTGTTACCGTAAAAGCACCTTTGCAGAAACGGTTGTTCAGGGGGTAGCAGGATCATTCCCCCGTGGAGCACTAGGGCCCGAAACCATTCTAGTATGCCTGCGCGGAGATCCACGGTGCGGGTCGGTGAGGTCTCTCACACCTACTGGCTCTTCGGGGTCTCGGACGCCGGGGTGCGTCCTGGGCTCCGGTACGGAGTCGCCTTCGTGGCCCATGGATCAACGCCGTGCTCGAGCCAAACCAAGGTCTGCTGCCAGAACGTGGACTTGTGCATGTCGTGAAAAAGCCCGAAGTGCCCGATGCCCTTCTGGCCGTAGGCTCCCGGTTCCAGGAAACGTGTGGTGGACGGCGCGTGCGGTGTGTAGGCCAGGGTGCGGGCGATCGCCGGCGCGGAGGCGTACGGGTCGTCGGTGGTGGCGACCGCGAGGATGGGTGCCTGTAATCCACGTTGGGAGGCGCGGAGTCTATTGCGCAAGGCGGGCGGTGCATTCAACGTGAAGTCCTTGCGGCCGCGTGCCCAGTCCAGTGCGACTCCCCGGGGCAGGTCCTCGAGCCATCCGCTGCGCTTGCCCGGGAAGAATCCGCTGGCCAATGTCAACATCGGCATGACCAGGTGCCATCGGGCGATGAATCGTGCGCGGTGGCCCGTCGCGTAGTCACGCCAGTGTGCATGCTGCGCACCGACGGTCAGGATGCGGGTGAGGTGGCGGGATTCGGGCGCAAGCCCGACGCCGAACCCGCCAAAGCTGTGGCCCACGAAGTGCAGGGGCAGATGCACGTGGTGGTTCCGGGCCCAGCCGAGGACCGCATCGATGTCATAAAGGCCCCAGTCATGCCATCGCGCCCGGAATCCGCGCAGCGACCCGGGTGCGGAGGCGCCGATCCCGCGGTAGTCGAAGGTGATGGCGCTGAAGCCGTGCTCCGCCAGAAAGGCGGCGTAGCGGCGGTAGTATCGCGCCGTCACGCCGGTAGCGCAGGCAATGACCACGATGCCCTTGACCGGAACCGTGTCCGAGGTGTCGGGGGCCCGTCCGTTCGGTTCAAATACGTGTCCGTACAGGATCTGCCCGTCGCTGCACGAGACTTCGATGGGGGTGGCCAGCGGCGCGATTCGTTTATCGCTTTGTACTATCGCGGGGTCCATGGTTCCTGTGGCGAATCATCGGAACCGTCGGCCGCCTCATGCGGGTGGCCGGGTGGTTGGTGCGGGAAACCTGCAAGGGGGTCCTTGTCCTGGCCTTGGGCCGACTCAAGGACCTGGCGTTTTTGTTCCTCCCGTGCCTGTTGGGCGGCCGTGCCGGAGGGTTGGTAGAAGGCGTTCAGGGCATCGAAAAAGCCCGAGGCTCCGTCACCCCCGCCTTCGGTGGGAAAGGTGAACTTGGAGGCAGCCCACAGCAAACCGATGCACAGCACCGGTATCCCGATCAGCCAGAATAGCCACTCCATGCCTTGAGTCTAATGCTGTGGCAGGGGTGCCGGGGCGAGGCGTGTGCTCCGGCACCCCTGGGGTGTTCAGGCGACAAGTACGGTATCTGCCGACACCGGCGATTTCCGGATCTCGTCCAGACCTTCCACCTGGGCGGCTTCGGCCACCTTGGCCATCGGGATGTCGTGTTCCAGGGCGGCCGCCACGATGGCGTCGAGCGCTTCGATTCGTTCGTTCAGGAGAATGCGGGCGGAGGCCACGTCTTCTGCGGCGGCACGAATCAAGTCCAGTTGATGCACGGTGTTGTCCTTTCGTACGCGTCGAGTTTTGCAGGAGACAGTCTAGTCAGGCGTCGTCCGCTGCTCAACCGAAACTTGCAGGTTGTGGATGCCCTGGGTTCGGCGCCTGTGCGTGGAAGTGGTCCGGGTAGCAGGCTGCACGAGGGCCGGCAGCGTGGCGGTCGCCCTCGGGTTGGTCAAATGCGTGCGCGCGGCCGATCCTTGATGCCAAGCTCGGTGCAGTTGTTGAGCCTGGCTTCCCACGGGTCGCCCGGGAGGCACGGGATTGTGGTGGACGGGATGGCCGATACGCCGGGTTTTGTGTCGCGGTCGGTTACCCGAATCGCGGTGACGATCATCTATCTAGGAGTGCCGTTGCCGACACCCTCGAGCGGTCCACCCGACTACATTGAGCGAACAACCCAGTAGTCTGTCTGACCTTGCTCCGGGTGGGGTTTACCTAGCCGCTCCGGTCACCCGGAGCGCTGGTGGTCTCTTACACCACCGTTTCACCCTTACCCGCACGAATGCGGGCGGTCTATTCTCTGTGGCACTGGCCTGCGGGTTTCCCCGAGTGGGCGTTACCCACCACCCTGTTCTGTGGAGCCCGGACGTTCCTCGGGCCACTTGCGTGGCACGCGATCGTCTGGCCATCCCGTCCAGCATTCAAGTCTAGTCGCTTTTGCACTGCTCTCCGCACCAGAGAGGCGGCAAACTCCCATCTGGTGGTTGGCGGCGTCAACGAATCAGGAACTGGGGCGACGGAAGACTAGGCTTGACCGGTGTTGATTTTGCTTCCGCCCTCCGAGGGCAAAGAACCCGCCGGCAACGGCGACCCCTTTGATCCCGATGCCCTTCAGTTCCCGGAGCTGAAGCCGCATCGCCACCAGCTGTTGGCTGCCCTGGCCGAGGTTTCCCGTGCCGATGACGCGCTCGAGGTGCTCGGCGTGGGCAAGTCGCTGGTCGCCGAAGTCACGCGCAACATCGAATTGCACACGGAACCCGCGGCTGCCGCACACACCGTATACACCGGCGTGCTTTTTGAGGCGCTGGGCTATGAACGACTGGACGCCGCGGCGCGTGAGCGAGCTGATGCGAGCATCCTGGTGATCTCCGCGCTCTGGGGAGCCGTGGGTTTTGCCGACCGGATCCCGGCGTACAGGTTGTCCATGTCGGTGAAGCTGCCCGAGATCGGCAAGCTTGCCGGTTGGTGGAAGCCGAAGCTGACGCCGGTCCTCAACGCGCGGGCCGGCGACGACTTGGTTGTTGATTGCCGTTCCAGCACTTATGCCGCGGCGTGGGTGCCGCCGGCTTCAAACTCCGTGAGCGTCTCGGTGTTCCAGTTGCGCGGGGGCGTGCGCAAGGTTGTTTCGCACTTCGCCAAGCACACCCGTGGCGAACTGGCATCGCATCTGCTCACCCGAGGGGCCGAGGTCGCGACGCCTACGGAATTGCTGGAGGCCGCACGCGAACGCTGGGAAGCCGAGCTGGTGCCCGGCACCTCACGCAAGGCGCACCAGCTAAACATCATCCTGCCGGAGGACCACGCCTTCAGGGCCGTCGGAAACTAGCTTGCGGGATTGGAACTTGCCGCGTCGGGTTCGGCGATGTCGGGTCCATCGGTCCCCGCTATATCGGCAACCAGCTCGTTTTCAAACCCGGCCGGATGCTCCAGATAGGACGCGTAGCGTGCCGGGCCACCCGCATACGGGTGTGCCTCGGCAAAGAGCAAGACGAAGCCGCGGGACTGGGCCTGCCAAGTGAGTGCGTCGACCCTTCGGCGCGATCCGGCTGAGCCGGCCAGGTGGTTGACGCCTGGTGCCTTCCTTCGATGGGGCTCGTCGAGCACATAGGGGCCCGATTCCAGCACAATGTAGTCATGCGCCCCGACGTAGCTGGTTCCGCCCTTCCAGCAAACCCCAGCCGTGTAGCCAAGTTCCTCGAACAGCCGGCCGAGAGTGCCCCGGGACGCGGCCATGTCGCGGACCCGGATCTATGTGTGGTGCAGCCGCCCGGAACCCGGCGCACTCTCACGGACATGGGCCGCGGGGTGGCCTATGCTCCCCATTCTTCACTGCGCACCAGGATGGCTCCGGTGTCGGGGCAGAAGACCAGCTCATCGGCCGGCGCAGCCTTGATTTCCCCCAGGTCGCCCGCGGACAGAGCAATGCCGCTGGCCTCGGAGGTGCCGTGGAAGAGGCGGGCCGCGCCGATGCCGTTGCGGGTGCGCAACCTCTCGTAGATGGCGATGAGTGCTTCATCGAAGGTGGCCACCAGCCTGGCGCGGGCGTCCCGGGATTCGGCAAGCTGGTCCTGCAGCAAGGCAACGGCGGCATCGCGGCGCGCCAGGTGCTTCGCGTGCTCGTCGGCTCGGGTGGCAGTACGGGCCTGCGCCTCCGCGGCCCGCTCCTGCACCTCCTCGAGAGCCGACATGAGCTCAAGCTCGGTGTCTTCAAGGTCGTTTCGACGGACGGTGAGCGAGTCGATTTCGTGTGACAGCGCCATCAGGTCTTGGTGCGTACCGGCGCCGGCATCGATGCGCTTCTGGTCCTTGCCGATGTGGGCCACGACCTTTTCCACGGCCAACTCGGATTCCTTGAGTGCTGCCGCTGCGGCGTCGACCTCGATCTGCACCTCGTCCTGTGCGGCTCGGGCCTCCTCGAGGGCAACCTGGGCCGCGGCAAGTTGTGCATCCGCGGTGGCCTCGGCGATCTGGCGGGTGAGCTTGGTGGCCTGCGAATCGAGCGCTGCCACGTCCAAGAGTCGAAGCTGTTCCGCCGGTGCTGCCTTTGCCATGGTGTCCTCCGCTGTGCGCGCCGTGGCGCTGCCGTTCCTGGTATGCCTGGGCGATCAGAGATCGCCTAGGCACAACCCTAGTCAGTCGGGGAACTTCGTGGTGATTGTGACCCGCCGGAATCTGTCGATGGCGAGGCTGGCACCGCCCGGGCACGGTCGGGAGGTGCGGCGGCAGGCGTCACGGCATCGCGGGAGGCTCGCCTTGTGGCGGGAGTGGAGTATCAGGCGGCTGCGGCTTCGGGATGGAAGACCCAGTTCCGCCTGGGTCTTTGGAGCGGGTCGCGCGATGCGGGAAGGACGACATGTGGAATGCCGGCTACGACCCGGATGCCGAAGTGCCCCGCGTGGAAGGCGGTGTGGCACCGGATGCAGAGCAACAAACCGTTACTGACTTCTGTCTTTCCGCCTTCGGAGAAGGACTTGAGGTGGTGGGCCTCGCAGCGGTGGACGGGCATGGAACAGCCGGGGTTGGCGCAGCCTCGGTCGCGGGCGGCGATGGCGCGCCTCTGGCCCTTGGTGAAGAAGCGTTTGCGTCGGCCCACATCCAGGGGCTGGCCCTCCCCACCCATGACCACCGGGGTAATCCCGGCGTTGCAGGCCAGGCGGCGGGCAGCGGCGGCGGAGATGTACTGCCCGTGGCTGGTGAACCCGGCGGTTTCCAGGGCCCCGGTGAGCGCGGCATAGTCGATCATGACCAACAATTCGACGCGGGAGTTCAACGGCATCCCGGGCTGCGCGGCCGCGGGGTCCATCCAGGAGCGCAGGGCCTCGAGAAGTGCACCCGAGAGGCGTTGGGCGCGGCGCCTGGCGTTGGCTTCGTCTCGGGTCTCGCCGGGGTATCGGTCGTTCTCGGGCAGGCCGTAAGGGTTGGCGCATGGCAGTGGCTTGCCGACATCGTTGAATCCGGCCCGGGGGCGCTGCCCGGCGGGGACATCGGGGTTGACGGCCCAGGCGGGAATCTCGGAAGCGTCTTCGGCGTCCTCGGCGCGTTCAATGGCTTCGGCGCCGTTTGCCGTGCCCGGGATTGCCGCCTCGTCAAAGAGTGCCGGCCGGGAGACGGTTTCCGGGGTGGCTGGAGTGCCGGAGTCGGTACGGGGATTGTTCAGGTCGTCGGCCAGGGTGCAGAGCATTTCGTGGCCCTCGGCATCCGTGGTGAGCTCCCAGATGTACCCGGCGGGTTTGTGGCAGCGAAAGCGCAGCCCCTCGAATCGGGCCCTTGCGGCCTCCTGCCCCTCGACGCTGGTGTGTTCAAGGTCGATGGCTACCTGCTTCAGGAGCCTGCCTACCGCGGCCTCGTCGGCGGTGTGCAGGGTGCGGGCAACTTGCTCCTCCAGCGCGGTGCGGGCCTTCTCCGGATCCGGTTGCGCCTCCAGGGACGGTGCCAGCGCGACGAGCTTCGCCGCTGTGTTGGCCAGGATCTTTGGATCCGAGGAACCGCCGGCCAGCGCCCGGCCCAGCTGCGGGAAGGTCGGCGGCAGCGTGGTGCCGTCCGGGCCCTTGTGCTCCAAAAGCCGGGCGTGGGTGCTAACGCGGTGGGAGGCCTGGAAATAACTCAGGTGCAGTTGGTTCTTGAGGAACTCGGCGGTGTCGCGATGCAGGGGCTTTCGATCGGGGCCGGTCACTGCATCCGCCGGCAGGCCGCTGGTGCCGGCGGCAAAGCCGGCCGCGTCTTTCAGCACCTGGTTCGTTTCGGCCAGCGGCGCTTCGGTAAGGGTGTGCACCTCGGCGGCCTCGCAGGTGCCGGCGGCCAGGACCTGCCCGTAGGACCCGGTGCGGAAGAGGCGTTCGGCCAGTTGCGCCAACGCGGCGGCCCGGACCGGGGAGCCGGCCGCGGAGGCGGCCCCCTGCTCCAGCAGGCGGCGGGCGACCAAGTCGACGGCGGCCAACAGCCGCAGTGGATCGACGGCGGTGCCGGGACCGGAAGATGCTCCGGTGCCCGTCCCCAAAGCCCCGCCGAGTGCGGCGAGGGCCGAGTCGATGATGCCGGCCGGTGTGTCCATGGGATCCATGGTGCTCCCCTGACATCGGTGCCCGCCAGCGCCGGGATGGGCTCTGTGGATAACCCCGCGGCCGTTTAAGCGGGTACGAACGGCGCGGATGCAAAAGATGCGGTGCACGCTCCCTGCCCGGGAAATCCGGGTGTGGTGGGCGCGCACCGCATCGAGGCAGGTGGGTGGGCTCGACCGGTTACGGGGTGAGAATGAAGTCCCAGGGATCGGTGTTGATGGCCGAGACGCCGACCTCCACATCGTGTCCCAAATCGTGCAGGACGTTCTTCAGCGCGTCGGCTGCGGTGGGCAGCCACAGCCACTCGGAAGCAAAGTGGGAAACGTCGATGAGGTAGGGCTTGCCGTTCAATGCGGCCTCGCGGGCCTCGGATGCGGGGTGGTGGCGCAAATCGGCGGTCACGTAGACATCGGCCTCGGCGGCACGGACGGCATCGAAGAGCGAATCCCCCGCCCCGCCACACACGGCGACCTTGCGCACGATCCCTGAGCGGTCCCCGGCCACGCGCACTCCGCCGGCCACCGAGGGCATCGCGGAGAAGACACGGGAGGCGAACTCGTGCAACTGCAGCGGTTCGGGCAGCATGCCGACCCGGCCGATGCCTTCCTCGGGCAGCCCGTCCCTAGAGGGTGCCAGCGGTTGCGTCTGGGTCAGGCCAAAGATGTCGGCCAGCACGTCGGAGACCCCGCCGATGGCCGAGTCCGCGTTGGTGTGGGCGGTGACCAGCGCGCAGCCGGATTCGATGAGCAGGTGCACCGCCTCCCCCTTGAACCCGGTGGCGGCCACGGAGTTGACCGGGCGCAGCAGCAGCGGGTGGTGGGTGATCAGCAGGTCGGTGCCGCGGGAAACCGCGTCGGCCACCACCTCAAGGGTGGGATCGACGGCGAACATGATCCGCTTGACTTCGCGTTCGGGGCGCCCGACCACGGGTCCGACGGTGTCCCATTCCTCGGCCAGCGAAGCGGGCCAGAGTTCCTCGACGGCAACCAGCACCTGTCCGAGGGTGGGAGTGGACAGCATGGCTTCCATCTGGCCGGATGCCGGTTCTTCGGTCTCGGTGCCGAACCGGGCAGGCGCGGCGGTCGAGGCGTTCCCGGAAGCCACGGCCTGCCCCGCTGCGCCTGTGCCCGCCGCGGCGGAATCGAGGGGAGAATCGTTGCCGGGTGCGGTCGTGGGCATGCTCGACGTCGGCGATGCGGCCGCCACGGCGCCGGGGGCGGCGGGATTTGCCTCCGTATGGGCGGTGCCGGCGCTTTCCTGGTCGGCCGATCCCGGCCCGGAGACGATACGCATGCCGTGAGGCTGCTGCTTATTGCTCTGCATGCATCTACCGTATCCGGATCGGCCCCGAATGCCCTCATGTGCTGACCGCAATTTGCGCCTGTGCCGTGACCAGCAGGCGGCGGCATCGGGACCGCGGGAATGAATTGGCGGTGCCTGTGCTTGAGTGTAGATGTGAACGATTTCTCGATTTCCAGCACACCGATCCGCTTTTCTCCCACGACCCGGGGTCCCGCCGGTCAGGAGCTGACCACCTTTGTGCTGGCCGGCGGCTGTTTTTGGTGCCTCGATGCCGTCTACCAGCGCACGCGCGGGGTCCACGCGGTGGTGTCCGGATACACCGGCGGTTCCGACCCCGCCCCGAACTACCGCTCGGTCTGCGGCGGAAACACCGGACACGCCGAGGCCGTTGCCGTAACATTCGACCCCGCCGTCGTTCCGGACGAGGTCATACTCGACATGTTTTTCACCACCCACGACCCCACGACGCTCAACCGCCAGGGCTACGACGTCGGCACCCAGTACCGCTCGGCGATGTACCCGCTTGACGCCGCGCAGGAGTCGATTTTCCGCGAAAGCGCGCTGAAGTTCGGGGAGCTCTACCCCGATCCGCTGGTGACGGCTTTCGAGGTCCCGGGTGACTTTTTCGTGGCCGAGGGAATCCACCAGGACTACTACAACCGCTTCCCCGAAGAGGGGTACTGCCGGGTCATCATCGACCCGAAACTGGCCAAGGCCAGGAAATATTACGCAACATGGCTCGAGGAACCCGCCGCCGAGCGGTCCTGACTAGGCTTGTACCTGAGGTTCCCGGCGCGTCACTGCCCGACGGGACCGTGCCTGAACGGCCCATTCCGCTCCCACACCCAAGGACAAAGGACACCATGTCGAAGATCTACAACGACGTCACGCAAATTGTTGGCCGCACCCCGCTGGTGCGCCTGAACCGACTGGGTGCCGGGCTGCCGGGCAACATCGCCGTGAAGCTGGAGTTCTACAACCCGGCCAACTCGGTCAAGGACCGCATTGGCGTTGCCATCGTTGACGCCGCCGAGGCCTCCGGGGACCTGCGCCCGGGCGGCACCATCGTCGAGGGCACCTCCGGCAACACCGGAATCGCCCTGGCCATGGTGGGAGCGGCCCGCGGCTACAAGGTGGTGCTGACCATGCCCGAGACGATGAGCACCGAGCGCCGCGTGATGCTGCGGGCCTTCGGCGCGGAGATCGTC
This sequence comes from Paeniglutamicibacter sulfureus, assembly GCF_039535115.1. Taxonomy (NCBI): domain Bacteria; kingdom Bacillati; phylum Actinomycetota; class Actinomycetes; order Micrococcales; family Micrococcaceae; genus Paeniglutamicibacter; species Paeniglutamicibacter sulfureus. The sequence continues at coordinate 746,558 of NZ_BAAAWO010000001.1, forward strand.
TTGACCCCGGGTTCCGAAGGCATGCGCGGCGCCGTGGAAAAGGCCAAGGAAATCGTCGCCACCACCGACAACGCCATCTGGGCGCAGCAGTTCGCCAACGCCGCCAACCCGGAGGTGCATGCAGCGACCACCGGTCCTGAGATCTGGAACGACACCGAGGGCGAAATCGACATCTTCGTGGCCGGCATCGGCACCGGCGGCACCATCACCGGTGCCGGCCGCTTCCTCAAGGAGCAGAAGCCTGGCCTGCAGGTCATCGCGGTCGAGCCGAAGGATTCGGCGATCCTCAACGGCGGCAAGCCGGGCCCGCACAAGATCCAGGGCCTGGGAGCGAACTTCATCCCCGAGGTGCTGGACACCGAGCTGTACGACGAGGTGCTTGACGCCTCGATCGACGACTCGGTCGCCATTGCCCGCGCGCTGGGGACGCAGGAAGGCATCCTCGGCGGCATCTCCGGCGGCGCCGCCGTCTGGGGGGCCCTGGAAATCGCCAAGCGCGAGGAAAACGCCGGCAAGCTCATCGTCGCCGTGATCCCCGACTTCGGCGAACGTTACATCTCCACGCTGCTCTTCGACGACATCCGTGGCTAAGACTGCCGATCCGGTCGGTGTCGGTTGGGGCGCGCAGGAAACCACACGCCCCGACCGGCACCGCTTCGGGCTTCACCCGCAGCTTTCCGGCCAACAGCCGGATCGCCGCACAAACAAAGGCCAAGGTTTGAGATTCTTTTCCCGACTAGCCGAAGACTTGCGCGGGGCAAGTGCGCATGATCCCGCCGCCCGCGGGCAGGCCGAGAACTTCCTGGCGTACTCGGGCCTCCATGCGATCTGGATCCACCGGCTGACCCACCGGCTGTGGCAGAATCCCAGGACGCGCTTTCCTGCGCGCCTGCTCTCCCAGGCCGGCCGATTCCTCACCGGGATCGAGATCCACCCGGGAGCCACCATCGGCCGGCGGTTCTTCATCGACCACGGCATGGGCGTGGTCATCGGGGAGACCGCCGAGATCGGCGACGACGTGATGATCTACCACGGGGTGACCCTCGGCGGGCGCTCGCTGGCCAAGGTCAAGCGCCACCCGACCATCGGTGACCGTGTGGTCATCGGGGCCGGCGCCAAGGTGCTGGGCCCGATTGTGATCGGCGCGGATTCCGCCATCGGCGCCAACGCCGTGGTGGTCAAGGATGCCCCGGCGGATTCCATCATCACCGGCATGCCGGCGAAGAACCGCCCGCGCACCGCCGAGGAACACAAGCCGGCCGTGGATCCGGCCGAATACATCGATCCGGCCATGTGGATCTAGGGCTGGCCTGATCGAACAAGTTGCGGTGTCGGAGCCGGTCCCCTTGGGGGCGGCACCGGCACCGTTTTTTGCGTCTCCGGGCGGCGGACATGCCCGCAAAAAACCACGAGGTGGTGCCACCGGTATTCCGGGTGGCACCACCTCGTGGTGGTGAAGCGCGTGTCGACTAGTGGGTGTCTTCGGCTTCGATTTCGGTCTTGTCGCCGCTCCACTGGGTGTGGAACGAGCCGGCGGTGTCGACGCGGTTGTAGGTGTGCGCACCGAAGAGGTCGCGCAGGCCCTGGGTCAACGCTGCCGGCAGGCGCTTGCGGCGCAGGCCGTCGTAGTAGGCCAGCGAGGCGGAGAACACCGGCACCGGCACGCCCAGCTGGACGGCGGTGGACACCACGCGGCGCCAGGCCGGAAGGGCAGCGGCGATGGCCTCGGAGAAGGCGGGGGCGAAGAGCAGGTTTGCAGGCTTCTCATCCGCTGCGTAGGCCTTGGTGATGTCTGCAAGCAGAGCCGCACGGATGATGCAGCCCTCGCGCCACAGCGAGGCGATCTCGTCGAGCTTCAGCTCCCAGTTGTATTCCTTGCCGGCGCTGGTGAGCATGTCCAGGCCCTGGGCGTAGGACACCAGCTTGGAGGCGAAGAGTGCCTGGCGCACGTCTTCGACGAAGTTTTCGCCCAGTTCCACGGCGACCTCGTGGCCCGCCAGGACCTCCTGGCCGATGGCGCGCATCTCGCGCTGCGAGGACAGGCCACGGGCGAACACGGATTCGGCGATGGCCGAGGTCGGGGAGCCCAGGTCCAGGGCCGACTGCACGGTCCAGCGGCCGGTGCCCTTCTGTCCGGCGGAGTCGACGATCACGTCAACCAGCGGCTTGCCGGTCTTCGCGTCCGTGTGGGCCAGCACCTCGGCGGTGATTTCGATGAGGAAGGAGGCGAGTTCGCCCTTGTTCCATTCCTCGAAGATCGCTGCCTGGGCCGCCGGCTCGATGCCGGCGCCGGTGCGCAGCAGATCGTAGGCCTCGCCGATGACCTGCATGTCGGCGTATTCGATGCCGTTGTGCACCATCTTCACGAAGTGCCCGGCGCCGTCGGTGGAGATCCAGGCGCAGCACGGAGCGCCGTCGACGGCCTTGGCGGAGATCTTTTCCAGCATCGGGCCCAGGGCGTCGTAGGACTGCTTCGAACCGCCCGGCATGATCGAGGGGCCCAGCAGGGCGCCCTCCTCGCCGCCGGAGACGCCGACGCCCACGAAGTGCAGGCCCTTTTCGGCCAGTGCGGCCTCGCGGCGGCGGGTGTCCACGAAGTTGGAGTTGCCGCCATCGATGATGATGTCGCCCGCCTCGAGCAGCGGGATAAGCGAATCGATGACCGAGTCGACGGGGCCGCCGGCCTTGACCATGATCAGCACGCGGCGCGGGGTCTCAAGGTTCTGGACGAGTTCGGCCAGGGTCTCGGTGCGGATGAAGTCGCCCTCGTCGCCGTGCGCGGCCAGCAATGCGTCGGTCTTGGCGACCGAGCGGTTGTGCAGCGCCACGGTGTATCCGTTGCGGGCGAAGTTGCGGGCGAGGTTTGCGCCCATGACGGCTAGGCCGGTGACGCCAATCTGTGCAGGCATGAAGTCTCCATCGTTGCGATTTTGCTGGGCCGGGCGAATACCGGCACGAAGGAGCGCCGGGCACGGCTCCGTGACTTCTGTCCACTTTAGTTTGTCTGGCGTCTCCATGGCCAGAAGAACACGCCTCGTTGCCATTTGTTGCCCCGGAAACACGTGGCTTTTTGCCTGTTCACTGGGAAATTTGTGCAGTTGATTCCCGATAGGATTGGCTTATGCCCAATAGCCTGCACCAACGAGCCGTCGACCATCTCGGAAGCCGCATTGTCGACGGATCCATTCCCGCCGGCGACGTGATCCTGGCATCCGAGTTGGAGGGCGAGCTGGGGGTCTCCCGGTCGGTCGTTCGCGAGGCCGTACGCGTTTTGGCCTCGGCCGGCCTGGTGGTTTCCACCAAGCGCGTCGGGATCCGGGTGTTGGCCCCCGAGCACTGGAACCCCTTTGACCCGCTGGTCATCCGCTGGCGCCTGGCCGGCGACGGTCAGGGCGCGCAATTGCGCTCCCTGACCGAGCTTCGCGTGGCCGTTGAACCCATGGCAGCCGAACTCGCGGCAGAGCACGCGCCGCCGGAATTTTGCGGCGAGTTGCTGAACCTGGCGGCCCGGATGCGCCATGCCGGCCGTTCCGGGGACCTGGCGTCGTTCCTGGAGCTGGACATCCGCTTCCACGCGCTGGTGTTGGCGGCCTCGGGCAATGAGATGTTTGCGAACCTGGCCAATCCGATCGGCGAGACGCTGCGGGGACGCACCGAACTTGGCTTGATGCCCGAGCACCCCCACGAAGAAGCGCTGGCCTGGCACCAGGCGGTCGCCGACGCGATTTCCGCCCGCGAGCCACACCGGGCGCGGGAATCCATGGAGCTGATCATGCGCCGCACCAATCAGGAGATCTGCGGCGTGTGGGCGGATCGGCCGCGACTCTTCCCGCAGCCCCAGGCCTAAGACCCGCAAGCGAAAGGCGCTCCGCCGGATCCCCTATGGGAGTCTGGCGGAGCGCCTATGTTTTTTGCGGTATGTCGAAAGCTGACCGGGTGAAAGCAGCGGTTAGAACTTCAGCAGGACCTTACCGGATACAGCGGAGTCCTTCGCCACGGCGAAGGCGGCAAGGGCCTGGTCGACACCGAATTCGTGGGTGACGACGGCCGAGACGTCCAGTGTGCCGTCCGCAAGTGCGCCCAGCACCTCATCGATCTCGTCGTTGAAGCGGAAGGAACCGACCAGTTCGAGCTCACGGGTGATGGCCAGCGAGATCAGTGCCGGCTGCTCGCCCGAGGGCAGCAGACCGACCATGACGATGCGCCCTCCCCGGACCGTGCCGCGAATCGCCGAGGCCAAGCCGCGGTGGTTTCCGCTGGCCTCGATGACCACGTCGGCCTCGATCTCGGCGATGGCGTCGACGTCATCGGCCTTCAAGGTGGTGGTCGCGCCGGCTGCCGTGGCGATTTCCAGCGGGCGATCAAACATGTCCACCGCGATGATTTGAGCGGCACCTGCCCGCTTGAGCACCGCAACGGCCAGCACGCCGATGGGACCGGCGCCAATGACCATGACCCGCTTGCCGGCAACCCCGCCGGCGCGGGAGACAGCGTGCCAGGCCACGGCGGCGGGTTCGGCCAAGGCGGCATCGCGCAGCGCAAGCCCCGCCGGCAGTTCCCGCAGCATCCGCGAGGGCAGGTTCACAGCTGTGGCAAAGGCACCCTCGGTGTGCGGGTACCGTGCGGCGGAGCCCAGATAGGTGCAGCCCGGGGAGAGGTTGGGCCTCTCCTCGGGGTAGCGTGCGCCGGAACCGCCGGGGGTGGCGGGGTGCACCGCGATGCGGGTGCCGGCCGCGGGGCCGGTTCCATCGGCGGCCGCGGCGAGGACCGTGCCGACGATTTCGTGGCCCAGGACCATGGGCGCCTTGAGGATGGACTCCCCCGCCGCCCCGTGCATCCAGTAGTGCAGGTCCGATCCGCAGATGCCGCCGTAGGCGATGGCGATCTGCGCCTCGTGCGAAGCCGGCGCGGGGACCTCGATGGCCTCAACCCTAAGGTCGCCGGCGGCATGGGCCACCACAGCGGTTGCAGGGGTGCTAGACGACAACTGTCATGCCTCCGTCGATGAAGATGGTCTGGCCGTTGACGTAGTTGGATCCGTCCGAGGCCAGCCACACGGCGGGACCGGCCAGGTCGGCTACGGTGCCCCAGCGCCCGGCCGGGGTGCGGCCCAGGATCCAGGAGTTGAAGTCTCGATCGTCCACCAGGTTCTGCGTCATCTCGGTGTGGATGTAACCCGGGGCGATGCCGTTGACCTGGAGCCCGCCGGACGCCCACTCGGCGGTCATGGCCCGGGTCAGGTTGCGCAGCCCGCCCTTGGCCGCGGTGTAGGCGGAGATGGTGGGCCGGGCCAGGTCCGTCTGCACGGAGCAGATGTTGATGATCTTGCCCTCGCCGCGCTGAAGCATGCCCCGCGCTGCCTCGCGGCCCACCAGGAAGGCGCTGGTCAGGTTGGTGTCGAGCACGCGCTGCCAGTCGGCGACATCAAGCTCCAGCATCGGCACGCGGTGCTGGATGCCCGCGTTGTTCACCAGGATCCGCAGCGGGCCGACCTCGGCCTCGATGGCCTCGATGTTCCGGGCCACGGCGTCCGCGTCGGTCACGTCGAACGCGTAGGAGAAGATGCGGTCCGCTCCGTAGCGGGCCTCGAACTCGGCGGCCGTGGCCGCCAGTGTCTCGGCCTTGCGGCCGTGGAGCACGATCGTGGCCCCGGCGTCGGCCAGGCCCGCGGCAAGTTCCCTCCCGATGCCGCGCGAGGATCCCGTGACCAGCGCGATACGCCCGGTCAGGTCAAAGAGGTTGCTGCCCATGTGGATTCCTTCCCTGGGTGTTGTTCGAAGAGCTGCGGGACTAGAACGCGGCTGCGAGGGCGAAGATCAGGTACGCGATGGCAAAGCCGATCACGCCGACTAGCGCCTGGCCCACGGTCCAGACCTTCAGCGTCGTCTTGACGTCCATCCCGAAGAACCGGCTGACCAACCAGAAGCCGGAGTCGTTGACGTGGCCGGCGAAGACAGAGCCTGCGGCCAGAGCCAGCACGATGGCCACGACCTCAATCTGGTTCAGGTCCGCGTTGCCCACCACCACGGGCTGGACGATGGCGGCGGCAGTGGTCAGCGCGACGGTGGCCGAACCCTGGGCGACGCGCACCACGGCGGCGATGATGAAGCCGGCGACGATGATCGGCAGGCCGAGGGCGTCGAGTGAATCGGCAACCGCGTCGCCGATGCCGCTGGCGCGCAGCACCGCGCCGAACATGCCGCCGGCGCCGGTGATCAGGATGATCGAGCACACCGGGCCAAGTGCCGAGTCGACGACGGTCTCGATGAGTGTCTTGTCCTTGTTCTGCTTGTAGCCCAGCAGGTACATGCCCAGCAACACGGTGATCAGCAGGGCGACCGGCGTCTCGCCGACCAGGCGCAGGATCTGGACCCACTGTGCCTGGCTGTCCACGATTCCGGCTGAGGCAAGGGTGTTCAGGCCGGTGTTCATGAAGATCAGGACCAGCGGCAGCAGCAACAGGGTCACGACGGTGCCCAGCTTCGGCGTGGAGGCGAAGTCGTGCTGCTCCTGGGCGGTGCCGGCCAGGATGTCCGGGATGGCGATGTTGAACTTCCGTCCCACATACTTGCCGAACAAGTGGCCTGCGAAGAACCAGGTTGGCAGGGCGACGACGAGGCCCAGCAGCAGGACCAGGCCGACATTGGCCTCGAGCAGGCCGGAGGCGGCGACCGGGCCCGGGTGCGGCGGCACGAAGATGTGCATGACGGAGAATGCGGTGGCTGCCGGGAAGGCGTAGCCCAGGAAGGAGCCACCCAGGCGGCGTGCCACCGTGAAGATGATTGGCAGCATGACGACCAGGCCGGCGTCGAAGAAGATCGGGAATCCGAAGAGCAGCGAGGCGATGGACAGCGCCAGCGGTGCGCGCTTCTCGCCGAACTTGTTGATCAACGCATTGGTCAGCACCTCGGCTCCGCCACTTGTCTCGAGCATGCGCCCGAGCATGGCACCCAGGCCGACCAGCAGTGCGACGGAGGCCAGCGTCCCGCCGAATCCGCCGGTGAGGGTCGGAATCACCGCTGCCACCGGGATGCCGGTGGCAACTGCGGTCAGCAGCGAGATGACCACGAGTGCAACGAATGCATGGATGCGCCATTTGATAATGAACAAAAGCAGCAGCAGGATTGCGCCCACGGCAATGGAGAGGAGCGCAGGTGTGCCCAGCGTCCAGTTCATGACTAACTCGTCGGTCATCATTGTCCTTCGGAGGTATAAGGATGTCGGGTGATGGGGGTGGAACCGGTCGGTTCCGGATGTTACTTGTAGTTCAAGTTATTGGCCACGAGGGCCACAATGTCTTCCGGGCTATGGCTGATGTCCACTTCGATGGCGGCTTCGTCAGCTTCGATGGCCTCGAGCGCGTTCAATTGCGAGGTGAGCAGGGTCGAGGGCATGTATTCATGGCTGCGTTCGTCAAGCCGGTTCTGGATGAGGTCGGCAGGGCCGCGCAGGTGGATGAAGAGCGTGGCTGGCTCATGGGCACGCAGCAGGTCGCGATAGCTGCGCTTGAGTGCGGAACACGCGATGATCGCAGGGGTGCCGCTTTTGGAACTTCTGGAAAGTGCGTGGCCAATGGTCGCGAGCCACGGCTGGCGATCGGCGTCATCCAGCGGATGGCCCGCAGCCATCTTTTCCTTGTTGGACGCGGGGTGAAGATCGTCGCCGTCAGTGAACGTCGCACCGAGTTCCTCCGCAAGCATCTTGCCCACCGTGGATTTACCGCATCCAGAAACTCCCATAACGATCATGGGCGGGTTGGCAAGGCTGTTCATCGTCACTCCATCGTGGATCCAAAAGTAATGTCCTACATAACATGGTGATATCGGACATAAATCTGATTTATACAGACTAGGCCTCGCCCATCCGAGTGTCAACCGAGTGTTTTCCCGAGTCCATTCGGAACGTACTCCGTCTGCGAAAATCAGCGCCGACATGCCGATGCACGGGCCTGGCCCCAAGGCCGCGGAGCTGGCTTTCCGTTCACACCCCGTGGCTCCCAGCTAATGCCAAGGTTGACTTAATAGCGTGGAACGAGTCCAGGCAAGATCAACGAAGGGAATTCCACCATGGGACTCGGAGACAAGATCAGCAACAAGGCACAGGAAGTCGCCGGCCAAGCCAAGGAAAAACTTGGCGACGCAACGGATAACGAACGGTTGCAGGCCGAGGGCATCAAGGATCAGGCGGCGGCAAGGGCCAAGCAGGCCGGGGAACACGTCAAGGATGCTGCCAAGGACGTTACAGACAAATAATCAGTCCTTCGACCCAATACAAGTGCTTCGTGGCCCCGAGACAAGTCTGGGGCCGCGAAGCACTTTTGCATTCGAGCGTTCGCCCGCATTGCCGGCTATGTTTTGGCTTAACGAAAAGATCCCTCGAGGGAATCGACTTACGTCATTCCCTCGAGGGATCTTGCGTGTGGGCCCTACCGGGATCGAACCGATGACATTCACGGTGTAAACGTGACGCTCTACCAGCTGAGCTAAAGGCCCCTGGAACAAGCACTTTCCCGGAATATTTCCGATCGAGTGCGTTGCAACAAGAAGATAATCTAATACAGACATCCCTGACTTGGCAAATCGCGCGTCCGAATCGCGTGAACCGGACAAGCCGGTCCAGCGCAGGCCCGAGGCCACCAGACGGTACCCAAGGGAACTATCCGGCGGCCGGACCTCCCCCTTGGCTACGCCTGCGCGTAGCGTTTACGCACGAAGTAGAGACCCACGAGGGAAATGACGGCAATCGCCATGTAGTAGAGACTCGGGGCGTTCAGGGAACCCGTGATGCTCAACAGCCACGTGAGCACGAGGGGCGCGATGCCTCCGAGCAGGGTGACTCCGACGTTGTAGGTGACGGCGAGCCCAGTTCCGCGGATGGCTGCCGGGAACAAGGCCGACAGCAGCGCCGGCATCGGGCCGAAGTAGAAGGCCATGATCACTCCGAGGAGCGCAATGACAATCACCATGACCGGCACGGTCGGGTTGCTGACCATCAGCTGGAACAACGGCCAGGCCAGCAAGAGCGCCCCGACGGCCGCATAGGTCATGACTTTGGCCGGGCCGACCCTGTCTGCAAGATGCCCGACAAACGGGACCCCGATCAGCACGATAAGACCCGCAACGACGCCGCCAAGGAAAGCAGCGGTGGCAGGGATCCCCAGGTTGGTCACGGCAAAGGTCGGCATGTACAGGATCATGTAGACCGAAATGGTGGCGACGCCGATGACAGCCGAACCGGCCAGCAGCCGGCCGTAGTGGTTGACCACCAGGGCCTTCAACGGAGCGTGCTCCTTCTCGCTTTGCATGAACTCCTCGGTTTCATCCAGCTTGGCACGGATGTAAAGACCAACCGGGCCGATCAGCAGCCCGACGAAGAACGGTACCCGCCAGCCCCAGCTGTACAGGTCCTCCTCGGAGAGCCACTGCGTCAAGCCATAGCCGAAGGCCGAGGCCAGCAGCATGGATGCGCCCTGGCTGGCGACCTGCCACGACGAGTAGAAGGCCTTCTTGTTTGGAGCGGTTTCAATCAGGAAGGCCGTTGCCGTGCCGAACTCGCCGCCGGCGGAGAAGCCCTGGATCAGCCGCGAGACCAGGATGATCACCGCACCCCACACGCCTACCTGGGCGTAGGTCGGGGCCACCGCCATGATGAGCGTACCGACCATCATCAGCATGAGTGTCAGCGTCAGTGCATTCTTCCGCCCCTTGCGGTCGGCATAGCTGCCCAGGATCATTCCGCCCAGCGGCCTGATGACGTAGGACAGCGCAAAGGTTGCGAAGGTGAGCACAAGGGCGAAGGTCCCGTCAGACTCCGGGTAGAAGTTCTCCGCGATTACCACGGCGAAGGTCGCGTAGACGATGATGTCGAACCACTCCAAGGCGGCGCCAATCGAAGAACTGACCACTGCCTTTCTGGCAGCCGAAAGCTGCGCTGGGGTGGCCACTTGGGTGTTGGCCATGTTTTTCTCCTTGGGGGTTGGTGAAGGACCGGGCTCGGGCTGCGGCGCGGTCAGGCGCTGAGCGCCACGATCAGGTTGTCGATGAATGCCTCGCACTGGACGATCTGGTCAAGTGCGATGAACTCGTCCGGGGCATGGGCCTGGGCAATGTCGCCGGGACCGCACACCACCGTGGGGATGCCGGCGTTGAAGAACAGTCCGGCCTCGGTGCCGTAGGTGGCCTTGTCCGGGCTAGCGGTGCCGCCCAGCTGGGCTGCCAGGGCGACGATTCCCGCTTCCTCCGGGGTATCCAGACCCGGTGTCTTGGCCAGGACCTCAAATTCGACATGTGCTTCCGGGTTCCGCTCCTGCATGGCCGTTTCGATGCGCTTGGCCTCGAGGCGGAAACGCTCGATGAGCTCGATGGGATCGTCGTCCGCGATCGAGCGGAACTCGAAGTGGAGGGTGCAAACAGCCGGGATCGTGTTGACCGCGATGCCGCCCTCGATCTGGTTTACCGTCGTAGTCGTGTGCGGGACGATGAAGGCATCGTCGAAGGGGCCATCCTGGGCGAAGTCCCGTGCTGCCGAATCGACGAAGGCGGTGAATTCGGCGGCGGCGGAGATTGCATTGACGCCCTGGGTGGTCAGGGACGAGTGGGCTGCGACGCCATGGAAATCGACGCGAATGACGTTCACCGACTTGTGGCCACGGACTACGCGCATGCTGGTGGGCTCCCCCACGATGCAGCCGCGCGGCTTCAAACCTGCCTCGGTGATGGCGGCGACCAGGTCAACCGCCCCGATGCAACCCACTTCCTCGTCGTAGGAAAAGGCCAGGTGAATGGGTTCGTCCAGCTTTGCCCGGGCGATGCTCTCGAGCTTGGCCATGATCACGGCGACAAAGGTCTTCATGTCACAGGTGCCCCGGGCGTAGAGCTTGCCGTCCCGGATTTCCGGGACAAACGGGTCGCTGCTCCAGGTTTGGCCGTCGACCGGAACGACATCGGTGTGTCCCGAAAGCACGATGCCTCCGTTGCGGGTGCCGTCGGCGGCCGGGATGGTTGCCAGAAGATTGGCTTTGTTGCCCTCGGCGTTGTGGACCAGCGATGAATCTATCCCGAGGGCATCAAGGCGCCCGACAACGTAGTCAATCAGGGGCAAGTTACTGTCCCGGCTTGTGGTGTCGAAGCCGATCAGCTTCGCGATTTCCGCCATGGTCGCTTCGCTGGGTGCGTGTGACATTGCTTCTCCTGGTGTTCATGGGGCCGGCCTTATTGCCCATGGTAAATCTGAAAGGGACGCGAAGAGTGTCTCATTCCCCGGGCAGGGCGTTGCCGAGCATGAACGGGCAACGTAACACCGGAGGGCCAATTCGGCTTTGCAGATGGCAACTTGTTGCGGGAATCACGTCTGGCGCCAAGAATCTGCCTTGCTTTGCGCCAAAGTCATTCACGGACACGCTGGAGAACACTTTCAGGCCCGCCCAGATGACTCGGGGACGGACGACCCAAGTGTCCATCAGGGTTTCCCCATGGTTGATCGGCAACCATCGAGGCATGAGCATCGATCAGGCCATAAATCAGGATGGACCCCCGGCCCAGGACAAACGGCGCCCGTCGCGACGCACTGTCTTTGCCCTTGTTCCGTTGGCGGCCTTGGCAACAGCCGGGGTGGGAGTCGGAGCTGCGAGACTGCTCAGACCCCCGGACGTGCCCGCCACGCCGTTGGGCGCTCTAGGGTCACTGGACGGCGGACTGGCGCGGATCCACGGGATCATCCCCTTGGAAACGGATTCCTGGAAGCCTCCGGAGCCCGTTGCGACGCTAAAGTCGCCGATTGCCTCCGGCGGTCATCGCGTACGGGTTCTTCTGGAGCTGACTGCCAGCAAGGCATCAGGCGTGCGGTTCGAATCAACAGACTTCGCCGTTGGGGAAATCGTCGGTTTCAGGGCGGAACCATTATGGGCCAGCCAGCAGTCGGCAATCATCTCGCTGGGCGAAAATTTGCAGGTGACGTTCATCTTTGAGATTCCCAACAAGGCAATACAGCTGGTTCTAGAGGGACCGGGGCAGCTGCGCCTTGCGCTCGGAACCGCCCATCACTCAAATCTCTAGGCCGGGCTAGTTCCATACGTGCAGGATGCGACCGCGCATATTTCCCAGGGGTACGGCACCGTAGTCGCGCGAATCAATCGAGGGGCCCCGATTGTCGCCCAGCACAAATACCGTGTTCGGCTCAACAAGAATTGGCCCGAAATACGTTGCATCGATGGCTTTGGGGTCGATATCGGGTTCCAGTCGGCGCACGCCGTCAACATATACAACACCGTCGATGATCGCGATTTCCTGCCCCGCCACGGCAATGACCCGCTTCAAGCTAATCGTTCCATCATCGGGAGCACTGAATACCACTAGGTCATCCGTGTTCGGTCCGGTCGTTGTCGCGGGGGTCTTGAGCAACAGGGCGTGGGCGCCCTCGCTGACCTGCGGGCTCATACTGTCCGAGGCGATCGTGATCGGCTCGAGAAGGAATATCCTACCCAAGACCAGCACTACAAAAAGTGCCGCCGCCGCGTGGATCACGAGACGGCGGCGCCTTGGTAGTCCGGGTCTGGACATCAGTCGTTGTCCCATTCCGGGCGTGCAGCGGTCATCGGATCATGCTCATCGACCTCATTGGCGTTCAGCGCGACCCGAAATTGCGTCATCATGTCGTGGTCCTCGTGGGGAAGGTTGTGGCAGTGCACCATGTATCGGCCCTTGTGTGGTCCAAAACGCATGAGTACCTTCACCTTCTCGCCCTCCCCCACGTAGACAACGTCCTTGGGCCCCGCTTCGTACGGCATCGGAGCCTTGCCGTTTCGGCTAATGATCTTGAAGTCGACCAGATGGATATGTACCGGGTGGAACCAACCGCCCGACTTGTTCTCAATTTCCCATTCCTCCACGCTATCCATCGCTACCTGGGCGAAAACTTTCTGGTAACCGCTCGCGATCACCTCGGCCCAGCTTGATCCCCCGATGGTCCACAGGTTTGTCTTGTCATCCCGCGCAACCCGCATGTATCGCTTCTGCTCAACCATCCCCTTGGTCAGGCCCATCACGTCAGTGTTCGGGGCAAGTACGGTGGGTACCGTGTTCCACGTCGTGTCACTTTTATCCACCGGGTCGCTCACTACATCAAAGGCCATGACCTTGTTGGTGTTGTCGTAGTCAACATTGTTCTTGTTGGACAGGTTGCGCAGTTCGACTCGCTGGCCCACTTTGTACTTGGAGAAGTCGATCAGTACCTCGTACCGCTCTGCGCCGCCGTGGCGCCACGATGTGACGGTGACGGGTGCGGGCATTAGTCCCCCGTCGGTGGCCACCATGGTCATGGCGTCGTTGGTACTGAGTGCCAGCCGCAGCGACCGGGAAATGCTGGCGTTGAGCACCCGAAACCTGTAGATGCGCCGTTTCACTTTCATCACCGGCCACGGAACGCCGTTGACGAGAATGACATCGCCCCAAAGGCCCGAGTGTGTGTTGTCGTCGTATCCCATGGCACCGTTTGCAGCGAACATGGCATCCGTAATGGTCAGGCCCACGTCGAATTCTCCCTGCGGAAGCAGTCCGCGTTCCTGCGGATCGTGGATTCGGTACTGTGCGGCCAGCCCTGAATAGGCATTCTGGGCCGTGTAGTGCACGCCGTGGTCGTGATACCACAACGTTCGTGCCGGCTGGAAATTGGGAAAATAGTACTTTTTTTGGAAACCAGGCATGGTGACGTCGCTGGCGTAGCCGTCATATTGCGGAAGCGAAGCCGAACCATGCAGGTGTGTTGAGGTGGCAAGCACGTGCCCGTGGGTGGGGTGGGTCGCCGGAAGCTTGTTCTTAACCGTCAAAGTGGTCTTGGTACCGCGTTCCACCTCGATGGTGGGGCCAGGGAAAATTCCGTTGTAGCCCAGGATCGGTGTTGAAAGGCGCGGAAGGATTTTGGCCGTTCCCGCCATTTGGGTCACCACATAGTTCTCGACCTTGGCTCCGTCGGCCGGGTCGATGCCCACCGAGTACGGACGCAAGACCGGCGGCTGGATAAATGCAGCCCGATACGGTCTGGGCATGTCGGAATCCCTGAGCCGGCTGGCTGACTTCGCCGCCACCGTTCCCCATGGGGTGGCTACCGCACCAACACCCAGAACGCCGATTCCACCTAGCAGCAGGACTTGTCGTCTTGAGGGCTGCATGATCGTTCCTTACTCGAGCGCGTGCATTGGTTCTGTCACCGAGCATGACCCAACAAGCTTGTGAAAAACCAATGAATGCACGAGGGGCCCGGACGCCGACTGGGAATGCCCGATCGAGAGACTTCGCCTCTTGTCCACGCCATGGTTGCTGCGGGATCCATCGCTGCGCGTCGACGTGACGGCGGGGTCGCTGTTCCTGTCACGGGGCTGTTCCGCCATACTCCTGTGCGCTGTCCTGAGCCGAGTCAGACGCCACCCGCGGAAAAGGGGGTGTTCACCGGTCTGCCCGACGATCTTCGGGAGGACCGGATCACTTTAGGCGTCAACGCTGCGATTGGCGAAGGCCCCGTTTGTCGGGACGCGGACCCGAATGCTGGTGCCCTTGTCCAACGTGCTCGTAATTTCTAGTCGTGCGCCCGCCGTCTCGGCGAAATCGGCCATCAGACGTAGCCCGAAATGGTCCGACTCGGACCGATCCGAGGAACCAAACCCCACCCCGTCGTCGCTGACATTCAGATCCCAACTCCGGCCCAGTCGCATCAGGTGAAGTTCCATGTTCTTCGCCTCTGAATGTTTGATGGCGTTCAGCACTGACTCCCGTGCGATTCGATGGAACATGGTCGATTGCCGGTCGTCGAATGGCAGGGGGTGATCAATTCGGACGATCGTCCGGATTCCCTGGCTGCGGGCGCGCTCGGCGAGAATGCCAAGAGCGCGCGGCAACTCGTCCGCCGTGACCGAAGAGGAATAGAGCTCCGCCGTGATCCCTCGAAGCTTCCCAATCGTGTCTTGCAGCACCGCCCCCGGCGCAATGTTAGGTCCTAGCTCGGGCAATGGTTCAAGGACGTAGGCTAGGCCGGCCAAATCCTGGATGATGTCATCGTGCAACGCGGCGGCCAGCCGCATTCGTTCACGTTCTCCAGCGTCGATCGCCTGCTGCAGGATGGCACGGCGTTCCCGCTGGTGCTTTTGGACCTGTCGGGCCAACCGGATGCCGGGGATCAATTGCCCGCCCTGCAGAACCGCGCCAGCGACCAGCAGAACAGGGATCATGCCCAGCAGGAACTGATTCTCGGGACCGCGCACGACAGCGTCGTCGAAATACACCTCGAATAGCAACGGAACACCGCCCGCACTGCGGGAAGCCACGTAAACCTCCACCAGTTCGCCGTCGCCGGATTCGAACTGGTTTTCTTCTTCCTCCTGCACTTCCACGGTAGCCACCCCGGGGCCACCAGCCAACAGCTCCCGCGCCCACGGTTCAAGTTCGAATTTGGAACCGGCAAGTTCGCTCCTGTCTGAATACAGGATGGTTCCCTCCGCGCTCCACACCTTGATGCGAACGATTGATTCGTCGGCTAGCCACGGGGCCAACCGCGTGTCAATCCGGGACAGGACCTCCGGGTCAGGCTCTTCCGGAACCACGCCCAACACAGGGCTGATGACGTAGTCGGCCAGCCTTTGGGTGAGTTCCACCGCATCCTCAAGAGCCAGGTCACGGGACACTGCCCGGACCCAGAATGAGAACGGGATGGCAACAACCGCCAACACTACCAACCCGGTTGCCAAGAATTTGACGATTGCGCTACGGACGGCGGATCCCTCCTCGACCAGGGTCCCGGTCGAGGTATCGGCTTTGGCCTTCGTCCTGTCAACGGCTCCCCTCATCTCAGGGGCTCCCCAGCAGACCCAATTTTGTAGCTGCTACGACGGCTTCCAACTGGGTATGCGCATCTAGTTTCGCAAGGATCGATTTCACGTAGCCGCGGCAAGTGTGGGTGCTGATGCCCAGTGCCCGGGCATTCGTCGACACATCTTGGCCCGCTGCCATGAGCCGCAACACCTCAAGCTCGCGACCAGTCAGACTCGGACCTGGCCCGACGGTCTTTCGTCCCAACAAATCAAGGCGTGAAAGCAGCGCCGGAGCCACCACGAATTCCCCGGTCCGCACACCGCGAACTACATCCAACAGGATGTCCAGAGCTCCATCCTTGGGAAGAAATCCGCAAATTCCCACTGAAGCGGCACGCTGGATGGCGTGTACGTTTGGATCGCCGGTGAGCATGACGATGCGCGTGTCCGGGGCACGGGCGAGGATCTGCTCGGCCGCCTGAAGGCCATCACCGTCCGGCAAGCGGTAATCCAGGATCACCAGGTCCGGAGATAGTTCGAAGCAAAGCTCGACACCTGCCTGCACCCCATGGGCCATACCCACGCAATCGAGATCACCCTCCCGATTCAGGGCCGCGGCCAAGAGCTCGGCGAAAGTGCGATGGTCATCTATCACCACGATTCGGGCAGCTTGCCCGGTCGTGGTGCTCTGTTCGGTTGCCACTGGCAATACAGCTCTCCCCATGAGCGCGATCCCCCCAAGGCCGCTTGACACTGGGCCAAAGGCCCTAGGGACAGTATCTACGCATGAGTTCGTTCGTGGCAAGGGTCGAGACGATATGAGGGCAAAAGCCGGCCACCGGATTATACGGAGGCCGCACCCAGCGCTCGTTGCAAGTAGCCGAAAATGACACTGCCCGCTTCTTGGGGACTGAACCCGAGAACCTTGCCAGCATTTCCCGCATGTTGCCACGCACTGTTGCCATGGCCGGCGACAACTTCCTGGATCGAAAGCAATGCACCAATAACATGTCCGAAGTCATCGTCAGCCGCCGAGGTCAAGCGCAACAGCCGCTCTTGCGCTTGTTGCAGGACTGGCCCCGGGGAGCAGCCCAGCTCCCGATCCATAACCCGCCGGCAGTCATCGAGCGCTTGCAGGCCCTGTAGCGGGTTGCCGCCCGCTTCCAATCCGAGGACCAGGCATGTCCATGCCGCCTCGTTGAGGTTGTCCCTATCCAACACTTCCTGCGACAGGCGAATTGCCTCAAGATTCATGCCCAACTCCAAGGCCAATTGCGCTGCCAGTATGCCGGCTGAGGCTACCCGAGCTGCGTGCACGCAACGCTCTGCATCGGCCCACCCAGGCAATAGCTCGCTCCCCAGAAGTGGTTCGGTGGCCAGAGCCAGGGCCTGGCGCAACAACGGGAGGGCGATTTTAGGTTCGGAACCTTCGGCTCGGAGTATGAGGCTGTCAAAGCGTGACAGGTCAAGGTCGACCATTTCCGGATCCAGCATGTAACCCCCGGTGGTGGTTCTGAGCACCCCGTTCTTGCCTTGTCCTGGCTGTAGGCACCGTCGCAGAACCGAGACGTATGATTCCAGGGTTGAAACTGCCGCAAGCGGTGCCGACCCCTCCCACAACATGTCGATCAGTCGTGACTTGGAGACCGGAGTTCCTAATTGCAACAGCAGAATTTCCAGTATTTGGCGAGCTTTCGGCCCACCTACCTCGCCGGCTTCCAACACGACATCGCCCGTGCGGACCTTGAGGGTCCCCAAGATCTGTACATGGATTTTTCCGTCGGTTTCCCAAACGGTATGGTTATCCCCTCTAAACCCCAAAAGCGTATCCATTTTTTATCTCCCCAAGATGAAAAATCCCCAAGTCCAACAATTACGATTTTCCTCTGTCCCGTCTGAACTACAAGCCCCCTTGAGGGGGTTCTCGACACCCTAATTTGGGGGGGTGCCCTATCTGGCCCGCCAGGTCCTTCCGCGCATTTTCCAAGACCCTCTGCTCTGTAGGCATGTCAGATTGCCCCGGAAAGTGTTTTTGGCCAGGCGATGGTTGCCACGGCAAGGACTAGTGCCACCGGACTTCCACCCGTCCACTCGGTCCTCCACCGGGCCGCCGGGAGGTGCAGATGTTTGATCAGCAGAGCCAACCTCCCCAGCGGTCCAGGGCCTTGCCGGCGACAGCTCTTCGGCGGCGTTGGTGTGAGTGTACGGGCCACGGATTCGATTGGAGGCCGTGGAGCCGTCCCGGATCGACTCATCGCCTATCCCGCAGAGCATCGTCGGCTCGACGTCAAAGTCTTCGGCATTCTCCACGTTGCCCGGGAAGCGTGAAGCCGCCCGGTCCTCACGTGCAAAGATGACCGCGACCATGGCGTGAACCTTAGGCTTGTCCGCGGACAAATCAGTTACTCATCGGATTTCCCCCCCGAACTGGATTCACCGTGTCTGGGAAGCGGTTTTCAGGAGCGCTCCGATAGTGACCGACTGGCACATAAAAAGCGCAAACGTCGCCGGTTGCAAAGCCGCCCAATCATGACCTCGAGTTGCCCTTCTGCGTCCGGCAGGTCCCTGCCCCAGATCTTCCCGCCACCCCGGTTGAGGGACACCGAGTGGTGGTGGGGCTTTCCCGTCATCGACGTTACTGAACCCCTCGAAATCCTGGTGGTCATTCCACAATGGCGGCGTCGCCCGGAAGACCTCGGCTGGATCGAAAAAACCGGGGGCGGCCCTTGTTCCGGATCCACGAAATTGACACCCACGTCGTCCCTGGCAATGATCGCAGTTCCATGTCCGGGACCAGTTGTCGATGCCCCTGGTACCGGTCCCGTACCGCCGGCGGCCCGGAATCACTGCAATCAGCCTGCGGCACGAATATACCGGGGGCGGCAGGCCAGCAACGCATCCTTGCTTGCTTGCGGAGACTCGGTGGCGGGATGCCACGGTCAGTAGTCCGGGATCAAGCCGTGAACGCATGCTACCGCCGCCTTGGGAAGCCAGCTGCCCTGTGCTGGACACACAGCTGCTTCGCTGCGCACGGTCCGTAATACGTTCCGTGCGCAGCGAAGCACTGTTGCCCGCTGTTTACCGCTATCTGGCGGCAACCGTGGCGCTGGTCACCCCACCCCGAGTGGATTGAACCATGACAGAAGTGACTTGTCGACTTGGTCCGGGCTTGAGTTTCAACTGCCAGTTGTTGGTGGCGTCCACCACAGCCGTGCCAATCTTTTCGACCGGAGCGCCCGGCGTGGTGTTGTAGATGATGACCCTGGACCCTGGCGTCAATGCTCCGGTGACTCCCGGCAGCGTAGCGGTTCCGGTCAACCTGAATTCCTTGTTGACCCGGTGCCTTGCGTCGCTGGCTACCGTCACGTTATCGGAGACGAGGTTGAGTTCGACTGTTGCCGGCTCGCTCTCCGAGCCGTCTTCTTTGCCCACTACAAGTTGCATCTTGATGACCTCTGTTGTTGTCACCGGCGAAGGGGCGGTGTCCGAGGTGTTGGCGAAGTATGGAACGGTGACGGTCGGCGTGGCACTGGTGTCGCTCGAGAGCGTAACCGGCATACCCGAGACCTGAGTCCATTTGTAGGTGTCCGCCCCGCTCGACGTCGAACCGTCCAACACGATACTGCCTCCGTAGTTGATGCTCGCCGACTCGGGGGTGGCCCGTGCAATGGCGGGTGCTGCCGGGTCCGGTGCAGGGTCCTGGACAGGACCCGGATCAGGTGCCGGCGCAATCGGAGCTTGGCCCTCCGGCGTCGCTTCACCGCCCACAACGCTGACATCAACCGAGGCCTTGGCACCAGTCGAGTCCTTGACGATCACACGTTCCGGAGGCGCCGACACGGCAAAGGCTGCCCTTTGCGTGGCTTGGGTGGTGGCGCCCGGGTCCAAGACCCCCAAGCCTTCGGCGGTCAATGCATTGCCGAACCTGCTGGCTGCGGCAACGTTGAGGAGCGTGCCGTCATAGGTGGCCTCCAGGCCCGAGATCCCATGCGGCTTGGTGACGTCGATGACGGAATTGCTGACGGGCTTGTCACCAATGTTGCTGATCTTGATTTGGGTAGGGGCATCTCCCTCAAACTTGATGCGCGCATAAAAGCGATTGCTTGCCGGATCCGTTTCCATGGGTGTGGTCACGAACTTGCCCGCTTGGCCTTCTATCTGGAGTTGGGTGCCTTCACTGGACGCGAATACATCGATCATGTTTCCTTCAAGAAGGGCCTTTTTCCCCTCGACACCCTTGTTGGTGGAAATTTTTCCCTGAAGTGAGAATTGGTCCGTGGACAAATTCAGCCCACCACCGGTGACGGAGAACTGATTGTAGCCAAAGGGGCTTCCCGTTACGGTGTGTTCCTGTCCCGGGTCGCCGAGGTAACCCTCCGGAGCGGCAGGAGCCGTGTCCGGATCCCACTTCAGGAAGGGGCCGATGTTGCTCTTCAGTGCAGTGGTGAAGTTTCCCTGCGCCGGTGAAATGTCCTCGACGAGTTTGCCGTCACCGGCAGCGTCGGTGTCGATCGTCATTGAACCATAGGGATGCTTGAAGGTCAGGGTCGTGTTTGGAGCTGCCCCTCGCACTGTGACACGTTGGCGTCCGAAGACTACCTGGTCACCAGCCTGCACCTGGTTGGCGAACGCGGCCTCAAGCCCGAGGACCAGAACTGCCCGTCCGCCGCCCGGTAGGTCCAATGTCGTTGAAGCAAGCATGTAAAACGCTTCCTCCGGGAAATTATCTGGGAACGAGATCGGTGCTTCGTCGTTCGGGATGTCCCCGGCGGCGAATCCGCAGTATGGGTTTTCAAAATCAAGGCACAACTCCACGCGCGTGCCGACGCTGTCCTGGTACCAGCTGGGGTAGCCGTGGTCCGTATTCACCGGCCCCACTGCCACGATGCCACCGGGGTTCTTCTCCACAACTTCGGTCGCGGCTTGTGCGGGCGTAATGGTCGCCAGTGCCAGTAGGCCGATGGCCATTAGCGCGATCCTGGGTTTTTGCGATCCCCTGCTGCGTGCACGTGGCGCAGACGATGCGGGATGGTTCAATTTCATGTCGACTCCTTGGACGAGCTAAAAGATACACAAACTGTGCATGGCCCACCCTTGGGAAACCTTGATGCCCACAATCACCGAACGATCGTGCTTTTCGAATGGAGTGGCTGCTCTGCTTCCGACTGGAAATGCCCCCGACGGGGGAAATCGGTGTCAAGAAAACGAGGGCCCCGCCTGGGGAAGCGGGACCCTCGCCTGCGCCCGACCCTTTGAGGACGGCGCCAGGCCCGACCTGCGGATAGGGGGGGGTATCCGCTGGAGAGCCCTAACGGTGCAATCGCGCGCCTCATTGCGCCTTCGCATGTGGCACCTGTTGCGCTTACCGAGTGCGACCGTGAATCGATTCTGTCCATCTCACCCTATGAAAAGCCTAGGCGGCTTGGGCTTATGAGATAGGAGTCGCTTTTGCCGAAGGCTGGTGGCGACGCGAAAGCGCGGTGGGAGGATTTTCCACGTGGACGGACTTTGTCTGGACGCTCGCGAGAACCACGTGCGCAGCCGCCGGGGACTACTGCAATGTCGCTCGAAGCGCGCGGCTATCGAGTGGCTGCGGTCGCACGCGGAAATCCCCCGCCATCTATGGAGAGCAGCTCAAGCGCGTCGCCTCCATGGCTCCGCCAGGGCAAACGGAGTAACAACGGGATCGGAAATACCGGGAAGCGTTCTCTCCGCCGAGTTGGCGAATGGATATTGCAATGACTCTTTTAAAGTGGGCCCTACCGGGATCGAACCGATGACATTCACGGTGTAAACGTGACGCTCTACCAGCTGAGCTAAAGGCCCTTGGCACTACTGAATTCGTTTGGTTTTGGATCCGCCGGAAGTGTTCGTGACAAGAATATGACTGTGGCAATGTACCCGCCCGAGCTGTCGAATAGACGCAAGAATTCTTCGACACCTGTTAGGTGAGTAGGTCCAGTGCCTCTCGGTAGCGCGCGATGGCGCGCGCCTCATGGATGGGTGAACTAAACGAATCCACCACACGACCCTTCTGGATGAGGAACGTGTGCCGCGTTGCCGCGCCGGACTCGTTGTTGAATGCGCCATAGCACTTCGCTACGGCACCGTGCGGCCAGAAATCGGCCAACAGATCAAACCCGAAATGGGCCTGGTCCGCGTAGGTGCGCAATGCGTATTTGTGATCCACCGAAACGCCCATGATGCGGGTGTTACGTATGGCAAATTCCTCGCGAACCTGTTCCAGCTCTTCAAGTTCCGACCCGCAAACCGCGGAAAACGCGAACGGGTAAAAGACCAGGAAGTAGGCCTGCTCGCCCAGTGCCCGGGACTCGATGAGTTCACCGTGCTGGTTGGGAAGGGCGAAGACCGGGGCCGTTTGACCGGCCCGAGGCGTCGGGGAAATGTTCCCCGCTGCCGGATGTGATAATTCCACGCGCTAGTTCTTGCGGCGCGCAACAAGTCGAGTGGCCGACCAATCCTCCGAAACACCCTCGGTGTTTGTGACATGGAGGCCTGCGGTGGGAGCATCTGCCTGGATCGAGGCGGGTGACACATGGCCATCTCGTCCCGGTTTCGGGGTCAAGAGCCATACGACCCCCTTTTCATCCAGGTTGACCAGCGAATCAACGAGGGCATCAATAAGATCCCCATCGTCGGCGCGCCACCAATAGACGATTCCGTCCACAACCTCGTGGTCTTCCTCTGTCAGTAGTTCGGAACCCACTGCTTCCTCAAGGGAATCGCGCAGATCAAAGTCCACATCGTCGTCGTACCCGAGTTCCTGGATCAGGTCCCCGTCTTTGAAGCCCATTTTGTGTGCGGCTTCGTGCTTTGCCGGTGCGGCGTCGCTCACGTCACTCCTCCTGCTGCTGTAAAGCGTCTGGTTACAACCAAACACCCTTTTTGCGCTCTCATCAAGCGCAGAGGCTTCAACACGCCGAAATAGTGACTACTTCGACCTGATTTCGTCTCTCGGCGCATTGCCTGTTAACTCCAAATCATCGCATGTGTAGGGCCCAGATACGTTTTGGGTCCCCATGCGCATTAGAGTGTAATCGGCGGTCCGCGACCAACCACCCTTGGGGAACGGGCCACAACTTTGGCGCTTGCACCGCCACTGCGGTTCGAGGCATGCAATCTAGCGCTCGGCCCGCAGTCCCCGCTGTACCCCATAACGAGGAGAAGATGGACGTGGCTGTAGAGGAACACATTTCTCACATCCGTAGCGGCTTGACTAGCCAGTTGCCGGACCGGGATCCGGAGGAGACCGCCGAATGGATTGAGTCCTTCGATGATCTGGTCGAAACCCAGGGCACCGAGCGTGCCCAGTACATTGTTCGTTCATTGCTCCAGCGCGCTGGCGCCAAGAGCGTGGGCGTCCCCATGGTCACCACCACCGACTACGTCAACACGATCCCGGTGGACCAGGAACCGGAGTTCCCCGGCGATGAACAGATTGAACGCCGCTACCGCGCCTTCATGCGTTGGAATGCCGCCGTCATGGTGCACCGCGGGCAGCGCCCCGGGGTAGGCGTCGGCGGACACATCTCCACGTACGCCGGAGCGGCGACCCTGTACGAAGTGGGCTTCAACCACTTCTTCCGGGGCAAAAGCCACCCGGGCGGCGGAGACCAGGTTTTCTTCCAGGGCCACGCCTCCCCCGGCATGTACGCTCGCGCCTTCCTCGAAGGACGCTTGAGCGAAGAGGACATGGACGGGTTCCGCCAGGAAAAGTCCCGCGAGGGACATGCACTGCCGTCCTACCCGCACCCGCGCTCGCTGCCGGACTTCTGGGAATTCCCGACCGTCTCCATGGGCATTGGCCCGATGAACGCGATCTACCAGGCGCAGTCCAACCGCTACCTGCAGAACCGCGGCATCAAGGACACCTCCGACCAGCACGTCTGGGCCTTCCTGGGCGACGGCGAGATGGACGAGCCGGAATCGCGCGGTCTGTTGCAGCTTGCCGCAAACGAGAAGCTCGACAACCTGACCTTCGTGGTCAACTGCAACCTGCAGCGTCTTGACGGGCCGGTTCGCGGCAACGGCAAGATCATGCAGGAGCTTGAGGCCTTCTTCCGCGGCGCCGGCTGGAATGTCATCAAGGTTGTCTGGGGCCGCGAGTGGGATGCCCTGCTCGATGCCGACACCGACAACTCCCTGGTCGACATCATGAACCAGACCCCGGACGGCGACTACCAGACCTACAAGGCCGAAAACGGCGCCTTCGTCCGAGAGCACTTCTTCGGAAAGTCACCGCAGACCAAGGAACTGGTGGCCAACCTGACGGACGAGGAAATCTGGAACCTCAAGCGAGGCGGCCACGATTACCACAAGGTCTTCGCAGCGTACAAGGCAGCGACCGAGTTCAAGGGCAAGCCGACGGTCATCCTGACCAAGACCGTCAAGGGCTACGGCCTGGGCCCCCACTTCGAGGCCCGCAACGCCACCCACCAGATGAAGAAGATGACGCTCGGGGACCTGAAGGCCTTCCGCGACCACCTGCGCATCCCGATCACCGACGAGCAGCTTGAAGCCGACCCGTACATGCCTCCGTACTACCGTCCGGAGCAGGACTCGGCCGAGTACAAGTACATGATGGAACGCCGCGAGGCCCTGGGCGGTGCAGTGCCTTCGCGCCGGACCAAGTCCAGGGAAATCCACCTGCCGGAGGAGAAGGCCTACGAGGTCGCCGCCCGCGGTTCGGGCAAGCAGCAGGCCGCCACCACCATGGCGTTCGTGCGTCTGCTCAAGGACCTGATGCGCGACAAGGAATTCGGCAAGCGCGTTGTGCCGATCGTTCCCGACGAGTCCCGCACCTTCGGCATGGACTCGTTCTTCCCGACCGCGAAGATCTACAACCCTGACGGACAGAACTACCTGTCGGTGGACCGCGAACTGGTCCTTGCCTACAAGGAATCTCCGCTCGGACAGCTGATCCACCCGGGCATCAACGAAGCCGGCGCGGTCGCCGCCTTCACCGCCGCGGGCACCGCCTACGCCACGCACGACGAACCGTTGATCCCGATCTACGTGTTCTACTCGATGTTCGGCTTCCAGCGCACAGGCGATGCCTTCTGGGCAGCCGGCGACCAGATGACCCGCGGGTTCATCATGGGCGCCACCGCAGGTCGCACCACGCTGACCGGCGAGGGCCTGCAGCATGCCGACGGGCACTCCCCGATCCTTGCCTCCACCAACCCTGCCGTGATCACCTACGACCCTGCCTATGGGTACGAGATCGGTCACATCATGAAGGCCGGCCTGGAGCGCATGTATGGCGGCAAGCACGAGAACCCCGACGTGATGTACTACATCACGATCTACAACGAGCCCTACCAGCAGCCCAAGGAACCGGAGAACCTCGATGTTGCCGGCGTGCTCGGCGGCATCTACCAGGTCTCCCCGGCCACCGTCGACGGACCGCGGGCCCAGCTGCTCGCCTCCGGTGTTGCGGTGCCGTGGACCATTGATGCACAGCGCATTTTGGCCGAGGACTGGGGGGTGTCGGCCGATGTCTGGTCCGTGACTTCCTGGAACGAGCTGCGCCGCGACGGCCTGGAGTGCGAGGAGCAGTCGTTCCTTGACCCGGCTGCCGAACCGCGCGTGCCGTTCGTTGCCCAGCAGCTGGCAGGGGCCACCGGCCCGATCGTTGCGGTGACCGACTACATGAAGGCCGTACCGGACCAGATCCGCCAGTTCGTGCCCAATGAGTTCGCCACCCTGGGCGCCGACGGGTTCGGTTTCTCCGACACCCGCGCCGCCGCACGTCGCTTCTACAAGATCGACGCGCACTCGGTGGTTGTTCGCACCCTGCAAATGCTGGCCAAGCGCGGGGAGGTCGATGCCTCGGCTCCAGCCCAGGCCTTTGCCAAGTACAAGCTCGACGACGTCACCGCCGGCACCAGTGGCAACGCGGGCGGCGACGCCTAGCTTCTGGCAGTAACCGATCAACGGCGGTGGCACCGGTTTCCCCACACGTGGGGTAAATTGGCGCCACCGCCGTTTTCGTCTGCCCTCGTATTTGGCTGCCCGGAATGATCCTGCGGTGCGCTCCACCGCCGGGCCTCGGCACCCCGGAAGTGTCGAACGTCATTGTGTGAAACATACAAAATAGTTCGTCGGCGTGATGATGCGTATGCTCGTTCTATGAGTGATGAGCAAACGTCGAATCCGGCGCAGCGGATCCGGCCCTTCCGGCAAGCCAAGGCCAGCCCGGAAACCCTCAAACGGCTCAAGCAGCACTTGGGCGTGCTCTCCACGGTGGCGCTGAAGCACCTGGACCAGTCACTGCCTTGGTACCGGGGACTGCGGCCCGAAGAGCGCGCGGCGCTGGGATTGGTGGCGCAGAAGGGAATTGCTTCCTTCGTCTCCTGGTACGAACGGCCCACCACTTCCCCGCAGTGGGTGCTCAACGACGTCTTCGGCGCCGCACCCACCGAACTGACGCGATCCATCAGCCTGCAAAAGGCCCTCCAACTGATCCGCACCATTGTCGAGGTCGTTGAATCCCAGGTTCCTGACATCGCCCCGGAGGCCGAGCACACGCAATTGCGCGAGGCGGTCCTGCGCTACTCGCGGGAGGTCGCCTTCGCCGCGGCCGACGTGTATGCCCGGGCGGCAGAGACACGCGGTGCCTGGGACTCGCGGCTCGAGGCACTGGTGGTGGATGCCGTCATGCGCGGAGAATCCCAGGATTCCCTCCGCTCCAGGATTGCCGCCGTGGGCTGGAAGTCGCACGAAAACATCTTGGTGATGATCGGAGCAACCCCGGCCTCCTCCCAGGTGGGATTCGTCAGTGAACTCCGCCGCGCGGCAGCCCGCTATGCCCGCGACTCGCTGGTCGGTGTCCACGGTGAACGCGCCATCCTGATGCTCGGCGGCGTGGAAGCCGACCGGGCCGGGCTGGACCGGCTCGCCACGTTTTTCGGCGAAGGACCGGTGGTCTACAGTCCCTTGGCCCCGACGCTCAAGGAAGCCTCCGCCAGCGCCAAGGCAGCCTTCGCCGCCATCGCCGCCGCCAAGGCCTGGCCACTGGCTCCGCGACCGGTGGATGCCGATGACCTCTGGCCCGAGCGAGTCATGAACAACGACTCCGAGGCGCGCGAGGCGCTGGTCTCGGGGATCTACAAGCCGCTCATCAAGGCCGGAAACGGCCTGATTGAAACGCTATCGAGCTATCTATCGCTGGGCCACTCTCTGGAGGGAACGGCCCGGGAGTTGTTCGTACATGCCAACACGGTGCGCTATAGACTTAAAAGGGTGTGCGACGTCACCGGGTGGGATCCCTTGGTTCCGCGCGAGGCGTTCGTGCTGCAAACCGCGTTGGTGGTGGGTCGACTGGACGCCGAAACAACCGAAATCTTGTCCGAAACGCGGCAATCGGTGCCGCGCAAGAGCCTGACCACCTTGTAGGATTCATACAAAAGCACGCCGACAAGTCGGTGTGCGAAAACAGCCGTCGAGACCGACATCTTTGGAAAGCTGGAGTAGTGCTAGCAATCGTGTGCCCTGGACAGGGCTCCCAGACCCCCGGATTCCTTTCTCCGTGGCTCGAGGTTCCGGGTGTTTCCGAACATCTCGCCGGACTCTCCGCCATCACGGAGCGCGACCTGACCGCCCACGGGACCGTGTCGGACGAAGAAACCATCAAGGACACCGCGGTGGCACAGCCACTGATCGTTGCCGCAGGCCTCATTGCCGCGCGCGCACTCTTCGGTGACGAGCTTCCGACGAACGTCGTGTTGGCCGGACACTCCGTCGGCGAGATCACCGCCACCGCGCTGGCCGGTGCCCTCAGCGAGCAGGACGCGATGGTGTTCGTGCGCGAGCGCGCAAACGCCATGGCCTTGGCTGCGGCTGCCACCCCGACCGGCATGGCAGCGGTCCTGGGCGGAGACGCCGAAGAGGTCAACGCGGCGATCCTGGCGGCCGGGCTGACACCGGCCAACGCCAATGGAGGCGGCCAGATCGTTGCCGCCGGCACGCTGGAACAAATCGAGGACTTTGCAGCCAATCCCCCGGCCAAGGCACGCGTGATTCCGCTCAAGGTCGCAGGAGCTTTCCACACCCACCACATGGCCCCGGCCGTGCAGGTGCTCCAAGAGCTTTCCGCAACATTGGAGGCCAAGGATCCGGCCATCACGCTGCTGTCCAACTACGACGGGCAGGCGGTTGCCGGTGGCGAAGCGAACCTTGCCTCGCTGGTCGCCCAGGTCTCGCGTCCGGTGCGCTGGGACAAATGCATGGAGGAGCTCGCCGCACAGGGAGTCACCGGCATCATCGAACTTGCGCCGGCTGGAACCTTGGTGGGACTGGCCCGCCGCGGCCTGAAGGGCATCCCGACCCTTGCGTTGAAGTCCCCTGAAGACCTCGAGGCGGCACGCGCCTTCGTACTCGAACACACCCAAGCATAGGAAGTTCCGGAATCATGACTGCAGTGATGAACCAAACCACCGCGCGCGAATTCAGCCGCATCCACGGCGTGGGTTCCTTCCGTCCCGACGTCATTGTGACCAACGACGACGTGTGCCAGTGGATCGATTCCTCGGACGAGTGGATCCAGCAGCGCACCGGCATCGTGACCCGCGCCCGCGCCGGGGCTGACACCTCGCTGCTGGACATGGCCGAGGGAGCTGCGCGCGAAGCCCTGAAGTCAGCCGGCATCGAGGCCAGCCAGCTTGGCGCGGTCATCGTCTCCACCGTAACCTTCCCGCATGCCACCCCGTCGGCAGCCGCCGCGCTGGCCGACCGCATCGGCGCCACCCCGGCACCGGCCTTCGACATTTCCGCCGCCTGCGCCGGTTACTGCTACGGCGTGGCCCAGGGCGACGCACTGGTTCGCTCCGGCATGGCCGAGTACGTGCTGGTCATCGGTGCCGAGAAGCTGTCGGACTACATCGACAACCACGAGCGCACGATCTCCTTCCTGCTGGGCGACGGCGCCGGTGCAGTGGTCATCGGCCCGAGCGACATCCCCGGCATCTCACCCTCGGTCTGGGGTTCGGACGGCTCGAAGTGGGGCGCCATCAGCATGACCCACTCGCAGCTTGACCTGCGCGATGCGGTCCTTCAGGCCGAGTCCTCCCCCGAGGGCGCATCCCTGATGGCGGCCACCGAGGCCCAGTTGTGGCCGACCCTTCGCCAGGATGGGCAGACCGTGTTCCGCTGGGCCGTCTGGGAGATGGCCAAGATGGCCAAGCTCGCGCTCGAGAAGGCCGGCATCGGTTCCGAGGACCTCGTCGCCTTCATCCCGCACCAGGCAAATATGCGCATCATCGACGAGATGGTGAAGCAACTGAAGCTTCCGGAAACCGTGGTTGTCGCCCGCGACATCGCGAATGCCGGTAACACCTCCGCGGCCTCGATCCCGATGGCCATGGATCGGATGCTCAAGGAAAACCCGGAGCTTTCCGGCGGCCTCGCGCTGCAAATTGGGTTTGGCGCCGGGCTTGTCTTTGGCGCACAGGTCGTTGTCCTGCCCTAGGCTTTATCTCCAGGGACACAACCCATCATTCGGACCGCACACCTGTGGTCTGCATAGTCGTCGGGCTTGGTACCGGCAATCATAGAAAAGGAGCCATCATGGCTAGCAACGAAGAGATTCTGGCCGGCTTGGCCGAGATCGTCAACGAAGAGACCGGCCTGGAGACCGAGGCAGTCGAAATGGACAAGTCCTTCACCGAGGACCTGGACATCGACTCCATCTCGATGATGACCATCGTCGTCAACGCCGAAGAGAAGTTCGACGTGAAGATCCCGGACGAAGAGGTCAAGAACCTCAAGACCGTTGCAGATGCAGTGAACTTCATCGCCGGCGCACAGGTCTAAGCCAAGTAGTGATGCGTCCCCTTGAAGCGTGTTCCCTCGCGGAAGCACGTTTCGAGGGGAGGCATCGTTTTCACTTCATGTTTCCCGGTTGGCAGGCCCTGAGACGCCAACTAGCTTTACCGGTTTCGTCACCGATCCCCAGATTTTCGATTCAATCCGGACACCGTCCATTCGGCCACCGTCCGACGCTTGGATCGCGCGCTAGCCTCGCTAGCCGTTTCGCCCCCAACCAGTAGAGAGTTTCAACATGGCTCGCAAAGTTGTTATCACCGGCCTTGGTGCCACCACCCCCATCGGCGGGGACGTTCCGACCCTGTGGGGCAATGCCCTCAAGGGTGTCTCCGGCGCCCATCTGCTGCCCGACGAGTGGGTTGAAACCTACAACCTTCCGGTGAAGTTTGCCGCCAAGGCCTCCAACCCGGCCTCCGAGGTCCTCTCACGCGTTGAAATGAAGCGCATGGACCCGTCCACCCAGTTCGCCGTGGTCGCCGCGCGCGAGGCGTGGAAGGACGCGGGCATCGAGGAGATGGACCACGACCGCCTGGCCGTGGCCTTCGCCACCGGCATCGGCGGGGTCTGGACCCTGCTCGACGCGTGGGACACCCTGAAGGAAAAGGGCCCGCGTCGCGTGCTGCCGATGACGGTACCCATGTTGATGCCCAATGGTCCTGCAGCTGCCGTGTCTCTTGACCTGGGTGCCCGCGCCGGCGCGCACACCCCGGTTTCCGCCTGCGCCTCGGGCACCGAGGCCATGCACATCGGTCTTGAACTGATCCGCTCGGGCAAGGCTGACGTGGTGATGTGCGGCGGAGCCGAAGCAGCCATCCACCCCATGCCCATGGCTTCCTTTGCCGCCATGCAGGCCTTGTCCAAGCGCAACGACGACCCGGAGCATGCTTCGCGTCCGTACGACATCGACCGTGACGGCTTCGTCATGGGCGAAGGCGCCGGTGCCTTGGTGCTTGAGGCCGAGGAACATGCCATCGCCCGCGGTGCGACGATCTACGCCGAACTGGCAGGCACCTCGGTGACGGCCGATGCGTACCACATCACCGCACCGGACCCGCAGGGCCTGGGTGCCACCCGAGCCCTGAAGGCGGCCATGTTTGACGGCCTCATCCAGCCAGAAGACGTGGTCCACGTCAACGCGCACGCCACTTCCACCCCGGTGGGCGACAAGCCCGAGTACACCGCCCTGCGCGCCGCCCTGGGTTCGCACCTGGACAAGGTATGCGTCTCGGCCACGAAGTCGCAGATGGGACACCTGCTGGGCGCCTCCGGCGCAGTCGAATCGGTCTTGGCCGTGCTGGCCGTGTACCACCGCAAGGCTCCGGTTACCATCAACCTGGAAAACCAGGATCCGGAAATCCCGTTGGACGTGGTTGTCGGCACGCCGCGTGAGTTGCCCGAGGGCACCATCGTCGCCCTGAACAACTCGTTCGGCTTCGGCGGACATAATGCCGTCGTTGCCATCCGAAGCGTCTAATACGCGCGCAGGCGCAGCCTGAGGCACCAAAGAGCGGTGGCCCGAAGTTCACGTGGAACTTCGGGCCACCGCTCTTTGCGTATATGCCTGCAGCCGGACCTCGCGGTCGTCACTTCATCTGGTGAAAACCCTACGCGTCGTTTTGTCTGCAGGTAGAGGAGTACACCGGTTGGCTCATCGACCAGGAGGAGTGGTCGATGACTTCATTGGCGGTACAGAGATAGAACGGGTCAGATGACCTGGTGCAGCCAACGGACGGGCGCACCCTCTGCTGCGTAGCGGAAAGGCTCGAGCTCCTCGTCCCAGGCCTCGCCGAGGGCAATCGAGAGTTCCTGGTAGACAATCGCGGGATCCCCAGCGCCCTTTTCATAAGCCCAGCGGATGCGTTCCTCGCTGACCATGATGTTGCCTGCGGCATCCGTGGTGGCGTGGAAAATCCCGAGCTCCGGGGTATGGGACCAACGGCTCGAATCGACACCGGGACTCGATTCCTCGGTGACCTCGTAGCGCAGGTGTGCCCAGCCGCGAAGTGCGGACGCCAAAAGAGCACCGGTACCGGGCTTGCCGGTCCAGTTGACTTCCGCCCGGGACATGCCCGGGGCGGCGCTCTGCTCGGTCCAGTGCAGATCGGTCCGCTGGTCGACAACGGAACCGATCGCCCACTCGATGTGCGGGCACAGCGCTGAGGGGGCCGAGTGTACGAAAAGTACGCCCCTGGTCAGTGCGTCAGACATGCTTTCCTCCGATGTGCTGTTGGAACGTCTTCCCCAACGTCAACAACCCTGATTCGAAGTCAAACAAGTCCTGATTAGTATTGTGCACGATTATACGGCGTTCGGCCAGCGGCTTTCGACCATGACTTCGGATTATGCGCGCGGATGGGCCCGCTGATAGCTCTCCTTCAGCCGCTCGACGGAAACGTGGGTGTAAAGCTGCGTGGTGGCCAACGAGGAATGTCCCAGGATCTCCTGGACCGCGCGCAGGTCCGCCCCGCGGTCCAAAAGGTGCGTTGCCGCACTGTGGCGAAGTGAGTGGGGGCCGCGGGCAGCGGTGTCCCCCAGTGCCGCCAGCGCATCGGAAACCACCTGGCGCGCCTGTCGGGCGTCCAGCCGCTTGCCTCGGCGGCCCAGCAGCAAGGCGTGGCCGGAGTCGTCCGTCCGCAAGGCCGGTCGGGCCCGCCGCAGCCAGTTGTCAACCGCGTTCATGGCAGGCTGCCCGAAGGGCACGGTGCGTTCCTTGTTGCCCTTTCCGATCACCCGTAGGGTGCGGCGGTCCAGGTCGACATCGTTGATGTCCAATGACACCAGCTCCCCCACGCGGATGGCGGTCGCGTAGAGCAACTCCAGGATGAGTTTGTCGCGGTCGGCGAGCGCGAGCTGTTCGCGGGTGGGCTCCGGGGCCTTGCCCTCTGGTGTGCCCTGGGGCTCGGGAACCGGCTTGAAGATGCGTTCGATCTGGTTGTTCTGCAGGATGTGCGGGAGACGTTGTTCGCGTTTGGGCGATTTCAGCCGGATGGCGGGATTGGTGGCGATGAGTTCTTCACGCACTGCCCAGGTGAGGAAGCTGCGGATGGTTGCGGAGCGACGGGCCAGGGTGGCGCGGGCGAGTCCTGACTCCTGCAGGGCCATGAGCCAGGCGCGTAGGAGGGTGAGGTCCAGGCCTGCCAAGGTCGTTGCGCCGCGTGGGATGGCGTAGGCGTAGAGATTGCCGATGTCGCTACCGTAGGCGCGCAAGGTGTGTTCACTGCGTTCGCGCTCTAGGGCCATGTATCTCAGGAAGCCGTCGTGGGCTTTTTGAAGCTCGGCGGGCAGCCGTGTGGCTTCGTTGGTTTGTTCGATTGGCTCTGGCACGTCTCTACTGTCTCCCGTACCCCGTGCTGGGACGATGATGCCACGCCGGTGGGTGCGCTTCCGGCATGTCTCATCGGGGTTCCGGGGCTCCGCGTTGCGGTTCCCTGCCGTTGGGAAAGCGGCGTATCCATCCGGTGCCGGAGCGTTCAGCCAGTCCGCGTGTGGACAGGCGCGAGAGTCCTCCGAGGATGGCTCCCATTCCCAGTCCGGCGAGCGCCGCCAGCTGGTCGGCGGTGCGCGGGGACCGTACGGGCAGGGCGTCGAGGAGGAGCAAGTCC
The DNA here is from genome assembly GCF_039535115.1 of Paeniglutamicibacter sulfureus. Taxonomy (NCBI): domain Bacteria; kingdom Bacillati; phylum Actinomycetota; class Actinomycetes; order Micrococcales; family Micrococcaceae; genus Paeniglutamicibacter; species Paeniglutamicibacter sulfureus. The sequence continues at coordinate 779,801 of NZ_BAAAWO010000001.1, forward strand.
TGAATCGCCAGCCCGTCGTGGTCCCGGGGTTCTTCCCTGTCGTTGCTTGCCTGTTGGGCTTGAACGTCCGCGGGAGCGGGATCGGGGAGTTTGAGCAGTTCGAGTGCCTCGGCGGCGTCGGTGACGAGGATGGCCGCGCCCTCCCGGATGAGTCGGTGGCAGCCTGCGGAGTTGGCGGAGAAGACTGACCCCGGGATAGCACCTACTTCTCGGCCCATCTCCGCCGCGTGGCGTGCGGTGCTCAGTGCCCCGGAGCGCCAGCGTGCCTCGGCGACGACGGTCGCAGCACATAGCGCGGCGATCAACCTGTTGCGTTGAAGGAACCGCCAGCGCGTTGGGGTGGCACCGGGGGCGACCTCGGCGATGAGCAGTCCCTGTCGATGGACGGACTTGAGCAAGTCGTCGTTGCCGACCGGGTAGAAACGGTTCAATCCCCCTGCCATGACAGCAATCGTGGCAGGTAGCAGGGGTTCGCCCGGGCGGGCGCGGGCGGGTGGATCTTCGGCGAGCGCCGCCTGATGAGCCTGTGCGTCGATGCCATACGCTCCGCCGGACACGATGCAGATCCCGCGTGCCCGTAGCCCGTGGACCAGTTCCGCGGTGACGGTGCGTCCGTATTCGGTGGCGTCGCGGGATCCGACGATCGCGGCGAGCCGGGCGGGATCGCGCAGGATGGCGAGGTTGCCGGTGCCGCGGTACCAGAGGGCCAGTGGTGCGGCCAGGCCGAGGGCCTCAAAACCCTGGGGCCAGTTCCCGTCTCCGGGGTGGATGATCCCTCCCCCGAGCGTGGACATGAGCTTGAGATCTGCCTGGGGGTCCGCGAGCGCGGCGCGGGGGCGCCAGCGTTCGAGGCCGGCATCCAGGCGCAGGCTCGCGCGGCTGGCTCCGTGTGCGTCGAGCAGTTCGGCGACCTGTTGCTGTTCGTGGGCCGGGGCCGGACCGGTGTGGTCGCGGATGATGCGGTACGCTTCCACCGCTCCGCTGACCTGCACGAGTGCCGCTCCGGTTTGGTCGTTGGGTTCGATGATGTGGGTGAGGCCGGCGCGTGCCAAGACCTCCGGGTCTGCATTGCTCATGTCTGCGTGGCTTCCGGTTCGATGGATGCTCCCGGGCGGGGTTTGCACTTGGTCCCCGGTATCGCGCGTGGAAGGGGATGCGTGGGTGCCGGGGGGGGTGCGTCTATGGTGCTGTCTTCATCGTGCCTCCCGTCCAAGGAGCCTTGGAGGCGTCCAAGCGCGGTCTGGGGAACCACGCAGGGAACCTCGATCCGGCTTTAATGCTGTGTGGGCAAGTCGGCAGGAACCTCGTGGAAGCACTCTGCGGGCGGTCCTGGCCCGGTGCTGCTTCGACAATATCGTGGGCGGGATGCGTCGGGATGTTGCTAGTCGGACGCCAAATAGGTAACGATAGGTTCAGCCCGCCTACCGACGGTCACGTGCATCCGAGGCGGACCCGCCGGTAGATACTACTGAAACGGAACTAGGCCTGACACATGAAACGCATGAAGCTTCCTTTTATCGCCGCCCTGTCAGTGGTGGCCGGTTCGTTGGTTCTCAGCGGATGCTCCAATCCCACGGCGGCTCCTGCGCCGGATGAATCGGGCGCCACAGACCAAACCCTGGTCGTGTCCTCCGCGGATTTCACCGAATCCGAGATCATCGGCAACCTCTACGCCGAGGCATTGAAGGACAAGGGGTACACGGTTGAGACCAAGTTCCGCATCGGCACCCGCGAGGCCTACATCCCGGCGCTGGAGGACGGTTCCATCGACCTGATCCCCGACTACACCGGCAACCTGCTGCTGGCCCTGGACGAGGATGCCGATGTCAGCTCGCCCGAATCGATCCTTTCGGCCCTTCCTTCGGTTCTGGAGGCCAAGAAGCTGACCATGCTCACCCCGGCTGCCGCGGAGGACAAGGACGCGGTGGTGGTCACCCGTGCCACCGCCGACAAGTGGTCACTCACGACCATCGAGGACCTTGCGGCACACAACGACGAGGTGGTCATGGCCGGTCCCCCCGAGTTCAACAAGCGTCCCGTGGGCCTGCCGGGGCTCGAGAAGAACTACGGATTTGTGCCCTCCAAGTTCGAACCGATTTCCGATGGCGGCGGTCCTGCCACCGTCAAGGCGTTGCTCGACGGCAAGGTCACCGCCGCGAACATCTTCACCACCAGCACAGCGATCCCGGCCAACGACCTGGTCGTGCTGGAAGATCCCAAGAACAACTTCCCTGCGCAGCAGGTCGTTCCGGTGGCCGCCGCGGACAAGCTCGATGAGACGGCCGTGGAGACCCTTGATGCAATTTCGGCAAAGTTGAGCACCGAGGAGCTGATCAAGCTCAACGAGCAGGTTTCCGGCAGCGCCAAGGTGGAACCAAAGCAGGCGGCCATCACTTGGCTTACGGACCAGGGACTGCTGGGCAACTAACGTATAACCACGCCCCCGAATCGACAAGACTAGAACGCTTGTTCGATTCGGGGGTAATTGCTCTCTCCCGCCGGTGGGAGCAGGCCATTTTTGACCGTTTTCGCGCAGCACCGCCACCGATAGGACCCGAGAACCAGCAATGATTACCTTCGAATCAGTGTCCAAGTCCTATCCCGGTGGCACCCAGGCCGTGACCGACCTGGACCTGGAAATTCCCACCGGTTCGTTTACCGTCCTGGTCGGGCCCAGCGGCTGCGGCAAGACCACCTCGATGCGCATGATCAACCGCATGGTCGCCCCCAGCAGTGGCCGCATCTGCATCGACGACGAAGACGTTGCGGACATCCGGGCTGTCACGTTGCGCCTGGGCATCGGCTATGTGCTGCAGAATGCAGGCCTGTTCCCGCACCGCACCGTGGTGGACAATGTGGCCACCGTCCAGCGCCTGCTGGGACTCCCCAAGGCCCAGGCCCGCACCAAGGCATACGAGGCAATGGAACGGGTGGGGCTGGACGCTTCGATGGCCAACCGCTACCCCGCACAACTATCCGGCGGGCAGCAGCAACGCGTAGGCGTGGCCCGTGCCCTGGCTGCCGACCCGCCGATCCTGCTCATGGACGAGCCCTTCAGCGCGGTGGACCCGATCGTGCGCCTTGAATTGCAGCAGGAGGTCCGGCATCTCCAGGCGGAGATCAAGAAAACCATCGTGATGGTCACCCACGACATCGATGAGGCACTTTCCCTGGGCGACCGGATCGCGGTGCTTGCTCCCGGCGGGGTTCTTCACCAATATGCTCCGCCGCTTCAGATCCTCACGCGGCCGGCCACCGACTTTGTCGCCTCAATGGTCTCCAAGGACCGCGGTTTCCGCCAGCTGTCCTTCGCCACGCTCCAGGACGTGCAGGCCACCGCGCTTCCCGCCCCCGGCGCCGACGACCTGATCGAGCTGGGGACGCTCGCACCGGGATGGAAGCTTCGGCTGGACACCGCGCAGGGCAGGGCAGCATGGATCGATCCCACGGGGGCGGAGTTTGCAGCTGGCGGCGCGGTCCGGCGCGGGGACACGGTGCGCTCGGCACTTGATGCGGTGCTGGCCTCCCCGGTCTCGGCGGCACTGCTGCTGAACGGCGACTCGGTGCCGACCGCCTGCGTGACCATCGATGACCTGGCACCGTACCTGCGCCACGGCGTGCGGAACCCGGCATGAGGTGGCTGCTGGACAATGCCGGGCAGGCCTGGGCGCTTACGCTCGAACACCTGTACCTGAGCATTGTCCCCACCATGGTGGGTGTGGTCGTTGCGCTGGCCCTCGGGCTTGTCTTCGGGAACAAGCCGCGCGCCCGGGGTGCGATCACCGCGGTGGCCAGCGCGATCTTCACCATCCCCTCGCTGGCCCTGTTCGTGGTGATTCCCTCGATCATCGGCACCCAGATCCTTGACCCGTTGAACGTGGTCATTGCGCTGAGCCTGTACTCGGCCTCCTTGTTGGTGCGCACGGTGTTTGACGCGCTGGACGCGGTGGCCCCGGAGGTCCTGAACGCGGCCGAAGCGCTGGGCTACTCCCGCGCCCGGCGCAGGGTGTTCGTGGACCTGCCGCTGGCCGTGGCGCCGCTAGCCGCCGGCACGCGGGTCGCGGCGGTGACAAACGTGTCACTGGTGTCCGTAGGTGCCGTAATCGGCGTCGGCGGGCTGGGCCAGCTGTTCGTGGCCGGATACCAGCGCAACTACCCCGACCAGATCCTGGCCGGCATCATTGTGATCCTCGCGCTCGCACTGGTCCTTGACCGCCTCATCGCCGGCGCCGCCCGGCTGCTGACCCCCTGGCTGCACAGCGGTGCAGCCCCGTCAGGTTCCACGGGCAGGCGTCGGCCTGCCAACGGCCGCGAAAAACCGGTCGTCCCGGCGGCTCCGGATGCCGCGGTCCGGGAGGCGGGCAAATGATCAACGAGATGCTCTCCTACTTCGCCGACGCCGCGAACTGGTCCGGGGACGCGGGTATCCCCGCCCGACTGGGCGAACACCTCTGGTATTCCCTTCTCGCGGTGCTGGCCGCAGCCGTCATCGCATTCCCTGTCGGCCTTTTCATTGGACACACGGGAACCGGGACGGTGTTCCTGGTGTCGGCCTCCAACGTGCTACGGGCGCTTCCCTCGCTGGGCATCATGACGCTGCTGGTGCTCCTGATGGGCATCGGATTGTTGCCGCCGCTGGCAGCCCTGGTGCTGATCGCGATCCCGCCGATCCTGGCAGGAGTATACGCGGGGGTGGCCAACGTCGAGCCCGCGGTGGTGGATGCAGCGCGGGCCATCGGCATGAAGGACTCGCGGATCATCCTGCAGGTCGAACTTCCCCTGGCGCTGCCGCTAATCCTGGGCGGGATGCGCGGGGCGATCCTGCAGGTCGTGGCCACGGCCACGATCGCCGCCTACGTGAACTTGGGTGGGCTGGGCCGCTACATCTTCGACGGGCTGGCCCTCTTCGACTACGGCGAGGTGTTGGTCGGTGCCGTGCTGGTCACCGGCCTCGCACTGGTGCTCGACGGATTGCTGGCCCTGCTGGCCAAGGCAGTGTCCCCTGCCCGTCGATCAATCGACCGATAAGTTGGCATTCCTCGGCGAACGCGGCTATCCCACGTCGCCCTTGCCGTGCTGGCGCAGCTGGATGGCCACATCCACGTCGTCCGACGTGGGGCAGGCGTGGGAGTTCAGGTCGGCGATTGACCACGCGATGCGCAGCACCCTGTCGTAGCCGCGTGCACTGAGCCGCAGCGACTCCGTGGCCCGGTTCAGTCCGGCCAAGGTGGCCGTCAGCAGGCGCAGCTCGTTGCGCAGGATCGACCCGGGGACCTCCGCGTTGGTGCCAATACCCCAGCGCTTGAGCCGATCACGTGCCGCCGTACGGGCCTCGCCCACGCGCGCCGCGACCACGGCGGAGGATTCGCCGGTTCCACGCCCGGCCAGTTCCCGGGCAGAGAGCTGCGGAACGAAGAGCTGCATGTCAATCCGGTCCAGCAGCGGACCCGAGAGCCTGGCCAGGTAGCGGCGGCGCTGCATCGGGGTACAGGTGCAGTCGGTGCCCTTACCCAGGTTCCGCCCGCACGGACACGGGTTGGCGGCCAGCTTATGTGCCCTGTCCAGACTTCCACCAAAATCGATACTTATTAAGTTCAATCATCCGTAAATGAGTTAGTCTGAGCAGGCACTGCGTTACATATGAACCCGCACCATTTATGCCCGTAAATGGATGCTGGACTATGTAAAAACGCTAGGGAGCCACAGTGACGGTTGGAACAGTAGGGACTGGCGTCGGTGGCGTCATGACCGGCGGGCTCGCCGGGGCAGGTTCGACAACGTTAGGTTGAAACCATAACCCTGCCAAGAGAACCATCCCTGCGAGAATCAGGAGTATCACCGAAGCTTTGAATGTTACAAAGGAATTTTCGGGGTACAAGCAACTCTTATTGTCGGGAACTTGCTCCCCGTCATCAAGTTTTTCCCGTTTCTGATGTCGGACTAGATTAAAACTTGCACTGAGGAATCCTATGTAGGCAAGGCCCAAGCAAACCGCAGAAAAAACTGCCAAAGTAATGGTAGCTGATACCAGTTTCCACGGAGCATTAGTTATCGCATTTGAACTGAGACCTACAATAACGAGTATTCCGCCGATTCCGCCACCAAGGTAATTGCAGAGTTTCTGAGATCGTTCGTAGCGAAGTAGCCGCAATGCAATCGAATCTTCTGCCGTCTCTGATGGCATAGCGTGCTTACCTATCGAATAGGCCATTGAATATTGACCTGAGAAATTCTTTGACGCCCATTACTTGCTCATCGGTTAGAGGCTGCCGTCCGAGGGCGACTCGACTAAGAGATGCAACAGCGACAGTTTCAGCCACATAACCAGCCATTACAGCAGCCGAAGAGCCTGGTTGCGGGTTATCAAACAATCCCAATGCGTAATACACAGATGGATAAGCCGCAGCTGCTAACTCGGCGTTCTTCACTATGTCAAGGCTTGAAGCAGCTGACATCCGCTCAAGCGCACGATGCATCGCTACGCCAGCAGGTTCAAGTTCGTGTGCGGTTCCATCGGTCATTGGGAAGATCTCCTAGTGGAAAAATGAATGCTCGGGTATTAAATACCCTGAAAAACCTAGAGCCGTCTCCAAGATATAGCAAGATCCCTGAGTCGAACCAAAAGATCTCTACAAGGCAGTAACACTATGGCCAGTTTTTTCACTGCGTAAGCCACCCTGCCTGAACAATCGGCGGCATCGATCCCCCACCCACTCTGCCGCGTTCCAGAACTACACGTATTGGTCGTAGGTTTCTCTCAAAGACGGCTATTCCGAACAACGCGATCCGCTATTCCGAATGTTATTGCTGTAGATCGGGGTTGAACGGCAGTTTCTGCTGAAGTCAGGCATTGTCACGTCTGTTTATGTTTAGACTCCAACGCCAACAAATTGAAACGGTGACGTGAGACGATACGTGAGTGATCACTATCGACTCGTACGCCTTAATGACCGCAGTGCCAATAGCAGAAAGTGCTAACTCGTGGTGGGGTAGCCCGCTGATTTCAGGAGGCTTCCTGATTGCTGGCGCGTTGATAGGCCTAGGTTCAAACTGGTTCTTGGACCGACAGCGCGCAAAGCGTGAATCGCCGAGACGATGGGACGACAATATCCGCGAGTATGCTGCTGATTTCTTAGTGCAAATAGATAAGTACATCGACGGGCTCCGAGACATCGATCGACCTACTCCAAAGCCCGATGATCTGGATCGTCCTCCCGAAGGCGTAATTAGGGAGCACAACTATCAGCGCATGCAAGCCGTCATGGACGCACCGGGTATCGAGCAGTCACTCTGGAGGACTATGAATCAACTCGACTTCATCGCTCCTGCATCGGTAACTAGAGCCGGACGTGCGCTGCAGGAAGAGGTTTCCTGGGCGAGGATGATGGGGTTGATCTATGACCCCGAAATTAAGCAGAAAATTGAAGCCGCACGAGTCGACTTCGTAAATGAAGTTCGCAAAGCGATCGAACTGGCTCCGGAAGAACCGCCGACCCAGAAGAAGTCGCGTTCGAGGCGTTCTCGATAGCTCTTCAGTTCCCCAGTCCATACGTTGAATCAATACCTGAATGTGGCATCTTGTTGAGCGTCGCGTTGTTTGGGGATGAGCCGTCGAGTTCTGTGCCGATGCAAGGTTTCGACTTGTAGGTCTTGATCTTCGGTTATTGGCGGCGGCAAGCTGACGATAACCAAACTTAAGGCAAACGACCCAGCGCCAGATTTCGAAGGCTGCGCCGGGTCGTTCTAACGCGAAAGAGTCGCGCTAATGATCACGGTAAGTTATGCGCCCGCCGCTGTCGAATCTGATCTGCGTTGCGGCCTCCTTTCATGCCCCGAATGCGCCGGGGCATTGCGTCCGTGGGGCCATGCACGGGAACGACGGATCCGCATGGGAACCGCGGGGCCGTCCGTGTCGGTGTTTTGCCCGTTGCGGGCCCGGTGCACCGGATGCCGGATGACTCATGTGCTGTTGCCGGTTGTTCTGGCGGCACGGAAGGCTGATGAGGCTTTGGTGATCGCCGCAGCCATCGAAGCCAAGGCCCTCGAGGGGCTCGGCCACCGCTCCATCGCGGATCGGGTGGGCCGGCCGGTGAGCACGGTGCGTGGTTGGCTGCGGTCTTTCGGCTCTTCCGCCGCGTCCCTGTGTTCTTGGTTTCGGTCTCTGCTGCTCCGGGACGCGTCGGATGCCGCGTCGCTCTGGCCGCAGTCCGCCCGTGGAATTCTTGCCCAGGCCTTGGGGGTTCTGTTGGCCTATGCCCGGGTGGTGGGCGAGCGTTTTGCGGTCCCGGAAGCCAGTGCGGTTCCTTGGCATGCTGCCGCGTTGGCCAGCGCCGGGCCGTGGGTGTTCAGCGGCACCTGGTGGGTGAAAAGGCTTGCAACACCAATTGGCCCTGATAGGGCGGGGTGTTGATGGGCGAAAGTGGGCAACAAGCATGACCTGCGCCCCGGTGCAGGTGGTGCCGATAAATACCGTTTCCCTGAAAGGACACCGCCTTGATGCCACTTGCCCTGATCCCGGAACAGCGTCCGGAAACCTTCGTTGCAGCCGACCCTCCACCGGCAACACCGGCACCGTCCTCGGCTCCGGTAAAAGGACCGGTGAAACGCAGCGAACGCGCCGAGCAGATCGCCCTGTTCCGCTACCAGCTCATCCGAGACGCAGCCGATGACCAGCTCGGTGCCAAGGCCCGAGGTGTCATGGTGCGCGCACTGGCCACCCAATACCATCCCTGGCCTTTCGGGGGCACCAAGCGGTTCTCCCGGGAAAGTATCGATCGCTGGATCAAGGCCTGGAAGAAGGACGGCTTTGACGGGTTGAAGCCAACCCAACGCGCCCAAGGCCCGATCACCGAGCCCCGGGTGCTGCTGCTGGCCGAGACCTTGAAGCGGGAGAAGCCTCACCGCACTGCCGCCCAAATCAAAAGGATCATCGCCACCACGCTGGGCGATGCACCCTCGGAAACGACGCTGCTGCGCCACTTCCGGTCCCTGGACATTTCCACCGGCGTTCCCGGGGCCTCCACCGGCCGCTTCGAAACCGAGGAATCCAACGAAATCTGGGTGGGAGATGCCCTGCATGGGCCGCGGATCGAGGGACGCAAAACCTATTTGTTCGCGTTCCTCGATGACCATTCCCGGATGGTGGTCGCCTCCCGGTGGGCCTTCGCCGAGGACACCGTCCGCCTGGCCGCGGTGCTGCGTCCGGCCCTGCAAACCCACGGAATACCACGTCAGGTCTATGTCGACAACGGCAGTGCCTTTGCTGACAAGGCACTTCAGCGGGTCACGGCGAAGCTGGGGATCAGGTTGGTTCATTCGGCCCCCTACCGCCCGCAGGGAAGGGGCAAAATTGAGCGGTTCTTCAATACCGTGTCCCAGCAATTCCTGGGTGAAATCACCGTCACCAACCAGCCCTCGCTTCCGGGCACCGGGCAGGGATCGGAGATCTCCACCCTGCAAGAACTGAACGCGCTCTTCACCTCCTGGGTGCAGGTTCTCTATCACCGCACCATCCACTCCACCACCGGGCAAACACCGCTTGAGCGCTGGGATGCCAGCTGGGTCAAACGCACCCCGGTACGCAAATCCCCGGACCAGGTCAGTGAGGCATTCCTCTGGTCCGAGAAACGTAAGGTCACCAAGACTGCCACGATCTCCCTGCTGGGCAACACCTACCAGGTGGACCCGGTGCTGGCAGGAACCCGGGTCGAACTCATCTATGATCCCTTCGACCTGGCCGCCCCCATCGCCGTGCACTCCCACCTGGGAGTCCCGGCCGGAACCGCGACCCTGCTTCAGATTCGTCGGCACGTGCACCCGAAGGCCAAGAATGCGGCCGCCGACCGGGACGCCGGGGCCCAAAACGTTTCCACCGGCATCGATTACCTGCGCCTGCTCGAGGACCAACACAAACACACCATGAGCGGGGCTCCGATCAGCTTCGAGAAACTCGCCACCCCGTCCAGAAACACCGACACCGCCAAAGCGCACCACCGCCAGGAGAACACGCCGTGAGCATCACGTCACTGCAAAGCCATTACGGTTTTTCCCGCATGCCCTTCAGCGCGGACATCCCGCCCCAGGCGCAGCATCCGCACCCCGGGCACCGCGAGGCGATCGCCCGGATCCACTGGTGCATCGGCCAACGCCAAATGGGTGTGATCACCGGGGAGGTCGGTGCCGGGAAAACCGTCGCGGTGCGCGCGGCACTGGCCGGGCTCGAGGCCTCCCGCCACCAGGTCATCTATCTTCCGGACCCGACCATCACCATGCGCGGCATCCATGCCACCATCGTTTCGGCCCTGGGCGGCCAGCCTTCCTTCTATTCCGGGGTACTGGCCACCCAAACCGCGGCACTGCTGGCCGGGGAGCTGGACGAGCGTTCCCGCCTGCCGGTCGTGGTCATCGACGAGGCGCACCTTTTGAGCAACACCGAGCTGGAATCCCTGCGCATGCTCACCAACACGGCCCTTGATACCGGGTCCCACTTCGCATTGCTGCTCATTGGGCAACCCACGCTGCGCAGGCGCCTGAAGATGGCCGTCCTGGCCGCGCTGGACCAGCGCATCGGCACCCGTTTCACCCTCACCGGCATGAACCTGGCCGACACAGCCAGCTATATCAAAGCGCATCTCGGTTTTGCGGGCAGATCGGACACGCTGTTCTCCGAGGATGCCGTTACCGCCATCCACCAGGCCTCCCGGGGTTACCCGCGGGCGGTGAACAACCTCGCCGTCGCCGCGTTGATCGCCACCTACGCCGGCAACAAGACCATCGTCGACCAGGCCGCGGCGCAATCCGCGATCACCGAAAACAGCGAATAGGAGCCCGGCACCGACGACGACCACGCCGTCAGCAAGACAACGAATGCCCTGCCGAAACCCCTCGGCAGGGCATTTCCATGGGCGGCTCGTCGTCAAACCCGGTGACGCGAAGATCGTCAAACAACGCGACGGTCAACACATCTACGGGTCATATAGACCGATCTCTTCCACGGAGTTTTGAAGCGATACGTAAAACGGGGCAACCGGACAGTTGTTTAGGCGGAGCTTTCGGTAGCGCATGTGGAACGAACCGGTAGCAAAAATGTAAGTATCCGGTAGCGCTTCGGGGGATTCAGAGTCAGGATTGCTTTCACCCACGGCAACAGGTCGTGGACAGTGAAAGGAAACCGACCGTAGTGGCTGATTACAAACAAATCATGGCCCTGCTGGTGCAGGGCAATTCGTATCGGCAGGTCCAAGCGCGAGCCGGTTGCTCGCATCGAACGATCTCCAAGGCCCGCCAGGTCCTTGACGACCAGAAACTGACCACCCTTGATCAGGTCGGTGCGCTTAGCGATGAGGACCTTGACCGGCTTTTCAGCGATGGCCGCAAGAACGTGTCCAGCGAGTTCGTTCCCGTCAACATCGATGCCGTGGTGAAGGCCCGGATCGGCCGGAAAAAGCCACCGTTAAAGGTCATGTGGGCCCGCTACCTGGACACCCCGCACACGGGCTCCGCCCGGTTTTACGGGTATGAACGGTTCTGCCAGATCGTTGCCGAGCACGTGAAGGCCAACGACCTGACCAGCCCGCTTACGCACGAACCCGGACGCACGATGCAGGTCGACTGGGCCGGGACCAAGATGCAGCTGACCGACCCCATCACCCGGGAAACCACGAAGGTCTCGGTCTTCGTGGCGTCGTTGCCGTATTCGGGCATGATCTTCGCGTACGGGTCCCTGGACGAGAAGCTTCCAGCGTGGTGCCAGATGCACCGCAGGGCCTTTGAATATTTTCAAGGCGTGACCCAACTGGTCATTCCCGACAATGCCTCGACCGCCTCGAACCAGATCAGCCGCTATGAAAAGGCCCGGGACGTGAACCAGTCCTATGAGGCTTTCCTGGAGTATTACCAGAGCGCGGCAGTCCCGACCGGATCCTACAAGCCGCAAGAGAAAGGCCACGTCGAGGCCGGGGTGAAGATCGTGACGAACTGGATCATCCACTATCTTGCCGACCGGCGCTTCACGACCCTGGATGAGCTCAATGAGGCCGTGGCCGAACAGATGGACATGATCAACGAACGGACGCCCTTCCGCGGTGAGCCCCGCTCCCGGCGTGAGTGGTTCGAGGAAGCCGAGCGCCCCGAGTTGATCGGCCTCCCGGATGAGCCGTGGCGGGAAGTTCAGTGGCGCAAGGCGAAGGTCTCGCGGGACTGGCACGTGCAGGTCGACACGATCAAATACTCGGTTCCGCACCAGCACGCCGGGCAGACCCTGGACGTGCGGGTGGTCGGTGAGCAGGTCACGATCCTTGCCGGCGGGGCAGTGATCGCTTCGCACCAGCGTGGGGCGCGGCGTCATTCCTACGTCACCGACGCCGACCATGCGCCGCACGGGTATGAGGACACCTCACTGCTATGGACCCGGGCCTATTTCATCCGGCAAGCGACCAAGGTCGGCCCCTACACGGTCCAGGCTTTGACCCGGTTGCTGGAGCGGAAGAAGATCGAAGCCCAGGGCTACCGGTCGTGCTTGAACATCCTCGAGCTGGGGAAAGGCAACAACCGCAGCCTGTTGGAACAGGCCTGCCACGACCTCTGCGTGCACGACGCGAGGAACCCGATCAGCTATACCGCGGTCAAGCATCGCATCGCCGTCCTGCGTGCGGACCATGCCGGGCGTCCTGCAACTCTCGCTCCTGGCCCGGGGCCGTCCGCTGCGACGGGGAGAACGGTGGGCGTCCGGGATACCAGCCGTGCCCACCTGGACGGGATCTCGCAGTTCAGTCTCGAGGCGCTGACCAACGCAAGCCTGACCGAGCCGACGACGGGGGAAGGCCGTGCTTGACCACCACCTGACGGAAGATGACATGGGGCTGTTTACCAGGTTGCGGATGACCGCGTTCGGCCAGGCTGTCATCGACATGGCCAACGATCCGGCCTATGACGAATGGACGTTCTCCCGCAAGGTCCGTCACGCCTTGGACCAGGAGACCACGGCCCGGGCCCAGCGTCGGGTGGTGAAACTGCTCAAGGAGTCGAAAACGCCCAACCCGGCCGCTTGCATTGAAGAGATCCACTATCTGCCCGATAGGACGCTGAACCGGGAGGTCGTGGCACGGCTCGCGTCGTGCCAGTGGATTGAGCAGACGACGAATCTGGTGATCCTCGGGAAATCAAGTGTCGGCAAATCGTATTTGGCCCAGGCCTTGGTCAACGCGGCTTGCCGGCACGACCACACGGCACGCTACTTCCGGCTTGATGACCTGGCCAATAAGCTCGCGGTCTATCATCGGGCGGACTCCGAACGGCTGAAGTTCCTCGGAGACCTGCACGACTGCGATGTCCTGGTCCTGGATGATTTCCTGACCACGCCGATCAGCCCGGAGACTGCGAGCGAACTGCTCAATATCCTCGCAGGACGTGAACACCGGGGCGCCACGGTGGTGACGTCGCAGTTCGATCCCGAGGACTGGTACAAGTCGCTGCACGATGCGGTGATCGCCGAGTCAATCCTTAACCGCATTGTTTCCAGCAGTGAACTGATCCAGCTTGACGGGCCGAATATGCGCCGGCGCGCCCACGCCGATCAAGGAGCTGAGCCTGCAAGCTAAAGCGGTGGGGTGCTGGTGCGAGGGTTCGGGCACTACCGGGTCCTCGCACCAGTGCTACCGGTTCGTTCCACAGGCGTTACCGAAAGCTCCGTCCATACAACAGTAGTAATGCAACGTTGTGGCGGCTGAATGGGAGGATTGTCTAATGCTCTATCCTGTGCCAGACGTAATCGTAAACAACATTTCTAACTCATCAGCCCCGTGGTGGGGAGTCGCCCTAATTGCCGGTCTTGCTACGCTCGTAGGCGCATTCATGTCCTACCTATCAACACAGGCAAGTGACCAACGTAGGGCAAAGCGTGAGGATCAACATCGCTGGGCCACGGAGATTGGTACCCATTGCGTGGATTTCTTTCGAGCAGCAGACAAATCTGAAGCCATTCTGAGGAAGCTGAACATCATGCCGGGTGACTTCGACATCCAGTTCAGAGACAAAGATGGCCAAAAAATTCGTCTTACCCGTACGCAAGCGGACGCGACGATCAAAGACGAGTTGAGTCAACTAGGCGAAATTACCGACTACTTGTCGCTTATCGCACCGGATGAACTAGTTGGTGCCATCCGGTCTCACCACAAAAAGCTACTGAGCGCGAAAATTCGAATGAGTAGCGATCCCAGCCAGGCATTAAAGGATCTTCGCTTCACACGTGGCGAAGCGGTTAACGCAATCAGAACAAAACTCGGTGTAGCGCCGTCTAAGTTGGTAGCGAAGAAGCCACGCAAAATTCTTTGGTTCCCGGTTGGATGAATAACAGCCCAACGCCCATACATCACCAAAGGTTGATATTTTGATGATCGTTCCTACCATCTACACATCTCTGGCCTCAGCAGCTGCGGAAACTACCGCCACTGCTCCCTGGTGGGGCGTACCCATAATTGCAGGGGGCTTCCTGCTGATTGGTGCCAGCTTGGCATTTCTATCTACGCTTGCCAGCGACAAACGCAAGGCAAAACGAGACAAAGACGAACGCATCATGATCGATACCCGAACAGTCGGCTTGGAATATCTCGACGCTGCAACCGAACTCGCTAATGTAATTAGGACTCAGCAAGATCCAAGTAGGGCGCTAAAGCGAGATGAATATCTAAAGGCAATGCAAGCAAGTCTCATTAGAGTGAATGAAAAATGGCGCAAGTTCGAGCTGTTCGCGGATGAGAAGGCTCTTGAAACTGGAGGGAGGCTCGACGCTGCGTGTGTGCTGCTGTCAATTTCTGCATTTGGGAGCGAGATCCCACACGATCAGCTTCAAGACCTTGAGACTGCCAGGTACGCCTTCATTAACACACTTCGAAAGGCCAGCGGAGTTGGCGAGATCGCCTATGTATTCCCAGATGCCGCTACTAAGGAACGTCTTGAAGAGGGCATTACGGAAATAAAGAATGATTTCGGTGCAGATTTAGAAAAGAACTACGGTACACCTCGTGAAAAATAATGAGAGCGCCCGTCATAGGCGCTCTCATGAGCTGTGTTGCGTTCCAGCTCCCACTTTGATGAAGTAGCTGTTTTGTTTGTTGGAGTCGCTTTAGCGGCCTCCTGAGCGTCTTTGGCGATCTTGGCGGCATCCGCTTTCGCTTCAGCAACGATTCGATCAGCTTCTGCTGCTGCTTCAGATGCAACCGTCTTAGCCTTTTCGTCAGCCTCAGCCGCGGCCGTCTCAGCGATTTCCTTGTCCTTAGCCTGGGCAGCTTCTGTAGAGGCAACGATCAAAGCAGTTGCCTGATCTAGAGACACCCGCCTTGCCTCATGTCAATATGCTCGCGAAATAATCCCGCATGCCTCAACTAATTTGCTCGCCAAATAGGGCATCCCCGGACTGCGCGCGCATCTTGGCCCGGTTGATGAGATGGTTCTGGATGGCATTGATGCGGCGAGTGATGGCCGCCGGATTCAGGTCCCCGTGGATGCCCGCCAGGGCCTTGGCATGTTCCGGGTCCATGGCCTCCAGATCCATGATGCGCTGGTACGCGGTCCGCGGCCGGTCATAAGTCCGCTTCCTGCGACCCGAACGTGCGGTGCCGTAGCCGTTGGCCTTGACCATCGGCAGCAGGTGGTTCTTGCGCTGGTTCACCAGCGCCCAGAGCTCATTGAGCAGGGCCATCTCCTCCGGACCCTCGTAGCGGAACCTGAAGGCATGGCGACGGACCCAATCCCGATTTCGCTGCTCGACATGCGCATTGTCGTTATGCTTATACGCCCGCGCCCTAGTCAGATCAATGTTTCGTTCCTGCGCCCACTCGATGAGCTGGGTGTTGATGAATTCACCGCCATTGTCGAAATCCAGGGCCCGCATCGGGTAGGGCAGGGACCGGACCAGCAGGTCGACCCCGGCCACGACATGGCTGTGCGCACGGTTTTTCACACACGTGTTCACGGTCCACCCGGTGAACACATCTGTCAGGGTGATCGAATACAGGAACTCGCCCTTGAGGCTGTGTCCGCAGTGGGCGACGGTGTCGATCTCGAAGAACCCCGGTTCCTGCTCCATGGGCGTGCCCGACCACCGCACCGGGATCTCCGAACGCAGCATCGCCCCGGGCTTGGTCGAGGACAGTGCCGAGGGGTATCGAGCGGCGCGCAACGGCTTCAGATACCGATCCATCGTGGAGGCCGACATGGATAGCAGCTCGTCCCTGACCTCGTCGGTCAGCAGTCCCGCCACTGTCCCGAGTTCGTCGAAGCGTTCCAAACGCTCGAGCTCGTCGGCCATGATCGGAGCCAAGTATTTCCCGCAGGGCTCTCCGGAAAGCGTCCAGATTCGTTCCAGGAGCTTGAGGGCCGCCGGCCCGTACTTGCGGGGCCTGCGCCGCGGCAGGGGCTTCGGAATCCCGCGTGCGGGCTTACGCAGTTCCGTGGCCAGACGCCGGCGGGCGTTGGCCCTTGACCAGCCGGTCGATGCGCACAGGTAGTCGAGCATCACGCCCTTCTGTCCCTTGGTCCCTTTCGCATACTCGGCGGCGAAGCCGCTGACGAGCTCTCGCCGGGTGTGCATCGATATCCCCTGTTTCATCTCCCCAGCACAGCCTGCTGCCCGCCCTGGTGGCCAGAGTTTCGCGAGCATTCTTAAATGAGGCACGCACCTCATTTCGCGAGCATTACTAGTGAGTCAACGCGACACCCGCCTTGCCTCATGTCAATATGCTCGCGAAATAATCCCGCATGCCTCAACTAATTTGCTCGCCAAATAGGGCATCCCCGGACTGCGCGCGCATCTTGGCCCGGTTGATGAGATGGTTCTGGATGGCATTGATGCGGCGAGTGATGGCCGCCGGATTCAGGTCCCCGTGGATGCCCGCCAGGGCCTTGGCATGTTCCGGGTCCATGGCCTCCAGATCCATGATGCGCTGGTACGCGGTCCGCGGCCGGTCATAAGTCCGCTTCCTGCGACCCGAACGTGCGGTGCCGTAGCCGTTGGCCTTGACCATCGGCAGCAGGTGGTTCTTGCGCTGGTTCACCAGCGCCCAGAGCTCATTGAGCAGGGCCATCTCCTCCGGACCCTCGTAGCGGAACCTGAAGGCATGGCGACGGACCCAATCCCGATTTCGCTGCTCGACATGCGCATTGTCGTTATGCTTATACGCCCGCGCCCTAGTCAGATCAATGTTTCGTTCCTGCGCCCACTCGATGAGCTGGGTGTTGATGAATTCACCGCCATTGTCGAAATCCAGGGCCCGCATCGGGTAGGGCAGGGACCGGACCAGCAGGTCGACCCCGGCCACGACATGGCTGTGCGCACGGTTTTTCACACACGTGTTCACGGTCCACCCGGTGAACACATCTGTCAGGGTGATCGAATACAGGAACTCGCCCTTGAGGCTGTGTCCGCAGTGGGCGACGGTGTCGATCTCGAAGAACCCCGGTTCCTGCTCCATGGGCGTGCCCGACCACCGCACCGGGATCTCCGAACGCAGCATCGCCCCGGGCTTGGTCGAGGACAGTGCCGAGGGGTATCGAGCGGCGCGCAACGGCTTCAGATACCGATCCATCGTGGAGGCCGACATGGATAGCAGCTCGTCCCTGACCTCGTCGGTCAGCAGTCCCGCCACTGTCCCGAGTTCGTCGAAGCGTTCCAAACGCTCGAGCTCGTCGGCCATGATCGGAGCCAAGTATTTCCCGCAGGGCTCTCCGGAAAGCGTCCAGATTCGTTCCAGGAGCTTGAGGGCCGCCGGCCCGTACTTGCGGGGCCTGCGCCGCGGCAGGGGCTTCGGAATCCCGCGTGCGGGCTTACGCAGTTCCGTGGCCAGACGCCGGCGGGCGTTGGCCCTTGACCAGCCGGTCGATGCGCACAGGTAGTCGAGCATCACGCCCTTCTGTCCCTTGGTCCCTTTCGCATACTCGGCGGCGAAGCCGCTGACGAGCTCTCGCCGGGTGTGCATCGATATCCCCTGTTTCATCTCCCCAGCACAGCCTGCTGCCCGCCCTGGTGGCCAGAGTTTCGCGAGCATTCTTAAATGAGGCACGCACCTCATTTCGCGAGCATTACTAGTGAGTCAACGCGACACCTTGGCTTCTTCTACCATCTCGGCTACTGTGACCTTAGCCTCATCGATGATCGCCTCAGCTTTTGCTTCAGCTGCGGCAGTTCCGGCGTTCGCTACTTTTTCAACTGCTGCCGTCACTGATGGATCTTCAACGACTCCGAGACGAATCAATCGTTTCCTTTGAAGCCTCTAGGCACTCGCCCTTCTTGTAGAGCACGCCGTTGTACTTGACCTCGCTCACTACTGTTCCTGTTGCTGTATCGGATATGGCTATACCTCCAGAACCGTTACGTTGAAAATGTTTTCAGCTGTAGCCACTGAGCTGAGAGTGACGGTAATCGTTGCGTCAGCTTCAACAACGTTGTCTACAAACTGATCCTGGTTGCCGGCTGGCATGATGCCAAGGATGTGAGCCCCGGTCCTAACCGTGGCAGTTCCAATCAGAGCAGCGGCTGCCACTGTGACCGTAACTGCCTTCAGGTTGGTGGGAGCTACTGCCCCACCGTGTTCTTGATCTTGCTAATACCACTGCGCATCAGACTAGGCTCCAGTCGCGAACGCGTCCTTGAGTAGGTACCGAGCGTCGTCCATTAGCATTTCGTAGTTGTAGCGACCAGTAACCACGATCTTTGTGTGCTCAGGATCGTTTAGGTATTCCTTGGTCGTTTTGAGATCATCCTTAAGTACGAACTTGTAGCCACCGTTTAGCTGCTTGCGACCTGGTTTAGACGTTACGAAGCCGAACAGAACGTGTTGCCCCAGATGTTCTGAATGTCGTCGTCGAGGCCTTCAGCTGCGAAGTTTGCACGTGCCTGGCCAATGTAGATGTTCATGATGCCGAACGGCCTCTTGCTCATTTGTGGTCAATCTGTTGCTGGTCTTTCCACTTGGCGTTGTTCTTCAGCCAGAAAATGGAAGGGGTAGAGGGCGCTGCACCAGAGAGCATCCGCTCTTCCACTTGCATGTTGATGCGGGCCTTAGCGAGCTTTATAGCGTCGGAAAACCGTTGGCCAGTCTCGTCGAAGTCATCAGCCTTCTCATCGTGCATACCTGACTCGTAGTCGAGCAGCGTATCGCGGCTTGTTTTCAGATGATAGGCAAGGCCCATGATGGTGTACGGACGCTGGTCAGTCATGACTTCACGAGTAGTCCAGTTGGTTGAGCCGTCGGCCTTGACACCATCTTCAACTCGACGCATTTCCGAGTGAGGGTCTTGCTTGTTGAAGTAGGACTCAATCTGCGCGTTGAGTTCGGCAACAGACTCAAACTTGAGCGGTCGTCCGCCTTTGTTCTTTTCTTCTGGAGTTTCAGGTGTTTGAGCGTCTGCCATATGTGCACCTATTTATGCACAAACCTCCGAATATTGAAAGGGCCAGCGGCTACAATCTCTCCCCGAACAGGCTGGTGCTTATCAGTGTGTTTCTCACTTTGTAGCATCCTTACCCTGCCCGTCAAAGTACAAGTGGTGTTTTCGGAGACTCCCTTTGACGTGTTGGCTGTTTCCGAAACTTGGCTAATCGGCAATAAGACCATATTGTCCAGAGAGCGAACAAAATACTTGCCGAGAGAGTTGAACAGCGCGTGAGCGAAGTAGAAGGACTGCAATCCGGTGGCGACGACTCAACCGAGCCACCGAAATCGACAAGCGAGCAGGCAACGACGCAAGAATCCGCAACCGTCGATTCTCAAGCGATTCACGACAAATTCGAACGCGCATACGCGCTCGTACCTGCGATCGGTACTCAATGGCGATGGTACGACGTCCCCTATCGCACTCTGATGTGGCTCCTTACTTCAAAGCCGCGTCGATTTTTACATTGGCGTGTTCGTCGTACTCTCAATCGAGCACTAAACTTCTTCAGTCCGTTCAATGATTTAGAGCGTCAAAGAGTCGAACCTCTCGACGACCCTTTTCACAATCTGATAATTCCAGAAAACGAGTCCGTCCAGCAGGGCGGGATCTGGGTGGCGGAATTCTTTCCGCCGAGTTACTACCCCATGTTGCTCAAGGCTCTCAAAAAGAACGGTTGGGACAAAGAAAGCTACTTTTCTAACCGCGACGGTACAAATGCCGAGAAAGTAACAAACGCCCGTCGAGGTCGAGGATTCTCCTGGTCAAGGATTGGAACGGTGGCGAGGCCAAACTCGGGCTATATGGTGTTCGATGCAAAGCGCGAAGTTTTACCTGAAGAGTTCGAGTTAGTTGAATTGACGGCCATGCAGTTGGGTCAGGGACTCACTGTCGTAGTAGCTTTCATCAGACTCAGCAAGATGGGTCAGTCAAGTCTCAACAGCGTTTGGACCGCTCAACATGAACCTTCATTGGAGTGGCGCGGCCTCCGTCGGCCGGGAGTTCTGGATCGAAGGCTAGCGGCCACACGAGCCACTCAGGCAGAACGAGAACGGATACATGACCTAGCTCGCAATTGGCTGAGCCGGTCATGCGGGGGATTCTTCTCTGGGACACAATCAGGACAGCCGGTGATCGACCTCAATGTCTTCGCTAATCATGACCCCATGAACGGACGCGCCCCTCAAGAATACAGTATGCCCTTAGGAACGCTAGCCATGGAGGGGGGATATCCATATAACTACATCTCTCCGCAAATCGCAGGTGCAGTACTTGTACCTGCGAGGGGCATGAGAGATAAGAAGGATCGTCTAGAGAATTGTTGGGGCGTTGTTGGATCCTATGACCGAGTATCAGATGAAAATGATCGGGCCGGCTATGGAGAAAAGCCGTATTCGGTGACAACCCTGGCCGCGATGCTCGACGATCCTATTCGAAGTTTCCTCGTTCGAGACGCGATCATGCAATACGCCAGAAAAGTGGCTGACGATTACTCGGCTGCTCGCGACATGGCTCGCGTTAATCATCGAAAGTTCGGACCCCGGCAAATTGAAGCCCTGCGACACCAACTTCTAACGACAAGTCTTGACCTGCCCGTTATGGCACGCGATTCAGCAGAATTATGGACCATGCCATGGCGTAGCTCCGATGGAATTCAAGTCAATGCTGTCGATGCAAGCGACAGGAAAAAACCGTCGGCAGGCTTTGATCTAATTGAAGAGTGGGGCAAGCGTCGTGAAGAGCAATTCCAACATCTCGTCGAGGAAGATACAGCCTATCGGGATGTGCTTTCCACGGTAGCCTCACTCGGAGCAAGCGCTGAAGACACAAAGCTTGGCCGGAGAGCACTTTTCGTGGCTGGCGTGTCCTTAGCCGTATCGATGGTCACACTTTTGGTGACAGGACCGGGTGACGCTTCACTGTGGTCGCAGCTATTGGAGTATATGCCACGGTAGTTGTTCGTCGGTTGGCCACTAAACGTCCGAACGTGCCGACCGATAAGCTCGTTGCAAGAGAACGTGACATATGGGGGAAAATTGCTCGCACAGATACTGCCCGGCTTCAGGGATTTCAGAACTCCGTTGGTGACTGGCTACCTATGGCTTATTGTCCTTTGGATTCTCATCGGAGCTCCCTTGCCCGACGGCAAGTCGAATGAAGGCTTAATGGGCATCATCAATGCTTTCGGAGCTTTCCTATCACCAGCTATCTACCTGACAGTCTTGAGCTTCGTTGCGTATGTGGTGGGTATGATCACCTCCGCCAACATAAAGAGTGGCGACGTAGCCCTTACTATCGTCCGTCGCTTTCTCTTGAAGAGCAAGCAGAGCGACAAGAAGAGAATAGATCAAATCGTTCGAGCGAGCATCAAAAAGGCTAGGCAAAGAAAAGTAAAGCCGTTTCAGCTCATAGAAGAGTTTGAGATTGACCCATATTATACAAGCGAGGAAGATTACGATATTCACAGGAATGAATGCCAGGGCGACGAAGACCGTATGCTTTTTCAGCAAATGGATCATGCGGTTAAACAGCTACAGCCTCTACTATCAGAGGCCGTAATAGCATCTATTCCTACACTCGCAATCAAACTTCAGGAAAAGAACAAGGACCTGTTTGACAACTACGATAAGGATAAGTCGGAAGCTGAGTTCCGTCTTAGCATCGCTGGGCCACTCGCAGTCCTGACTGTGCAAGTACTGATCCTTTCATGGGGAAATAGTGATTACTACTGGCCATGGGCATCGCTCGTTGGTCTAATTGCGGTGGTGATGTTGGTTGTACGTGGCCTTGCTAAGCGCTCATCTGCGACGAACGTTGTAATAACAGCGCTGGAGATCGGCACTATCGAATCCAGCGAGCTGAGCCTGCTGGCAAATATTGATCCACCTCCTGCCAAACTCCCCATGCCCAGAGTTGGCTAGGGGCTTCCCAATCTCTATTGGGGCTCAGCGGGTGGGAGCGCGACCAGCCTTCAAGATCTTTTCCGTAGCACTTAACACCTGCCGTATCGATGCCACACGGCGCTGCATATGAGGCGTCTAGGCGCTTCCCGATAAGCTTCTGGCAAGACAACATGACATGGGGGAAAGCTTGCTTGCACAGATATTGCCAGGGTTCAGGGATTTTAGGACGCCGCTGGTAACCGGATCGCTCTGGATGATTCTCGTCTGGCTACTGTTCGGCATGCCAGTTCCTTCGAAGGACATGACAACCGGGCCAATGGGACTCATGAATTCCCTGGGTGAATATTTGACTCCCACCGCGTTACTGGGAGTCCTGAGTTTTACTGCCTACGTGATCGGCATCGTCTTGTCCCTCGACTCCAACCTAGCTACGGCAATAGTCGGCAGATTTTCGGTACAAGGATCCAAAAATATAGCTTTTGGCTTAATTGAACAAGCTAGTCGTGGAGCTATATCAATGAGTGACGAGCCAATCGGCGATCCTAACGACCGATCAATGCCCGTCAGAAGACTCGTTGGCAACGCACTGGAACGCGCACATCAAAAAGATGTGAATTGGCAGATGGTGTATTGGAAATTTGACGGCGAAATACCAAATGACCTTATCGACGATGCTAGAGACGATTACATGGTGCAAAAACAGAATATTGGCAAGGCCCTAAATCATGTACGATCTGCCATTGAATTGGGTGTCGAACGGGAAATCCCGAATCTCGGAAACAAACTCCTGCACGTCAACAAGGAGCTCTACGATGTATATGATCGAGCTCGAAGTGAAGCGGACTTCCGATTGGGCATAGCACCGCCAATTCTTGCGATCTCCATCTATCAATCAGTATCGGGATTTAGAAGCGGCTCACCATTGGTTGGGATCTTAGTTCTTTTCGCTGGCCTCATCATATCTACGATTCTCCTAAGGAAGGGTTGGAACAAAGTGGAAGAGTCCACACAGACCGTCCTCAGTATGGTTGACATCGATGTCATAAATTCCGAAACCCTTGACCGCCTCCGTCACATTGATACATTTTCGGCATAGCATCGACCAGCCTTCAGAATCTTGTTGGTAGCAGTAAACACCTGCCGTATAGATGCATTATCTGGCCGCTCATTGCGCATCCAGCCTTGGATATAACCGCGGCTCTCAGCAGCATCGAATTGGTCCGTAGCGCTTAGCTCGTTTAGCGCCAGGTAGGCGGTGGACTCAGCTTGAAACTCTTTGCTCCCCCGGTGCTCGCGATAGTCTTCCAGGCCTTGCTCAGACGTGTGCCCCAGGACGACATGCCCAATTTCATGCATGAGCGTCTTGAACGGATACTTGGCCACTGGGCTGACCGCTACGTTGCGTTCATAGCTGTAGCCGGCCACATTGCCATTTATCTGCTCGAAGTCCACTTGGGCTATCGCAAGGGCTCCCAGAGCGCGTTCTTTGCTCCATGTTGAATATTTGACTCTTTGGGGGCCAGCAATATTGCGCTTGGGGGCCACCGCGGGAAAACGGGATTATTGTCCTTGGGGGCCACCCGTAGTGTTCTTGGGAGCCACCAAATAGGCTCCTTCCACCATGTGACGGCCACATGGTGGAAGGAACAGTTTCAATGGTACGTAGGATCAAGGCGAAGCTTATTCTCAAGCTCCGCGCAGACGGGCTTTCGGGCCGGGCGATCTCGACCTCGGTCGGGGCCTCGAGGAAAAGTATCACGACCGTTCTCGAGGCGGCCGAGCAACAATGCGTCGGCTGGGACGAGGTGCGGGAAAAGTCCGAGGGCGAGGTGTACGCCCTGCTGTTCCCGGGCCGCGGCGACCACCAGAGCGTGTTCGCCCAGCCGGACTGGGGCGCCATCCACCGTGAACTGGCCAAGGTCGGGGTGACGCTGAAGCTCCTGCATGGCGAATACCTCGATTCCCAGGCCGGCTCCGGGCAGGCGGTCATGGGCTACGACCGCTTCTGCAAGACATATCAGCGGTTCGTCCTGGAGTCCCACGCAACATCCCGGGTGCAGCACAAGGCCGGGATGAGCATCGAGGTGGACTGGTCGGGCCCCACCATGGAATTGGTCGATCCGGTCACCGGGACGCGGAGCAGGGTCTACCTGTTCGTCGCGTGCCTGCCGTTCAGCCGGTACGCCTTCGTGGAGGCGACCTTGGACATGAAGCAGGACAGCTGGCTGCGTGCGCACGTGGCGATGTTCGAGGCCTTCGGCGGTTCTGTGCCACGCATTGTGCCGGACAACCTGAAGACCGGGGTGATCAAGCACCCCGCCGAGGGCGAGAT
This sequence comes from Paeniglutamicibacter sulfureus, assembly GCF_039535115.1. Taxonomy (NCBI): domain Bacteria; kingdom Bacillati; phylum Actinomycetota; class Actinomycetes; order Micrococcales; family Micrococcaceae; genus Paeniglutamicibacter; species Paeniglutamicibacter sulfureus. Next base: position 804,464 of record NZ_BAAAWO010000001.1, read on the forward strand.
CGTGCTCAACGATTCCTACCGCCACCTGGCCGCCCACTACGGGGCGGCGGTGCTGCCGGGCCGTGTCCGGGCCCCGAAGGACAAGGCCAGCGTGGAAAACACCGTGAGCCACGTGGCCACGTGGGTGATCGCCGGGCTGCGGAAGACCACGTTCGGGTCGCTGGGGCAGTTGCGGGCCGCCATCCGTGAGCGCGTCGAGGCCTACAACCAGGAGCCCTTCCAGAAACGTGCAGGGTCCCGCAAATCGGTGTTCCTGGCCGAGGAGCAGCCCCTGATGAACCCGTTGCCGGCGGCCGCCTACGAGATCAGCACCTGGGTCTACGGGCGGAAGGTCGCCCGGAACAGCTACGTCTCGTGGCGGAAGAACTTCTACTCGGTGCCGATGTCCAGCATCGGCGCCACCGTGGACCTGCGGCTGACCGAGTCCGTACTGGAGGTCTATCGGAACCACGAGCGGCTCACCAGCCACCGGCTGCTGCCGGCCGAGGCCCTGAACCAGTACCGCACCAACGACGCCGACATCCCGCCCGAGCGCCAGTGGCAGCACTGGGACACCGCCCGGGTCAAGGAGTGGGCCTCGCGCACCGGGCCGTGCACGCTGAACGTGGTGGAACGGATCTTTGAAGCCGTACAGGTCCAAGAGCAGGGCCTCAACGCCGCGCTGGCGGTGCTGCGCCTGAGCCGGCGCTATGGCCCGGCACGGCTGGAGGCGGTCTGCCGGATCGCGCTGCAGAGTCAGGTCCGCTCCCCACGCTACGCCCACCTGCGCCCGCTGCTGGAAACAGGCCAGGACCAGAACCTGGCCACACAGCCCGAGCTCTTCCACAACGACGGCGGCTATGTCCGCGGCGGCGACTACTACGCGGGAGGCACCCGATGAGCTCACTGGATATCGAGACCAAGCGGAAGCTGCGCGAGATGAACGCCATCGAGATGCTCCAGGCCTTCGAGGCACAGGACGAAATCCTGAGCATGGCGTTGAGCTTCGATGAGCGGGTGCGGCTCATCGTCGACGAGGCGCATTCGACGTTCACCACTTCCAAGGTCGGCGGCCTGATCAGCCGCGCCAAGCTGCGCTACCCCAACGCCGATTTGCGGCAGGTGGACCTGGTCGAGGAACGCGGGCTGAACCGCAGTATGCTCACCGCCTTGGGCAGTTGCGCCTTCATCGAGCAGAACCAGAACGTGGTCTTCCAGGGATTCACCGGTTCCGGAAAGTCGTACCTGGGCTGCGCCCTGGCCAAGCAGGCCTGCCGCAACCGGATCCGCACCCACTACGTGCGCATGCCGGACCTCGAGGAGGAATGGGTCCAGGCCCAGGACAAGCCGCTGGGCGCCGCGAAGTTCCTGAAAAAGTACGGGGCCTTCACGCTGCTGGTCGTAGACGAGTGGTTGTTGGACCGCCCCAGCGGCGACTTCCTCCGCATGCTCCTGGAACTCATGGAACGGCGCTACGGGTCGACGTCGACGGTGTTCTGCACCCAGTACCAGCAGAAGGACTGGCACCAGCGCCTCGGCTCCGGCGTCCACGCCGACGCGATCATGGACCGGATCATCCACAACACCATTTGGATCGAGACCGGTAGCTACAACATGAGAGAGAAGACCGGCGCCGTCCAGGCATAGCCAGGCCCGTTGGGGACCGGTGGCTCCCGCCCAGGGAGGTACTGGCCCCCAACGGCAATATCACTGGCCCCCAACGGCAATAATGGGTGGTCCCCAAACCGTCGAATACTCACCATGTAGGTCGTTCGTATTCGGGTAGCTCCTCCCCCTCAGTCTCGGAGACGGTGAACAAGCAGTTGACCATCTTGAAGCCTTTGACTTTCTGCTCTTCTCCGCCTTGATCGTTCGTGCCCTTGAAAAAGATTGGACGGAGGATCGCTTTGGCTTTACTGCCCTTTTGGACTTGGCGGCCTAGCTCTTGCCATTTCGCGTAAGTAGCTACAGGCTCTCGAACTCCCTGGCTGCGAAGCAGTAGCTGGTTCAGCATGGAGTAGTTGTAGAAGCGATTGTATGAAGTCATTTCGCCGGGCTCGAGCGTCAGCGCTTCTTCTAGGAGCTTTTGCCATAGCACGTCGTCATCTAGTTCCCTATATTCAGGTGTTGATTGTAGTTCTCCGTAAATAGATCGTGATTCTTCCATATGCCCACTAATGTGAACCGGTATAAGAATTCCGTCAATGGTGACTTTGATCGGCCGGTGTGACTGTCAAATCAGTTCTCGCCTACGTAAGCTGAACCAATGAGCACAAACGCACCTAGTAAGTCGCTAATCAACGCTTCACTCCAGGGCACAAACCCTCCGTTGGGTAAAGTCTTTTCAGACCTGCTCAGGAGTTTGGATGCCGTACCTAAGGATCTAGACTTCGCGCCCGCGACCAAAAACTACAGCAAACTAGTGGCCGCCGCATACCCTGACTTGAATGGCACGATGGCTGATCTGGCCAAGAAAGTCATAGAAACGTCGATGACGCCGGAGCTCAAAGCCCGTCTTGACGCACAGCTAAAACCAATGCCCATTACGAACAAGAAGCTGATCGAAGCCACTACAGGCATCAGCAGCAAACTATTGAGCATAATGAAGTCGACGGGCGCGATTCCGGAATCTACCTTTCAGACGAGTAGGGAAGCAGCTCGACTAGCTGCGAACGTCAGCCAGGTATTCGGTAACGCCATCAACAAGGCCACCGTCCAACGTTTGATAGACCAAATCAACGAACTCGAGACCGCCGAGCTTGATGAAGAAGAGCAAGAAGCATCAACACAGATACTGGAAACATACCCAGAGATCGCAGAAGCTGTTGTCGCGACGCCCGTGTACCAGTCGGCTACCCCAACCTATCGGAAACTCCTCCTGGGTATGGCAGCTGTATTCGTATGGCTGGGCGCAGCTTTTGGCACACTGATGCTAGAAACGAATTACCCAATGGTCGGAGCCATTATGGAAGATATCGGCGCGCAGCCCATAGATGTAGCGACTCTTGCCGGTGGCGGAGTCATGGCGCTTGGCTTCATGTCAGAGAAGGCTCGGCGTGAATAAGAAGATGGCTTGAATATCCCCGATAAGTGCACCACTTCAGATGAGGGCTAACCTCCAAAACCGGCCATTGCAGTCTCCCCCATACTCACGAGGGCATCGACCATCCCCTGAGCTGTTCCGAGAGCGGCGATCTCAGTGACCTTAGCAATGAGTTCCTTCACGCGGCCCTGCTTTGGAGCCGGCCCGGTCGTCTCAAGCTCCAGCTGAGAAATAGCTTCCAACGCCCGCGCCTGGTCTTGAGCCGACAGGTCGAGCAATGGCACGAGCCCCTTGGCACTGCCAATGAACTTTGTGGCCTCTTTCAATTGCTCAACAGTGACGTTGGTAGATTGCGAGACATTACTACCACCAACATTAAGGTTGTTGCCATGAGAATCAGCCAGGCTGATGTGTGTGGTTACGTTTCCTTGCGGTGAAGCTGGAGTGTCTGCCAATGATCCGTACCTATCTATGACGTCGCTGCCGTCGTTGGTGATCTGAGGATTTGAGTAGGAGCCCGTCTGCATTCGTTGCCCCGTTATGTAGCTGCCATCTACTAGCCACTGTGCTGCCCGGCGAATTTCCTTGTCAGTGAATTCCTTGCCTAGATACACACCAAGCGCGTTCGCCCGAAAATCGTCGTAAGTGATTCGCGATTCCTCGTTGTGGTCGCAGTTGTAGAGCCACCGAAGGTAGTTCTCCCGAGCGACCTTGACCCTGGCGGCGACATCTTCGCGAGCGCTCTTGAAGGCTCGTGCGACTTCGACACCATCCGACTGAATAAGCACCCCGTCAATTCCTGCCGCTGATTCGTCGCACATGATCCAGCCGATCTTGTCCATCCATCGGAGGTCGCTCTGCATAACATGCCAGTCCTGGCGGTAATCCTCGTGGTCTTGTTCGAATGGCTTGGTTGATACTTCGCTTCCAGCGCGAACTGCATTGTCATTGATCGACGTGATCAAGCCGAGGCGACGCGCGCCGATCTGAGTTCCAGCAAGTTCAATGAGCTCTGACGTCATGCTTTGAATCCCCACGTTCTGTATCCACATACGCTTCTCGTACGATACGGCTCATCCTAGCTTGGGGTTGCGACGAAATGCCTCCAGATCCTGCGGGGGATCTTCGCCAACCCGTAGGCACGATCACCTACTCTGGATGTATGACTGGGGAATTCAAGGCATTGGGAAATGAGCGACGTGTAATCCAGGAGGTATTCGGGAAGGACGCCCGCAAGCAAGTCTGGGGAAATAATGTGACCACCCTAGCGAGCATCTTCAATAGCAACGATGCATTGGGGACACGTAGCAGACTTTCCCCGCTTTGGAACCAGGCGATAAAGAACGCTCATGGCGGCGGATTGGCGCGAGAAATGGTGCGAATTGCTGCCCTGGACTCTGGCTTGATGGCTTGGCACAAGGAAGTTAGCCGGCCAATGAACTCGCTGACGATCCCGATTACCTCACACCTGACCGGCGCCACCCAGATCGTAAACAATAGCCTGCGCGAACTGATGAAGTCGCAGCAGATTTTCGGGGACGTTAGCCGCTATCCGTTTGGCAAGGTGAACGCGTTTCAAGCAATGGGCGACACATCGATGCTCAAGTTGGCTAGGAGCTCGACATTTAGAGGGCTGGTCACTCAGGTCTCGCCGACCATACAGGTAGAGAAGCCGATAAAGCAGTACTTGGAACGGCATCCGTTCGACGAAATAGTGGCTGAGGCCAAAGAGCTGGGCGTGACTGAACTAAGTGCTGACGAGCAAGCAGCGGCCGCACAGATTCTTGAAGAACGTCCCGAAGTAGCTCAACTAGTAAAGCGGAGTAAAGGCTACGCAGCGCTAACCCCTGGGCAGCGCGTATTTGTCCTCACAGTTATATCGTCAGCAGTCTGGCTCGTCGTCGCATTTGGAGTTCTTTACGTCCAAACAGGATTCCCTTGGACTCAGGCCCTATTGGATGACCTTGGAATCACGCCGAAGGATGCCGCCGCAGGTTCACGAAACGCCGTACTTGGCACTGGCGCATTGAATGAGCTGGCTCAACGACACCAAACAAAACCTGTTGCCGATGATGCACCAGACAATTAGCTCCTCTCTCCCCTGCTAGGGAGCCCTGCGGCTGATGCACTCTTTAGTAACTCGCTTCAAACGTGGGCCCCATGCTTGCACGGCTCGATTGGTTACGGTGTCCGGCATTAGTATCGCCACTCGTCACGTTGTGTACACGTTCACTATCCAGGATTCAGCAGGTCGCCGTTGTCAGGATGGACAGAGCGGCAATTCTAAGAATCCTTGATAGCACCAAACAGTTTTTTGGCTCGATAGCAGCTGAGGGGCTACACGTCGTCAGGTTGGCTCATTGGGGAAATACAAACGAAAAACCATTGAGCGCCATCGTACGTTCGGCGTCTTACACGAGGATTGGCATTGCGTCCATAACCCCTGAGCTACTATCAAGCCTTTATAGGCTGCGAACTAAAGGAGTCCCTCTACGACGGTAAGGACGAACACGGCAAGACTCTGCTTGGCGATGGGTTGCAAACCAGAGCCAAGCAAGTAAGCGCCGAGAGACCAACGTGCAGGGTGAAGTTCCCTGCCTTTTATGCACTAACTGGACTATGTAGGAGGGCAGCCAAAAGAGTAATCTGCGGCAGCGTGCGGCTTTCGAGCCAATCATCTTAAGGGCCATGCTTACATAGACCAGTTGATCGCAGCACCTCAACCTGGTGCGGTCAACTGGGTAGATGAGTTTTCTTTCCCGTTTACTCGTCTGCTCTGACAAAGCAGTGCTGCACGAAGGTGTTTACACCTTTTCACCATCGTGCAGCGCCTTGTCCTCTCGGTAACTTGTCGGTCTTTGTGATTGAACCATTTAAGTTGCCGGTGGGACTAGGCATCCATTTATCAATTAACACCAAGGAGGTGACGTGAGTGTTAGCAGCGAAAAAGGCAAGAAGCTAGAGAACGAAGTAGCCAAGCTACTAAAGAAGAAATTGGGCGCTCGTGTCGCCCGTGACAAACGCAGTGGTGCCGGTAGCCACCAGAAGAACGACATTACGGACTACTTCCAAGACACACCCTTTGATATCGAGTGCAAGAATCACAAAGTCATCAAGATCAAAGAATGGTGGCGTCAGGTTGTCGGTGGAGCAAGCTTTAACCGCATTCCAACCGTCGTCTTCCGCGCGGATGATGAAATACTCGCAACTGTCCGCTTCAGCGACCTAGTCGACCTTATTGCGGAGACTCAACAACACCGCATCGAGATCAAGAAGCTACGTGCCCCTATTGTCAAAATCGGTAGCGGCGAAGTATTAGATCCCGACAAAATAACCCCGAGCGAAAGCCGTTCATCTTGGCGCGAGTGTCGAGGTGGCAACATCATCAGCCCAGGCGAAAAGAAGCGCCTGGTGAAAAACTGCCAATACTGCTCGAACAAGAAGGTCAAGAAAGAGAAGAAGTAGTCACCCGATCGCGGGACTACATCTGGAGCTACAAATCGAAGCTTCAGATTCAGACCCCACGATCGAAACGAGTGATCATCATGGTCAAGGGAATCTTCTTCCCGGCGGGCGAGCAATACGACATTGAAGTCCGCAAGTACGAAAAGCTCATCGACTACCAAGGCGACGTTGACGGCCTCATTGAAGCCTCCGATATTGCCCGACCCGATGCAACGATCTTCTCAAACGAGGAAGGACTGCTGCGCAGGCTGGACATCAACCGCCGAGCATCGTTGGTTCTGTGGCTCCACAACAGCCGCAACCGTGGCCACACTGCGCTTCGTGGCGATGTTGTGATCATCGGTCGCCCCGATGCAGATGGAGCCACCCAGGACGTGCCTGACGAGCTCATAGAGCTGCTGTTCAACACGGGACCTACAAGTACCAGGTGACAACGATTGAAAGCCCCGATACATGGTGCGGCAATCAGGTGACCTTTGACAATTGGGTTGACGCTTACAACAGCGCGCTGGTGAAGGCGAGCAGGTGGGCGTTAGTCGACAACGTTCGAGTCGTCCCAGTTTGATCGTGGAAACCCCACCTAAATTGAACTGCTCCCCGAAAGTTGGACTGAATAATTCAGATCCTTACTTTCGGGGAGTTTTTCATGCGTCAAAATAGTTCATTGACCGCCGAGCAGCGGCTGGCTGCCGTCGATCTTTTCGAGCAGGGAATCGGGCATAAGGCGGTATCCTCAAGACTGAACGCCGGTGAACACGCCGTTCGTGGGCTCGAGAAACGGTTCAGGATTTGGGGTAGGGCAGCGTTGGAAAGCAAACCGACCAATCAGGTGTATTCCTTCGAGTTCAAGCTCGCGGTCGTCCGCCAGTTCCTCGACGGCGAGGCGACGCTGATGGAGCTTGCCCAACGACACCGGCTCAGCTCCCCGAACCTTCTCAGGACCTGGGTCAGGACCTACCGGGAACAGGGCGAGGACGGGCTGCGTCCCAAGGCCAAGGGCCGTCCCAAGACCGCTTCCGGCGCCGAAGCGGGTGGACCCACCGAACTCGAGAAGCTGCGCCGCGAGAACCAGCGGCTGCAGGCGGAGAATGCATACCTAAAAAAAGTTCGGGCCTTGAGGAACCAACCACCGCGCTGAAAATCAGCGCGGTGATCGCCCTCAAGGCCTCCCACCCCTTGCCCCTGCTCCTGGCCGCTGCCGGGCTTCCCCGCTCCACGTTCTTCCACCGCCAGGCCGCGCTCAAGGCACCGGACCGGCACGCGGAGCTCCGCGCACGGATCCACGAGATCTTCACCAAGGCCATGGGCCGGTACGGGCACCGCCGCATCCACGCCGAATTGCTCGGCGGCGGGTGGCAGGTGGCGAAGAAGACCGTGCTGAAGCTGATGCGCGCCGAGGGCCTGGTCTGCAAGGTCCGCAGCAAGCGAAGGTATGCCTCCTACAAGGGCACTGTCGGCAAGGTCGCCGAAAACCTGCTGAAGCGCCAGTTCGACACCGAGGCACCGAACCTGAAGTGGGTGACCGACGTGACCGAATTCAAGATTGCCGACAGGAAGGTCTATCTTTCGCCGGTGCTGGACCTGTTCGACCGCTCGATCGTTTCCTACTCGGTGTCGCAGTCCCCGACCGTGGCCTTCGCCAACCAATCGCTTAGCGAGGCCATCGGGACCCTGGCCGCGGGCGAGGCGCCGATGGTGCACTCGGACCAGGGATTCCAGTACCAGCACGCCAGCTGGCAGAGGCTGCTGGCCGACGCCGGCATGACCCAATCCATGTCGCGCAAGGGCAACTGCCTGGACAACGCCGTGATGGAAAACTTCTTCGGGCACCTGAAGGAAGAGATGTTCCACCACCACGAACACACCAGCGTCGAGGCGTTCACCGCCGAGCTCGACGACTACATCCACTGGTACAACTATGACCGCATCTCGTTAACGCTCGAGTGCCTGAGCCCGATGAAATACCGGGCCCAGGCACTGGCTGCGTAGACTTTTACTTACCGAGTCCAACTTTCGGGGACCAGTTCATAAATCGTAGGGGTTTCTTCATGCCCGGAAATTGAAAAGACCCCAGTCCTACGTGAGTAAACTCGAACGTAAGACTGGGGTCGTATGTTGTGGGCTGCTGCCGGTTAGACAGCTGCACCTGGGCGAAAGTTCTTGCGTCGGCCTTTCAGGCCATCCGCGTTGTCCAGCACTTCCTGAATCTTGGGAGAGAGCTTGTTGAACTCTTCCAAGGTCACGACGAGCTCAACAATTTCAGTCCCGTGGCGAAGCTCCAGTTGAACCAGATCTTCAAGGGGCTTCAAACCCTTCAGCTCATCCGGCAATGCGTCGAACTGGACCGACTCCTCAAGGCCTGGATGGGTACGGACAACCACGTTCGTGAACGCGTCGTCCTTACCTTCCTTGCCCGATAGATCAGATACCTTGCGACTTACCCATGCCCCCGACTCACCTACTTTCATGTGCGTAGCAATCACTGGTTGCGATCACTTCTGCGCATGATTATGAGACTTCACATTGTTTTGTCAATACTATTGCTGTAATAAAATTACCAAGAACGATTCAGTTTCCACACTCAACACTAGCTAGAGGAGATTTTGCTCGCAGGTTTCACCGGAACTCTGAATCGCTGATTTGAGACACCAGAAGGATCTACGTATTCAAACCTGACCGGACCCGGAACAAGATCGCGACTGCTAAGGAAATCGAATACAGTTCCTTCTTCGTCGTCCGACATCTTTTGCGGCAAGAAGATGACGGTCGTTCCGTCAAGTGACTGATCAACCCCCACCGAGCTGTAGCCAAGAGAGTCCAGAGCTTCAGCGACTGCGGTACTCGACCCACCACGTTTACGCGATTTTCCTGAACTGATTGTGTGAGAGATCGAAGATATTCTCCGGTCATCAATTGCGTTCTTCAGTCTCGTGTCTGAGCGGTTCATGTCGCGCATGGTCTCGAGTATCTCAGCCAACATATCCTCGGGCGATCGCGGCGCTACGGGGTCCGGAAGCGCTACGGGGTCGGCCTCATCCTCATACTTATCATTCACTTCGACCAACTTCGATTCCAGCGCTGGCCAACATACTTTAAAACCACGATCCAGGAGTTCAACACTTCTACTGTCGTCGCCTAATGCTTCATTGATCGAGGAAACCAGATCATGGAAACCCGCGCGCGTGGGCATCGTTGCCTGGTAGCTGGCCAGCGGGCCGACCAGGTCAACGGCCTTCTTAAAATCGATGAGCAATGGTGCGACTCGGGATTCTGCCCCGCCAACCTTCTTGGATAGAGCGCCGGCTTCAAAATTAAGCCACTGTGCGTGCTGGTTCCTAGGCGTCGCGACGATGATGCCGAAACTCGTGCCATTCAGTTCTTTCTCCAGTTGCTGGTTCCACTTCAAGCCAGCGCGGAGACCTTCAGAGCTTATCCATGGCTCCACGGAATTTAGGACCGTTGGCAACCATTCATGCAAAACTTCAGCCACTGCATGACTTTTCTTACCTGACCAACTGATAAAGACCTTCAAGATGCTCCCCCTGCTTGCGATGAATACTCGAACAAGCTTATCAACAGAGCATTGAGAGAAGCCTCCTTAATACGCGCAGGTTGCGGGGAGTACCATTTTACTCTTTACCTAGCTGTACAAATTGATATAATTAAATGTAAATGAATGCAATGTTCAATCTACAGAAATACGTGAAGAAATCGACAGCGGCTAGCGGTGTTCCTGCGAAGGTTGATCCGAGTCAAGCTCAAGAGGTGGCGGCTCTTCTTGTGAATCGCGTGTAGACGTATCTTCAAACGAGCGCTTTAACTCTTCGCGCTGAGTTTCGTTGATCGCCCGGAACCGGAGTGCTGCGTCTCTGCGTTTCGCATCCTTTTCGTCGCCCGACCGGACCCAAACTTGGAGTCCGCGGGGAGTTTCACTCCATTTCTTTTGAAGGGTACTCATGTCCTTCACGGCTTTAGCCAGATCATGAACGCCGAGCGTATCCATGAATCGCTTCGTTTTCAGCGGTGCCCAATCCAAGATCGCCCGACTCCTTAGCTCGACGTCCTCCAACCCCTTGAACGTCACTTCGACTTCGTGTCGGTCTGCCAATATTTTGTTCTTCGACCGCTCATGGCTCACATCCCAAATAGTTCTCCATTCCTGCCCAGGGGCCAAAAACGGAATCACGGCGGGAATATCTACATCATCGACCTCCTCGCGATTCACATCGCCCGTTCGTTGAATCGCTGGATCACTAACGAACTTGACGTCATAGGCCGGCGTCGGACCAAAGTTCTTGATTACAATCTCTTGAATAAACGGCGAAGCAGCTGGTTCCATATATGCCACTACGGCTGGTTCCGACTTCTTCCTTTCGATGTCATCGAGTTGACGTCGTGCCTTCTTCGATTCACTTACCTGGCCCCGCGCATAGAACAACGCCCATACCGCGACTCCTAATGTCAGAACCGTGGCCGCAGCAGATATCCAGTCCGTAATTGATGGTGGGCCAACTACAAGTGTCATCCTTCTCCCCCAATTTCGCTAACACGATCGTGCCCGTCAGCAGCCTGGTTGACTGCCTCGATCAATCCCTAATAAATGGCTCGATCACCAGCGCTCATCTTCTCACCACCATGGGACACATAACTCAGCAGCCTCTATCGCCAGTGCGTTCCAGGCCTTCCGTACAAGGCTCTCATTCATCTGGCAAACCTAGCAATCCCGGGGCTTTTTTTGGCCATGATTCCCCTGTTTTCGGGGCGCTGACGCTTGAGGGTGTTTCGCGTACTCTTGCTCGTCCAGGGAAAGGACGCCCCGATGGGCACGGGAGGCGGCACCGGGCCGCGGGATGCCGCTGCCGCCGCGAATCAGCGTCACCATGGACGCCTGTGGTGCGGGGATTCGAAGGGCGGCCTGCGCAACAGTGAGGTGATGGGACGCCCTTCGGCCGCCAGCGAGTGAACGGCAATGGTTTCCAGCGTCTGGGCGTCGTCAAGGTCAAGGAGCAGCCCCGGCAGGAGCTGCGCGAGCATCGTCTTCCCTGCCCGGGGAGGAGTGTGTATCGGTCTGGTGATGTGCTCGTAAACGAACGAAAAGCGAGCTTCAGATCCCTGCCAGCACGCCAATGTCGCGTCGAATCTGGCCGACCCGTAATGGATCCTCGCACCGCCTTGCCCGGCCTGGCCGAGCTCGGCCGCCAGGTCGGGGCGAGCGAGCGCATACTCTCCCACCTGTTCCGCGACGAAGTCGGCATGGGCAACCCCGTGTGGCGCAACCAGCTCCGACTGCGCCTGGCGACCCTGATGCTCGCTGAGGGCAGGACGGATACTCCGACTGCCAGGGCCTGCGACTATTCCTCCGCCAGTGCATGGCGAGTCTGCGTAGGCAACTCCAGCCCAGGACTCGCGGATCATCCTGCAGGTCGAACTTCCCCTGGCGCTGCCGCTAATCCTGGGCGGGATGCGCGGGGCGATCCTGCAGGTCGTGGCCACGGCCACGATCGCCGCCTACGTGAACTTGGGTGGGCTGGGCCGCTACATCTTCGACGGGCTGGCCCTCTTCGACTACGGCGAGGTGTTGGTCGGTGCCGTGCTGGTCACCGGCCTCGCACTGGTGCTCGACGGATTGCTGGCCCTGCTGGCCAAGGCAGTGTCCCCTGCCCGTCGATCAATCGACCGATAAGTTGGCATTCCTCGGCGAACGCGGCTATCCCACGTCGCCCTTGCCGTGCTGGCGCAGCTGGATGGCCACATCCACGTCGTCCGACGTGGGGCAGGCGTGGGAGTTCAGGTCGGCGATTGACCACGCGATGCGCAGCACCCTGTCGTAGCCGCGTGCACTGAGCCGCAGCGACTCCGTGGCCCGGTTCAGTCCGGCCAAGGTGGCCGTCAGCAGGCGCAGCTCGTTGCGCAGGATCGACCCGGGGACCTCCGCGTTGGTGCCAATACCCCAGCGCTTGAGCCGATCACGTGCCGCCGTACGGGCCTCGCCCACGCGCGCCGCGACCACGGCGGAGGATTCGCCGGTTCCACGCCCGGCCAGTTCCCGGGCAGAGAGCTGCGGAACGAAGAGCTGCATGTCAATCCGGTCCAGCAGCGGACCCGAGAGCCTGGCCAGGTAGCGGCGGCGCTGCATCGGGGTACAGGTGCAGTCGGTGCCCTTACCCAGGTTCCGCCCGCACGGACACGGGTTGGCGGCCAGCAGGAGCTGGAACCGTGCCGGGTAGCTGGCGGTGCCGGATGCCCGGTGCAGGGTGAGCACGCCGGATTCCAGCGGCTGGCGCAGCGCGTCCAGGGCCGTAGCCGAAAATTCCGGTGCCTCGTCCAGGAAAAGCACGCCTCGATGCGCGCGCGAGGCGGCGCCGGGCCGTGGGATGCCGCTGCCTCCGCCGATCAGCGCCACCATGGAGGCGCTGTGGTGCGGGGATTCGAAGGGCGGGCGGCGCAACAAGGAATTGATGGGTCGCCCGCCGGACGACAAAGAATGCACGGCCGTGGTTTCCAGCGCCTGGGCGTCGTCAAGGTCCGGCAGCAAACCGGGCAGGCGCTGGGCGAGCATGGTCTTCCCGGCCCCGGGAGGCCCGGTGAAGAGCAGGTGGTGGCCGCCGGCGGCTGCCACCTCCAACGCGTACCGTCCCTGGGCCTGGCCCACCACCTCGGAGAGGTCCATGGCCGGTGTGCGGGTTGCCGACCATCTGGCGTTCTTCCGTGAGGGCGAGTCGTGCCGCGCCCGGTACCGGAGATCCAGCGGATCGGCGCCGCATTCGGCAAGCACCTGGGACAGGTGGGCGTAGGACCGTACCGTGGCCCCGGCAACCAGCTTCGCCTCTGCCTGGTTCTCGGTGGCGACCACGACGTTCGGGTAGCCGTCCCGCACGGCCGCCATGACGGCCGGAAGCACCCCGGAAACGGGACGCAACGATCCGTCAAGCCCGAGTTCGGCAAGGTAGACAACGCCCGGGGCCGGGGCGATGGACCGGTCCGCGGCCAGCGCCGCCAGCAGGATCGCCAGGTCGAATCCGGAGCCGCGCTTGTGCAGCGTCGCGGGCGTCAGGTTCACCGTGAGGCGGCGGTTGGGCAGCGGGATGCCGGAGTTGCGGGCCGCGGAGCGGATGCGCTCGCGCGATTCGTTGAGTGCCGCGTCGGGCAGCCCCAGCAGGATGAAGGCGGGGATGCCGTTGCCCACGTCGGCTTCCACCTCGATGATCTGGCCATTGAGACCGGTCAGGCCGATGCCGAGGGTGCGGGCCAGGCTCACGATTCCACCCCGATCAGGTGTTCTATGCCCGGTTCGCGTCCCGGTGCCATGAGGATCGCCACCACGTCCACGCGCACGGTGTGCGGATTGCGGCGGTGGGTCACGCACCAGCGCCGCACCAGGCGTGAGAGCCTGCGCAGCTTCTGCGGGTTGACCGCCTCGGCCGGGTGCCCGAAGCCCATCGAGCTGCGCGTCTTGACCTCCACCCCGACGACCTGGCCGTCCGTTTCAGCGACGATGTCCAGCTCGCCGAAGTTGCAGCGCCAATTGCGTTCCAGAACCGTGTATCCGGCGCCGGTGAGATAGGTCGCGGCAAGTTCCTCGCCCGCGGCGCCCAGTTCCTGGTTGTGGCCCATCAGCAGACTCCTCTCCGTTCTGGGCCGCACGTCGCTCGTCGGAAGACGGTTGAACGGAAGCGGCCTGATGTCAAGGGTGCGCGCCTCGGCACGGCAACGAAGCCCAACCGGACAGAGGTGTGGATAAGCGCGAATCCCTTCCGGCGAGCGCGACGTCATGCCGTGTAGCCCGGGCGGCACAGATGGAGATGCGTCTTCATCCTAGGCATCGGCCACAGCCAGGTGCCATCTACTTCAGCTACAGGTTCCTGCGGACCGCCCTAACCAAGCCCTCGGTAGCCAGGAGAGAGTCCGCCGAGGAAGCCTCCCGCTGATCCCTCCATAAGTACGAAATCCACTCCGGTGGGAATCGTCTTGTTCAGCCAGCAAACCTGACGTTCCCGCGACGCAAGGCATCGCTCCTGAGTTCGGCCACGCCGAAACTGCGTTCGTCGCCGAACAAGACATCAGTGGGAATCTCAGCCGAAGGTACCGGACAGCGCCAGCGTGGTGATCGTTTCTACCTGACCGCACCGTTCCAAGGGCCCGGCCGCGAAGGTGCCCGGCACCCAGCGCCCGGGACTCACATATCCGGCTCCCGGGGCCCGAAGGCGCGGATGCGGCCGGCTGCCCCACGCAGCACGGAGGTCTCCAACCGGAACTGGACCTCCAGGGGTTCGGTGCTGCCGTCGGCGGCAATTGCGTCGTGAACGGTGAGGGTCCCGGTGAGCTCTTCGGCCTCCGGTGCGGGATGGATCCAGAATTGGTGGCTCAGCGTGTAGCAGTGCGGGCCCACGTTCCCGTCGGCCCGGTGCGGAGAGCAACGCTGCGGCGCGCCTGTGGCCGCATTGCCCAGCTGCAGGGAGATCTCGACGTTTCCGTGCTGTTCGTTGCTGCGGCGGAACCAGATCAGCCCGTCTTCGCGCGGTCCGCGCACGTTGACGTAGTCGACCATCAGCAGCCACCCGTTGCCGAAGACCTGCGCGGTGTCCAGCCGTACGAACTCGGCGGGGGTTTGGTGGATCACCCGGTCCAGGACCACGGTTGCACCGAGCTCGGTGGGGCGTGGCCAATGCGTGTCGTCGGCATCCTCGGTGGACTCGTTGGCGGCGAGCAGTGCCGCCCATTCTTCCGGGGCGGGGGCCTCGTCCGGGAGGGACCGATCCACCGGCACCTCAGGCAGGCCCTCGCCGGTGTACACCTGGTGCGCCTCCAAGAGCTCGGCCAGCGCCACATGGACGCCCCGGGAGGCAGCGATCAGCTCCGGTGCCAGCTCTGGCCGGCGCAGGGCATCTGAGATCCGTCCCTGGCGGTCCTCCAGTGCCTGGGCGTAGTCCAGCAGTGCCGCGTTCAGGGCGGGGATGGAAGCGTCGAAGGCGCGCTTTCCGACCTCGGGATCGTGCTCGACGCCGCCGAACTCGAAGGACAGCGAGCTGTCCTCAGAGTGGCCACCGGCGAGGAACCCGAAGTCCTCGGGTTCGGGTTCTTCCCCGTGGGCATCCCCCGGTCCGTTTGGGTCCTCGGGGTCGGGCTTGCCTGGCTGCTCGGTCATCTGCGTGGATTTCTTTCTGGTGCATGGCTCGGGGCTGGGGCAGTTGGTTCCGGACTAGCCGCCGTAGGGCCAGGACCAGCCGCCGTTGTCCTCGGGGTCGTAGGCGACCTTCCCGGTTAGCGCATCCACGTCGAGGACGACCTTGCCCTTGACGCTTTGGCCCGGGTTGACCACCGGCGGCAGCAACACCGAATCATCGAAGCAGCCCCAGGCCGTTTCCGAGGTGACGTTGCGGTCCGCGGACCCGCTGGAGGTGGTCACCGAGAACGCCTCGGCGACCAGCGGCATGTACAGCTCCTGTGCCCCGCCACCGACCTTCGAGGAGACGGAGGCTGCCAGGGTCGCCTCGACGTCCAGGACCAGGAACTTGGTGCGCATCGGCTTGAGTGTCTGGTTCCCCACGCGTGACGTGCACTGGCCCAGCAACTGGGTGTTGGTGACCTCGATGGTGAAATAGTTCTTGTTCGTCTCTTCATCGACCAGGCCGGCCTTTTCGCCCGCCTTTTTCTGGACGTTGTCGAACCTGTCGGTCTTCACCTCGGAGCCGGTGGACGGATCGACTTCGGCGATTGCGGGGCCCGCGACGAGGTCGCCGGGGAGCTCCCACTCCGTGCTGTTGGCGGCACCGGCCATCCCGATGCCCCAGGCCGCGAGGCCGACGGCTGCAACGCCTGAAACGACGCCGGTGGCGATCTTGCCCTGCTTTTTCATGGTCAGAACCTCTTCAGATAGTCGCCGGAAGTTACGCGGATTCCGTTTTTGGTCAGGTACTTGCCGATCTTCTTCGATCCCAGGTAGGCCCAGGACTTCTTGCCGTCCTTGTCGGTGACCAGCACGCGGTTGTAGTTCTGGTCGGCTAGCGGCTTATTGGGGTTGAAGCGTTCCCACTTGTCCATGTTGGCCACGGTGGCCCGGTAGCTGGCCGGCTTGATGTCCATCCGCTCGACAACCACCTTGTCGGAGGCCTTCTTGCTGGGGATGACGTAGGAGAGCCAAGTCTTGTTCGGCTGCAGATACATGCTGTGGCTGGCGATCGTCGTCTTGGTTTCCCTGGACGTCTTCCCCTTGAGGATGTAGTACGCCGATTGCCCCTTGCGCAACGTTCCGTAGACCGCGAACGAGTACTGGCCGGTCTTGTCCAGGTACTTGTTCGAAATCCAGCCGGTGCCCTTGGAAGACCTGATGTTCGACCAGCCGTTGGCGGTCTTGAGGTAGGTGACTCGCTCGTTGGCCGGTACCAAGCCAAGGCTCTTGTGCGAAGTGCCGGCGCCCTTGCGGATGTTCACCTTCGCCGTTGTCCAGCGGTAGCTGGCCTTGGGTGTAGGTTTTTTGGGGGCAGTCGGCTTGATGGCGGTGTTGGCCAGGGCCGAGGTCAGCACCCACCCATTGCCCTTCCCGGTCCGTATGGCGGTCCAGCCGGTGCCGGTGCGCAGCCATTCGACCTTGGCATTTTTCTCCACCGTGGCGACCCTGGCGGACTTGTTGTTGGTGCTCTTGTAAACGACCTGCTTGGACTTCAACCATCGGTTGACCACGGCGGGATTGGTCTTGGAAAGACGGGTGGATTCCATGAAGCCCGTCTTGCCTGAAACCTTGACCTTGGTCCACGCCCCGGAGGCCGAGAGGAATTCGACCTTGGCGCGGCGCTGGTAGGAACCCAACGACTGGCTCTTGGTGGATGCACTCTTTCGCAGGGTGGTGAAGCCGGTGGTGTAGCGGTGAGCGATCGACTGTGACTTGGGCGCAGTCTTCTGGGCGGCGGGCGCGTTCTTGAGGTACCGGGAGGACACCCACCCGGTCTTGCCCCTATAGGTTGTCTTGCTCCAGGTGCCGCTGGTTTCGGTGACGGTGACGGTGGTGTTCTTCGGGACCGTCAGCAGTACCCTCGTCCGGGTGCTCTTGGCCTGGCGCAGATTCAGGTTATTGGTGGTCACCTTCTTCAGGTTAAGCTTTTTCGCGGCGATGCCTGCCGCAGCCGCTCTTGGCTCCAGGACCGTTGGCGCTGCCCCGGCCGCTCCCGTTGCCGGAGCGTGTACCTGACCGATCGCCGGCAACACAAAGCCGGTGCTGCTTCCTGTCACCGCGACGGCAAGTGCCAGCGCCGTCATGATTCGCTTCTTCTGCAATCGGATCCCCCCATTGGTCCTGGTTCCACTCGATGCTGCGCACTGCCGTGGTGGTGGCCCGTGCGAAGGATCTTGATCCGCCATACGTACGCCGAATCGAGTTTTTATGCTTCCGCTTGATCATAGCGTCAGAATGTTCGAAATCCGGGTTTCACCGGGAAATCTCCGGCGAAGTCGACGAGTAAGGCGTTTTGGATATCGAACCTTCGGCCTGGTGGCCGAGAGGTTCACGCCCGAGCTCGGGTCAAAGGGCGGCTCGGCCCCTCAGTCCTGACCGGGCTAGCCTCCGTACGGCCACGACCATCCGCCGTTGTTCTCGGGGTCGTAGGTGACCTGTCCCGTGAGGGCATCCACGTCAAGCACCAACTTGCCCGTGACGCTCTGGCCGGGGTTGACCACCGGAGGCAACAACACGGCGTCATCGAAGCAGCCCCAGGCCGTTTCCGATGTGACGTTGCGGTCCGGGGCCCCGTTGGAGCCGGCCACCGAGAAGGTCTCCGCCACCAACGGCATGTACAGCTCGCCGCCGTCTCCGCCGACGTTCTTTGAGACGTTGGCGTCCAGGGTTGCGGTGATGTCCAGGACCAGGAACGCCGTGCGCGTGGGCTTGAGCTTGTCGATGCCGACACGGGGGTCGCAGTGGTCCACCACTTCACTGTTCGTGACTTCGATGGTGAAATCGGGAGTTGCGTGGCGGGCTTGGGGGGCGAGCACGTCGCAGTCCGCGGCGGCGGTCCGGAGCCGGAAACAAGACTGCCCCCGAATCCGCCCCGCGCACGGCGGGATGGCTTCGGGGGCAGGGACCGCCAGGACAAGGCGATCGTGGCGGCAGCGGCTAGTTCAGCCCCTCCTTGGGGATGGACAGGTCATCGACGCGGTTCAGTTCCTCGATGTTCACGTCCTTGAACGTCACGATGCGCACCGACTGCACGAAGCGGCCGGTGCGGTAGACGTCCCAGACCCAGGCGTCGGTGAGCGTGAGGTCGAAGAAGACCTCGCCGTCGGCCGAGCGGGTCTTCAGGTCAACGTTGTTGGCCAGGTAAAAACGCCGCTCGGTTTCCACGACGTAATTAAAGAGGTTCGCCACGTCCTTGTATTCGCGGTAGAGCTGTAGCTCGAGTTCCGCTTCGTAGTTCTCCAGGTCTTCGGCACTCATGGTGTTTTCCCCTCGCCCCCTGACTCGATGTTCTTTCCCGGCACCTTGGGTGTCAGCTGCCAGGTCTTCCGATGGTATTCGCACGCCCCGTGCTCGGCGATGCCGGCGCGGTGGGCGGCTGTGCCATACCCCTTGTTTCGTATCCAACCGTACGCCGGGTAGCTCACATCGTAACCATCCATGAGCGCGTCGCGTTCGACCTTGGCCAAGATGGAAGCTGCTGCGATGGACAGCGCGAGCAAGTCGCCCTTGATCAGGGTGTGCACAGGAATCTGTAGGCCGTCGATGTCCTGGGTGGCTCCGAAACCGGGAACCAGGGAATCCAGCAGCGTGGGCTGTGCGGTGGCCGAGAGCCAGTCCAGGTTTCCGTCAAGCAGCACCGCGTCGGCTTCCTGGACGCCATGCGCGAAGGTGGCTGCCCGCAGCCCGGCCAGGCGCAGGGCAGGAACCAGTCCCAGCGCGTCGATCTCCGCTGCGCTGGCGTGGCCCACGCCCCAGGAGGCTGCCCAGTCCTTGATCGCCGGGACCAATTCGTGGCGCAGCGCCGCCGAGAGCAGCTTGGAGTCGCGCACCCCCGGCAGCTGCGGCGAAGCGTCCGGGTCGATCACGACATAACCAACGGAGACGGGTCCGGCCAGGGAACCACGGCCGACCTCGTCGGCAGCTCCGATGAACCGGTGGCCGCCCGCGGCGGCCAGTGCCAGTTCATGCTCCAGGGTGGGTGCAGTCGATGTCATTGGTTCGCCGGCACAGGGACGCCGGCGAAGACCTCGTCCTCGCCGGAGATGCCGCCCAGGCGGTCCAGCGGCCAGGAGATGACCGCGGCCCGTCCCTCGACGGCTGAAAGGTCGACGAAGCCGTCCTGCAAATCCTCGTGGAAGCGGGAGTCCGCGGAGGCACCGCGGTGGTCGCCCATGACCCAGATCTTGCCCTCCGGGACGGTCTTGGTGAACTCGGAGTCCGAGGGGTTGTCACCCGGGTAGATGTAAGGCTCGGTGATTTCCACGCCGTTGATGCTCAGTCTGCCGTCGGCGGAGCAACACTCGACGGTGTCTCCGGGCATGCCGACGATCCGCTTGATCAGGTGTTGGCTGGACGGGTCCGGAAGCAGTCCGACGAAGGTGAAGAAATCGCTGACGGCGTTGCTCTCCGGGGAAGGGATCGGGGGCAGCCAGCCCTCTTCGTCGCGGAACACCACAACGTCGCCGCGCGAGAGCTCGAACGGGCCCGGTGCCATGAGGTTGGCGAAGATGCGGTCGTTGACCTGCAGCGTTTGTTCCATGGAGCCGGAGGGGATGTAGAAGGCGCGGAAGAAGAATGTCTTGACGACCAGTGATATCACCAAGGCCACCACGACGATGATCAGGACTTCGCGGATGGCGGCCCACACGGGGTTTCGCTTTTTCCGCGGTCGATCGGGTGTTGCGGCTGCGTCGCTGGCGTGGCTCACGTGGGTGAAGGCCCTTTCAATTTTCTGTCTTCGCTATCAATGCGGGATGCTTCCGATCTGTCTGCCCCGGAATACTGCCGAAGCCCAAATACGGTCCCTCAGGTACAACCCTACGTCGCGTTCCGCATCTTGTTAGTTCGTGGCGCGCCTGCGGCGGGCGAAAGGCGCACCACGAACACTGGGGGCGCGAGTTGTCAGCCGGAGCTGGCGGGGGTTGCCGGTCCGTCGGATTCCACAAACTTCAGCTCGATGTCTCCGGTGACCTTGCCATCTTTGAGCCCCTTCTCGATTCCCGCAAGTTGGGCGGAGTCGACGGCGAGTGTAATGGAGCCGTCGCGTCCGGACGGGAGGTAGCGGTGGATGGCAGTGGCGACGTCCCCGCCCTGTTCGCGCTGCCAGGACATGACCTTGCCGATGGCGGCCTCGAGTTCGGCGGCCGAATGCTTCGCCAGGTGTGCCACCGCACCGGCCTCCGTGACGGTGGCCGCGGAAGCCTGGTCGATGACTGCAACGTGCAGTTTGTTCCCCTCGATCCAACCCTCGGAGTAGTTGTCCCCCAGGGTTTCCTTGAGTGATTCGTTGAGTTGGAGCAAATCCGGATCCTGGCTCTCGTTCGGTGTGGCGCTGAGTGTCGCCGGGGGTGTCGGGCTGGAGGAGGTCGGGCTTCCGGTCTCGCTGCCGCAGGCGGAAAGCAGGAGCACCGCCGCCAGCGCGACTCCGCCCAGTGCGGTTCGTGCCATGGGGTTGTTCAAATGAGTGACCACCTTCTGATGTGGGACGAGTCTAATGGAGGTTCCGGGGCGTTGGCTGGATGAGGCGTGGGAAAAGCAGGGGCCTTCCGCGGAATGACTAGCAATTCCGCGGAAGGCCCCCCTCACTCACGAGTCCCGGCTAGCCGAGGACCACGTGGTTAGGCACTGTGGAGCCCGGAGTTGTTCTTGCGGCGCAAGAGCATGAAGAACCCGCCTGCAACCATCAGTGCACCGCCTGCGGCAATAATTGGCAGGACGGCGTTCGCGCCGGTGTTGGCCAGGCCGCCGTTGCCGCCGTTGCCGCTGTCATTGCCGTTGATCTCGCCCTGCGGAACGACCGGAGCCTTGGAAGGTTCGGAGTCCTGCGTGGGTTCCGGCGAAGCGGTTGGCTCTTCGGTCGGTTCCGGCTTCGGTGCCGCGGCAACGGTGAAGGTGTTCGATATGGCCGCCGAGGCAACCCCGTCAATGACCTGTACAGCCGTGACCTTGTGGTCGCCGGCTTCCAGGTCCTCCGGGACCATGACGGTCCAGGCGCCATTGACCACGACCGCGGCAACCTCGGGTTCGCCGCTTGCCGCGTCAGCGGTTTCTGCGACGTTGCCGTTGGCAGCAACAGCGGAGGACAGTTCGGTGCCGTCAAGGCTCACCTTGATCGTGGCCCCGTTGATGCCGAAACCACTGATGGTCTTCGGGGCCTCGTCGAAGGCGAACTCCTGGCCATCGGTCGGCGAATCGATCGACGGTGCCACCGGTACGACCTTGAAGTCGCTCTTCACCGAAGTAGACGTGGTCTCGCCGACGTTCTGCACAGCGGTGATGCTGTGGGATCCGTAGGACAGGCCTTCTTGAAGCTCGACGCTCCAGGCACCATCCTTGCCCACGACAACTTCGCGCGTGACGGCACCGGTCAACTTGACGGTTGCGCCGGCAACGCCGGTTCCCGAAATCACGGACTGTGCCTCGGTGAAGGTCTTACCGTTTGCCGGGCCGGTGATGGCCGGTGCGGCGAGTTGGACCTTGAAGGAACTGGTGGTGGCCTTCGAGGTTTCGCCGCCCTTGGCCTGGGTGGCCGAAATGGCGTACTCGCCGTAAGACAGCGCGGTGGGAAGCTTGACGCTCCACGTGGCGTCTGCGGCGACTGTTGCGGTGCCCGTGGCATCCCCGGCGAGTGTCACCGTGGCCCCGACAACGCCGGTTCCCGAGATGGTGGACACCGGTGCGTTGAGCGTGGCGTCGTTCTTCGGGGTGGTGATGACCGGTGCACCGATCACGACGTTCACCGATCCTGCAGTGGTGACGGACTTGTTGAATCCGTTGACAGTCTGCAGGGTGAAGTCGTACGTGCCGAAGTCCTCGGGAACCTTGAAGCTGAACTTGCCCGCGGTGACCGTGGCCTTCTTGACCAACTTGCCGCCGGAGACGACCCGGACGTGCGATCCGGAGGGAGCGCCAGCCACGGTGCCGGAGATCGTTGAGCCTGCCGTGACGTCGGCACCGTTGGAGGGCGAGGCCACCGCCGGGGCATTGAGGAACAGTGCAATGGAGTAGCCCTTTGCGTGCTTCAGCCCGTCCTTGATGTCGGTGAAGTACGCACGACCTTCATCGTTCGACGAGACCGCGCTCGTGACGCCTACTGCTGTGCCGCCGGAAATGGCCGATCCGCCGGAGTCGCCCTCGTTGGCTTTCTTCAAGCCCACGTTGGCCATGCCGAAGCCGCGAACACCGCGGACGTCGTCTGCGCCGTTGTATCCGCCGACCAGGAAGATGCCCACCTCGTCCACGGTGCCACAGGTCCAGCCGGTGGTGCGTCCGGACTTGCAGATTCCGGCGCCGATGACGGCACTGGCGACTCCGGTCACCTTGGTGCCGGAGTCGCGCTCGTCGGCACCCTTCCAGTCGGTGACCGTGGATTTGAGAGTTAGGTCCGGGTTGATGTTGTCGATGACGGAGATGTCGGTCCCGACATTGCCCAGGTCCTCGACCTTCGTTGCAGTGTCGATGCCTGTCACCGGCGAATTTCCCGGCCCGCCGAACTGTGAGAATCCGAAGGTTCCCAAGGGCGCGCCGATCCCCGCAAATTTGTTCGGTGCAGTGTGCTCCATGATATTGACTTTGGTGATGTCACCGTCCTGCTCACAGTGCCCTGCCGAAATTGCTGCGTCGCCACCGTCGGCGTTGAAGCCGCTGAAGCCAATTGAGCACAGCGCGATAGCCGTGCCGGTTGTCCGGGCACCGTAGCCCATGCCGCCGAGCACATCGCCGGCTGCCGCAGACTTTGCCGGCCCTTCTGCCTTCTCGATGGTGACCTTGGTGTATTGCTGGGCGAATTCCTCCGGCGTCATCTTCTCGCCGAACCGCAGGGCCGTGGCCTTGGGGGTCTCGGATGCGTTCTTGCCCTCCACGTCGGCGGTTCCGCCGGTACGGATGACAAAGCTGTTTGATCCGGTCTTCATGACCGCTTGAAGCTGGGAAACAGCCTTCGGGTCAACGCTTTGGACGTATGCCTCGAGCAGCGACTCGGCGCTCTTGGGCATCGCCTTGGCCACGACCTCCGGCTTGGCCGTGGCTTCGGTCTTCGGGCTCTCAATAACCGGGAGCTTGGACGGAGCAGCCTTGGGGTCCTTCGTCTTCGGTGCCTTCTTGGTCTCGACCTTTTTAGGCGCGACCGTGGCTTCGGCTTCGGGCGCTGTCACGATGCGCAATTCAACGTCCGTGCCCTTGGTCAGTTCGTCAAGTTTCGTGGTGACGGCCCCAAGAGATGACGCGGCCACGGTGACCTTGATTTTGTTCTCTTCGATGGCAAAGTCGGCGGCAAGTTCCGACTGTCCCAATTCCTCCGAGAGCGACTCGACGACCGAGCTCAGCTCGCCGTTCTTGTAGAACTCATCAATCGTGATGCCGAGGTCGCGTTCGACGGCCGCTTCCAGGCCGCTTGGCAGCGCCGCCTGGCTCTGGTCCTGTGATGATTCAGCGCTCGTGACGGCCGAAGTCTCCGTTGACGCAGGCTCCGGGGCGACTGAAGTCGTGGCGATCGCCGGTACGGTAGCGATGCTGCTCCCTAGCACCAGCGCCGTGGTCGCGGCAGCAATGCTGCCGCGCTTCAATAGCGCACGTGAGGATTCGTGCATATGTGAGGTCTCCCAATTCAAGGTGTGGTACCTCGCTTTTGTGTGCGCCGCGGCTGTCATGGGACATCCGATTGGGCACACCGCGAGCAATGAGTGTTACCAAAATGAAACCCTAACCTCTGTACATATCGCCTAACAAGCAGCGCCTCCCCAAAACTCCAGCGTTTCGAATAATTGATGCGTCAACCACCCAGTTGCACTTCCGCATGATCCCGCGGCAAGGCAGGACGGAGACGGGCGTCACTGGGCGCGACACGCCCGGAACAATATTCGGTCGACTCCCCTCGTAACTTTTGGATATTTCCCAGCATCCATGCATTTTTCTGTGCTGACGGCCGTAAAGCTGGCCGGCTCACATCGACACACGCAATGTGAAAATTGTGGAAACCTTATGGAAATACTTGAAGTTCGACACCGGACACAGGCTGAGGGAATCGAGCGCATGCACGCGGCCAACCTGCTGGACGGCACCGTTCCATGTCCCCGAAATCTCGAAGCATTGACGCCAACCAAGCGACGGGAATCGAAGTTGCCATCCAGCTCGAGGCAGCACCGACTACCGCGCACCAGCCAGACGGTTTGGCCGATCGGCCATGATTATTCCAACGCTCCTTGCCCGAGAATGCGGGTGCCGTGGGCAGGGGAAATATCTAGTGACCCGCAGGCAGTCAAGTAGCCGGCGCTTACCCAACGAAGCATTCATTCGCTTGCCCAGCACGGCCAGGCCTCGCGCGGTGGATGCCTGGCTATTTTCGTAGTCCAATCGGACACGGAGTCGCGAAGTGTTCTTACTCGGCAGGTATGTTTGCCGATATCCGCCTAGCGCATCGATGCGACACCAACGGTCGCTTCCGGGTGTTCCTTGCCTGTGGTTTCGACCGGCACGCAGACTTCCCGTACGTCCCGGATCGCACGGGGAGTCCACCCATTAAGTCGACTGATCGTCTCCGTGATTGGTGCCGCGCATCGAGAAGCCGAGGATTCTGGTCATCCGAGGAGGTGGGGCGGAAGGAGGGTTTGCCAGGATGCCGACGGCCAGTCGACGGCTGCCGGCCGTCACTACGTGTTGCGGGAGTGGTGTTCGGTTATTCGGCGAGGGGTAGTCCACCCAATACGGATGAGCCATCGATGGGTCGCTTATTTTCCAGTGGCCACACCACTTCGGCCACCTTGCCAATGACACGATCCGTGTCAATCATGCCGCCACCTGGCGCGCCCATCAGCGCACGCGAATCCTCGGATACCGAGCGATGGTCGCCCATGACCCATAGACGACCCTCGGGTACGTGCACATCGAATTCCACGTCACTCGGTGTGTCCCCGACATGGACATAGTGCTCGTCCACGGGGACACCGTTGATGCTCAGGCGCCCATCCGGGCCGCAGCAGCTGACGGTGTCGCCCCCGACTCCGATGACGCGCTTTACATAGACCGAATCTCCTCCGGCCAGGCGCAGTGCCCAGGCCAGTGAATCCAGGGCAGTGGGACGCTGGTAGGGCAGGAACGAGCCGCGGCCGTCGAAGATGACCACATCTCCGCGTTGGATCTCGGCGTCCTTGTAGGCAAGCCGGTTCACCAGCAAGCCCTCACCCGGGTTCAACGTGGATTCCATGGAAGTGGATCCAATGTAGAAGAAGTCAACGACGGTGGCGCGAACGCCAAGGGTGATCACCGCCGCCGCAGCAAGCGCGCCTACGGCAAAGCGCCAGCCCCTCGAAGGGGACCGGCGCTTTGTCGAAGCGGAAAAACGTTCCGATTCAGTAGTTTGATCCACGATGGATCCCCATCCTGGCCATCCGAAGGATGGCTTGGATAGAGGTTCTCGCTTTTCTGGCTACTTGGCAGACCGGAAGTCGCGCTTTTCGCGGATCTTCGCAGCCTTGCCGTGGCGATCGCGCATGTAGAACAGCTTCGCGCGGCGAACGTCGCCACGGGTTACCAGTTCGACCTTATCCAGAACCGGGGAGTGTACCGGGAAGGTACGCTCTACGCCGACGCCGAAGGAGACCTTGCGAACGGTGAAGGTTTCGCGAACGCCGTCGCCCTGGCGACCAAGGACGAAGCCCTGGAATACCTGGACACGGGAGTTCTTGCCTTCGATGATGTTGACGTGAACCTTGACGGTGTCACCGGCGCGGAAGTCCGGGACATCGCTGCGCAGCGAGGCTGCGTCGACAGAGTCGAGAATACGCATGAATGCATCTCCTAGGCAGACGCCGCAGGTCATCTACCTTAGACACGGACCGTAATTGTCCCTCATGAAGCGCGAAGGCGTCGAGGGAAAGATGTGGCGGTCCGGAGCTTGGTACCGCGATCCGTTTGCGGATCGGCGGTAGGTCGGACTGTTGATTCGTTCCCCCTGCGGCAGGAGCAGAACCCAGTAGACCCAAGAATCCATTTTGCCACACTCCGGGGCAAGCTGCGATGTTCCTTCCTTACAGCCAGGTCCGTCAAAGCTCGATTGGCCTCGGGTCTCCGCCTTGAACGCCGGCACCATGGCCGAATCGTGCCCATCAAATCGGTGCCGCTCATTTAGATTCCACTGGAAATATTGCCGCTGACCGCGCAGAAGGCCGGATAATCCACCTGGGTTGGCCCCGAAGGGGTAATCGCCGGCACTTCGGACCCAGAAGCGCGGAGGCCCGGTAAAGGACCAGGGCCCACCGCGCCGGTGCGCAAGGTCACACTCGATGCCGGATTGAATGTTGTGATAGTTTCACTTACGACCACACGGGTGCCCTTGCAGGGGCTGAGATCGAGCTGAAGCAGCAAGAGACCGTTGAACCTGTCCGGGTAATGCCGGCGAAGGAAGTGAGTACTCCTTGAGCAACACCATTTCAATGCACAGCCCTGTCCAAAACGCCTCGGAAGCAGCCGAAATCCAGTCCCTGAAGTCCCATTCCCTGGCTTATCTCGAGGACGCAGAATCGGGGATCCGGGTCCCGGTCACCGAAATCGCCTTGGAGCCGTCCCCCGGAGGCACGGCCAACGCCCCGCTGCGGGTGTATCGCACCGCCGGTCCCGGCAGTGACCCGGTCGTGGGCTTGCCGCCCTTCCGCGGCGAGTGGATCGCGGATCGTTCGGACACCGAGGCCTATGGCGGTCGGGAGCGGAACCTGCTCGATGACGGCAAGTCTGCATTGCGCCGCGGAGCGGCATCGGCCGAATGGAAGGGAGCACGGCACCAGCCGCGGCGCGCGGAACCCGGAAAACGCGTGACCCAAATGCACTACGCCCGCCGGGGAATCATCACCCCCGAAATGCGCTTTGTGGCGTTGCGCGAGAACTGCGACGTGGAACTGGTGCGCAGCGAGGTCGCTGCGGGCAGGGCCATCATCCCGTCAAACATCAACCACCCCGAGTCCGAGCCAATGATCATCGGCAAGGCGTTCCTGGTGAAGATCAATGCCAATATCGGCAACTCGGCGGTCACCAGCTCCATCGCCGAGGAGGTGGACAAGCTCCAGTGGGCCACCCAGTGGGGTGCCGACACCGTGATGGACCTGTCCACCGGCGATGACATCCACACCACCCGCGAATGGCTGATCCGCAACGCCCCGGTGCCCATCGGCACCGTCCCGATCTACCAGGCACTGGAAAAGGTCAACGGCGAGGCCAACGCACTGACCTGGGAAATCTACCGCGACACCGTGATCGAGCAGTGCGAACAGGGCGTCGACTACATGACCGTCCACGCCGGCGTGCTGTTGCGCTATGTGCCGCTGTCGGCCAACCGCGTGACCGGCATCGTCTCGCGCGGCGGGGCCATCATGGCCGGCTGGTGCCTGGCGCACCACCAGGAGAATTTCCTCTACACCCACTTCGACGAGCTGTGCGAGATCTTCGCGAAGTACGACGTGGCGTTTTCCCTGGGTGACGGTCTGCGCCCGGGGTCCATCGCCGACGCCAACGACGCAGCGCAGTTCGCCGAGCTGGACACCCTGGCCGAACTGACCAAGCGCGCCTGGAAGTACGACGTGCAGGTCATGGTCGAGGGCCCCGGGCACATCCCCTTCCACCTGGTGCGGGAGAACGTGGAGCGCCAGCAGGAGCTGTGCGAGGGCGCTCCGTTCTACACGCTTGGTCCGTTGGTCACCGACATTGCGCCCGGTTATGACCACATCACCAGCGCCATCGGCGCCACGGAGATAGCCCGCTACGGCACCGCGATGCTCTGCTATGTCACGCCCAAGGAACACTTGGGGCTGCCCAACAAGGACGACGTGAAGACCGGCGTGATCACCTACAAGATCGCAGCCCACGCCGCGGATCTGGCCAAGGGGCACCCGGGTGCATCCGTACGCGACGACGCGCTGAGCAAGGCGCGCTTCGAGTTCCGCTGGCGCGACCAGTTCGCCCTGTCGCTGGACCCGGTCACGGCCGAGTCGTTCCACGACGAGACGCTGCCTGCAGAACCGGCCAAGACCGCGCACTTCTGTTCCATGTGCGGGCCGAAGTTCTGCTCCATGCGCATCAGCCAGGACATCCGGGACGAATACGGTTCGGCCGATTCGCAGGCCGCCATCGCAGAAATGGTCAGCGGGATGCGCGAAAAAAGCCAGGAATTCCTGGCCGCCGGAGGCAAGGTCTATCTGCCCGAGCTCGAGGTACCGAGCAAGGCGTAGCATCCCCGACCCCATGTAGTCCCCCCAACGGGAACCTGCCCGAACGGATGCGTCTTCCCCGGGTTCACCCTGCGTTCAACGCGGGGAAGACGCGTTCATTGTGGCGGGTTGAACTCCGTAATCCCGTGGCCACTCACCTCGGCGTCGTCCCGGACTAGGATGGGTCCATGTCCAACCGACATTCACCTTCCGCATTGATCACAGGGGCGCTGGTTGCCGCCATCCTTGGTTTGGGTGCCTGCAGCATCCCCACGACGGGCGTCCGGGAATCTTCGACGCCACGGGCAAGCACGTCGGATAACGGGACCGTCGACGTGACGGCGCCGGAGGAATCCCTGGTCGCGGCGGCGGTGGCCAATGACGCCGAGCAGGTACGAAGACTGCTCGATGCCGGGGCTTCGGCCAACTACCGCGGCACCGATGGCCGGCCGGTGCTGGTCTCCGCAACCCGCGCCAACGCAGTGGACGCGGCCCGGGAACTGATCCGTCGGGGGGCCGACGTGAATGCCAAGGATCAGATCTCGGATTCGGCATTCCTGTATGCCGGGGCGGAGGGGCTCAACGACATCCTGAAACTCACGCTGGAAAACGGTGCGGATGTGGGAAGCACCAATCGCTACGGCGGCACCGCGCTGATTCCCGCCTGCGAACACGCCCACGTCGAAACCGTAAGGCTGCTCCTGGACGCCAAGGTCGCCGTCGACCACGTGAATGATCTTGGGTGGACCTGCCTTCTGGAGGCCGTCATTTTGGGCACAGGTGGTCCCGAACACCAGGAAGTGGTGCGTCTGGTCATCGACGCCGGCGCGGACGTCTCCATTGCGGATTCCGATGGGACCACGGCGCTCGAGCATGCCCGCCGGGGACGGCAAAGCGCGGTGGTCGGCCTCCTGGAAAGTGCCGAACCACCGCGCTAGGCGGCCTACAATCGCGTGGGCCTTAGGCGAGCTCGTCCTTCGGAATGATCTTGCCCTCGGATATGGCAAAGCCGCTGTGCCACAGGGTGTCGCGGTCGTGCCGGTTCAGCGTGGAGGGATCCAGCTGCACGATCAAGTCGGGGCGGCGGGACGCGGTGCGCTCAAGCTGCTTGTTGCGGCGGAAGCGGGCGATCTTGCCGTGGTTGCCGGAGAGCAGCACCTCGGGGACCTCCCGGCCCTCCCAGGTTCCGGGCTTGGTGTACACGGGGTACTCCAGCAATCCGTCGGAGTGCGACTCCTCGACCAGCGACTCCGGGTTTCCAATGACGCCGGGAATCAGCCGGCCAATGGCCTCCACCATGGCCAGGACCGCCACCTCTCCCCCGTTGAGCACGTAGTCACCGATCGAAACCGGGCGGACGTCGAACGCCTCTGCGGCGTGTTCCAGGACCCGCTCGTCGATGCCCTCGTATCGGCCGCAGGCAAAGGCCAGGTGCTCGGCTTCGGCCAGCTCGTAGGCCATGGCCTGGTTGAAGACCGCGCCGGCCGGCGAGGGGACGACCAAGATGGGCTTGTTCCCGGAGGTTGCGGAAAGCGGGGACTCGGTGGCGATCCTGTCCAGGACCGCGCCCCAGGGTTCAGGCTTCATAACCATGCCGGCACCGCCGCCGTAGGGGGTGTCGTCCACGGTGCGGTGGCGATCGTGGGTGTGGTCGCGCAGATCGTGCACGTTCAAATCCAGCACCTTTTCCCGCCTGGCCTTGCCGATCAGCGACAGGTCCAGGGCAGCGAGGTACTCCGGGAAAATCGAGACAACGTCAATGCGCATCGGGCCTAGGCTTCCTCTGCCGGTGCGTTGGTGTCAGCGACGTCTTCGCGATTGATGTCGAACAGGCCGGCAGGCGGGGTCATCAGGATGTAGCCGCCGGCGATGTTGACCTCGGGCACGATGCTCTCCACGAACGGGACGTAGATCTCGTCGCCTTCGGTGGATTCGACAACCAGCAAATCCTGGACATTGCCGGTGCGCAGCGCGGTGACCTTGCCGACGACCTTCTCCCCCACGCGGGCTTCCAGGTCCACGAGCTCGTGCTCGTACCAGCCCTCGGAATCGTCCTCGACCTCGTCGGTGTCGATGAACAGCTTGGCTCCACGCATCGTTTCCGCGGTGTTGCGGTCAAGCAGCTCCTCGAAGGCCAGCAACAGGATTTCCTTGTTCCAGCGGGCACCCTCGACGGTGAGCTTCTTGACGGTGGGGTGCTCGACCTCGAAGACGGCACCCGGGGCAAAACGATCTTCGGGTGCGTCGGTGAGGACCTGCACCGTCACCTCTCCGCGGATACCGTGCGGCTTGCCAATGCGGGCGACCTGGAGGCGCATGCGTTTTCTCCTTGAATACAAATCGGTGGTTTGCCGGCCTTGGCCGGCAGGGGCGTGCGTTCAGGGGACCTACATCCCGTGAACACACTTTTCTAGGTTCAATCTTACGTGCGACTTGGTGGTTGCAGGCTCCTCGCCGCTGACGGCTGCGTTGCACGTCGGGGCTTAAACCACTTTGGTCCCACGATCCGTCATGGATCGTGGGACCAAAGCCAGACAAGGCTGTGTGGTGAGGCTGGCTACCGGCGACGGTCCGTGTCGACTACGTCAACACGAATCGGTTCCTCCGCCAGAGCGGCTACCACGGTGCGCAGCGCCTTGGCGGTGCGACCTTGACGGCCAATGACCCGACCGAGATCCTCGGGGTGCACACGCACCTCGAGAATGTCACCGCGACGATTCCCCTTCAACGCAACCTGTACGTCTTCCGGGGTGTCTACGATGCCACGTACCAGGTGATCCAGCGCATCAACGAGCACTGGCTACTCGGCCTCGGTTGCTTCTGCCTCGACCTCGGCCCCGGCAGCCGGCTTCTCGGCCTTCTTGGTGATGGCCTCGGGCAGGATGACCGAACCCTTCTCCGGAACAACGAATGCCGGCTTGGCTTCCTTGACGCGCAAGGTGCCTTCCTGGCCTTCGATGCCCTTGAACTTCTGCCAGTCACCGGTGATCTTCAAGATCGCGGCAACCTGCTCGGTCGGCTGGGCGCCGACGGAGAGCCAGTACTGCGCGCGGTCGGACTTGACCTCGATGAACGAAGGCTCTTCGGTCGGGTGGTACTTGCCGATTTCTTCAATCGCACGGCCATCGCGCTTGGAGCGCGCATCCATGACGACGATACGGTAGTAAGGGGCGCGAATCTTGCCGAAACGCTTCAGACGAATTTTAACGGCCACGGTAGTGGTCACTCCTGTTTTCTCAACATGTGCGAATCCCTGTTTCTGCACCCGTGGGGCGGGCCATACCGCAGATCTTCAAAAGGACAGGATTCAACGCGGAGAGAGGGGCCACATCAAATCGAGTACCTGTCCATTATGCCAGAAAGTTTTGGACTGACGGGACATGTCACGTCATTTCCAGAGACCCGTGTCCGATGGCACAGCAACCACGGACGTTTGCATCGGTTCCGGTTGCCGATCGCAACAGCCGCGGGCAGCCATCCGCCCACGAGGGCAGCCACGAACCGCGGCTCAAGATCCAGGATCGGTGAGTCCCCTTCACCGGCGCCAGCAGAGGTTCGCCGGCCAGAGCCTGAACGGCCACTTGCCCTTGGTATATTCGGTGTCCGTCCGGGGCCTGTTCGACGTCCCGGGATCAAGGAGGAACAGGGATTTCGATGGCACCGGCCGACAAATGGAAGCGCGCCCAGCCCGATGACCCGTTCTGGGTCCAGCAATGTGAGGGCCTGCGGGCTGAACACGTGGCTCCCCTCAACGAGCTGATCGGCCGACTTGGTGATGGCAAGGACGGAGTGCGACTACCGTTGGCAGCCCCGTGGCACGGCGGGATTCACGCCCCTGCCCTGATGGTGCTCAATGACGCGGGCGAACCACGGGACGAAACCAGGTTCATGTGCATCAGGAACCCGGACCGCGCAGCGGACCGCCAACGTCACCTGATGACGGAGTTCGACATCGATCCGGCGGATCTCTGCCACTGGAACGGCTATCCCTGGCCACGCCTTGATCCCAAGCGGGACCTGACGCCGGAGCAGTCGCTCGAAGGGGGAAGGGCGCTCTTGGAGGTCATGGGGCTCATGACGGAGTTGAGGATGCTGTTGCTCTTGGGGCGCAAGGCGCAGGACGCCGCGGACGCGGTTCTCCCGGAGATCGTGTCCGGCTATCCGGACCTGCACATTGTGCGTTCACTTCACCCGTTGGGCGCCAAGCGGACCGTCGACCGGGAGGAACAGAAACGCGTCTGGGCTGGAATCGCCAGCCGATTGCGTGAAGGCAAGCAGGATTCTTGACGCCCTCTGGCGGTGACGCATGCCAGCATCCCGACTCCCCGCGTTCCCGGCACTTGGCCGGGAACGACCCAGTGACGCGTGATACGTCAGCCCCTCCGGGCTACGGGTTCGGCTTCTGGCCGTGCCATGCTTGTGGTTCGACCCCCTCGAAAGATTCATGAGAGAACCCTTCATGCCCCGCAAGATGATCGACCCCGAATTCAGGAACTCGCAGGAATCGGAGTTGTGGGCTGAACACGTTGCACCCCTCAATTCCCTGGTTCAGGACCTGCGCGCCATTTCCCCGGAAGGCGCCGGAACCGTCCCCTTCGTTGCACCCCTTCACGGCGGCACCGATGCCACCGTCCTGTGCCTGATGCCGGCCCCGGACGCTGCAAACCGTGCCGAGACCGGCGAGGACATCGTTTCCAGCGAGGACGACACTGCCACCGCGGAGGCGTTGTCCACGTTGCTGGACGAGTCCGGAATCGATACCAAGGAAGTCGTGCTTTGGCACGCCTTCCCCTGGTACCGGGCCGAGGGTGCTTCCGGGCGGCTCACGGGTGCCGAGCAGAACGCCGGAGTCGATCCCATGGGCAAGCTGTTGCGCCTGGTTCCCAATCTCCGGGCGGTCATCCTGATGGGCAAGGGCCCGGAGGAATTCTGGGCAAAGGTCGCCAAGAAGTCACCGCAGGCGGTTTCACGCATCACTGCCATCCCCAGTTTCTCCCCCGCCCCGCTGTCCCTCAGCGGCACCACGGCCCAGCGGACCGAACGCATTGCCCGACGTTCACAGGCCATGCGCGAGGCCCGCAAGATCGTCCAGGCCCCGCGCGGCCCCGCCGGACCCCGCCGCGAGACCATGGTCCGGGCCGAGGACCTTGGGCCCGAGCACCTGCGCCGCGTGATCGAGGTCAGTGACGGCAACCAGACCCTGCATGGCCCGCTGCTCAAGGCCTTCCAGCCGAGCCCGGAGTGGCGCGTGACGCTGACGGTGGATGTGGCCGGACAGCGCCGGGCACTTGGCGTCACGGCCGACACCTGGGTGCGGGTCTACCGCGGCGCCGGCATCCGCTAGCAGCGCCCGGCTCGTTCCCGAGCACAAAAATGCCTGTCCGTCGAAGAGTGCTCTTCCGACGGACAGGCATTTTCAGGTGGTCCCGAGGTGGCCAATTTGATCAGCCACGCCGCATGGCGGTTATTTCGATACCTTGCGTACGGGGTCAAGGATCGTTTCGCCCGCCGACTTCGTGCGCTTTTCGGCGCGCTTCTCCTTGATGGACTTCGAGGGTTTCTTGGCCTCGGCCTTACGCGGTGACTTCGACATTTTGTACCGTCCTAGCCGGGAATGCTCGGCATTCCCAAAAGTTAGGGGAAAGTACCCCTACCGCCACACCATACGCTGTATTGCCGCGAACTTGGCCGGACCTGCCGGATTCCGCTCACGGCACCATGTGAACGTCGGTCCATGGACAGCAGGTCATCGGGCAAGCCAGGCCCGGGCCGCGGCGACCAAGGCGTCGATGCCCACGTTCAGGGTCGGCTGGATCCGCGGGGCAAAATGCGGTGAATGGTTCGACGGAACGCCCTCCGGCATCCTTCCGGTGGCGGCAAAATCCTTGATCAGGCCAGGGTCCTCCCCACCCAGCAGCCAGTACACCAGCGGCACCCCCGCTGCCGTGGCGAGAACACCGACATCCTCGCTGCCTGCCACCGCACCCGGGTCAATGACCTTCCCCGCACCGAGTCGCTCGACGAGCGCCGCGGTCACCCGCGCCGATGCATCCAGGTCGTTGACGGTCAGCGGGAAATGTTCCTCCAGCGCGATCACCGGTTCCCTGGGCGACCCCGAGGCCATGGCCTCCCCGCGCACGACCCGTTCGATGGAACCGAGCATCTTGGCGCGCACGCTCTCGTCAAAGGTCCGCACGCTCAGGCCCAGGGTGGCCTGCGCGGCGATGATGTTGTTCTTGGTGCCCGCATGGATCTGCCCGACGGTGAGCACCGCCTGATCGCTGGCGGCAAGTTCCCGCGAGACGATGCCCTGCAGGCGCATGGTGGTGGCTGCCGCCAAAAGCACCGGGTCCACGGTGGTTTCGGGCCGCGAACCGTGCCCGCCGGACCCATGCAGGGTGATATTCAGCGAATCGGCCGAGGCCATGGCAACGCCGGGGCGCAGTCCGATCCATCCCGCGGGGAACGGCGCAACGTGTTGTCCGAGCACCACGTCCGGTGCCGGCACCATATCGAAGAGCCCGGCGTCAACCATCGCTTGGGCCCCGCCGCCTGCTTCCTCGGCCGGCTGGAAGAGTGCCAGCAGCGTCCCGGACCACGAGCCGCGCTCGCCCGCAAGTCTTTCCACGGCTCCCAGCAGGCAGGTGACGTGCACGTCGTGGCCGCAGGCATGCATGACGGGTACCAGGCGTCCGTCTGGGCCGATGCCCGTGGCGGTGCTGGCATATTCCAGGCCGGTCGCCTCCAGAACCGGCAAGCCGTCCATGTCCGCGCGCAGCATGACCGTCGGCCCTGGCCCGTTTGCCAGGACCCCGACCACCCCGGTGCCTCCAATGCCTTCCTGGACTTCCAGTCCAAGTTCACGCAGGTGCCCGGAAACAATTCCGGCCGTGCGGTGTTCCTGGAAAGAAAGTTCGGGGTTGGCGTGCAGGTCGCGGTACAGGCTCTCGACGTCGATGCTCATGGGCACGAGTCTATGGCCCCAATCCCCGACAGTGAATGGCAATGGTGTTTCTCCGTGCGCGGGCCCATCGGCCACGGGATTCCCCCGCAGCAGTGCTGCCGCTCCCTTCGGGCAGGTGGCGATCCTCGTGCTGATCCAGCTCGGCGGCCTTGGCATCATGTCCTTCGCTTCGCTGCTCGGGGTGTTGATGGCCAGGAGATTGGGGCTCAAGTCCCGCATCCAGACTGCGGCGGAAACCCAGAGCACGGGCTTCGGCGACGTGCGCTCGGTGCTGCTGGGCCTCATGCGCATCACCGTGGCAACCAAACTTGTCGTGGCCCTGGCACTCACCCTGCGTTTCGCTGCGGGGCCGGGCAACCCCTGGGGCCACTGCCTGTGGCTGGGCGCCTTCCACGCCGTTTCCGCGTTCAACGATGCCGGGTTCGCACTCTTCAGCGAAGGTCGCTGCACTGGACCATGAACACCAAGCTGGTGGTCTACTGTTCGGTGGCCCTGCTGGCCGCCGGCACCGCGTTCATCTGCGCCCTGGAATGGGCAAACCCCAAGACCCTGGGCGCGCTGTCCACGGTGGACACGCTGCTGGCCGGATTCTTCCAGTCGGTCATGACCCGCACCGCCGGATTCAACTCGCTGGACTTCGGCCAGATGGTCCCGGCGACTTGGCTGGGCGTCGACGTCCTGATGTTCATTGGCGGCGGCCCGGGGGCACCGCGGGCGGGCTGAAGATCACCACGTTCGCCGAGATCATCGTGGCCGGGGCGACAGCCGCCGCGGAAGGCTTCGCCGCGCTGCTTTAGCTGTGAGTTCCCTTGGAATCTTCTCCGCGGGCGGGGCCCGGCAAACAGGACGCCTTCCGGCGCACTGTCGCGCCGGCAGGTGCCCGCGCAGGCCAACGGGGGGCCTGCCGGCGGCCCCGGACGCGAATACCGGACGCCGCCCGGTCCGCTAAAGTTTACAAGTACTATGGATGACCCCCCTTCCCACATGCCCTTGCCCCTCCACCGCTGCGCCGGATTGATTCCGACCACCACCGGAGAGGGGCGCCCCCATGCATGAGTTGATCATGATCGGCATCGGCCTGCTCCTGACCGTTGGCACCGGCTTGTTCGTTGCCTCCGAATTCGCCTTGGTCAACCTTGACCGCCACGAACTCGAGGCCCGCGCCGAGCGCGGCGAAAAACGGCTGGGCACCACCATCAAGGCCCTGAAGATCACCTCCACCCATCTCTCCAGCGCACAGCTGGGAATCACCCTCACCACCCTGCTGACCGGCTACACCTTCGAGCCAGCCATCAGCTCGCTGCTGCGCGGCCCGCTGCTGGGCGCTGGCGTCCCGGCGGCCGTCGTCCCCGGCGTCGGCGCAGTGATCGGCATCTTCCTGGCCACCGTGTTCTCGATGATCATCGGCGAACTGGTGCCCAAGAACTTCGCCCTCGCGCTGCCGCTGGCCACCGCCAAGGTGGTGGTGCCTTTCCAGGCGGCCTTTACCGCGGTGTTCAAACCGGTGATCCTGATGTTCAACAACACCGCCAACTCCATCATCCGCTCCTTCGGCATCGAGCCCAAGGAGGAGCTCTCCGGGGCGCGGACCGCCGAGGAGCTTAGCTCCCTGGTCCGCCGCTCCGCGCTGGAGGGCCTGCTGGACACCGACCACGCGACGCTGCTGCA
Source organism: Paeniglutamicibacter sulfureus (assembly GCF_039535115.1). Classification (NCBI taxonomy): domain Bacteria; kingdom Bacillati; phylum Actinomycetota; class Actinomycetes; order Micrococcales; family Micrococcaceae; genus Paeniglutamicibacter; species Paeniglutamicibacter sulfureus. The sequence continues at coordinate 841,945 of NZ_BAAAWO010000001.1, forward strand.
CCGCACGCTGCGCTTCTCCGAGCACACCGCGGCCGACGTGATGACTCCGCGCGTGCGCATGAGCGCCGTCGAGGCGACGGCCAGCGCGCAGGACATCGTCGAGACCGCCACGCTCACCGGGTTCTCCCGCTTCCCCGTCATCGGGCGGGACCGCGACGAGATCCTCGGCGTTGTACACCTCAAGCAGGCGTTCGCGATCCCGCTGGAAGCCCGCGGAACCGTGGCCGCCACCGAGCTGATGGTCGCCCCGCTGATGGTGCCCGAGTCCATGGGCGTCGACTCGCTGCTGGGGCGCCTGCGCACCCACGGCCTGCAGGTCGCCATCGTCTCGGACGAGCACGGCGGCACCGCCGGCATCGTGACGCTCGAGGACCTCGTGGAGGAACTCGTCGGCGAACTCGAGGACGAGCACGACCGCGCCCGGGTCGGCGTGCTGACGACCGGGCGCTCGGTCACCTTCGATGCCTCGCTGCGCCCCGACGAGCTGTTGGACCGCACCGGCATCACGGTGCCCGACGGCGAGGACTACGACACCGTCGCCGGCTTCGTCGCCGACGAGCTGGACAGGATCCCGGAGCCCGGGGACGAGGTCCACCTGCACGGCGGAACGCTGCGGGTCGAGCGCGTCGTGGGCACCCACGTCCAGCGCCTGAAGTTCACCCCCGACCTGACATCCCAGGACCGCAACGCCGACGATTCGACCCAGGAGCAGACCCGATGAGCGAGTACCTACCCGGAATCATCTGGCTCGTCGTCCTGCTGGTCATCAACGCCTTCTTCGTCGGCGCCGAATTCGCCGTGATCTCCGCCCGCCGCTCGCAAATCGAGCCGATGGCGGAGGCCGGCTCCAAGGCGGCCAAGACCACGCTGTGGGCCATGGAGCACGCGACGCTGATGCTGGCCACCAGCCAGCTGGGCATCACCGTGTGTTCGCTGGTCATCCTGAACGTCTCCGAACCGGCGATCCACCACCTGCTGGAAATCCCGCTGGGACTGACCACGCTCTCGGCGGAGGCCATCGGCATCATCGCCTTCATCGCGGCGCTGCTGCTGGTCACCTTCCTGCACGTGGTCCTCGGCGAGATGGTCCCGAAGAACATCTCTTTCTCGGTGCCCACGCGCGCGGCCCTGCTGCTGGCTCCCCCGCTGGTGCTCGTGGCCCGGATCTTCAAGCCGGTGATCTGGACACTGAACGGGATCGCAAACGCCGTGCTGCGGCTGTTCAAGGTCGAGCCCAAGGACGAGGCCGCCAGCGCCTTCACCCTGGACGAGGTGGCGGGCATCGTCGCACAGTCGACCCGCGACGGGGTGCTCTCAGATGCCAGCGGCACGCTGGGCAAGGCCTTCGAGTTCACCGCCAAGAAGGTCTCCGACGTCGAGGTGCCGGTCGGCGAAATGGTGTTCCTGCCGCAGGGTTCCTCCCCGGCCGACATCCAGTCCACCGTGGCCGAGCACGGCTATTCCCGCTACATCCTGGTGAACCCGGACGGCGAACCCACGGGCTACCTTCACCTCAAGGACGTCATGGACCTCACCACGCCGGAGGCCTTCGCCTCCGCGGTCCCGGCCAAGCGGATTCGGGCCCTGGCCTCGGTCTATGGCGCGAGCGAGCTGGAGGACGCGCTGGCTGCCATGCGCCGCACCGGGTCCCACGTGGCCCGCGTATTTGACGCCGAGGGCGCCACCACCGGGGTGCTCTTCCTGGAGGACATCATCGAGGAACTGGTCGGCGAGGTGCAGGACGCCACCAGCGCCTAGTTCGTCCACCGCCGCATACGCGACGGGAGCGGTCCGACCCCCACCGGGCGTTGGACCGCTCCCGTTTTTCCTGCCAATTCGGGACGCTAGGGACGCTGCGTGATCGAATCGATCGCCCTTGCGGCATCCTTGGCAAGTTCCTTGGGCATCGGCGCGCTCTTGGCCGAGTCGGCCGCGACCTTCTGCCCCTCGTCGCTGACAACATAGTGGCCGAAGGCCTTGACCAGTTCCACCGTGTTCGGATCGGTGTAGCCGCTGCACACGATGAAATAGGAGACCAGAACCAACGGGTAGGCGCCGGCCTTGGTGGTGCTGCGGTCAAGTTCCAGGGCAATGTCGTTGGCGCCGCGGCCGGGGACCCGGTGCGAGGCGGTGACGGCGATGGCCGCCGACTCGCCGCTGACGGCTACGAAGGAATCGCCCACCTTCAGCTTTCCCTTGCCAAGCGTTTTGTCAACGAGCGAATCATCGGCGTAGGTCACCGCTCCCTCGGTGCGGGCCACCGTGGTGACGACCCCGGAGTTTCCCTGGGCCTGCTCACTCCCCAGCCCGCCGGGCCAGGAGCCCGAAGGATCGTGCTCCCAGTTTTCGGGCGCGGCGGCATGCAGGTAGTCGGTGAAGTTCTCGGTGGTGCCCGAGTCGTCCGAGCGGGCGACAGCGGTCAGGGGGACATCGGGGATGGCCACGCCCGGATTCAGCGCCGTGATGGCGGGGTCCTGCCACGAGGTGATCTTGCCACCGAAGATCTTGGCAATGGTTGCCGCATCGAAGTTCAGTTCCTTGACCCCCGGCAGGTTGAAGGCCACGGAAATCGGCGAGATGTAGGTGGGGATGTTGATGGCCCCCTCCGGTCCGCAGGTCTCCTGGGAGCGGGCGACTTCCGATTCCTTGAGGTAGGCGTCGGAGCCGGCGAAGTTGGTGGCGCCGGCCAGCAGTCCCGCGCGTCCCGCGCCTGAACCCACGGAAGCGTATTGCACCTGCACCTTGGGGTGCATCGTGGCGAATCCGCCAATCCACGCGTTCATGGCGGAGTTCTGGGCACTGGATCCGCCGCCCGTGACGGTCCCGGAGAGGTTGGAGGAGTTGTTCTCCGCCGCCTGGCGTTGCGCCTCGCCCAAGGGGTAGTCGGCACCGCAGCCGGTGAGCAGCAGGCCGAGGCCAAGCCCCGTCGCCACACGTCGAATCGACGGGGCATTGAAGCGGGGCCCGGTGACCATGGGTTTTTTCGCCTGGTGCGGCAAGGAGTCCTCCTGGTTAACAACTGATGAACAGCAACTAGTCGACCATAACGCGACCGGTCGACGCCACCCGAACTGGCGGGTCGCGTGTTCTGTTAAGCAGGGGAAAATTCCGACGGTCCATGGACACGCCGCCAACCGCGGGCGCAGTTTACTGCCTGCGATCGGGTGGCGGAGGCGCGGTGGCCGGATGCACCGGGTGCTTCCTTGGTGTCGTTGCACCAGGCGCATCGGGAACCGCCGTTTTCGGCCCGGGCTTTTCCCCGATGACGACGTTGCCATGGGACCAGTCCAGAAAACGACTCCGACAGTTTGGTGTCGGGAAGGTACCGCCCCGGAGCGGAGGCGAGGCGGTCTCCGGACTATTCCTCCCGGGTACCGACCAGTTCGGCGTGTCCGTGCCGCGTTCCGGTGGCGAATCCTAGGGCCAGCGGCTCGGGGGTGTCACAGCAGGACCCGGATTCCGTTTCCGGTGTGCCGCAGCCGGCCGCGGCTTCGGCGGGAACCGGTGTGTCGCAGGACCCGCCAAGGTCGGTGGAGCACACGCCGGTTTCGGGCAGTTGCAGCGCGACGTTGTCGGCGGCCGCCCGGTCCCCGGCCAGGGCGGCGGCGATGGAGCGGACCTGCTCATAGCCGGTGGCCATCAGGAAGGTCGGGGCCCGGCCGTAGCTTTTCATGCCAACGATGTAGAAGCCTGGTTCGGGGTGGGCCAGGACGCGCTCACCGTGGGCGGAGACGGTCCCGCAGCTGTGGAACTCGGGGTCGATGAGCGGGCCCAGCGCGCGCGGGGCCTCCACGATCGCCTCCAGGTCGAGCCGCAGCTCCGAGAGCATGGCCAGGTTCGGGCGGAAGCCGGTGGCCGGCACGACCAAGTCGACCACCAGGCTACGGCCATCGGCGAGGTTCACGCTCAACCCGTCTGCCTGTTCCAGGGAGGTGACGGCGAGGTTTTCCAGGATGGTGATGTCGCCGTTTTCCACAAAGCGGCGCAGCGAAGTGCCCAGCTGGCCGCGGGCGGGCAGCTGGTCGGCCGCGCCGCCGCCGTAGAGCTTGACGGGGTTGGCCGGCCCGCGCAAGCCCCACAGCACGGTGGTTTCCGGGTGCTTCTGGCGCAGGCGCCCGAGGCTGATGAGGGTGTTGGCCGCGGAGTGCCCGGCACCAAGCACCAGGATCCGCTTGCCGGCGAAGTGCCCCAGGTCCGATCCCAACGGGTCCGGCAACGGCGCGGTGATGCTGCCGCTGGCCCTGGCCGCTGCCTCCCCGATGGCCTCGATGCCGGAGCGTCCCACCGGGTTGGGGTTCCCCCAGGTTCCCGACGCATCGATGACCGCCCGGGCCATGATGTCCTCGATGCCCCGGGCGGTGGCAGTGCGCACCAAGAAGAGCGCATCGTCGCGACCGGCCGAGCGGGTCTTGTCCGCGCTCCTGCCGTCGGCCTGGACGCGGGTGACAAGCAGGACGCGGTGCCCGTAGCTGATATGCGGGGCCATGCCGGGGTGTTCGGCCAGGGGCCGGAGGTAGTCGCCGATCATCTGTGCGCCGGTGGGGAGCTTGGTTTCACGCGGGGCTTCCCAATCCCCGGCGTAGCCGTCGCCGGGGGTTTCCAGCAACCGGCGCGCGGCTGCATCGATGTTGTAGCGCCAGGTGGAGAAGAGCCTGATGTGTCCCCAAGCCTGCATCGCAGCACCCGGGCCGGTTCCGGCCTCCAGGACGCGCACCTCCTGGTTGCGTTCGAGAAGGTGCGCGGCGGCGGCAAGGCCGATCGGTCCGGCACCAATGATGACGACTGGGTGGGTCTGCTTCATGGTCTGCTGCTCCTGGCGTTCACTGCGGGTGCTCCGTGCTGGCGCGTTCGTCAAGGCCGGGGGAAACGTCTTTTCGGCGGCCGGTGCGTGCCACCAGGATCTTCCATCCCAATCCATACATCGACGAACTTCGATATGTCGAGTATCGTTGCAGATATCGATGATTGTCAATCTCCGGCCCGGAGCCGGAAGAAAGCGATGGATGCGCCCATGTCCACCTTGGCCGACCCCCAATACCGCGAGCATGGCCCCGCGGCCGACGGCGTCGCGCGGGCTGCATGCTGCGTTTCCGCCCCGGGACAGGAGACCCTCGAGGCGACCGAGGCCGAGGCCCTGGCCGGGCGCTTCAAGGCGCTCGCCGACCCCAACCGCCTGCGCATCCTCTCCATCGTTTCCTCGTCCCCCGGGGCCGAGACCTGCGTCTGCGACCTGTCCGAGCCCCTGGGCCTGAGCCAGCCGACAGTCTCCCACCACCTGAAGATCATGGTCGAGGCCGGCCTGCTGCACCGCGAAAAGCGGGGGGTCTGGGCCTACTTTTCACTGGTTCCCGGCGCGCTGGATTCCCTGGCCGCAACCCTGAAACCGAAGGCATGATGATGGAAGAGAATCCACGCGCACCGCGCAAGCCCTCCGTCCTGTTCGTCTGCGTCAAGAACGGCGGCAAGTCCCAGATGGCCGCCGGGCTCATGAAGCACGAGGCGGGCAACGACGTGGACGTCAGCTCCGCGGGAACCAAGCCCGGGGCCGCGATCAACGGTCTTTCCGCCGAGGTCCTCCAGGACCTGGGCATCGACATCAGCGCGGAGCGGCCCAAGGCGCTGACCGAGGAGAACATGCGGGCAGCCGGTTTGGTGGTGGTCCTGGGTGCCGAGGCCAAGGTCCCGGTACTCGACGGGGTCAGGGTGGAAACCTGGGAAACCCAAGAACCAAGCGCCCGCGGCATCGAGGGCAGGGAGCGCATGGAACTGGTGCGCGATGACATCCATGCCCGGGTCAGGGACCTCGCGGCCCGGCTGCTGGGCACCGAGAACAGCTAAGCGGACGAGGGAACCCTAGCCCTCGTCGATCCAGCGTGACAGGGATTCGAGAATCAGCTCCAGGCCGATCCCAAACTCGTCGCCGAAGTCATATCCCGGCTGCAGCACGTGTTCCGTCGCGATTTCCATGAGGTGCGGGTACTCGCCCGAGGCGAACATCTGCACGATGGGATCGGTGACGCTCGCGGCCGTGTCGGGCCCGGTAAACGGCAACGCGGCTTCCTGCATGGCGAAGCCGTAGGTGTAGCTGTCCAACAACGCATAGGCGTGGGCAGCGGACTTGACGGAGAACCCAGCGGCGCGCAGGACGCCGAGGGTCGCATCGTGGTGGCGAAGCGTCGCCGGGCCGGGGGCGGTGCGCGACTCCAGTAACCCGATGGCCCATGGATGGCGCCCCAGCGCTTCACGCACCGAGCCCGCGCGGCGGCGCATCTCGTTGCTCCACTCCCCGCCTACCGTCGGGACATCGATTTCCGCATAGACCATGTCGACGAGCGCATCCAGGATCTCCCCCTTGTTGGCCACGTAGTAGTAGAGGGACATGGGCTTCACCTCCAAGGCCGTTGCCAGCGACCGCATGGTCAGGGCCCCCATGCCGTCCCGGTCGGCAATCGAAACGGCGCAGGTGAGAACACGTTCCCGATTGAGCGGGGTGCGGGCGGTCGATTTTTCCCGGATTTCCTTGGACTTCATGGCCCGATCCTATCGCATTTTCGTACAATGTAAGTTAGTCTCTCGTACTAAGTAAGGTTTCGACTCGCGAGGCCTTGCATCCCGGAAGGAAACGCCATGACCGGCGCCAAGCGACATCCAGCACGAGGACTCGAAACGAACGGAACCATTCCGCCCCAACGCTCGATGCGGGCCATCGCGCAGGACCGCTACGGGGATGCCGAGGTGCTCCACGAGGCGCACCTGCCCATTCCCGTGCCGCGGGACAACGAGGTGCTGGTCCGGGTGCACGCCGCCGGCCTGGACCGCGGAACCTGGCATGTCATGACCGGCACGCCGCTGCTCATGCGCCTGGCCTTCGGGTTCCGCGGGCCCCGGAACCCCGTTCCCGGCCTTGACCTTGCCGGAACGGTGGTGGGGATGGGCTCCGCTGTCACCGGCTTTGCGGTGGGCGACGCGGTCCACGGATTCGGGCAGGGCACCTTCGCCGAGTACGCGGTGGCCAGGGAGGACAGGCTGGCCGCCAAGCCCGCCAGCCTCGACTTCGCCCAGGCAGCGGTTATCCCGGTGTCGGCAGCCACCGCACTCCAGGCACTTCGCCTGGGACGCATTGCCGCCGGCCAGCGGGTCCTGGTCATCGGGGCCTCGGGCGGGGTCGGAAGCTATGCGGTGCAACTGGCCAAGGCCCTGGGCGCCGAGGTCACCGGCGTCGCCGGGCCGGCCAAGCAGGACCTGGTGCGCACGTTGGGCGCCGACCACGCCATCGACCGCAGCCGCGAGGACTTTGCCGAGAGAACCGGGCACTACGACCTGATCGTGGACATCGCCGGAAACCCGACCCTGGGCAGGTTGCGCAAGGCGCTGGCACCCAAGGGCACTGCCATTATTGTCGGCGGAGAGGGCGCCGGCAGGTGGCTGGGGATGGGCCGGCAGTTTCGAGCCGTCGCACTTTCGCCCTTCATCGGCCAGCGCCTGGCCATGCTCGCATCCGCCCAGCGCGCCGCCGATCTGGAGGAGCTGGCCGGATTCATCGAATCCGGTGCCGTGCGCCCCCACCTCGACAAGTCGTTTCCGCTGGCGCGGGTGCCCGAGGCCATGCAGCACCTGGTGGCGGGCAAGGCCCGCGGCAAGATCGCCATCATCATTTAGCCTCCGCCGCCACGAATTCCGTGCCCCCACCTCTCTCCCCCAACCCCGCTTCACTTCGCGAAAGACGAACGCCATGACCAACCCACCAGCACCCCCACTTCAGACACCGCCCGTCGGACACATGCCGGGAATCCATCTGGCCCTGCTGCTGTTCGGGGCGCTGCTGATTCCCGCCTCCCTCGGAGCCCTGGCCATCAAGGAGTTCCGCGACCTTGACCTGTCCGCGCTGCTGATTGCCGCCGGGATCGCCCTGGGCATCGTGGCCATCCTCGTCGGCGCCGCGGGGCTGGGCCGCGGCATCGGAATCGGCGCCCCGCAGGCAAGCGCCCTGCCCGGGCCGGTCCCGGCGACGCCGGTGCACCTCTCCGGGCACCTGGACCCGGGGCTTTCGCGCTGGATGTGGCTGGTGAAGTGGATCCTGGCCATCCCGCACGTGGTGGTGCTGGCCCTGCTGTGGGTTGCCTTCCTGGTGGTGACCGTCGCCGCGGGACTGGTGATCCTGGTGACCGGGCGGTATCCGGCCTCGTGGTTCCAGTTCTCCGTCGGGGTGCTGCGCTGGCAATGGCGGGTGTCGTTCTACGCCTACGGGGTGCTGGGCACCGACAGCTACCCGCCGTTCACGCTGGCGCGCGGTCCTTATCCCGCCCAATTCGACGTCTTCTATCCGGCACGGCTTTCGCGTTGGAAGGTGCTGGTGAAGTCCTGGCTGCTCGCCCTGCCGCACCTTTTGGTCATCGCGGCGCTCTCCGGCGGCTCCTGGGACACGGAGGAGGCCGGGATATCCTTGCTCGGCCTGCTGGTCCTCATCGCCGGAGTCGTCCTGCTGGTCACCGGCACCTACCGCCGGGGGCTGTTCGACCTGCTGCTGGGGCTGAACCGCTGGATCCAACGGACCGTGGCCTATACCTCGCTGCTGACCGACGCCTATCCCCCGTTCCGACTGGACCAGGGTCCCGGGGAGCCGGCGGCATATCCCGGGGAACCGGGGCCATCCGGCGCCGACACCCGGTCCCTCTAGCCAGGGCCGGGCGCCGTCGCGGGTTCCAGGCGCACGATGATTGCCTTGGACACCGGGGTGTTGGACCCCTGGGCCGTCGCTGCCAGGGGAACGAGCACGTTGGCCTCGGGGAAATAGGTCGCAGCGCAGCCGCGGGCGCTGGGGTAGGAAATGATCCGCAATCCGCGCAGCACCCGATCCACCCCGTCGCCGGCTTCCGAGTGCACGTCCACGTAGCCGCCGTCGGCCAGGTGCAGCGCGGCCAGGTCCTGCGGGTTCACGAAGATGACGTTGCGTCCCTTGTGCACACCGCGGTACCTGTCGTTTAGCGAGTAGGTGGTGGTGTTGAACTGGTCGTGCGAGCGCAGGGACTGCAGGATCAGCCGATCCTTGGGCAGTCTGATGGTCGCCAGCTCGTTGACCGTGATCACCGCCTTGCCACTCGGGGTCGGGAAGCGCCGCTCGTCCCGCGGCGGGTGGGGAAGCACAAAGCCCCCGGGCCGGCGCACCTTCGCGTTGTAGTCGGCGCAGCCGCCCACCACGCGCGAGATGTGCTCGCGGACGTTGTCGTAGTTTTCCTCGAAGCCCTCCCAGCCGATGGGGTGTTCGGGCCCCAGCACCCGGCGGGCCAGGCGCGACACGATGGCGACCTCCGAGAGCATCTTGTCCGAGACGGGCATGACCCGCCCCTGGGAGGCGTGCACCGCGCAGACCGTGTCCTCCACGGTGACGAACTGGACCCCGGATTTCTGCACGTCGATGTCGCTGCGCCCCAGGGTGGGCAGGATCAGGGCGGCGGCCCCGGTGTATGCGTGGGAGCGGTTGAGCTTGGTGGAGATCTGCACCGAGAGCCGCGTGGCTGCAATGGCGTCCTGGGCGGCGTTGGTGTCGGAAATTGCGTGGACGAGGTTCCCGCCCAGGGCGATCAGCACCTTGATCCGCCCCGCGGCCATGCCCTGGATGCTCTGCACCGCGTCGCACCCGTGTTCCCGCGGCGGTTCGAAGTCGAACTCGGCCGCCAGCCTGTCCATGAAGGAGCGCGGCATCCGCTCCCAGATGCCCATGGTCCGGTCCCCCTGGACGTTGGAGTGCCCGCGGATGGGGCAGGGCCCGGCGCCGGGGCGACCGATGTTCCCGCGCAGCAGCAGCACGTTCATGATTTCCTTGATCGTGTCCACCGCCTTGGTGTGCTGGGTCAGCCCCATGGCCCAGGTGATGATGACCCGGTCGGCCAGCAGGTAGCGCCGGGCCAGGTCGTCGATCTGCGCGCTGTCCAGGCCGGTGGCCGCCAGCACGTCGGCCTCCTCCAGGGTGGAAAGGTGGCGGCGGTACTCCTCGAGCCCGATGCAGTGCTCGGCGAGGAAGTCGTGGGCCAGCACCGAGCCGGGAGCTGCGTCCTCGGCCTCGAAGACCCGCTTGGCCACCGCTTGCATCAGCGCCATGTCCCCGGCCAGGCGGATCTGCAGGTAGGCATCGGCCAGGTCCGTGCCCCGTCCGACCAGGCCGCGCGGGCGCTGCGGGTTCCTGAAGTTGATCAGTCCGGCCTCCGGCAGCGGGTTGATCGCAACGATGGAGGCCCCGGCCTCCTTGGCCTCCTCCAGCGCGGTGAGCATCCGCGGGTGGTTGGTGCCGGGGTTCTGCCCCATGATGATGATCAGGTCGGCCTTGGCGAAGTCCTCGTACTGGACCGCGCTCTTGCCCACCCCGATGCTCTCGGTCATGGCCACTCCCGTGGATTCGTGGCACATGTTCGAGCAGTCGGGCAGGTTGTTGGTGCCGAAGGCGCGCGCGAAAAGCTGGTAGGTGAAGGCTACCTCGTTGCTGGCCCGGCCCGAGGTGTAGAAGGTCGCCTCGTCGGGGGAAGCCAGCGCGTGCAGTTCCCTGGCGATCAGGCCGAAGGCGTTCTCCCAGGAGACCGGTCGGTAGTGCTCGCTGTTGGGGGGCTTGTAGACAGGTTCGACCAGGCGGCCCTGTTGCCCCAGCCAGTACTCACTGCGTTCCTTGAGCTCGGAGACCGGGTGCCCGGCCCAAAATTCGGTGGGCACCTTCAGCGGGTCGGCCTCCCAGGCCACCGCCTTGGCCCCGTTCTCGCAGAACTCGGCGACCTTGCGGTGCGGCGGATCGGGCCAGGCGCAGCTCATGCAGTCAAAGCCGTCCTTCTGGTTCATGTGCAGCAGCGTACCGGCCGCCCGCCGCGGACCCATTTCCCCCAGGGCCAGCGGAATGGACGCCAACAGCCCCGGAAGGCCCCCGGCGCTGCGCTTGGGCGGGCCCACCGCCAGGTTCTCGTCGGTGACGTCGTCCTTCAGCGGCTTGCCTGCCATGGGAATCAGAGCCCCTTCGTCGGACCTCCCGCGGCCCGGTCGGAATACGCTCCGGCACCGGGCCGAAGCCATGTGCCTTCAGGTCTAGCACCGGGACGGGTGGCATTCAAGGGCCCCGACGCGGTAGCTGTCACCCGCCGCCGATGTGAAACACTGGAGCCCGGCCCCGGATCCCCCGGAATGCCCCATTGACATGAGGAGAGCCTGGATGAAGGAACCCGCCGGGCGCCCCGGATACTCCCTGCTGGCGATCCTGCTGGTCGCCGTCGGCATCGGCCCCCTGTTGACCTATGGGCTGAGCGCCGTCAGCGCGCTGGTCATCACCGAGCTGGGAATCAGCGAGGCGCAGTTCGGGCTGCTGGCCACCGTCTGCTTTGGCGCGGGGGCCGTCGGCAATGCCGCCTTCGGCCGCTTCACCGACAAGCAACCCGATGCCCGCCTGCTGGCGCTGGTCTTCGCCCTGGCCACACTGTCCCTGTTGCTCGCCGCGATCCCCGGCGGCTACGTGCTGCTGCTGGTCGCCTCGGGCCTTGCCGGCCTGGCCCAGTCCTTCCCCAACGGCGTCACCAACCGGATCCTTGCCGAACGCGTCCCGGAAGGACAGCGCATCGGCTGGATCGGCATCAAGCAATCAGGCGTGCAGGTCAGCCAGCTGGTGGCAAGCCTCGGCTTCCCCGCCCTGGCCGCCTGGATCGGCTGGCACGGGGCCAGCGGCGCGGGTGCCGCGGCCGCGGTGCTGCTGGGCGTGGTGGCGCTGCGCGTGCTCAAGGCCGTCCCGCTGCTGCCCAAGATCCCGATACCGGTGGGCGAGGTGCCCGCCGGCGGCCCGGCCCCGGCCCCGCCCAGCACCAGGTTCCTGATCTGGGCGCTAGCCGCCTTCGGCTTCGTCAACGGCATGGGCGTGCAGGCCACCAACGTCTACCTCTCGCTCTATGCGGTGCGCGAACTCGACTTCTCCCTGGTGCTCGGCGGCGTGGCCGCCGCTGCGGCCGGGGCAATCGGCGTGGCCGCGCGCGTGGGCTGGGGACGGATGATGTCCCGCGGCATGGCGGCCCCGCCGCTTTTGCTGTTGCTTGCCCTGCTGGCGCTCGCCGGTGCCGGGGTGTTCCTGGCCGCCGGGGCCACCGGGTCGGCGCTGCTGCTCTGGCTGGCCGTGGCCCTGCACGGGGCCTCGGCCCTGGGGGTCTCGGTGGTGCTCATGGCCGCGGTGGTGCGCAGCGTCCCGTCTTCCTCGATGGGCATGGCCACCGGGATGGTCACCGCCGGGCAGTTCGGCGGCTTCACCGTGGGCCCGCTGGTCATGGGGACCCTGGTCGGCTCGGCCGGCGGCTTTGCGCTGGGGTGGACGGCCGTCGCCGGCATCTACCTGCTCTGCGTGGCCTTGGGCCTTTACCTGGTGCTGCGCCGGCGCCGGCGCAACCGGAGGGCCTCCGCCTAAGCTCGCCGGGACGCCGAGCCGCCGGGCCGCCGGGCCGGGATCCCGGAGCGCGGGGCCTGGCCCGGCCGGGGTGCGGGCCGCACCTCGGCCGGCGCCGGGCGCCGTCGACAGGTACGGGGAACCCCATTTCACGGGCACTATTCCCGGGCCTCGACAACCCTCGCCCGCGGGTGGGGGAAGCCCTACAATGTGAGCATCAGGCGAGTGGCACCGGGCCCACCGGACCCGGGACCCTCATCCCCGGACAAAGGAATTTCCATGGGCACCACACCGAAGGCCTCCCAGCGAATGACCCCCGAACAGCGCCGGGTGGCGGGGGCCACCATGATCGGCACCACGGTCGAGTGGTACGACTATTTCATTTATGCCAACGCCGCCGCCCTGGTCCTGGCCCCGCTGTTCTTCTCGCAGCTGGAGGGAACGGTGGCCTCGATCGTCTCGTTCGCCACCGTGGGAATCAGCTTCCTCTTCCGCCCCTTCGGCGCGGTGGTGATGGGCCGGGTCGGGGACCGCTACGGGCGCCGGGTCGTACTGATCATCACCTTGATCCTGATGGGCGCGGGCACCACGCTGATCGGCGTGCTGCCCACCTACGCCACCATCGGGGTGTGGGCGCCGATCCTCCTGGTGTTCCTGCGCGTCGTCCAGGGCTTCTCCGCCGGCGGCGAGTGGGGCGGGGCGGCGCTGATGGCCGTCGAGCATGCCCCGGCCGATCGGCGCGGCAGGTTCGGGGCCTTCCCGCAGCTGGGCGTTCCGGCCGGAATGCTGCTGGCCGCCGGGGTCACGGCCATCTTCGCCGCGGCGCTGACGGAGGAGCAGTTCCTGGCCTGGGGCTGGCGGGTGCCCTTCTTGCTGAGCTTCGTGCTGATCCTGATCGGGCACTACATCCGCACCCGGGTCGAGGAGTCCCCGGTCTTCCACCAGATGGAGGCCACGAAGCAGACCGAGACCGCACCGCTGTCCACCCTCTTCCGGCAGCACCCGGGCAAGGTCGTCCAGGCCACGCTGGTCTTCATGGGCAACAACGCCGCCGGCTACATGCTCACCGGCGGCTTCATCCTCGGCTACGCCACCAAGCGCCTGGGGCTGGACGCCGGCACCATCCTGAACATCATCACCATCGGCTCGGTGGCCTGGCTGGTTTCCACCTGGGTCTCCGGGGTGGCCTCGGACCGCATCGGCCGGCGCAAGATGTACATCATCGGATGGGTGGCCATGCTCGCCTGGCTCTACCCGCTCTTCCTGCTCATCGACACCGGAGAGATCGCCATGGTCGCCTTGGCACTGATCGTCTTCGGCGCGGTGATGGGCCTGTCCTACGGACCGCTGCCGGCCCTTTACGCCGAGCTGTTCCCGGCCCGCATCCGGCTCAGCGGATCCTCCATCAGCTACGCCCTGGGCGCGGTGCTCGGCGGGGCCTTCGCCCCCACCATCGCCACCGCCCTCGTGGGATCGTTCAACACGACGGTGGCGGTGTCGACCTACCTGTTCCTGCTCGTCGCGGTTTCGCTGGTTGCCACGATCACGCTCAAGGACCAGACGGGCACCAACCTCTACCTCGGGGACGAGGACCTCAAGCCGCTGGAAACCGACGAAACGCCCGGACCCATGTACGACCCCTAGGCGTTTGACGCGCCAGCGACACCAGCGGACCCTCGAACCCCGCCCGGCGGCGTGGCTCCCGGCCGATTCCGTAGCCAACGCCGCGTTGCCCCCATCGGATCCCGTGCCGATTCGCAGAGGTCCTCAAGTGGGGCAACGCATCAAGCCCCGCGGCGGCTGTTAATGGGTCAACGCGAGATCTTGCCAGCCAATGGGCTGGAATTGTTTGATCGGCGCACCGGACGGTGCGGATTCCGACAATGCCGTCGAGAGGAACCGTTCCATGTCATCCGAGAAGCTGCTCCGGCTAGCCGGTTTGGCCGCGATCGCGGCAGGGATTCTTTCCATCATCGGGGATGTGCTGAGCCTGGGTGTCGACCTGGAGGCCGCCGACGCAGCCGGCGACGTCTCGCAAAGAATCGTGTTTGGCTTCTACCTGCTCGGCACCGTGTTGCTGCTCCTCGGGTTGACCGGGCTGTACGCCAGCCAGTCCCGGGCCGCGGGGATTCTTGGCTTTGCCGGATTCCTGCTCGCCTTCGCCGGGACCGCGCTGACGGTGGGGGCGATCTGGTTCGAGTTCTTCGTGGTCCCCGATTTGGCGGCCCAAGCCCCGGATGTGGCGACCGGAGAGCTGGGATTCACGGGATTCGCGCTTTCCTTCCTGATCGCCGCCGTCGGCTGGGTTCTCTTCGCCATCGCGACACTCCGTGCCGGCGTCTATCCGCGACTCGCCGCCGGGCTTCTCCTTGCGGGGGCACTGGTCTCTTTCGTCCCGCTCTTCGCCCAGGTGCCGGCAACGGGACTACTCCTCTCGGTTGCCATCGTCGTGCTCGGATTTTTCCTGTGGAGGCGCCACGGGGCCCCGGCCCGGATCGGTCAACGGCGCACCAAGTAGTGCAGGTGAAGCACCCGGTTGCCCTGAATCACGACGTCGGGATCCCCCAACAGGTGCTGTGCACGGACTGACCCGAAGTAGCGCTTGCCTGACCCGAACACGACGGGTACGACGTCCATGCGCACCTCGTCGACCAGGCCCGCGGCAAGCACCTGGCCACCGACGTCGCCAACGGAGACCTCGACGATGCGCTCACCCGCGAGCTCCTGAGCCTTGGCCACGGCTGCCTCGACGCCGTCGACGAAGTGAAATGGAGCCTCGGGGTCCCAGCCCTCCGGCTTGGGGCGGTGCGTCACGACGACCACGTGGTCTACCCCGCTTGGGGGCTTCCCGTCCCAGCCCTCGGTCATGTCGAAGACGTGGCGGCCCACAATTGTCGCCCCGATTTGGTCCCAGTACGGCCGGGTGTAGTCGTAGGACGCCTGCGACACCTTCAACGCCCCGCTCTCATCCAGCGGCACATCGCCGGCGGACAACCAGTCGAACAGCGGTCCGGGCTGGTCGTTCTCGTCCGCGACGAAGCCGTCCACCGACACCGATCCGTACATGACCACCTTGCCCACGGGACTCTCCTTTGCTTTGGGGGTGCCCAATATTAACCGGAGCGGACTCGCCTTGCAACAGGAAGGCACGGCAGGACTGTGGCAGTCGGCCAAGACCACTGAGTACCGACAGTTCAAGGCGATGATGATCTCCCTGGAACGGACCACGCAGGCGGCCTCGGGCACGCCGCAGGCCGATGCGGGGGCAGGCGGCCCCCGCGCAGGCGCGCTCTGCTCCTTCGATCTGGCGGACTCCGGCATGAGCTGCGCGCAGGCCGCGTCGTTTGTGCAGAAGCTCTCGGGC
The DNA here is from genome assembly GCF_039535115.1 of Paeniglutamicibacter sulfureus. Taxonomy (NCBI): domain Bacteria; kingdom Bacillati; phylum Actinomycetota; class Actinomycetes; order Micrococcales; family Micrococcaceae; genus Paeniglutamicibacter; species Paeniglutamicibacter sulfureus. Next base: position 857,706 of record NZ_BAAAWO010000001.1, read on the forward strand.
ACCCGGCCAGGCGCCGGCGGCGTCGAGATCATGGGCCACGGCGCGTGCGAAATGCCGTATCCCGGTCTCTGCGGCAGGTGCATCATGGAAGACACCGGGGTCACCTTCCGCTACGAGTTGAAGCAGTAGCCCGGAACCCCCTGGCACCGCGCAAGCCACTGGTCGGAAGGGTGCCGGGAGGCCTGTTTACGGGACAGGTTCGGACCCGGACAGTCCAAGGCGAAGCCGCTCGGCTTAGCGCAGCCCTCGCGCGAGTGTAGATTCTAGGGATGGTTCACAGCACTTTCACTGATTTCGACTCCCCTCCCAACACCGACGGCAATGACGTGTTTCACGAGGCCCGCAGGCGCCGGACGTTTGCCATCATTGCGCACCCCGACGCCGGCAAGTCGACATTGACCGAGGCCTTGGCCCTGCATGCGCGGGTCATCACGAAGGCAGGTGTGACGCACGGTAAGCAGGGGCGCCAGGCGAGCATGTCCGACTGGGGCACCATGGAACGCGAACGCGGGATCTCCATCAGCTCCACTGCATTGCGGTTCGAACACGGCGATGTCATTTTCAATCTGCTCGACACCCCGGGGCACGCGGACTTCTCCGAGGACACCTACCGGGTGCTGACGGCCGTGGACTGCGCCATCATGCTTGTCGATTCCTCACGGGGAATGGAAACCCAGACCCTGAAGCTCTTTGCCGTCTGCAAGGAACTTGGGCTGCCGGTGGTCACCGTGTTCAACAAATGGGACCGTCCCGGACAGGAAACGTTGCAGCTGCTAGATGAGGTCCAGGATGCCACCGGCAGGATGCCGGTGCCCTTGAACTGGCCCGTGGGCATCGCAGGCGACTTCCGTGGCCTGTACAACCCGGAAAGCGGAACCTACACGCGCTTATCTCGCACCAATGCCGGCGCCAGCCTCGCACAGGCCGACGAACTGAGCCCCGAAGAGGCCGCCCTGGACGCCGGGGACTCGTGGGAAGCCGCCCGCGAAGACTGCGACATGGCCGTCGCCCTCAATGGCGGCTTTGACGGGGAAGATTTCTTGGCCGGTCGGGCCACTCCGGTGCTTTTCGCTGCTGCGGCGTCCAACTTCGGGGTCGCCCCGCTCTTGGATTTCCTGGTGAACCGGGCGCCCGCGCCTGGTCCGCGCGCGGATGAGGCCGGCACCTTACGTGCATTGGATTCGGATTTCTCCGGGTTCGTCTTCAAGATGCAGTCGGGCATGAACCCGAACCACCACGACAAGCTTGCCTTTGTCCGGGTGTGCTCCGGGACCTTCCGGCGGGGCATGGCACTACGGAACGATTCAACGGCAAAGCCCGTTTCCTCCAAGTACACCCACCACATGAGCGGCAGGGACCGCGATTCAGCGGATGAATCGTGGCCCGGTGACGTGGTGGGCTTCAGCAATGTCAGCGGTTTGCGGATCGGCGATACGGTGCATGCCGGCGAGGCTGTATCCTTTCCGCGACTGCCGCACTTCAACGCCGAACACTTCCGCATGGTGCGCAGCCTGGATGCCGGTCGAGCCAAGGCGTTCGCCCGTGGAATCTCCCACCTCGAAGAAGAAGGCACCATCCAGGTTCTCTACCGCAGCTCCGGGACGAGCCAGTCGCCGATCTTCGCGGCAGTCGGAGTCCTGCAGTTCGATGTGGCCCTGGATCGGTTGAAGCGCGAGTTCAACGCTCCGGCCGTCATCGAAGAGGCACTGCCCTATGAAATGGCCAGGGACCTCTACGGCCCGGATCCGGTACAGACCGCCAAGGCCGCCGCCGTCGAGGTCGTCTACCGGTCGAATGGGAATCCCGTGGGACTCTTCAGGAACCAGTGGAAGCTCGGTCGCACCATGGCCGATAGCCCCGAGCTCTTCGGCATCACCGGCGACGAAGCCAAATAACACGGGAACCTGCGGAGCCGGCTAGGCGTCGATCACCAGGTCGCCGGTCGGCGTGGAGCAGCAGATCAGGATCTTGCCCGCGGCGATCTCCCCGGGCCTAATCCCTCCGGCGTGGTTCATCTCCCGTGCCCCCGAGCAGGGAGAACTTGCAGGCGCCGCGCATCCCCGGCGTGCACGAGGAAGGCACGGGAGCCCCCGCGGCCAGCACGGCGTCGAGGATGAACTCGTCCGCCGCGCAGTCGATGGTGCGCCGGCATTACCCGGGCGCCGGCATCCAGCAGCGCCCGGGTAATGGACACCAGCGGGGCGAAGCCGCCCAGCGGACCGTGGGCGACGGTCACTGTGCCGGGGGCCAGCGCGTCGGGCAGCCAAGTAGAGGCGGGTCCCCCGGGCACGGCCTTGACCGTAATCTCCAGTCGCGTCCTGCGGGATGCGTTAATCCGCCGCGTGGTCGTGGTGCATGTGGGCCCGTTCCCCGCCGTGGTCGAAGATCGTCAGGATCTCCACCGGACCCTCGTGCGCCCCGATGTGGTGTGGGACCATGGTGGAAAATTCGGCGGCCTGCCCCTCGGAAACCAGGATGGTGCGCTCCCCCAGCACCAGGGACGCCGTCCCGGAAAGCACGGTGAACCACTCGCGGCCCGGATGCACGCTCAGGCCGATGTCATTCGTGGTCCGCTCGTGGGTGATGCGCATCTTCGCCACAGTGGTTCCATTGACGGAGTGCTCGCGCGAGAGCAGCCAGGTGGTGAGTCCGGGCTGGTGCTCGGGTTCGGGTCGGATCACCACGTCCTCGTCGCTGGTCGGCTCCACCAGCTGGTCGAGGGTGGTGCCCAGCGCCTTGGCCAGGGGAACGAGTTGGTCCAGGGCGATCCTCCGGTGGCCGGTCTCAATCCGGCTAAGCGTGGAGGGGCTCAGGAAGCAGCGGGCCGCCAGTGAATCCAGCGACCAGCCCTTGGCCAGCCGCAGGCCCTTGAGGCGCTGGCGGATCACAGTGTCCATGGAAAAATCTTCTTGCGTCATACGCAAGAGTGTATGCTAATCACGCATCCACTGGTTAGGCTGGACCCATGACGACACAGCATTCCCCGGAACACGGCCACCACCATCACGGCGGGAACAACGCCAATCACCACGGGCACCAGCACTCGAACGAGCAGGGCATCGCGGAAATGCTCGACCTGGATGCCCAGTTGATGAAGGACCACCTCCAGGAGATCTTCGCCTGGACCTCCGGGCACCAGCCAGACCCGCGCACCATCCTGGACCTGGGCGCCGGCACGGGCACCGGAACGCTCGGACTGGCCCGGACTTTCCCCGAGGCCGCGGTCGTGGCCCTGGACCAGTCGGAGTTCATGCTCGGGCGCCTGTCGAAGAAGGCGAGGGACCATGGGTTCGAGGAGCGGCTCACGACACTGCAGGTGGACCTGGACACGTCGTGGCCGAATTTGAGGGACATTGACCTGGTGTGGGCAGCATCCTCCATGCACCACATGAGCGATCCTGCCAACGTATACGAGCAGATCGCCGGCACGCTGTCCTCCGACGGGCTGCTGGTGGTCGTGGAAATGGATTCGTTCCCCCGCTACCTGCCCCGGGACCTGGGCTTCGGCGACCCGGGCCTGGAGGAACGCTGCCACGCCGCAGCAGGCAGCGCCAACTGGAACGCCCACCCGGACTGGGCCGGCCCGATCAAGGACGCGGGGATGGAGGTCATCGACCAGCGAACCTTTGTTTACGCGATCGACCAGGACCAGGAGCTGGTGGCACGCGCCGCCCACCGGTGGCTGTCCCGAATGCGCGATTCCCTGACGGACACGCTGCCGGCGGCGGACCTCCAAGCCCTGGAAGCGCTGCTGGATGCCAAGGACTCGCGCTCGGTGCTCACACGCACCGACCTGTCGATGCGCGGCAGCCGCACGGTGTGGGCGGCACGTCTCCCCCGGTAGGAACAACCCGCAGGGCACCTGCGCCAGTTATTCACCGGCGGTCCGACCTGTTCGGGTCGGATTGTTGGGGACCGTCAGGACCGGAAGTCGACGTCCTGCGCGGCGGTGACCGCCGCGGTGCGCTCCGGCGCCCCCTGGAATTGCCAGTAGAGGTTGATATGGGAGATGGCGACCTCCGGGGGCGGGGCGCCCCACTGGGTCATGTCACTGGTGGTGTGCGCGTCGGACACCAGCGTCACGTCGTAGCCGCGGGTGAAGGCGCCATGGACGGTCGAGCGGATGCAGGCATCGGACTCGGCGCCGGAGACCACCAGCCGGCCGACGCCGGCGGCGGAAAGCACGTCCTCGAGATCGGTGGCCTCAAAGGAGTCCCCATAGATCTTGTGGATCACCGGCTCGTCGGCGGCCGGCGAGAGTTCAGGAACGATCTGCCAGGCGTCGCTGCCCTTCTCCATTTCCTCGTCCGAATGCTGCACCCACACCACCGGCGCCCCGGCCGCACGGGCACGCTTCACGAGGCCACTAATGTTGCCAATGGTTTCGTCTCGCCGATAGGCGTTCGCCACGACGTCCCGCTGCACATCGATCACGATGAGAGCGGAGCGGGTTCGATCGGAAAATGTGCTCATGAGAAATCCTTCGCGGGCGTCATGGAGTTTATCCACGAACCAACCTACGCCGCGATCCAGACATTTGTGAATGGCGCGAGTGAATATTCGAACAATTCTTGGCTCAGGTCCATGGCATGGTTACGGCAACTTCGGATTCGTCGTTCCTTCAATCCGGCTACGTGCCCCGATACCTCGAGGAATCAATTCTGCAGGATGCGCAATCACTGGTCGCCTCCGCGCCGACCCGGCAGAGTGGAGACATGACCAATGAACCCTTGAACGCCCTGATCCTCATTTGCACGCTTTCCCCATCCCCCAAGGCATCCAGCAGCGACATGTTGGCGCGACAGATTGCTGCCGAGTTCGCCAAGCACAAGGTGGAGAGCGAACTGGTACGCATTGTCGACCACAACGTGATGCCCGGCGTCCTGAAGGACATGGGCGCTGGCGATGACTGGCCTGATCTCAGAAAAAAGCTCCTGGAAGCGCAGATCCTGGTGCTCGCCACCCCGATCTGGGTGGGGCATCCCTCGAGCCTGGCCCAACGGGTTTTGGAACGTCTTGATGCCGAGCTATCCGAAACCGACGACCAAGGTCGTCCCATCCTGTTCGACAAGGTGGCCATGGTTGGAGTGGTCGGCAACGAGGATGGGGCACACCATGTCATTGCCGACCTGTCCCAAGGTCTGGCCGAAGTTGGCTACACCATCCCGGCCCAAGGATCAACATATTGGGTGGGCGAAGCCATGCACACCACCGATTACCAGGATCTGGAACAAACGCCCGAGGTGACCGCCAACGCCACTCGGATCTCGGTCCGGAACACCGTGCATCTGGCAGCAGCGCTGAGGGACGGGCCCTATCCTGCGGCCTAGGTCGTGCCCGTTTGTCCGTACTAAAGTCCCCTGCCACTAGGCGAGACGATGATCTTCACCGCCGTCTCATTGTGATTGATCAAAGTGTCGAAGCCCTTGTCGATCAGGTCCTCCAGGGCGATGCGCCCGGTGATGAACGGCTTGAGGTCAATCTTTCCGCTGCCGACCAGCTCGATGACCTCGGCGTGGTCGCGCACGTAGGCGATAGTGCCGCGCACATCGATTTCCTTGAGTACGATTTTTTGCATGTCCACGGTGGCCGGGCGACCCCAGATGGAGACATTGACCAATACGCCGGTGGGCTTCAGCGCATCCAGCAGGGTGTCGAGCACCGCGTTGACCCCGGCGCATTCGAAGGCCACGTCGACACCGATTCCGTTGGTGATTTTCAAGACCCGCGACTTGACGTCCTCGGCGCTGGGATCGAGCACGTGGTCGGCGACCCCGCTTTCGCGCGCCTTGTCCTTGCGGGCAGCCGAAAGCTCGCTGACGATCGTGGTGACTCCCATTCCCTTGAGCACCGCGGCAGTCAGCAGGCCGATGGGTCCGGCGCCACCCACGAGGGCTACCTGCCCCGGCATCACGCCGCTGCGCACTACCGCATGATGCCCCACCGACAAGGGTTCGATCAGCGCGGCCTCGTCCAGCGGGATGTTCCCGATGGGATGGACCCAGCGCGCGTCGACGACGATCTTCTCCCCGAGTCCCCCGCCTCCGCCGGCAAGCCCGATGAAGCCCATCTTGACGCAAAGGTGGTAGTTCCCGTCCTGGCTGGAGGCACACTGTCCGCAGACAAAGTAGGGCTCGACCACGACGTTCTGTCCGACTGACAGATCCATGACGCCCTCGCCAACCGCCGTGATGGTTCCGGAGAATTCGTGGCCGAGGGTCACCGGGGCCTCTTCGTGGGACAGCGGGTGCGGGTGCCCGGGCCCCGGGGTGAAGATCGGGCCCTCCAGGTACTCGTGCAGGTCGGTGCCGCAGATGCCGCACCACGCGACATCGATGGTCACCGCCCCGGGGCGCAGCGCGGGCTCGGGAATCTCTTCAATGCGGATGTCCTTTTGGGCGTAAAAACGAGCAGCCTTCACGGCAAGTCCTTTCTCGAAAGATCGGACGCGGCGACTCGCGCCCTCGCGATTCCCGACAACAATCTTGCGCACCGGCCGCCGGGCAACGCTCATGATCGACGTTACCGCTGTGCCCTCGACACTGGCTAGGGGCAATGCACAACGTTTCGGGAATACGGCCGGGACCAGATAAAACTCTCCACTTGTTGCCTGGTTCGAGGGTGGGCAGCGGGAAAACTGCCCCCTGCGATGAATAGGACAATATCCCTACGGGCGACTCTTGACCGCCCCATCCGCATGCCCCGGATTCGGCAGCACCACGGGGCCCGCACTGGGAACCGGCGAAAATGCCGTGATGGGCTTAGGACGCGGCGCTGGAGTTGGACGGATCGAGCGCCGCAGCCAGTTCGTGACCCGTGACGACTTCCGGCCGGTAGGGTTCGATGGCCCCCGCCTCGATGAGGCCGATGGCACCGCGGGCGAATTCCGCCGGATTCCGGATGTCCAATTGGTTCAATGCGGTGGGCGAGTAGTTCCACCAACTGCTGCGCAGCAGATCGTTGGTGGTTTCCTCATCGAAGCGCGGCCTGATGGTCTTGGCGGGTACGCCGCCGACCACGGTATATGGAGGCACGTCGCGGGTGACGATCGAGTTGGATGCCACCACCGCCCCGTCGCCAATCGTCACGCCGTGGCCCAGGGTGACGTCCTCGCCGATCCATACGTCGTTGCCGATGGTGACCGGATTCGGGGTGTAGTCGAACTTCCGGTAGGTGGGCCGCTCTCCCCTGTCCCGCTCGAAGGTCTCCATCATGAGCCGGCGGTTGTAAAAGACCGGGCTGGTGGAGGCCCATTCGTGCGGATGCCGTGCGCCCATGACCTTCACGCCCTTGGCAATGGAGGTGTAGCGCCCCACCTTGGCCGAAAGCGGAAGGCGGGAATGGGTGTATGAAAAGGATCCCAGGCTCACCAAGTGCCGGCCGCTACCTGCCCAATAGGTGGCGTAGGGCTCAAGGCGCACGTCGTCGCCGAACTTGATCTGGGTGTCATCCCCGTAGCTGGCTCCGGTGGCTTCTATCGACTTGGCGCCGGGACCCATGAAAAAGATCCGGTTCGCAACCAAGTGAGGGCGTAGTTCGCTCAAGCGTAAATGCATCGTTCAACCGTAGTCATCGAACCCGGTGGTTTCATCGGCACTTACTGGCAAAACCATGACCGGCAGTCACGGAAGAACGCCAAGGCAGAAAGCGGGCCGGGGATCCACGCGAAATCGTGAAGTCCCCGGCCCGCCGTCATGGTTGGCGAATGACATTAGCCGACCGCGACGCGCAGCTGGTTCCGCCACGGGTCTTCGAAGCGCAGCTCGGCACCGGTGTGGTGGCTGGAGATCCCGGCAACCTTGAGGCGTTCGGCAAGAGCGCCGACCTCGTCCTGGTTCGGGACGGTGATGACGACTTCACCCAGGCCCAAGGTGTCCTTGCGGGGACCGGCGCCGCGGGAGTTCCACACGTTCATGGCCATGTGGTGGTGGTAGCCGCCGGCGGAGACGAAGAGTGCCTGTCCGTGGAAGCTCGTGGTCTTGGCAAAGCCCAGGGTGTCCACATAGAACTTTTCCGCCGTGGCCACGTCGCCCACCTGCAGGTGCACATGGCCGATGCCGGCATTCGCGGCGGTCAATCCGCTCACGGCCGCCTCGTTAAGGTATTTGTTGAGGTAGTCATTGGGATCCAGGTAGATGGTGTCCATGGCGACGGTGTCGCCGTTCCAGGTCCAGGTGTCACGCGGTCGGTCCCAGTAGAGCTCGATGCCGTTGCCCTCGGGATCGTTGAAGTAGAAGGCCTCGGAGACCAGGTGGTCGGAGCTGCCGGTGAACAGCGATCCGTCGAACTGGGCAGCAGAGAGCACGGTGGCAGCCAGGTCCGACTGCGTGTCAAAGAGCAGCGCCGTGTGGAAGAGGCCCGCTTCACCACGGCCAGGAAGATTCAAGCCCGTGCCGTCTGCTAAGTGAACGAGCTCGAGACCACGACGGCCCAGGCCTGTCCCCGTCGGTCCCTCCGATAGAACTTCGAGGCCCAGGGCCTTCTGGTAGTACGCGCTCATCTTCTTCATGTCCCCGACCTTGAGCATGACGGTGCCCATGGCCAGATCGGCGGACAATTGATCTTGGGTGATGGTGCTCATCTTGACAGCTCCTGATGCGTGATCGTGGGATGTTCTTGCTTCAAGTATGACACGATTTACTTGAAGCTACAATCATTGATCTTGTTCCGTAGATCACCACACGCCACAGTGTCGGCTTTGCCAAAGGCACCGCGGGTTACAGGTGCATCACCGCCTGCTCATGGGATGCCTGAGTCGCAGCAGGAGTCCGTGCTGGGTTCAGCGCTTCACCAACCTGCTCGTCAAAGGATCGCGCGGCGGAGGGCGCTTCGTGGCGCGGGACCAGGCGGCGGCGGTGCACTTCGTGGCGCGGGACCAGGCGGCGGCGGTGCACAAGATTCTTAGGGCCAGCGCAACGTGCACCGTTCGTTTCGAGATGTTCGCCTCGCCCGCCCCGCCTGGCGGCAGGTCTAATCCAGGAGTCCAACGGCAAGTCGGGCCTGTCCCGTCACGGTCGCTCGGCAGGGTCCATCGCCTCATATGCCTGAAAGGCCAGCCACAATTGGGCTACCGCGGAGGATTCAGCCAGATCCAGCCCGGTGAGTTCGCGAATCCTGCGGATGCGATAGATGATGGTTTGCCGATGGACAAAAAGCAACGTGGCAACTTTTTGAGCCGATCGCTGGTTTTCCAGATAGCTCCGGAGAGTGTCCATGAATTCGGTTTGGTTAACCCGATCGTGCTCAATCACCGGTCCGAGCAGTCTCTGCACCAGTGCCGCGCCGTCACGGTGCCCGCGCATCCCGAACCAGTCTCCCTCCTCCGCATACCCGACCAACCGCATGCCCTGGGCCGCGGCCTGGCCCAACGCCCACAAGGATTCGCGTAGACCACGTTGAATTTCATCGACTCCGACCGGAGTGCTCAGGCCAATGGGCAGCCTGGCCTCCAAGACGTGTTGCAGCAGATCCTCGGGGCAATCTTCGGAGACGAGCAAATGCAGTTTTCCCTCAACCGCCAGACAAATGCTGTTCACTCCATGGCGCCACAAAGCGCGGTGGACCTGCGGCAGGCCCGTTTCGGATCGGGCCGGCACGGCAACCAGGCGTAAGTCGCCAGCCATTAGTCCGAACTCTTCGAGGCGGCGCGCGGCTTCAGCCACACCTATGCGTCCTTCGAATGATTGCAACAAGAATTCCCCTCCCGACTGGAAGCGGCTTTCCATGGACAATGCCGAGCGCGAAAGTCCCAATCCGAGCACGGTGGCCGAATGCAACAGGACGACCCCGTCCGGTTGCGTATTCCCCGCGGGCAACACGACCAGCAAGGCATGCGGATGGGTGGGAATATCCATGAGCATCATGGAGTCCCCGCCGTCGGAACTCCACAGAAAGTGGCGGGTCTCTGCCGTGGATTCGGAGCTGATTCGCCGCACACGCTCCAGCACATCATCGGGCAGGGCGGCATCCCCTGGTTGCCAGGTATGCAGGCAGCGATCATCCACCACATACAGCCGAGCGTCGATTTCCCTCCCGATCCCCTCGAGTAACTGGGACCAGGTTTCGCCGGGCGTCGTGGCCTTGCGCAACAAGTCGTAGATGCGAGCGGTTTGCTTGATCCGGCGTGATTCCTCGAGCAGGCTCGCCTCGGCAATGGACCGGGAGATCGCCATAAAAGGCAGAGGGTAGGGAACGGAGACCAATGGAAGGGGCAAGGAATCGCAGGCCTTGAGGAACTCGTCGGAGAAGTCCGGGGAATGCATCTTCTCTCCCACCGCCAGCGCCACAGCCCCTGCGTTCGCCAGCGCTTGGGCGAGGTGGACCTGCCCCGCGGGATCCGACGGGATCGAAAGGCCATTGGTCATCAAGAGCACCCCCGGTGACACCCATTCCCAGAGGTTGGGCAGGTCCGATGTGTGCGACCAGGTGATCGAATGCCCCAACCCTTGCGCCCCGGCCACCAACTGCAGACCCAATTGCGGTTCGTCCAGCAACTCCTTCACGCTCATGGCCATTGCGCATTCCCTTTTGTCGACGTCCGCGGCACCGCCGCCGTTCCGGCGGGATCCTCCCATCAAACGCGACCTGTCATACAAATGTCTAGTCGGTGCCAGCGATAGTTGACACATGTCGATTGTCGTCGTGACTCCGATCACGAATGATGGAACCACACCACTAGCCAGCCCGTAGTTCTCGGGCATACAGAGAGAAAAGAGCCCGCAATGAGCACCTCCGTTCGCCTCATTGACGATGCGCCACTGACGCGGTTCCATAAAAAGCTGACCGTGTTTTCCTCCGGCGGTCCCTTCATTGACGGCTACGCCCTGTCAATCATTGGAATCGCCCTGATCACCATGACCCCGGCGCTTGACCTGGGCCCCAAGGAAATCGGCATGGTCGGCGCAGCCAGCCTGGTCGGCATCTTCTTTGGCGGGGGTGTCTTTGGCTGGGTAACCGACAAGGTCGGTCGCCACACCATGTACATCCTGGACCTCATTGCCCTGGCGGTTTTCTCCATCCTCAGTGCCTTCTCCACAGATATCTGGCAGCTGGTTCTATGGCGCTTCCTCCTGGGCGTTGCCATCGGAGCCGACTACCCGATTGCAACCTCGCTCCTGGCTGAGTTCCTCCCACGCAAGCATCGCGGCCGGCTCCTGGGTGCCACGTTCGTGGTCTGGGCCATCGGCGCGGCGGCCGCATTCGCCGTCGGGTTCGCCATGCGCGGCGTGGGGCCGGACGCCTGGCGCTGGATGCTCGCCAGCCCGGCCATCTTCGCGATCATCACGCTGCTGTTCCGGTTGGGCACCCCCGAGTCCCCGCGCTGGCTGCTCTCCCGCGGCCGAGTCGACGAGGCACGCACCGTCATCAAGAAGGTCTACGGCAACGACTACGACGTCAATTCGCTCGGCGAGGACGAGGACACCGGCAAGCGCGCAGCCACGTTCACCGACATCTTCAACAAGAAGTTCTGGCGCCACACCCTCTTTGTCTCAATTTTCTGGACTGCCCAAGTCATCCCCCTCTTCGCGGTCTACACCTTCGCCCCGGAGCTGCTCGCCTCCTTCGGCCTGGACGGGGATGCCAACCTCTACGGCGGGTCGCTGCTGATTTCCCTGCTCTTTGTCGTCGGTGGCATCCCGGGCCTGTGGCTGGTCGAGCGCATCGGACGGCGCAAGCTGCTCCTATGGACCTTCGGCATCATTGTCCTGGCATTGGCAGCCCCAGCGTTCATCCCCGGTGTCGGTCCAAAGACCCTGTTCACGGCCCTGGCAATTTTTGCCCTGGCCTCGGGTGCTTCCAGCTTCCTCGAAGTTGTATACCCCAACGAGCTTTTCCCCACCGAGATCCGGGCCACCGCCGTCGGCTTCGGCACCGCGGTCAGCCGGGTGGGCTCGGCGGCAAGCACCTACCTCATGCCGGTTGCAATCATCAGCTTCGGTGCTTCCGGCGCCCTGTTGATTGGTGCCGGGATCTCCTTGGTGGGGCTCATCGCCACCTTCATCCTGGCCCCCGAAACGGCCAACCGTTCCCTTGCCGACATCTCGGGGGACGGCAACAAGAAACACACCAAGCCCCACGGCAAGACCACGGAAACGACAGTCAAAGGAACCCTCGTATGAGCAAGCACCAGCCCATCGGCCCCGTCGAGGCCACCAAGGTCCCCCGGTTCGCCGGGCTTGGAACCTTCGCCCGCCTTCCACAGATCGATGCGGTCCCCGACTACGACATCGCAGTGCTCGGCGTACCCTTCGATGGCGGTACCTCCTTTAGGCCGGGCGCCCGGTTCGGTCCGGCCGCGGTACGCGAGGCCTCCCGCCTGCTGCGCCCCGGCTACCACGTCGAGCTCGAAGTCACCCCGGTTGAGGCAGTCCAGGTCGTAGATGCCGGCGACGTGGCCTGCACGCCGTACGACATCGGCAAGGCCGTTGAGCAGATCGAGGAACAGGCCCTGCCGCTGCTCGCCAAGGACAAGCGCGTGATCGCCGTCGGCGGGGACCACACCATTGCCCTGCCGATGCTCAGGGCCGTGAACAAGGTCCACGGACCGGTGGCCCTGCTGCACTTCGATGCGCACCTGGACACCTGGGACACCTACTTCGACGAGCCGATCACCCACGGCACGATGTTCCGCCGGGCCTTCGAGGAAGGCCTGCTGATCGAGGACAAGTCGATGCACGTGGGCATCCGCGGCCCGGTCTACGACCAGGACGACTTCCTGCGCGACCACGAGTTCGGCTTCCAGATCATCCGCTCCACCGACATCGACGAGATCGGCGTGCCGGCGGCCATTGCGAAGGTGCGTGAACGCCTGGGCGACACCCCGGTGTACCTGTCGGTGGACATCGACGTGCTGGACCCGGCCTTCGCCCCGGGCACCGGCACCCCGGAAATGGGCGGCCTGCACTCCCGCGAGCTGCTGCGCCTGCTGCGCGGCCTGAACGGCATCAACATCGTCGGTGCCGACGTCGTCGAGGTCGCCCCGGCCTACGATCATGCCGACATCACTTCGCTCGCCGCGGCCACGGTAGTTTTTGACATGATGGGCCTGATGGTCAATTCGGGCCATCTGATCCGGGAACAGTCTGAACTGACTTCTCAGCCTGCCAGGGTCTAGGCCAGCACCCACGGTGCTTTTGGCCCGGCCAACGTCTGAGGCGTTGGCCGGGCCGGCGCTGTAGAGAGAACCAAACGTGCCGGAGCTGGCTGGCCCGCCCGAATGATGTTGCCAAAACACCCGCCGAAAGCAGAAAGGTTGCCTCCCACCATGCACAGAAGCACGGGAGGACGCACTCCATCGAGATCTATTTGATCTGGCCGGTCAGCGATAGCGTCACACCGCGAGAACCAGGGATGGTGCACTGCTGGGCCTGCTCCGTCGGCAGGCCATGTTGCCGACGAAACAGGCCCACTCAAATACCACGCAAGCGACATGCCTCAGTCGAAATGCGTGTGGGTCTCTTCCCTGCTAATGGACCGCACCAGGGTGTCCGCAATGTCACGCAGCTTGAGATTGCGCCCATTTGACGCCGACTTGAGAATTTCCACCGCGGTTTCCTGGCTGCATCGGTTTTGGGCCATGATGATACCAACGGCAAGGTCAATGATGGTTCGTGATTCCAGCGCCGACCGTAGATGGGCGGCAGTCTCAACGAGGCGCGCGAGGCGCAATCCGAGTCGCAAGACCTTGTTGACTTGCTCGGTGTACCTCTTGGCGGCCTCCACGGCCTCCGCATCGAACCTTTCAGGTGTCGCCGAGTACAGGTTCAACGCCGCTTTTGCGTCGTCCTCGAGATCGAAGGGCACGGCCAATACCGAGCAAATCCCATACTGGCGCACGGCCGCTGCGTATTCAGGCCACCGTAGTTCGGCATCGAGGTCCGGGATCTCGATCGTCAATTGGTCTCGGGCTGCGGTCATACACGGACCGTCGCCGAAACTGTATTGGATTTCGTCCATTTGCCGAGCGTGATCACTGCTGCTGGCAACGGTTGCGGCCTTCCGGTCTCGCAGAAGGGTGATTCCACACAAGACTTGGTCATCGTCGTTGGAGAGAATAAGTGCGGCATGGCTAGCGAGGCCATTGAGGAACTCTTCGATGTCTTTGCTCTCCAGAATCAAGCCTTGGAGATAGTCGCTGATGGACGATTCAGCTGCGTCGGGATGTGCGGTCGTGTTACTGGCCACGTTCAATTTGCCGTTTCCGTTGTGCCTGGGATCGAACGCGTCCATGCCCCATGGAAAAAACCGGGATTCCGGTACGTCTGGGGGCATTCGCTAGGGGTTGGATCCCGAAAGGCATGCCAACGGCTCTTTGCTTAACCGTAAGTACCAATCTTATGGCCTAAAGTGATCTCTCGCATGCCGTGCGTAGTCGTTACGGTGGTCACGTTTCGCATTCTTTCCCTGTCGTGACTCCGACAATCACGCGGGGACCTGGTCATGGAAGTCTCAGCCCGCCCCCCCCTGCATGTGCACCGCGGGCAATTCAAGATCCCGCCGGACCCTGGACCCGGCTCGACGAGACCGTGGGCGCGGTGGCCCATCGCCCTGGATGACAGACACGGGCACCGCGTCCGGCCATCGGACCCTGTGTCCGGGTTACAGTCCCAGGCGGCGGAGTAGTTGATGGACGATCAAAAGATGGACTGAACGAAACTTTGCCGTGTGTTGGTTCCAACGAATGTCAAAATCGTTGCTCCGTCCGAGGGGTCGTGTTTAACTTTTGGCAAGCAGGAAAATATCCACGGAAGACAATAGATTGCCGAGGTGTTCTATGCCCAGCCCCAAGGGATCCAACAGCCACAGCGGATCAGCAGCCGATACCGCAGCCAAGGGCAGGTCGGCTCCCGCTCCCGACGACAAACGGAAGCCGGAAAGTCCCACGGATTTGAATGGGACATCGTGGAAGTACATCTTCACCCGGTCCATCAGGGAATTCTCGCGTGAAAAATGCACTGACCTCGCCGCCGCCTTGACCTACTTTGCAATGCTTTCGCTATTCCCTGCCCTCCTTGCCTTGGTTTCGTTGCTCGGCGTCGTGGGACAAGCCGAAAGCACCACTCAGACGATGATGCAGGTGCTTGAAGGCATTGCGAGCCCCGAAGTCGCAAATACCTTGCGCCAGCCCATCGAACAGCTCGCCAGTACGCCATCGGCCGGACTGGCATTGATCGCCGGTCTCCTGGGTGCACTCTGGAGTGCTTCCGGCTACGTCGGAGCCTTCGGGCGGGCGATGAATCGTATTTACGACGTGGAAGAGGGACGCCCGTTCTATAAACTGAAACCGCTGTTGCTGTTGCTGACCCTCGTACTGCTCCTCATGACCGCCGGCATGGCGATACTGCTCGTCATTTCCGGACCGCTGGCCCAAACCATCGGCGACGCCGTCGGTTTAGGCGAAACCACGGTCAGTATCTGGAACATTGCCAAGTGGCCGGTGCTGGTGCTTTTCGCCATAGTCCTGATAGCGGTGCTCTATTACGGCACCCCCAACGTCAAGCAACCAAAGTTCCACTGGCTCAGTCCCGGCTCGGCCATTGCCTTGCTCATCCTGGCGATCGCGACCCTGGGCTTCTTCTTTTACGTCTCGAACTTCGGCAATTACAACAAGACCTACGGAACCATTGGCGGAGTCATCGTGATGCTGCTGTGGATCTGGATTGCCAATCTGTCGTTGCTCTTCGGCGCCATCTTCGACAGTGAAGCAGAACGGGCTCGCGAATTGCAAGGCGGCATAGAGGCCGAGGCATCACTTCAATTGCCGCCTCGCGACACCAAGGCCAGCGACAAGCTACGGAAACGCGAGGAAAAGGACATACAGGAGGGCAAGGATCTTCGTCTGGAAGCCACGGCACGCGACGAGGATCCTGACGCAAACGAACGAAGGAACACGTAGCCCGGTGGGCAAAGGAATGGGAAGGGGATCGCGGACAACACGTCCGGTTCCCCTTCCCCATTCCCCCGATCAGGGCTGCAACACGACCTTGATGCAGCCGTCCTGCTTCTTCTGGAATGTCTCATAGAGTTCAGGGCCACGGTCCAGGGGCACCGTGTGTGTCACCAGATCATCCAAACCTAAGGGGTCCGTTGTGTCCTCGGCCAAGGGAAGTAGCTCCTCGGTCCAATGCCGGACATTGCATTGCCCCTGACGCAACTGGATCTGCTTGTCGAACATCTCCAACATGGGCATGGGAGTAGCCGCCCCGGAATACACGCCACTGAGGGAAATCGTGCCGCCCCGGCGCACCGAGGCCACGGCCGCGTGAAGCACTGCGGTGCGATCAACCGAGACCTTTTCAAGGGCCAGCTTCGCAATCTTGTCCGGTAGCAGCCCGGTGGCCTGTTGCAACACCTGGGCTCCCGGGGAGTCGTGGGCTTCCATCCCCACCGCATCCAGCACTGCGTCCGGTCCCCGGCCCGTTGCATCCAATAGTTCCTTGGCAATGTGTTTGCCAAAGTCCATGGTCTCGATGCCGTGGCGTTCGGCCATGGCCCGGCGTTCGGGCACGGGGTCCACTCCAATCACCCTTTGGCCCAGGTGCGTGCCGATGCGTGCGGCAAGCTGGCCCACTGGTCCTAGCCCGAAGACCGCCAGGGTCCCCCCTTGCGGGACATCGGCGTAGGCCACGCCCTGCCAAGCGGTGGGCAGGATGTCGGAAAGGAAGAGGTAGCGGTGGTCGGGCAGTTCCTTTCCGACCACGATCGCGCCGTAATCGGCATGGGGAACACGTAGGTATTCCGCTTGTCCTCCGGGCACCCGGCCATAAAGTTCCGAGTAACCAAAGAATGCAGCCCCCTTGTTGTGGGACCGCACCTGGGTGACCTCGCACTGCGACTGCAGTCCGCGCTCACACATCCAGCAGCTGCCGCAGGAGATATTGAAGGGTATGACCACCCGGTCCCCGACCTTCACCCTGGAAACCGACGACCCGATTTCCTCGACAATGCCCATGGGTTCGTGACCCACAACATCGCCGGCGTGCATGTACGGTCCCAACAATTCGTAGAGGTGGAGGTCGGATCCGCAGATTGCGCTCGATGTTACTTTTATGATGATGTCCCCGGGCTCTTCAATGCACGGATCGGGCACCTCCGTGAACTCGATCTTTCGTTTTCCCTGCCAGGTCAATGCCTTCATGGTTTCCTCCCGAAGCGTGGTGGATTCAATTGGTGTGTGTTTGTGGCCGCAGCGGCTAGAGAGATCGCCCCGGGGTTCGGCGAAGCAGGCCGTCACAGCCCGATTCGATCGATGGGCGCGGGAACGAGGTGCACAGCAGTGTGCCGCGGGGCCGGGATCCCCCGGTCCCGCGGCACAACGCCTTGCGCTACTGGAATCCGCCGCTCGTGCGTGGCGGATCGGGGAAAGCTGCCCCGCCATCCGTGGTGGTGCGCGGTGTTGCGCCCGTCGTTCCGCCCGAGTCCGATACATTCGCCGCGGCTCCGCCGGCGTGGTCCTTCAGGTGGCTGGCTTCGTCGGCCGTCTCCGTCCGGAGTGTATCGGCCGATTCGCGAGCGGAGGACTTCAGGTTCTCCACGGCCTCGGTTGCCGGTTCCTTCATGTCCTCGGCGATGGTCTTGGCAGCCGCGGACAGTTCATCGGTCAATGGCTCCGCTTTCTCCTTTAGCGTATGAACCATCTCGCGTTCCTGGTCGCTACCCGGTATGAGGGAAGAGACGAGAAGTCCGGCACCAAAGGCGATGAGCCCCGCTGCCAGCGGGTTCCCACGGGTCTTGGAGACCATGGTGTCCGGGGCATTATGCAACATGCCGCTCGCATCTTCCCCCGCGGTTTCAACGCTGCCCATCACCGCGTCCTTGGCCCGACGTACCGAACCCTTAATCCGCTCGCTTTGCCGGTGGGCAATACTCGAGGGACTGACCTTGTCGGCAATGGCGTCCACGTCCTCACTGAGGTTTCCGCGGGTACGCTCAATGTCATCACGAATCTCTTCCGGCTCCCTGCTCATGGGGTTTCCTCCTTGGGGTTGAATGCTGGCGGGATGTCCTTGATGGTTTCGGCGGTCTGGGGAAGCCCCTTCACCTCTTTGAATTGCTTCTTGGCAACGCTTGCCATGACCGCGGCGACAATGGCCCATACCACCGCAACGATGACGGCGGACCAGCCGTAGCCGACCCAGTTCGCGATCCCGACCATGGCCGCTATGGACAGGAAAAGCAGGACGAAGTGACCTGCAACTCCTGCGCCTCCGTAGAGCCCCGCCCCCTTACTTGCAGATCGGGCCGAAGCCCGTAGTTCGGCCTTGGCAAGTTCGGTTTCCTGGCGTACCAGGTTCGAAACGTTCTGTGTCAGGTCACTAAAGAGGTCTCCCAACGACAGGTCCGCGGCAGCATTGGTGGTTTCCGCGTTCGGCGGAGCGCCGGCCTGATGGGCACCGGTATTTGTCGGGAATTCGCTCATGATCCGCTGAACCCCTGTTCGCTCCGTCGACCCGTGGGCGGGTAGTACTCCACCCCCGGGTCGATGCCTGTGCCGCCGATGGCACCTGAACCCATGGTTTGGTTAACCGTTGGCGGAAGAGGACTTACGTCCCGTGGTTCGCCCATTTCGGGAATTTGCGCCGTTGAGGCCCGGGACTTTTCGGAGGCATCTGGACCGCTTCCGGCGTTTCGGGTGATTCTGCCGGCGAGCAATCCTGCACCAAGTGCGATGCCCAAAAAGGCCCCGGGACGACGTCGGGCAAAGTCCTTGACTTCGTGGAGGATGTCGCCCGGCTCCTTGTTTCCAAGCCACTGCGCGGCGTCGCCGCTATAGCGGGCCGCTTGGGCCACGAGGTTTGATGCAGTGCCCGAGGCGTCCGAGGACTGCACCATGGAGCGAAGTTCATCGCTGATCTGGCGCAGGTTCGTGGAAACTTTTTCCTGCGCGACGGCGGTCTGGGCCTTCACGTCCGAGCCAAGTTCATCCAGCAGGTTGCTGGTCTGCTTTTTCGCGTCGTCGAGTACAGACTCCGCCTCTCGTTTGGCTGCCTGGCCTACGTGCTTGGCGGATTCCTTGCCGTCTTCGGCCAGTTCGCGAGCCTGTACCTTGGCTTCTTGGCTTTTCCCGGACGTGGAACCCGGCTGAGGAGCGCCCACCACAGGGGCGCCGGAGACTTTCGCGTCGCCGCCGGCGGTACTGGGTCCACCTAGATCGGGAGGCAGAAGTGGTTCCGGCGGCACAATGGGATCGCCCGTCTCGAACGGCTCGGAAACCGGGTCATTCCGATGCGCTTGGACGTTGTGTCCTCCCGTCTTCGGTGGGGGCACACGACCTGCGTTGCCCATGTTTCCCTCTGGCGGGTATGCGGCGTTGAAATCATTCTCACTCATTGGTTGACCTCCAATTGATCCACGCCCCGTGGGGCAGTATTCGTCGGATTTCGTGACCCGCAGCCTGTGTGGCGGGACACCGTGCGTGCATCGCACCGGGTCCTTGGCGCGTATGCGAATCAATGAACTTGACTTGTTCTCAGTATTTCGGCTTCCTGAATGTTCGCGCTTTGCTCAGGATCAAGAGAGGAAACTTTCCATGCCGAACCTAACCGCTGGATCCCCGCTGCTAAAGGATCCGCGATATCAATTAGCAAAACAAGAGAATCGCGCGGACACAACCTTTTTGACATCGACCCCATGAAAATTGTTGGGATCTCTGTCGCGGCGCTTCGGAGCGGCCGTCAGAAACAGCCTTGAGGACGGTCGTTGCCGTTGCTTTGAGGTTGAGTCGTCAATAACCGTAGAGGGTGTCTAGAGCGGAAACTGGCCTTCGACCGGACTCCAGGCCCAGCGTTGGCGTACACGTCGGCGGGTGGGAAACGTGGCGCCTTGAATCATCCATCGTCAATTGACGTACGGAGGACCGATCGCGACTACTTTTCATCGACTCAAGCGGAGCTCGCGTCTGCAATACAGGGAGGAGCCACGGAACCTCCGCAGTGCCGGAATACTGCAAGGACAGGCGACTGGGAGCGCATGATTTTCTGGCTGTGAATTTGGGCCCTGCGGGAATGATCCTATGGGAATGAGCAGGATTGATTGCCTCGCACTGGAGGTCCACGACATCGCCCGTGCCACGTCTACTATCACGTTGTCGGTCTGCTTCGGTTCAGGTCGATCGAATCCGTTTGAAGCTACTCCAATGAACGAAGATCCACATTCTCCGGCAACCCGTCAAAGGCTCGTGAATCGCAGCGGCCCACTCTCGCGCGGCATTTTCAACTAATGGGCGGCCGAGTGCGGGAAGTGCAGTTGCGTCCCCACCTAGTAGCGTGAGATGAATGCTGAGTTTCCGATGTCAATTGAACAATCGGAACAACGGGCTCTTGGAGTGCGCCTTGCCTCATGTCAATATGCTCGCGAAATAATCCCGCATGCCTCAACTAATTTGCTCGCCAAATAGGGCATCCCCGGACTGCGCGCGCATCTTGGCCCGGTTGATGAGATGGTTCTGGATGGCATTGATGCGGCGAGTGATGGCCGCCGGATTCAGGTCCCCGTGGATGCCCGCCAGGGCCTTGGCATGTTCCGGGTCCATGGCCTCCAGATCCATGATGCGCTGGTACGCGGTCCGCGGCCGGTCATAAGTCCGCTTCCTGCGACCCGAACGTGCGGTGCCGTAGCCGTTGGCCTTGACCATCGGCAGCAGGTGGTTCTTGCGCTGGTTCACCAGCGCCCAGAGCTCATTGAGCAGGGCCATCTCCTCCGGACCCTCGTAGCGGAACCTGAAGGCATGGCGACGGACCCAATCCCGATTTCGCTGCTCGACATGCGCATTGTCGTTATGCTTATACGCCCGCGCCCTAGTCAGATCAATGTTTCGTTCCTGCGCCCACTCGATGAGCTGGGTGTTGATGAATTCACCGCCATTGTCGAAATCCAGGGCCCGCATCGGGTAGGGCAGGGACCGGACCAGCAGGTCGACCCCGGCCACGACATGGCTGTGCGCACGGTTTTTCACACACGTGTTCACGGTCCACCCGGTGAACACATCTGTCAGGGTGATCGAATACAGGAACTCGCCCTTGAGGCTGTGTCCGCAGTGGGCGACGGTGTCGATCTCGAAGAACCCCGGTTCCTGCTCCATGGGCGTGCCCGACCACCGCACCGGGATCTCCGAACGCAGCATCGCCCCGGGCTTGGTCGAGGACAGTGCCGAGGGGTATCGAGCGGCGCGCAACGGCTTCAGATACCGATCCATCGTGGAGGCCGACATGGATAGCAGCTCGTCCCTGACCTCGTCGGTCAGCAGTCCCGCCACTGTCCCGAGTTCGTCGAAGCGTTCCAAACGCTCGAGCTCGTCGGCCATGATCGGAGCCAAGTATTTCCCGCAGGGCTCTCCGGAAAGCGTCCAGATTCGTTCCAGGAGCTTGAGGGCCGCCGGCCCGTACTTGCGGGGCCTGCGCCGCGGCAGGGGCTTCGGAATCCCGCGTGCGGGCTTACGCAGTTCCGTGGCCAGACGCCGGCGGGCGTTGGCCCTTGACCAGCCGGTCGATGCGCACAGGTAGTCGAGCATCACGCCCTTCTGTCCCTTGGTCCCTTTCGCATACTCGGCGGCGAAGCCGCTGACGAGCTCTCGCCGGGTGTGCATCGATATCCCCTGTTTCATCTCCCCAGCACAGCCTGCTGCCCGCCCTGGTGGCCAGAGTTTCGCGAGCATTCTTAAATGAGGCACGCACCTCATTTCGCGAGCATTACTAGTGAGTCAACGCGGAGTGTTGACGCTCAACCGAAAGACACTTACCCTAACCAAGCGACAGTGGTCGCCGTTCCGAAGAACAGCGACCACTGAAGGTGTTCTCGTCCTCTATTGGACACACGCTCGATACTTAACGATCCTCGTTGCCGAATTCGCCAAGTGTCTCGTCTTCACTGCTACCGGTACGGTCGCCGAGCTGCTCGGACTCGAGGGGTTCGCCGTCGCCGCCGCCGAACCCACCGGACTCCTGGCCGCCACCGGACTCCTGGCCACCGCCGAACCCACCGGACTCCTGGCCACCGCCATCGCCGCCACCGAACCCACCGGACTCCTGGCCACCGCCGAACCCACCGGACTCCTGGCCACCGCCGAACCCACCGGACTCCTGGCCACCGCCATCGCCGCCACCGAACCCACCGGACTCCTGGCCACCGCCGAATCCACCGGACTCCTGGCCACCGCCGAACCCACCGGACTCCTGGCCACCGCCGCCGAACCCACCGGACTCCTGGCCGCCGCCATCGCCGCCTAAATCACTGACCATTTCCGAGCCATCCGTGCTTTGTCCGTTGCCGAAGCTGCCAGCATCGGCCTCCCCGCCGATCAGATCTTGGTTCTCGTTTTCGTCTTGGTTTCCGAACTGTCCGGAGTTGTATTCATCTGCCATGATTCTTCTCCTTTTGTATCTTCGACCCCTATACGAGCGGGATGACGAGACCTAATGTAATAAACCAGCACCGACGTGACAACCCGTTTTTGGCGACTCGCCGAGGTGGCTTTTGAACCGTAAAAACCTTCCATCGCCTTCAATTCCGGTTGCACCGAAGGTCCTCCAGGTGATTCAACCCCGTAATATTCCGATACTGGAGATGCCTTCCACGCGATTCGATAAATACGTCGATATTGAATGTTCCGGGCAACGTGTAAAGTCCTTCCTTGCATGGCAAGAGTGCCATTAGAGTCGAACTACACAGCCCGACCATGGGACCGTCATATGGCTCGGTTAGCAGAGCTCAGAGCCGCCTGCGCGGCGAATACTAGCTAGCGGGCGACGGTCCCGTGATCGAGGACTGGGCACCGTCGAAACCAATGCAACTGCCGGGCTTGGTCAGGGAACCCTGGGTCGCCCGGAATGACTACGATGTTTTTCCCGCCGACGTGCAAGGGGCGAAGCATGGCGCAGAACGCCAGATCCAGGAGAGTCATAACCGAATTCGGTTTTGCACAGTCACGGAAGGATGAGGTCCGACGACCGCGACTGCCAACAAAGGGACCGTTTGCTGATGAGCAGTCCGCAATTGCTCCCATGAGCCGGACATCACGCGCAATCTCCGCGTTTCGAGAAGACGTCCCACGGCAGCCGTCCTGGCACATCGGCGCTAACAGAGTGAACCACACAGGCGAACGACGCAGACGAGTGGTCCTTCGACCCTCCCTCGATATCGAGCACGCCATCACGCGTTGGATCCATATGCCAGCGATCCATCCAAGCCCATGGCAGGGCGAGCGAGAAAGCAAACCAGTGGATGTCCCGATGCTGGATTCGCTCGTCGATCTTGAACGAATGGTCAAACAATCTGCTGATCTCTATGTCAGGTATGCAGAAGGGTGGGACGGATCGCGAACGGGGAAGCAAAGACCACGAGAGCGGGATCGAGATGCTGGCCTTATCAGTCAATCCGCTATCCCCGGAACTTTGCTGGACAAGACCCCTGACGGATTGGTTGGCCCGCCAGCTTTGCCAATTCAAGCTCCTGTTTGGGGAGAACCCGAAGCGCAAGGGATGGATCGCACATGGCAACAACGCAGGACGGGGGCCGGACTGCGATCCGCTTTTCACCCAGGTCGAGTCAGCGGCCAAGCTTTCGGATGCCTTGCTGGAAAATGACCCGAAGAATAGGCGTCCCCAGTAGCTGGAGGGAAACACTCCAGTGACGCTGACACCACAAAAAACCGCAGAAGCAACCCAAGGAGCACACCATGGACTCGATATGGCTAGATCCTCGACCTGGCATTGCAACAGACCTCTTCGTACCCGACGGGCACTACGACGCGGTGGTGGCCGGGGCCGGCCTCACCGGTCTGGTTAGCTCGCTGCTTCTTAGCAGGGCCGGATTGCGCGTGGCAGTGATCGAGTCCCGATTCGTGGGCGCCGGGACCACCGGGCACACCACGGCGAAGCTGAGTCTGCTTCAAGGCACCACGATGCAGGAAATCCGCAAGAATTTCCCTGCGGAAGTCGCACATGCCTATATGGAAGGGAACAAGGAGGGACAGTCCTGGCTATTGCGGTATCTTGACGAGGTCGGGGTACCGCACCAATCCCGTGATGCCTTCACCTATGCAGTCGATGCCTCGGGCCGCGAACAACTCGAAAAGGAGGCGGAGGCCAGCAGTGAAGCCGGACTGCAAATCGACACCCTGGAGGATCCGGATATCGGGCTGCCGTACGCGGTTGCCGGAGCCCTCGTCCTGCGCGACCAGGCCCAGTTCGACCCCGTGGACGTGTTGACGGCCCTATGCAACGACGTCCGCGCCCGCGGAGTCAAGGTCTTTGAGGACACCCGTCTCACCGGCGCGGGCAATTCCGCACCCGTGGAGATCACCACCAGTCAAGGATTGCTGTTCGCCGACACGCTGATCATCGCCACCGGCACCCCTGTCTTGGACAGGGGTGGATTCTTCGCCAAACTGGAACCTTCCCGGTCTTACCTCGCTGCCTACACCGGTGCCCCCGACGGCCGGCCCTTTCCGCAAGGCATGTATCTCTCGGTCGGGAACCCAGGTCGTTCCCTGCGCACTGCCACACGCCACGGAAAGCCCGTATTGCTGGTGGGAGGCAATGGCCACCCGGTTGGCGCAGGGTCCCCAAGCGCAGCTGCCCGGGACCTGGACCTGTGGGCCAAGGAGCACTTCACGGTGGCCGAACGCACGCACGCTTGGTCCGCACAGGACTACCGTTCAGTCAATGCCGTGCCGTTCGTCGGTCCGATGCCGCGCGGCGGCGGCCGGATCCACGTCGCCACCGGATATAACAAGTGGGGCATGACCAACGCCGTCGCTGCCGCATTGAGGCTCTCAACCGAAATCCTGGGCGAGGAGACCCCCTGGGGCGCGGTGTTGGCCCATCGCACCTCCGGTGCCGCGGCACTGGCCGAAACCGGCAAATTCAATGCGGGTGTTGCCAAGGGGCTGGTGACCGGTTGGGCGCACGCGCTGACCGAGTCCAATTCCCGCGTCGCCGAAAAAGCCCCCGACGACGACGAGGCAACCGCGCCGGGACGAACAGATGGCAGGGTGGTCCATGACGGCGTTCACCCCGTCGCCGAATCAATCGTGGATGGGCGTACCTGTCGGGTCTCGGCCGTCTGCACCCATTTGGGCGGGATCCTCACCTGGAACGACGAGGAACGTTCTTGGGACTGCCCGCTGCATGGCTCCCGCTTCACTCCCTCGGGCATCTTGATCGAGGGCCCTGCGACCAGCGACCTGAAGCCCGCGGACGACCGGACATAGAAGGAGGGAATGGATGCGCATTCTCTGGTCACCGAATGCCCCGGGTGCTTGACTGGGAACATGAGAGCAATCTGGACCGGATCCATCGCGTTCGGGCTGGTCAATGTGCCGGTCAAGGCCTATGGCGCCACGGAGGACCACGACGTCCAACTCCATCAGGTGCACGACGCCGATGGCGGCCGAATTCGCTACCAGCGCCGCTGCGAGGTCTGCGGCAAGAAGATCGACTACGAGCACATCGACAAGGCCTATGACGACGGTGAGCGGACGGTGGTGCTCAGCGGCTCGGACATGGAAGCCCTTCCAGCGGAGAAGAGCCGGGAGATCGAGGTGGTTCAGTTTGTGCCCAGCGATCAAATTGATCCCATCATGCTCGAACGCAGCTACTACCTCGCCCCCGATTCGAAATCGCCCAAGGCCTACTCGCTGCTGCGCCGCACCCTTGAAGAGACCGAACTGACCGCGGTGGTGAAGTTTGCGCTGCGGCAGAAGACCCGATTGGGTGCCATGCGCGTGCGCGGGGACGTTTTGGTGCTCCAGGGGCTGCTCTGGGGGGACGAGGTCCGCGAGGCTGACTTCCCGGAGGCCCGGAAGGACAGCAAGATCAGTCCGCAGGAGCTGAAGATGTCGGCGGCCCTCGTCCAGCAATTCAGCGCCGATTTCACTCCCGAGGAATTCGAGGACGACTATCAGGCCCAGTTGCGTACGCTGATCGAGGAGAAGCTCAAGCAAGGCGATTCCCTTGACACCGAAAAGACCTTCGGCGCGAAGGACACCGATACGCAGGAGACCGAGTCCGGGGACGTCATTGACTTGATGGAGGCGCTCAAGCGCAGCATTGCCCGGAAGGGCCAGCCCAAGGACAAGGACAAGGGCGGCACGGAGGGGCAAAGCGCTACCGGCAAGAAGGCGACGGGCACAAAAAAGACGCCGGAGAAGAAGAAGACACCGGCGAAAAAGAAGACCACGACAACCAAGACCGCCGATGCCCCCGCTGCAAAAAGCAAGTCCCGCAAGGGCGCGTAAATGCACGATGGCCTTGAACGCGTGGCGCCCGGTACCGCGGGCATTCGCAGGCAGGTTGCCGGGCGCGGCTTCAGTTACCTGTCGGCCAACGGGCGGCGGATCCGCTCGGAGCGGCTGCTCGAGCGAATCAGGCAACTCGCGATTCCCCCGGCCTGGACGGAGGTCTGGATCGCTTCCTCCCCCAAGGCCCACATCCAGGCAACAGGGGTGGACGCAGCGGGACGCACGCAGTACCTCTACCATGCCCGCTGGCGCGAGGTGCGCGATGACGAAAAATTCATCCGCTCCCTGGCCTTCGCCCAGCGACTCCCGGTTCTCCGCCGCATTGTGACCCGTGACCTTAAGCAGACCGAAGACCCCAGACGACGGGCGCTGGCAGCTGCCGTACGGCTCATGGACCGAGCCGGACTTCGGATCGGCGGCGTTGCCTATGCCCAGGAGAACGGTTCTTTCGGCGCGACCACGCTGCTCAAGCGACACGTTGAAACCGAGAGGCACACCGTACACCTGCATTTCTCCGGCAAATCATCCGGAACCTGGGACGTGACGATCAGCGATCCCCTACTGGCCGACTTTTTTTCCTCGCTGCCGCGCACACCCGGCTCGGGGCCGGCGATCTGCCACGCCGTGGCAAACGGTCGCCGGAAGCAATGGACGGCAGTATCGGATACCGAGGTTAACGCTTATCTGGGCGACGTTGCCGGTCATGGGTTCACCGCCAAGGACTTTCGCACATGGCAGGGCACCGTAGTGGCGGCCGTGTCCTTGGGCCGTGCCCAGCGGGCGGGGGCCACGTCGCCCGCAGCCGTCACCGCCGCCATCCAGGAAGCCGCCGACTGGTTGCACAACACCCCCGCCGTCGCCCGGGACTCCTACGTGAACCCTCGGGTGATTGCGCTCTTTGAACGTGGCGTGGTTGCCAATCCCGGGCACCGGCCGGATCGTGCGGTGCTCGACCTCTTGCTCGATGGGCGTGGAGGACACCGTGGGTGAGCTCTGTACCGCTCCAGGTGGTCACCGCTAAACACGAACGCCCGAATCCTTTAGCTCATGAGCTATTGCATTCGACGTCCTTGGATGAGGTGTGTGCTCAGTCGGCCCTCCCCGGGGCGTGTGACGAACATGGACGCGTGGATGTCGAAATGCTTGTGCTCCGCGACACCTCACCTACATAATCAAAAGGTCTTCAATTGGCGGATTCTTCCGCCAGCCACACGGCGCTTCTCCAGTCCCCGGGAACCCGTTGTCTTACAGCGAAACTCGAGGATCGGGTTCATGAAGTCCCCCCAATTGCTTGCGGAACCGCAACGTCACGGTTCCTTGCCCGTGCCGGCGGCCGCCATGCGCGTCCCTACGTCGCCAGCCTCGCCAAAAAATGGTTCGGCAGTCATCTGTGAAAGCTGCCAAAGCGATCACTACCTCGTCTTCGAAAAAGTCATCCCCCTTCCGCATCGGAGTTCCGAACCGGCAACTTGGGAGATTGAATGCTGGTGCGGCCGGTGCGAGGCATTCCTGGCGGTGCGGACCACCCAACCGCCGCTAACGCCGCATTCCATCCTTAATGCGGCGACGGGACGGGAACACGGGCGCATCTGACTCCCATTCATTGATCCACCAGCTGGCCAATGCTTGACTTGGGATGAGCGGAAAGAGGCTGGCATGACACCATCGGATGCCGAAGGACGGACTGTCCCTTCGAAACGAGTGCCGAAGCAAGCCGCCCATGATGTGCCGGAAGCATCGACCAGCACGCTGTCCGCGTTCCAGTTGTCCAGCCTGCCTGACGAACGAATTGACCGAAGATAAGAGGCCGCATTGAAGCGGCCAGTGAAAGGAAAGTGCCGTGCATGAGTTGGACCTGATCCGAGCAGCCAGCGAAGACGTGGCGGCCGCTCGGCTCTTGCTGAGACAACGCCAGGAAACCTTGGACGCCATCACGCGCGCGGCGCTGGAACACGGTGTCCCCGCCGCGGAAATCGCCGCAGCCCGAAAAGAGTCCGGCGACATTCCCCACGTCGCGGGACTACCGAGGAAAGTGGCCACGAAAGGCTGAGAGCAACGCGTTCTCGCCTCGCCCTCCGCCCTCCGGGCTTTCATTTTCCGGTCGGGGCCAATGCCCCTCCCGTGAGCCGAGCGAACGCCTCGCGATTGTCAGGCCCTGTCGGTTGCCTGCGCGTGCCCCGCCTCGCGGGCGCAATGGGCACAACAGTACATACCGGTCTCACTTTCCACGCCGTGGCCCAGGATCCTGCATCCGCAGTGGGCGCATGCAGGTGCCATCATGTGGATGGCACATTCAAAACTGTCGAACGTCCGGGTCTCCCCGCCCCGGGTGAGCGTGAAGGTCTTGTCATAGTCATTGCCGCACATATCGCACGTAGCCATGGTTGCTCCTATTGTATGGTCTTCTTCGGGGGGTAAACCAATTTTTTTCCGTTCCGGAAGGATGAGGCGAGACAGGTCCCCTACCTTGCTTGTCCCGCTCGAAACCTCCTTCCCGGTCCCCCCAGGGCATCCCCGGCGGAAGCCGGGAAGTGTCATGCTTCATCGTCCAAGCGCATCCTTTCCGTCTCCGGCGCGCGTTTCACGGTGCCGTGTGCCGGGAACTGGTTTTCGGGGGCCTCTCCCGGTGGGTTGCGTTGCCATCGGGCAAGCCATCGAAAGCTTCGAACCCGTTCCTGCCCATGCCGATGAGTACGGCGGCGATGATGACCCAGAACGCTGCCAGAAGAAGTCCTGCGTATCCCCAGCCGATCCAGGTTGCCAGGCCTGCCAGGGCGGCCAATGCCAGGAAGAGGAACGCGAACTGTCCGGCCAGGAGGGCCCCGGCATAGAGCCTCACCCCCTTGCGCACCGTCCGGTAGAGGATCCGGATCTCGCCCTTGACCAGCCCGATCTGCTGGTGGACGATGACATCAAATTTTTCGGTGAATCCCTTGAACCGGTCCTCCAGAGCATGGAGCTGCTTCCGGTCCGACCCATGGGTGCGGGGCGAATCCAAGGTGCCTTCGGGCTGGACGTCCGCTGGTTTCCTGCTCATGGTCGGCTGAATCCCGGCCCCAGGCCGTGCAGTCCCGAAGGCTTTCCTCCAACATCGGGCTCGCCTTCGGTGCGCCGAGGCTCGATGCCGCCAATGTTCGCACCTTTCGCCGGCTGCATCGCGGAGTCATTCCATGGACGCTCTACGGACACCGGGTTCCTGCCTGTCCGTGCGTCGTTTGCCTCCCGTACGGACACACCTTCGCTGGCGTTCCGGGTCAGACGGCCGGCAACCAGGCCGGCGCCCAGGGCAATTCCAAGCAATGCCGCCGGGTGTCGCTTCGCAAACCGCTTGGTCTCCTGAACAAGGTCGCCGGGGTCCCGACCGTCCAACCAATCAGCCGCGTTTGCGCTGTACACCGTTGCCCGTTCGACGACGTTCGCGGCCAGACCCCTGGCTGAACCGTCATGCAGCATCCACGCGAATTCGTCGCTGATTTCACGGAGCGTGGTGGCGACCCGGCGTTGCTGGCGGGAGGCCTGGTTCCCGATCTCGCCGACGAGTGTGGAGAACAATCTGGACCCCTCATCCCCAAGGTCCCGCGCAATATGGCTCCCCGCGGACTCGCTCCCGGAGACGACCGGTCCCGGCGCGTCGTTACCGGCTTCCCCATCTACGGCCGGACCGGAGGGGCCCACTGCCGGAGGGGCGGGTCCGGTCGCCGTCCGTCTGGCGGTATCGGTCCACTGGTTCTTGATTGCCGGCTGCACGGTGGGCCGAACTGCTTGCCGATCCAACGGGACCCCCGGTGGGTAGGGGGCACTGAAATCATTGACGTTCATGGTCTTCCTCCAATAGGTCCGCGCCTTGGAAGCGATGTCTGCCATGGATACCCGGCCGCCCATGACCTTTCACAGCGCATGATTCTCCTCGCGCCCCGGTTCGGTTATCTCTGGACTCGATGTGAATTGGTGAATGGCCCGTCGTTGCGTGTCGACGCCGTTGGAGACAGCGGCCCCATGTGGGGTCCTCAACGTATCCCGGCGGCCATCGGCGCTGCCACGATGCGGTCTTCCGGAGCTCTGGGGCGCCCGGGAAAACCCTGTCAATAAGAGCAAAGCAATAGTTCCGCCTCGGCACAAGGGTTTTGACATCGGAGGCAGGGAATCGCTTCACTGGACGGCTTATGACCTGTCGGCGAGGGAAACACTGCGCGTCCCGGAGTCGCCCCCATGGTCGCATGGGTGCGTGCTGTCCTGGTCGGCCCGGAATCGACGGCAAAGGGCCGGGGCCCGGACCCCGCCAGCGGACATCGTGTGCGCAGTCCGGCCGGGAGTTGGGGGTACTTGCTAGTGGCCCGAGCGACGATCCCGGGTGAGCCGCCAGGTGCCGATGCCGATGTTCGACAGTGCGTCAACTCCCCAGAGCGCGGCGATGAGCGCCACGGCCCAGAATGGCAGCCAGGGTTGCTGCCAGTCGGTGAGCAGCACCAGTGCCATGGCAACCACCGCCTCGAACAGGCCCCAAAGGACCTGCGTGCGGGGTCGCCAGGAAAGAATGTTGAAGAACTTGCGGATGCCCTTGGCCTCGCGCGCGTCGGCGCCCATGGCCTTGGCAACGGTTGGGCCCAGTCCGCGGGGCTCGACCAGGTGCGCAGATTCCGGCACCGTGCCATCCTCGACGTAGTCGGCCAAGGCACGGGGC
Source organism: Paeniglutamicibacter sulfureus (assembly GCF_039535115.1). Taxonomy (NCBI): domain Bacteria; kingdom Bacillati; phylum Actinomycetota; class Actinomycetes; order Micrococcales; family Micrococcaceae; genus Paeniglutamicibacter; species Paeniglutamicibacter sulfureus. The sequence continues at coordinate 888,623 of NZ_BAAAWO010000001.1, forward strand.
CTGCCAAAGATTTCCAGCACGGCGCGCAACTTCTCGACCGACCCGCTGCCGGCAAGTGCCTCGTTGAGCTGGGTGATCACGTCCTCGCCGATGCCGTATTCGGAGAGCCGGGCAATGGATTCCAGGTCCGGCGCGAGCCATTCGCGGGTGAGGAAGTCGGAAACCTCGGCCGCCTTGGTGCCCGAAACGGGGTCGAGCACCGGCTCGGCAGCGACCGACCAGCCGTGGCCGAAGCCCGGGTAGCCGTGGAGCTTTCGGCTCTGGCCCTCGAACCAGAAGACCATGGAAAAGCGCGGGCCAAGGCGCGAGAGCATGATGGCGGGGAACGTCGACTTCGACAACATGATCTCGGGCATGTAGCCCTGGTGCACCGCCACGTCGCCGTGTTCGGTGGAGAAGTGCTGCCAGGCCGTCTTGGTGGCACCGGCAAAGAACGCCACCTCGGATTCCTTGAACGTGCCCAACAGCACCGATCGTCCTCCGGTCGGGTGCTCGAGCGCGTCGTCGGCGATAGGTTCCCCGCTCTCGGCATCCACCCCGTCGAAGTCGGCGTAAAGCGCTCCGGTGCCACGTTTCAGGGCGATGGCGAATCCCTCGATCTGCTGGCCGAAGGAGATCTCCCCCGCTTCATCGGCCATGACGATGAAACCGTCGGGGTTCACCGCCACGACCATCTCGACCACCGAGAGCTTGCCCCAGGAGACGGGTTCGGCCAGCAGGGAAATGCTTTGCCGGGCGCGCAGGGTCTCCTTCAGGCGTCGGTGGGCCTGGACGCCGGAGGGCTCATCGAAGATGAACGCCATGGAGGCGATCAGCCACGCTGGCGCGACGCCTCCATCCGGCTCCCCGGGGCTACTTGCCAAGGAACTTCTCAAACCCCTTCGGCAGGTTCAATTCGGAGGGGTCAAAGTCCTTGGGCCCGGCGCCGAAGGCCGCACCCGAGGGAGTCTTGGCCTTGTTGGCCTCCGCCGCCGCCAGCTGCGCGGCCTTGGCCGGATTCCCGAACTTCTGCTTCTTCTTGGCCGAGCCCTTGGAACCCTTCTTGGCGCCTGGACGCCCGCCGGGCATGCCCGGGATGGCCCCGCCGGAGGCCAGCTTCTTCATCATCTTCTGGGCCTCGCCGAAGCGCTCGAGCATCGAGTTGACCTCGGAGACGTGCACGCCCGAGCCCTTGGCGATACGTGCGCGGCGCGAGCCGTTGATGATCTTCGGTGCCACGCGCTCGTGCGGGGTCATGGAGCGGACGATGGCCTCGATCCGGTCGATCTGCGACTCGTCGAACTGCTCGAGCTGCTGGCGGGAGATCTGCGATCCGGGCATCATGCCCAGGATCTTCTTCATCGACCCCATCTTGCGGATCTGGGCCATCTGGGCCAGGAAGTCATCGAGCGTGAAGTCCTCGCGGTCGGCGAACTTCTTCGCCATCCGCTCGGCCTCGCCCTTGTCCCAGTTCTGCTCGGCCTGTTCGATCAGGGTGAGGATGTCGCCCATGTCCAGGATGCGGGACGCCATGCGGTCCGGGTGGAAGATCTCGAAGTCGTCGAGGTTCTCGCCGGTGGAGGCGTACATGACGGGCTTGCCGGTGACCGAGGCCACCGAGAGGGCGGCACCGCCGCGGGCGTCGCCGTCGAGCTTGGTGAGCACCACGCCGGTGACCCCGACGCCGTCGTTGAAAGCCTGGGCGGTGTTGACAGCGTCCTGGCCGATCATCGCGTCAATGACGAAGAGTACCTCGTCCGGATTGACGGCGGCGCGGATGTCAGCTGCCTGCTGCATCATTTCGGCATCGATGCCCAGGCGTCCGGCGGTGTCCACGATGACCACGTCGTGCAGCTTGGTGCGGGCCTCGGCAACGCCGTCGCGCGCCACTGCCACCGGGTCGCCGGTGGCGGACTCGAACTCGGAGGAGACGCCCGGGTGCGGTGCGTAGACCGGCACCCCGGCGCGTTCGCCGTTGACCTGCAGCTGCTTGACGGCATTGGGGCGCTGGAGGTCACACGCCACCAGCAGCGGGGTGTGGCCCTGGGCCTTGAGGTGCTTGGCCAGCTTGCCGGCCAAGGTGGTCTTCCCCGCACCCTGCAGGCCGGCGAGCATGATGACCGTGGGGGCGACCTTGGCCAGGTTCAGCCGGCGGGTCTCCCCGCCCAGGATGTCGACGAGTTCCTCGTTGACGATCTTGACGATCTGCTGGCCCGGGTTCAGCGAGGCCGAAACCTCTTCGCCCAGGGCACGTTCCTTGACATGGGCCACGAAGGCACGGACCACCGTGACGGCGACGTCGGCGTCCAGCAGGGCACGGCGGATCTCACGAACGGTGCCGTCGATATCGGCCTCGGTCAGCCGTCCCTTGCCGCGGAGGTTCTTGAAGGTGGATGTCAGGCGGTCGGAGAGTGAATTGAACACGTGCCGTGCACTTCTTTCGTTGTGGGCGTTAGGCGCGGTCTAACCCGCTGGACTCAACATCCAAGATTACCAATAACATGGGGCTCTTTCTTCAACACATGGCAGTCTTGGAGATGTGAACCCTGATTCAAGCTCCCAGACCGGTACCCACGTAACCACATTATTGATCCTCGGCGCCTCCGGGGACCTCACCGGAAGGCTGTTGCTTCCGGGCCTGGCCCGGCTGGTTGGCTCGGGCCGAGCCCGCGGGCTGAAGCTTGCCGGAGCCGGCGGCCCGGGCTATTCACAGGAGAAATGGCAACAGCGCGTCAACGAGGTCTGCGCGGCGGCGAAGAAACAGGCCACGGGCCAGGGCGGCACCGAACTCGACAAGATTGCCGCCGACACCCGCTTCGCCGAACTCGACGTCACAAAACCCGGCGAACTGGCCGCCCTGGTCCATTCCCTTGAAGGGCCGGTGGCACTGTACTTCGCGCTTCCCCCCGCGGTGAGCCAGAAGGCCTGCGAGGTCCTGGAACCGGGGGAACTTCCCGAGTCCACGCTGTTGGTCATGGAAAAGCCCTTTGGCTCCAACCAGCAATCCGCGCAGGAACTGAACCGCACGCTGATCCGCCTGGTCCCGGAGGAAAACATCCACCGCGTCGACCACTTCCTGGGCAAGGGCACGGTCTTCAACATCTTGGGCCTGCGCTTCGCCAACCACCTGCTCGAGCCCCTGTTCACCTCCGAACACGTGGAGAAGATGGAAATCTTCTACGACGAGGAACTCGCCCTGGAGGGCCGCGCCGGCTACTACGACGGCGCCGGGGCGCTGCGCGACATGATCCAGTCGCACCTCTTGCAGATCCTTGGCCTGCTGACCATGAACGCCCCGGCGACACTGAAGGAACGCGACGTGCGCGACCACCTCGGCTCGGTGCTGCGCGCCACAGCCCTGGCCGGCAACCCCGCCCAAAACACGCGCCGTGCCCGCTACACCGCCGGCACCTCGAAGGGCCGTCCGGTGCCCGACTACGCCAGCGAGGAAGGCGTGGAGCCGGCATTGAAGACCGAGACGCTGGCAGAGGTCACGCTGAACATCAACAACTCGCGCTGGGCCGGGGTTCCGTTCATCCTGCGTGCCGGCAAGGCCCTGGGAACCGCGCGCAAGGAAGCCATCATCACCTTCCGCCCGGTCTCCCACCTGCCCACCGGATTCAAGGGCACCGACGAACCCACGAAACTGCGGATCGGATTCGGCCCCGACACGCTGTCACTGGACCTGGACGTCAACGGCCCCGGCGACCTCTACACCCTGGACCGCGTCACCCTGGCCGCTGAACTCAATTCCCCGGACCTCCTCCCCTACGGCGAAGTCCTCCTCGGCGTGCTCTCCGGCGACCCGACCCTGTCTGTGCGCGGAGACACAGCGGAGGAATGCTGGCGCATTGTCGATCCGATCCTCACCGCGTGGGCCGACGATGCGGTGCCCTTGGCTGAATACGCCGCGGGCGGAAACGGCCCGGCCGACTGGGACACCAATTGCACCAAGCCCGTCAATGGCACGCCCGCAAAGGCCAAGGCCAGGCACTAGCAACGCGATCCCCGCGGACGACGCTTGGCGCGCCCGTGTGTGCCCCGGGCACGCCGAGGGAATACGGTAGGACGAGGACATTTTTAATCGTTGGACCTTGAGATGGATCCGGCGTCCGTATTCTTCGCGCCCGACACCGGCACGACGGCCCCGACACAAAGGCTAGATTTTGAACGGCAATGCAACGTTTCGGCACCATAATTCGGCCCTCTTGGCCGTCACCAGCGTGCAGGCCCCGGTGGTCATGACCTCCGGGGAATTCGACGAACGTCTGGGCCCCAGCCTCAAGCGCCTGCGCTTGTCGAAAAAGCTGTTGGAACGTGTTGCCGGAGTGATGGAGCGCCGCTGGTGGTCGGAGGGGACCAGCTTCGATGATGCCGCGGTCGAGGCCGGAGGCAAGGCCCTGGCCGAGGCCGGCATCGAGCCGGGCGAGATCGGCCTGCTGATCAACACCTCGGTCACCCGCCGCAACCTGGAACCCTCTGTGGCCTCCAAGATCCACCACGACCTGGGACTGCCGTCCTCGGCCATGAACTTCGACGTGGCCAACGCCTGCCTGGGCTTCGTCAACGGCATGACCTTGGCCGCGAACATGATCGACTCCGGGCAGATCAAGTACGCCCTGGTGGTCGCCGGAGAGGATGCCCAGCCGACCCAGGAAACCACGTTCCGCCGGCTCAATGCCGAGGACTCCACCCGCGAGGACTACCTGCGGGAATTCGCGACCCTCACTCTTGGTTCGGGCGCCGCCGCCGCGGTCATCGGCCCGGCCGATGCGCACCCCGGCGCGCACCGCATCGTTGGCGGGGTGTCCCGTGCGGGAACCGAACACCACAAACTCTGCGTCGGAGGCCCGTCGGGCATGTACACCGACACCAAGGGGCTGCTGGACAACGGCCTGGAACTGGTGGTCGATGCCTGGGACGAGGCCCACCAAGCCGGCTGGAACTGGAAAACCATGGATCGCTACGTCACCCACCAGGTATCCAATTCCTACACAAATGCCATCATCAAGGCCGTCGGCCTGGTCCGCGACAGGGTGCCCATCACGTTCCCCAAGTGGGGCAATGTCGGGCCGGCGTCGCTGCCCATGACCCTCTCCCAGGAAGCCAAGACACTGAAACCCGGTGATCGGGTGCTGTGCATGGGGGTTGGTTCCGGGCTGAACACCGCCATGCTGGAGCTTGCCTGGTGACCGAGCTCTTCCCCGGTGTCGATTCCCGGTACTCCCACCGCGTCATGGTGCCCTCCACCTCGGACGTGGATGCACCGGGCACCAGCCACCAATGGCACCTGCTGGACAACGCCTCCGAGCTGGCCGACAAGGGCATTACTCCGGTCGGCACGCTATTGTGCGTGCACGGCAATCCCACCTGGTCCTACCTGTGGCGCGGCCTGCTGCAGCACGTGTCCACCCACGACCTGCCCTGGCGCGTGGTGGCGGTTGACCAGCTGGACATGGGCTTCTCCGTGCGCACCGGCGTGTTCCGCCGGTTAGCCGACCGAGTCAACGACCTCGGCGACCTCTCCAACGCCTTGAAGCTGACCGGGGAGGTGACCACGGTCGGCCACGACTGGGGCGGACTCATTTCCCTGGGCTGGGCCCTGGCACACCCGGACCAACTGGCCAACGTGGTGCTCACCAACACCGCAGTGCACCCGGCCGGCTACGAACTGCCCGCTGCGCTGCGCCTGGCCTCCCACCCCGCCGTCCACGGCTGGGGCACCAAAACCACCGACGCCTTCGTGCGCACCACCCACTCGCTGGCGCAGCCGGCCCTGGAACCGGACGTCCGCCAGGCCTTCATGGCCCCCTATGCCAATGCGGGGCGGAGGACCGGAGTGGCGAACTTCGTTGCCGACATCCCCTTCACCGAGGACCACCCCAGCCGCACCGCCCTCGATGCCATCGCCGATGGCCTGCGCTCGCTGGAGGTTCCGGCCTTGCTGCTCTGGGGACCCAAGGACCCGGTATTCTCCGACCGCTACCTGCGTGACCTGATGGACCGGCTCCCCCACGCCGCGGTGCACCGCTTCGAGGGCGCGGGCCACCTGCTTCCCGAGGACCGCGACATCGCCACCCCGGTCTTTGACTGGCTGGCCCGGGCAAACACCGCGCACACCGCCGGGCGCGCCGAGGCCCTGGCCGCATACCGGCCCATGCTGGCCGAACTCGATGGGCGCACGCAGGACACCGGCACCGCGGTGGTGGACATCAACCCGGCCGGCTCGCTGTCATGGGCGGAACTGGGCAACCGGGTCAACGCGCTGGCCCGCGGCCTGGCGCACATCGGGGTCAAGTCCGGTGACCGGGTCAACCTTCTGGTGCCTCCGGGCATCGAACTGACCTCGCTGATCTATGCCTGCCTGCGTTTGGGCGCGGTGATCGTGGTGGCCGATGCGGGCCTGGGCACCAAGGGGCTGGGCCGCGCCATCCGCGGGGCCGGCCCCGGCTACCTCATTGGAATCGACCGTGCACTGGCCGGGGCGAGGTTCCTGGGCTGGCCCGGAATCCGGATTGCCGCCGGGGACATGCCCGCCGCCAAGCGCGCCCTGCTCGGCGTGGCACACACCGTGCCCGAACTGCTTCAGGCGGGCACGACCACCGCCGCCCAACGCCGGGAATTCACCCCGGCGGACCCCGATGCCGATGCGGCGGTGCTCTTCACCTCGGGATCCACCGGCCCCGCCAAGGGCGTGGTGTACACCCACCGCCAGTTGGCGGCCATGCGGGACACCCTGCGCGACACCTATGACCTGAAAGCCGGTTCGGCACTCGTGGCGGGCTTCGCCCCGTTCGCGTTGCTCGGCCCCGCCCTGGGCGCCACCTCGGTGACCCCCGACATGGATGTCACAGCCCCGCGCACGCTCACCGCCGCGGCACTGGCAGATGCGGCGGCCGCCGTGGACGCCACCGCGGTCTTCGCCTCCCCCGCTGCCCTGGCCAACGTCCTGGAAACCCGGGAAGGCCTCGATGACGCCCAACGCCGGACCCTGGCAGGCATCTCGCTGCTGCTCTCGGCCGGCGCCCCGATCCCCGAGCCGCTGCTGGCAAAGGTCCAGGACCTCGTGCCCGGTGCCCGCGTGCACACCCCGTACGGGATGACCGAAGCCCTGCCGGTGACCGACATCGACCTCGAGGGCATCCGGGCTGCCGGGGCCGGCAACGGGGTCTGCGTCGGCACCCCCGTCGCCGGTGCCCGGGTCGCCATCGCCCCGCTGGACGCCAACGGGCGAGCCGGCGACCAGCCGCAGACCGCTGCCGACCTCACCGGGGAAATCCTGGTGCGCGCCCCGCACGTGAAGGACCGCTACGACAGGCTCTGGATCACCGAACAAGTCAGCAGCTCCATCCCGGGTTGGCACCGCACCGGGGACGTGGGACACCTCGATACTGCCGGACGGCTCTGGGTGGAAGGCAGGCTCGGCCACGTGCTGGACACCGCCTCCGGACCGCGGACCCCGGTCGCCGGTGAACAGGCAGCCGAATCGGTCCGGGGCGCCGGACGCGCAGCGCTGGTCGGCGTGGGGCCCGCGGGCACCCAGGCCCCCGTCATCGTCATGGAGACGGTGCCGCCGGTGCGCCGCGCGGCACCCGCCCCCGAGGCACTGGCCACAGCCGTGCGCACCGCAGTCGCAGGCACCGGGACCGAGGTGTCCGCGGTGCTGGTGGTCCCGGCGCTGCCCACCGACATCCGGCACAATTCCAAGATCGATCGGGCCGCGCTGGCCTCCTGGGCCACCGACACCCTGGCCGGCGGACGGATCCGCAACCCGTGAGCAACCAGGGGAAGCTGGACACCGGCCGCCGCGTGCTGGTCACCGGTGCCAGCGGGCTGCTTGGCGGCGCGGTGGCTTCGCTGCTGCGCGCCAAGGGACACCGGGTGCGCACCTTTCAGCGCCGGGCCAGCGCGGGAGCCACCGACGAGGTGCTGGGCTCGCTGACCGATCCTGCCGCGGTGCGCCGGGCCGTTGACGGCATGGACGCCGTCATCCACCTGGCGGCGAAGGTCTCCTTCACCGGGTCCTGGCACGATTTCACGGCAACCAACATCACCGGGACCAAGACCCTGCTGGAGGCAGCCCGCAGCGCGGGGGCGGCGGACTTCGTGTTCGTCTCTTCCCCCTCGGTCGCCCACTTCGGCGAGCCGCTGGCGGGCGCCGGTGCTGGGATGGCGGACCCGGACTGTGCCCGCGGAAACTATGCCCGTTCCAAGGCGGCGGCAGAGCTCAGCGCACTGGCACTGGATGCGGCCGACTTCCGTGTCACCGCCATCAGGCCGCACGTGGTCTGGGGACCCGGCGACACCCAATTGGTGGAGCGCGTCATCGAACGCGCCAGGTCGGGAAGGCTGCCGCTGCTCGATGGCGGTGCCGCGTTGATCGACACCACCTACATTGACAACGCCGCCGATGCCATCGTGCGCGGGCTTGAACGCATGGAACACGCCCACGGCCGGGCCCTGGTTATCACCAACGGAGAACCGCGCCCGGTGGGCGAATTGATCTCCGGGATCTGCCGCGCCGGCGGCGTGCCCGCACCCCGCCTCAGCGTCCCGGGCTGGCTGGCCCGCGGCGCGGGCTCGCTCATCGAGCGCGCCTGGCTGGCCGCAGGATCACGAAACCTGGTGCACGACGAGCCGCCCATGACCAGGTTCCTGGCAGAGCAGCTCTCGACAGCGCATTGGTTCGACCAGCGCGAGACCCGCGAGGTGCTGGATTGGGCACCCCGGGTGGGAATCGACGAGGGCCTGAAGCGCCTCGCCGCGCACTACGGCGGCACCGCCCCCGGGCAGTAGCAAACTCGAACCGACGGGTATTTCAGTTCCCTGGACCGGCTCCCGTCGCCGAGTCCCTGCGTGCCGGCCTCGGGGCATCGGGGGCCGATGCGTTCAGCAGCATCGCGCTGCCGATCCCCCAGGCCGCACCGGCCACCAGGGCGCCGATCGATGTGGGCAGGTGCATCGGCGAGCCGACGCCGGAGGCGCTGTCGAGCTGCCCCAGGGTGCCTGCCAGCATCATTCCGGTGGCAACCACGGCGCCGCCGGTGCACACGCCCAGGAGCAGCGGTCCCGCTTCCTGCTTGCCCCGGCTGGGCGGCAACAGTCCCAGCGTCGCCAGCCCGCACAGCACCACAATCGCCGCAACCCCGCCCCACACGGTCTGCGGCAAGCTCCCGGCGGCATCGGCGGTTCCACCCAGGTTCCAGTGGCTACCCAGTGCTTCGGGGAGCCGGCTTCCCAACAGCATCAGGTTTCCCACGTGAACCGCCACCAGCACCACGGCAGTTCCCCAGGCCAGTTTCAGCAGCAGCTTCCTGGAATGCAATTTCACGTCGTTGACTCCGATTCGTTCTTTCCGCGGTCGGCCCGATGGCATGTCGAATATCTCATTTGTCCAACACACTACCCCTTTAGGATTCCCGGGTGTGGAACGGGCGATTGCCCTCAGGTCGGCGAAGGCAGCGCTGAGACGGGTTCACGCGCGTGATGCGTCGGCACCCATGGTGGCGACACAATCCCGGACAACGGCGCAGTTTTGAAGGAAGCCCGAAGGCTCGCGGGTTAGGGTAGCCCCATCACCATTCCGCCCCGAAGGCACCAACGAAGGAGCGCTTTTCCATGCGACATGATTCCGGGACCGACTTCTCAGACTGGCTTCAAGGCCGGCCCGCAGATGCCCGGCACTCAAGCCGACCGGTTCTCATGGTCACGTGGTCAATCCAGGAGGGCTTTGGCGGGATGACGGCCATGTGCCTCAAACGTGCGGGTTTGTTCCACGAACGCGGGATTCCCAGCGCCGTGGTGACCTTCGATGCCATCCCCGAACTGGGGGCACTCCGCTCCAGCCTGGTCGAGGCCGGCAGGCTCAATCCGGATGTCCCGCTGCTCAATCTCCATGACTTTTACGCCGGCAATTCGCCGGCGCGCACAGACAGGCAGGTGCCGTCCCGCCCCCGCGCGGCCGAATGGGTGGAGGGTGCCAGGACGCATCGCTCAGACGATGGTTCGCTTTTCCACGTCGATTACCGAATGCCGGGCCGTGACACCGGCGCACTGCGTGAATACCATCGCATCGACGGGACGGTCTACCTGGTTGATTCGACGACGCCCGCTGAAGACGCCGCCCAAGAGAGCTCTCGGACGTTGCAACTTGTTGACCCTGACGGCTACGTCACCGCCACGTTCACCAGTGCAGCCAAACTCTACCGCCGCTTCCTCACCGAACTGGTTGACTTGGCACACGCGGACGTTGTGGTTGACAGCAAATACTCGGCCGGGTTCCTCTGGTCGTGGAAGCACCCCGAAGCGGTGAAAATCGTGAATTTCCATAGCACCCACGTGAGTCCGGGGAAGGACGCCCTGACGGGAAAACTCTCCGCCACCCACCAAAAGATCATCCAGAACCGCGACGCCTGGGACGGAATCACCTTCCTGACCGAATCCCAGCGGACCGCGTTCGTGCAGCGCTTCGGGGAAACGTCGAACACCTTCGTGATCAGCAATCCGGTGGACGGCCCGCGGACGCTGCCGGCATTTGGAGACCGCAAGCCCAACTCGGTGATCCATGTCGGTCGTTTCACCAAGGGTAAGAACATCGGCGAGTTATTGGAAATCGCCAAGAAGGTCGCCACGGCAGGGGTCCCGATACACCTGGATCTGGTGGGTGACGGGGACCAGCGTCCCGAGCTGGAGGCCAAGGTGCGCCAGCTCGGTGCCGAGGATCTCATCACATTCCACGGCCACGTCAATGACGTCGGCCAACGACTCCACCGAGCCCGTGTCCTGTTGCTTTGCAGCAAATTCGAGGGCCAGTCGCTGGCTATCCTCGAGGCGCAGGCGCACGGTTGCGTGCCGGTTGCCTACGATGTTGATTTCGGCCCCAGGGACGTGATCGAAAACCGACGCAATGGATTCCTGGTTCCCTTTGGAGAGCAGGAGACGGCGGTCCAGGCGGTGACGAGCCTGTTGACGGATGACTCGTTATGTGAAGCGATGTCCACCCAGGGATTCAATGACTCGGTACATTTCCGAAGCGACGTAATTTTCGGGAAGTGGATGGAAGCCCTCGACACGGCCAGGGCCAACAGGGCCGGCCGTGACGCCTTGACCGCTGCCAACGTGCGGATTGCGGGCATCAGATTCCATCCGGACGGCGACATGGACCTTGAAGTGTATGTCGAGATCGGAGAGGCAAATCTCAGCAGACTCTGCCTGCAAAGCAGACAGCGCGGCATTCCGGACGGCAACGGAATTGAGATTCAACCCCACCATGGCGACGACAGCGTCTTCCACTTTAGGTTGCCCGCCGACCTACGGGCGCAACAACCCGCCGGAGATGCCTTGGACCTCAATCTAGTTCTTGGCATCGGCTCAATGACTCGCACAATTCGGTTGGGGGCAAGCCCATCGATGCAGACGACGCCTTACTTCACCGTCTACGGCAACCTCAGCCTCAAGTAGACTGCCCGCCATCCGCCATGTTGAGTCCTTCGAGAACACGAATGCCGTATTCGCTCAGCACAATGCCGCCGTCTAGGGTCCGTTAAGGGCGCGATCATGCTTTGCACATTTTGGCGTGACAGCGTTTTTGACAGAAGAATTGCAATCATCGCCCGGGTACCGGGCAAGCGCGTCTCTTGGCGCACGAGCACGAAAATCACGAAAGTAGTTGATGTTAGTGAAAGCTTGGCTGGGCCAACAACTCAGAGCCGCAATTAGCTCCACACACGGGGTCAAGACGCGTCGGTGGCTGGGGCTGGGCAGCGCTCCGGTCGCCAACCACGAACTCGACCAAATACCTGTGGCCGCCGATGTGGTGGTTTATTTCAGCGACGTCGTGAACAAGGCCTATCAGCTCGAACAGTGGCTGCCCACCTTGGAAAAACTCCACGAAACCCATCGCGTGGTCTTGGTGTTTCGCAAGGTTCCCACGTTGCGGCACTTTCGCAAGCTGACCGGATTGCCGAAAATTTTCGTCCGGCGTCTTGACGATTTGGTCAACTTCTACGAATTCAACAACTTTAAACTCTGCTTGTACGTCAACAATGGTGTGGCGAATTTCCAGTCCTTGAGCGCAGCCAGGCCGGTACATGTCCATATCAACCATGGCGAAAGCGACAAGCTCTCCATGGTCTCCAACCAAGCCAAGGCCTACGACAAGATCTTTGTTGCCGGTCCCGCCGCCATCGAGAGGCACCGGACAGTCCTTCTGGACTTCGATCTGGACCGGCTGACCAGCGTCGGCAGGCCCCAACTGGATACCCATTTCGTAGCCGAGCTACCAGCGTTCCATGGCCGCACCATCATGTACGCGCCTACATGGGAGGGCGAAAACGACGCAAACAACTACACCTCCATGGATGTCTTCGGTGAGGCCATCATCGAGAGGCTGGTCGCGTTGCCCAATACGCGGGTCATCTACAAGCCGCATCCACGAATCACCACATCCTCGAACCCGGCGATCGCCGCCGCACACGCGCGAATCAGGGAGATCCTCGAAGAGCAGATTGCTGCCGGCGGCCAGCACCTGATAACGGAGAAAGAGAACATCCTGGCTCTCTTCAATGACGTTGACGGATTGATTACGGACGTATCGAGTGTGGGCCTTGACTACCTGTACCTGCACCCGGAAAAGCCGCTGATTCTTACAGACCGGCGAGACGACCTCGAAAAGCTCAACCGCGAAGTACCTGTCAGCCGTGCCTGCCCCGTCATCAGCGAAACAACCCGGGAAGAGATCTTGCCCGGTTTGGAGTCGTTGCTCGAATCCTCCAGTGCCGAGCAACGGCTCCAGATGCGGAGCTACTATTTCGGCGATCGGGAGCGAGGATCCTCGACAATTTCGTTCATCGAAGCCATCGGCAAGCTCATCAATGACCGCGCAGTGGCGATGCGTGGTTACGAGTTCCATGGACAACCCGTAGACTCCGGGGAAGTCGGCTAAGCGAAACAAGCTGCGGAATATCCGCCAGCCGCGCGGAGGCGCTTGACCGGCACATCAATGAGCATCGGAGAAAGGGCGAGAATGGCCATCACGACGGCTCGGAGATCCCTGCATCGCAGGCTGGCCAAGTTGACTTCAAGGATCAGCGTCAGGCTCGGCCAGCTGCGGATCCGGGAGTCCGACTCCGGGCCCAGCCCCAGTGCGCACACTGCGCGAGTCGCGGTCATCGTCCCCGTGTTCAATTCGATGCCGTACCTGAGGGAGCTGTTGGAGTCCTTGGCGGCGCAAGACTTGGCACCGGATATGTTTGAGGTGATCGCCGTGGACGACGGTTCCACTGACGGCGGTGGCAAGCTGTTGGATTCCTATGTGACACGGCTGCCCAATATGCGTGTCATTCACCAGCGCAACAGCGGCTGGCCTGGAAAACCACGCAACGTCGGGATCGACGCAGGCCGGTCCGACTACGTATTCTTCTGCGACTCCGACGACATGTTGGGTCCGGAAGCACTGCGCAGGATGGTTGATTTCGCCGATGCCCACCAGGTTGATGTGTTGGCACCCAAGTTGGTCGGCATCGGCGGGCGCAACGTCGCGAACAGTCTTTTTACTTCCACACTCATCGATGCGCCTCTGCGAACGATCCTTGGCACCCTCTCCCCGCAGAAAATGATCCGGCGCAGCCTCCTTGAGGAGCACGGAATCCGGTTCCCCGAAGGCAAGATCAGACTCGAAGACGGCATGATGCTCACTCGGTGCTACTTGGCCTCCAGCCGCAACTCAATCCTCGCCGACTATGACTACTACTTCATCCGCACCCGATTGAACGGCAGCAACATCAGTAGCGGACGGGCCAACCCCGAAGGCTATACCTCGTCGGTGTCGAAAATTGCCAGGATCATCAAGGAAATGCACCCTGATCCCTCATTCGCGGATCAATTGGTGCTGGATCTCTACCGGCGCAAGGCGCTTCGCTTCTACGACCCCGTGCGCTACCCGGCCATGTCGCCCCGGCGGCGGAAGCGCTGGGTCAAGGCACATGCACCATTCATCCGGGACAATATTCCCGAAACCCTTGAAACGGATTTGGGATTCCCCTTCCTGCAGCGATCCCGCCTGGTTCGACGTCAAGATGCGGCCGGGTTGCTGCGGCTCGCCGCGACCGAACAACAATTGAATGCGAATTGCCGGGCAGCCCCGTCTGACCCGGACCCGCTCGGACTTCGATTTTGGTTGGCGCCCGATGCGGACTTCGAATCTGTCACTTTGGTGATCAAGGGCCGGGCACCCGAAACCATCCATTCACATCTCCTCCGGCACGATGGCCATGAATACGTCCTGGACGATCCGGTCCATAAGCTTGAAAGCCTGGAGAACTTCGTGGCGGACTTTTTTGTGCGATTGGAAATCGACGGGCTTCAGGGCCCTCTGCGTCGCGTTGCCGCGCCGGACACCGGCCTGCCCCTTGAACTGGGTGGCACTCGCTTCTACGCAACGGTCAATGGAAATCTCAGCATCGATCGGCGCCGCTGACCTCAGGCGCCGACTTCCGAATCTCCGCCGAACCATTGGGCCCCATACCGGCGTTCTCTGGGCGGGTCGTCGCTTGATGGCGCCGGGGCAAGTCTGCCTTCGTTCGTTCCACTCCCATGAGGAACGAACAGAACCGTCCGCAACGGGCCGCCCTGGGATACAGGTGGCGACAAGGAGTGCTCCCGCGCAGTCCTCATATCCAGCGGGGTGACATCGCTTGAGTCAGAGGTCACCCGGCGAAAGACGACCCATGCGGCGAGCTTCCCACGGGGAAAGTGCCGGGCTTTGTAGACTGACCACCAAGCAGCCTGCCCCCAACCCCAAGGACCACCCATGCCGGAATTCCGGTTGCCACTGTCTCGTTTGTTCACACTATCTCTCGCGGCATCGCTGGTCGCACCCCTTGCGCTGGCCGGCACGGCCGCCGCGGCACCCGTTGTCGACACTACACTCGGAGCTGCCGCCACCGATTCTGTTCAACAGCCACCCCCGGGCTCCGGTGCCGCCGCCCTATTGGACTCGGCCCTCAAGCCTGCCACGAAAACCCCCGCCCTCACGGAAGTCGATACCGGCGCGGCCACCATCGCCGCCAAGGAAATCCGAACCGAGCTCAAGTCCGGCGGCAAGCTCACGGCAACTGAACGCATCGAGTTGTCCGATCAGGCGCTCACGGCCGTGGGAATCGAGGCGCTGGATGCCCAGCTCGGACAGGGCCAGCGACGCATCGAGGAATCCGGAGACGCCAAGGCCCCAACGCTGGAGGAACTAGAGTCCTTGGCAAGCGCCACCCAGGAGCTGGCCGAATCGGCCCCCGAACCGTCGAACGACGACGCAGCAGTGCCCGGCCCGTCCGAGGAGGCGAGCCCACCGGCCACCGGAACGACACCCGAAGCCGTAAGTTCCTTCAACGTCGACAGCGCCTCACGGACCACCGACACCGCAGCGGCATTCGAGGCTTCATTGGCCGGAATCGCCATGCCCACCTCGCTGGCGGATCTGCGCACCTGGCGTCCCCCGGGCGTACTTGGCGTTGATGTTTCCCATCACCAAGGCGACGTAAATTGGTCACACGCTTGGGGCAAGGGTGCCCGATTCGCCTACATCAAGGCAACCCAGTCCTGGCCGACCACGCTCTTCAAGGATCCCAAGTTCGGGCAAAACTACTCCGGTTCCTTCAATCAAGGATTCATGCGCGGTGCGTACCACTTCGCCATGCCGGCCCACTCTTCGGGTGCCACCCAGGCAAAGCAATTCCTCGCCAACGGCGGCGGCTGGTCCGCAGACGGCAAGACCCTCCCGCCATTGCTGGACATTGAGTGGAACCCTTACACCGCCGATGCTTACGGCGCGGGCAAGGGCGATGCTTGTTACGGCATGACGCCGAGTCAGATGGTTGCCTGGATCACGGATTTTGGCAACACCGTCAAGGCCGCGACGGGGCGCCTGCCGATGATCTATACCGCCCAGTCCTGGTGGGATGACTGCACCGGCGACTCCACCGCCTTCAAGGGCTGGCCGTTGCACGTTTCGCTGTTCCCCACCGCCGAAGTCCCCAAGAACCCGCGCGAGCTGCCAGAAGGCTGGACGACGTTCAACGTCTGGCAGTACTCCTCCAACGCCGATTTGATCGGCTCGGACAAGAACGTGGACGCGAATGTGTGGAACGGCGACCTGACCTCGCTGCGCGACTTCGCGCGCAACACGCGCTCCACCCCGTACCGGATGATCACCGACTATCTGGGCAACGCCGATGTGTGGCCAACACGCCTTGCTCCGGTCAGGCTCTCCGGGGCCAACCGGTACGAGACCCCCGTGGCCATTTCAAAGCGCACTTTCCCATCCACCGCAGCGACAGTTGTCGTCGCCTCGGGCGAGAACTTCCCCGATGCCCTGGCCGGCTCCCCGCTGGCCACCTTGAAGAACGCGCCACTGTTGCTGACGCGGAAGGATGTGCTGCCGGCGGCCGTGGCCACCGAGCTGCAGCGACTTCGCCCCAAGAACATCTTGGTGCTCGGAGGCCCGATCGCCGTGAGTGATGCAACCGTCGCGAAGCTCAAGGCCTATGCGCCGGTCACCAGGGTCTATGGCAGCAACCGCTATGACACTAGCGCGAAGATCTCCGGGAACTGGAGCTCCGCTTCAACCGCTTTCGTGGTCACCGGTCAGGGATTTGAGGATGCCCTGTCCATGGCAGCCGTCGCGGCCGGGCGCAAGTCCCCCATGCTGCTCACCCGGCAATCCTTCATCCCGACGAGCACCCTGAACGAGCTCAAGCGCTTGAATCCGAGCCGGGTGTACCTGGCCGGAGGCCCCGTTGCCATCTCCGCCGCCGCAGAGACGCAACTACGCAAGGCGGTGCCAAATGCAACGGTGGTGCGCTATGGGGGCAGCAACCGCTACGACACCAGCGCGATGATCGCCAAGGCATTCTGGTCCGGCGGCTCGCAGCGCCAATTCATCGCCACCGGCTCGGACTTCCCTGACGGGCTGACCGGGGCCGTTGCAGCAGGCTACAACGGGGCGCCGTTGCTGCTGGCGCGGAAGTCGTGCCTGCCCGCCTCGGTGTCCGACGCCCTGGTATCCATGAAGGGCTGGACCAATATCCTGCTCGGCGGACCGGTGGCACTTGACTCAACGGTCGCCTACCGGACAAACGGCCAGCCCAACGTCTGCTGATAGCCAACGGGAACCACGCACCGCTTCCTCCGGCTGAAAGCCACAAGCGGTCTTGGATCTCGATCGGCTCGAGGTTCTGATCCCGCCCGACATCCACAAAAAGCCCCAACCATGTGGTTGGGGCTTTTCGGTGGGCATCGATCCCGCTGATGGATTTTTTAGACGGCTGCCATGCCGCGTTCTCCGGTACGGACCCGGATCACTTCCTCGACGTTCGTGACCCAGATCTTCCCGTCTCCGGCGCTGCCGGTGTTTGCGGTGGAGATCAGGACGTCCAGGATGTCGTCACAGGTGCTCTCCTCCACCAGGACTTCAAGGCGCACCTTGGGCAACAGGTCGACCGTGTATTCGGCTCCGCGATAGACCTGGGTGTGTCCGCGCTGCCGGCCGTAGCCGCTGGCTTGGCTGATGGTCATGCCCTGGACTCCGTAGTTTTCCAGTGCTTGACGGATCTCGTCGGTCTTTTCGGGTCGGATGATGGCTGTCACGAGTTTCATGCGCTGACCTCTTCCTTGGCTCGGGCCGCATCCTTTTCGGTTGCAGAGGACTTCAGGTGTGCCGAGGTGGCCGGGTGGGGAACGAAGGTTCCACCGGTGCCCAGGCCGCCGAACTCGTAGCCGGTTTCGGCGTGCTGCATCAGGTCGATGCCGGCGATTTCCTCCTCGGTGCTGATGCGGAAGCCCATGATCCTGTGGATGGCCAGGCCGATGATGGTTGTCATGACGGCGGTGAAGACCATGACCACGACACAGGCAACGACTTGGGCCCAGAGCTGGGCGAATCCGCCGCCGTAGAACAGGCCGCCGCCGATCCCGTCGACGGGAAGTGCGATGAAGCCCAGGGCGAGGGTGCCGATGATCCCGGATACCAGGTGCACGCCGACGACGTCCAGGGAGTCGTCGTAGCCCCAGCGGTACTTCAAGCCAACTGCCAGGGCGGAGGCAACGCCGGCGATGAGACCCAGGCCAATGGCCGCGACGGGGCTGATGTTGGCGCAGGCCGGGGTGATGGCCACCAGGCCTGCAACGATGCCCGATGCTGCACCCAGGGAGGTGCTGTGTCCGTCGCGGAAGCGTTCAACCAGGATCCAGCCCAGGAGGGCGGCGGAGGGCGCAGCGAGGGTGTTGACCCAAATCAAGCCGGCCTCTTCGGCGGTGCTTGCTGCGCCGCCGTTGAATCCGAACCAGCCGAACCAGAGCAGGGCGGCACCGAGCATGACGAAGGGGATGTTGTGCGGGCGCTGGCTCGGGTCCTTCCCGAAGCCGCGGCGCTTGCCGAGGATGAGCGCGAGGATCAGGCCTGCGACACCGGCGTTGATGTGGACTACGGTGCCACCGGCGAAGTCAATGGCCTCACCGACCACGGAGCCAATGGCTCCCTCGGATCCCAGGATTCCGCCACCCCAGATCCAGAAGGCGATGGGAGCGTAGACGAGGGTCACCCAGACCGGGACGAAGACCAACCAAGCGCTGAATTTGGCTCGGTCCGCCACGGCCCCGGAAATCAGGGCGACGGTGATGATCGCGAAGGTCGCTCCGTAACCGGCGGCGATGAAGCCATCGGTGCCGAGCATTGATCCCATCCCGAAACCGTCTGCCGGGTTTCCAAACAAGCCGCCCACGTTTGCTCCGCCACCTGCCATGGAGTTGCCCCAGAGTACCCACACCACGGTCACGAGGGCGATGGCCGAGAAGCTCATCATCATCATGTTCAGCACGCTTTTGGCCCGGGTCATTCCACCGTAGAAGAATGCCAGTGCCGGGGTCATCAGCAGGACGAGTGCGGCGCACACCATCATCCATACCTGAGTCGTTGTTAGCTCCATGTCTAACGCCTCCCTGAATCGCTTGCGAGTCTTTCTCGCCTGTATTCAAGAATCCCCTCTCGGTGTTACGTCCGGCACGGCCAAGCATTTCGCGGTGGTTACCGATTCCCCCCGGAGGTAAAAGGCCGGTGTCGCACTCATTTCGGCGATGTTTCCGAAACCTTGTCCGCATGGCAAAGGCGGCCACGGAAGAAAAAATCCGTGGCCGCCTTTGAGGCAGTTAGCTGGTCAAGAACCCCGCTGCCGGGTCAGTCGAGCAGTGCGTCGACGAATGCCGCAGCATCGAATGGCGCCAAGTCGTCGGGGCCCTCGCCCAGGCCGACCAGCTTCACCGGGACACCGAGCTGGCGCTGGATGGCAACAACGATGCCGCCCTTGGCGGTGCCATCCAGCTTCGTCAGGACGATGCCGGTGACATTGACAACCTCGGAGAAGACCTTGGCCTGGTTCAGGCCGTTCTGGCCGGTGGTGGCGTCGAGAACCAGGAGAACTTCGTCGACGGTGGCCTTCTTCTCGATGACGCGTTTGATCTTCCCAAGTTCGTCCATCAGGCCGACCTTGTTCTGGAGGCGGCCCGCGGTGTCGATCATGACGATGTCGACTTCCTGCTCGATGCCGGCCTTTACTGCCTCGAAGGCTACGGAAGCCGGGTCGGCGCCATCGACATCGGACTTGACCGTGGGGACGCCTACGCGGTCTCCCCAGGTTGCAAGCTGCTCGGCGGCGGCGGCACGGAAGGTGTCGGCGGCACCAAGGATGACGTCCTTGTTCTCGGCAACCAGCACGCGTGCCATCTTGCCGATCGTGGTGGTCTTGCCAACGCCGTTGACGCCAACGACCATGATCACATTTGGACGGTCAGCATGGCGAACCGGGATGAAGCTGCGGTCCATGCTCGGGTCGACCAGCTTGATGAGTTCTTCACGCAACATGTCGTGGACGCGCTGGGGATCCCGGCTTCCTTCCACCTTGACGCGCTCGCGCAGGGCATCAACCAATTCGAGGGTGGGTTCGGTCCCCAAGTCAGCCAGGAGCAGGGTCTCTTCGATTTCGTCCCAGACGTCTTCGTCAATCTTGTCCTGGCTCAACAGGGCCAGCAGACCCTTGCCCAGGACGTTGTTTGACTTGGACAGGCGAGCCCGGAGGCGTGCCAGCCGTCCCTGGACGGGCTCGGGTACATCGACGGGGACGACGACCTTGCCGACGGTTTCGTCGACAACATCCGTTGCCGGGGCTTCCGCGGTTTCAGTCGGGGCCACCACTTCGGGGGCTTCGGTGGACGGCGCGTCCGTGGTGAGCGTGGGCGCTGGGTCGTTGGCGTCTCGCGGACCGGTGTACGTTCCCTTGGGCGCCTTGCGGCCCCGGACAAGGAAGAAGGCAGCACCGATACCGATGACGGCAACCACTGCAACGAGGACAATGATCAAGTTAAGTTGTTCTGACACCGTCCAAGCTTCTCACAGACTAAACTTGTCTTACTTATGTCTAAGAATGCCTCGACCCCCAACTTCCCGGAAAAGCCGGTTAATGCCGGTTCCGAAAAGTTGCCGTCGGTTCCCCGTGAAATCCGCGTGCTTGTCGCGGCCGCCTTTGTCGTCGCCCTCGGATTCGGCCTCATTGCACCGATCCTGCCCCAATTCGCAACGAGCTTTAATGTCGGCGTTGCCGCAGCCAGCGTCATTGTCAGCATTTTTGCCTTTGCCCGATTGATCTTTGCCCCAGTCAGCGGAAAGTTGACCGATTGGCTCGGCGAACCGACCGTGTACGTCACCGGTGTCCTCATCGTTGCCGCCTCGACCATTCTCTGTGGCTTTGCCCAGTCCTACACGCAGCTGCTCATTTTCCGCGGGCTGGGTGGACTGGGCTCGACCATGTTCACGGTCTCGGCGATGGCGTTGATTGCCCGCATGTCGCCGCCGCAAATCCGCGGACGCATCGCCGGGCTGTATTCAGGCTCGTTCCTGCTCGGGAACGTGGCAGGTCCGGTGCTCGGTTCCCTTGCCGCCGGCATGGGGTTCCGGATTCCCTTCTTCATCTACGGCGGGGCGCTAGTAGTGGCGGCCTCCATCGTCTATTTCTCTCTGTCCCACTCGCGCCGCGCTACCATGAAGACGGCTGCGGAAAAGGCGGCTCCGACTGTGGACCGCATACCCCTCTCCGAGGCCTGGGGTGCGGCGTCCTTCAAGGCTGCTTTGGTTTCCGGCTTCACCAATGGCTGGATGGCCTTCGGCGTGCGGATGTCCTTGATTCCGCTCTTTGCCGTTGCGGCCTTCGCCTCGCAGGGCACTCTGCTCGCCGGCCTGGCGCTGGCGATCTTCGCCGTGGGCAACGGTGCTGCCCTCACTGTGGCGGGCAGGCTCACCGACACCTACGGCCGCCGCCTGCCGATCCTGGTCGGGCTGACCGTTGCCTCGCTGGCCACTGCCGCGATCGGCTGGGTCGACACCATTCCCCTCTTCATCGCCTTGTCGGTCATCGGAGGCCTCGGGACCGGGCTGATGGGCCCGGCCCAGCAGGCAGCCATCGCCGACGTGGTCGGCCAGGGCCGCAACGGCGGAAAGGTCATGGCCACCTTCCAGATGGCAACCGACTTCGGCTCCATCATCGGTCCGATCCTGGCTGGTTTGATCGCCGACCGGGCAGGCTTCGGGTGGGCATTCACCGTCAGTGGCGCCCTGGGTCTGATGGGGGTCATCGCGTGGTTGCCGGTGAAGGAAAAGCGTCCGGCTGCTGCCACCGATTCCTCAAGGGCGATAAGCGAGCCCGGCCCTTTCCGGGATGGCCTCGACGACAGGCAATAGCGCTGCCAGCCCACATCGGAAGGGAAGCTCCCCGAACCCCAGGGGGCG
Source organism: Paeniglutamicibacter sulfureus (assembly GCF_039535115.1). NCBI lineage: Bacteria > Bacillati > Actinomycetota > Actinomycetes > Micrococcales > Micrococcaceae > Paeniglutamicibacter > Paeniglutamicibacter sulfureus. Next base: position 910,428 of record NZ_BAAAWO010000001.1, read on the forward strand.
ACGAGCAGCGGGAACGCTGCCTTAGGCGCTTTGTGCATCCTGGCGTTCGATGCGCTGACTGATCACCATGGAAACGCCGTCTCCACGCATGGTGACGCCGTAGAGCGCGTCCGCCACTTCCATGGTGCGCTTTTGGTGCGTGATCACGATGAGTTGGCTGGATTCGCGCAGCTCCTCAAAGATGGTGATCAGGCGACCCAGGTTGGTGTCGTCCAGCGCGGCTTCCACTTCATCCATGACGTAGAAGGGTGACGGACGAGCCTTGAAGATCGCCACCAACAGTGCGACGGCCGTCAACGACCGCTCGCCACCGGAGAGCAAGGAAAGCCGCTTGATCTTCTTCCCGGCGGGACGGGCTTCCACTTCAATGCCGGTGGTCAGCATGTTCTCCGGATCCGTGAGGACCAAGCGCCCTTCTCCCCCGGGGAACAATCTCCCAAAGACCCGCTCGAACTGTGCCGCGGTGTCGTTGTAGGCCTCCGTGAAGGCACGCTCCACGCGCTCGTCGACGTCCTTGATGATATCGAGCAGGTCCTTGCGGCTCTTCCGCAGGTCCTCCAGTTGCGAGGTCAGGAACTTGTGCCTCTCCTCAAGCGCATCGAACTCTTCCAGCGCCAGCGGATTAACCCTGCCCAACGCAGCAAGATCCCGTTCGGCCCTTTTCAGCCTTTTTTCCTGCTCGACCCGGTCAAACGGGATTCCTTCGGGTATGGCGTTGCCCTCGTCATCCACTTCAGCGCGCAGGGCAGCCCATTTGTCGTCCTCGGCAGCGGGCTGCGGAACCGGCAGGTGCGGACCGAAGTTCTCAATGAGGTGCTCGCTGGTCAATCCGAGTTCCTCGATGGACCGGTTTTCCAGCGTCTCGATGCGCATGCGCTGTTCCGCCCGTGCCATCTCGTCGCGGTGGACCGAATTCGTCAGCTCCGCCAACTCATGGCCCAGCTTGTCGACGCGTCCGCGCACGAGGGAAAGTTCGGCTTCCAGTTCCTCGCGCCGGGCCTGGAATTCTTCCCGCTCCCTGTCGGCCAGCTCGATCGATATGTCCATGAACGAAACGACGCGTTCGACCTTGGCCGAGACCTCGCGGGCAGCGGCGGCCTGCCTGCGGCGGATCTCGGCCCGGCGTCGCGCCTCGGCACGTGCCCGGCGTTCGGTTTCCGCCGCACGTTTCAGGGACTCGACCCGACCGCGCAGCCCGTTGGCACGCTCCTCCGCGCTGCGCAGGGCCAGACGGGCATCCAGTTCCTTTTGCCGCGCGCTTGAGGCGGCAGCCGCCAGTTCATCGCGCTGGTCGGTCTCGGGTTCATCGTCCTGCGGCGACTCCTGGGCCATGTCCAGGCGCTCGATGAGTTCGGCGAGCCTCTCCTGCTCGACTTCCAGCTTTTCCTGGGCAACGGCAATCTGCTGTTCGAGGCGCTCGCGATCGTCCTGGCCCTGCCGGAGCAGCGATCCCAGGTGCTCCATCCGCTGGGCTACGGCAGAGATCCTCGCATCCGAATCGTGCAAACGGCTCAATGCCGTGTCTGCGGCCTCCTCGGCGGCCATGAGCCCGGCGGTAAGGTCAGCTGCCTCCAGGCGCAAGGAGCCAAGGCGTTCCTCAATCAGAGCCAGTTCTGCTTCGGTTTCGGCGATGGCCGCATTCTGTTCTATCAGCGAAGGGGCGGCAGTAGTGCCGCCACTGGCGGAACCCGCAGTGAGAATGTCTCCGGCCAGTGTCACTGCGCGGGTACCTGCATCCTGCGACAACAAATGCTTCGCCTCGGCAAGGTCCGTGGCGACCACCGTGGTTCCCAACAGGTGTGCCAACGTGCCGCGCAATGCTTCGGGTGCACTGATGACGTCCAATACATGCTTCCCCGAAGACACAGGCGATATGCCGTGGGCAGAGGCGTCAAGATTTCCACTGACCAGATGGACACGTCCTCCCTCTGATGCGCGCAGCCCGCCCAGGATCTCCAGGGCGTGGTCCAGTTCCTGGACGGCAATGGCTTCGGCAATCGGGCCCAAGGCGGCCGCAACGGCAATCTCATAGCCCGTCTCGACTTCCAGGTGTTCCGACAGCCGACCCAGCAGGCCTTCATGTCCGCCGGCCAGGATGTCTTCCGAGGCATCCTTGCGGACGGCACCTTCGCGCAGTGCCTCAAGCCTTCCGCGCAGGGAACCCAATTGCGTGGCAAGTTCTTGTTCAGTCCGGCGTTGGGTATCCATCTGGGCTACCAGCGCCTCGTGGCGGTCGGCAGCATGTTCGTAGGCCGTATCGAGGTCTTCCTCTCCGTCCTGGACGGATGCCGCCTGTTGCTCGAGGGCGGCAAACTCGTTGGCGGTACCCTCGCGACGCGCTGACCAGCCCTGAAGCGAATCGCGCAACCTGCCCAATTCACCTTCTGCCGCTTCGACCTTGCTGCGGGAGGCGCCCACTTGCCCGGCGAGCCGCGCAAGCCCTTCCCTGCGGTCCGCTGCCACCCGCAATTCGCTGGTCAGGCGCTGTTGTTCGGCATGTGCTGCTTTCTCGGCCTGCGATTTGGCCTCGAGGGCTTCCTCCAGCAGGTCCTGGCGCATCTCGAGGTTTTCCTCGAGTGCCTCCAGCTCTTCGCGCAGTCGCTCGGCCTGTGCTTCGAGCCGGTCTGGATCACGGCTCGGGTCGACGTCAATGCCGTCGGTTCCGAGCAGGCGGGAGCGTTCCGCTGACAGGGCACCCAGGGACCTGAAGCGTTCCCGCGTGGAGGTCAAGCCAAACCAGAGGTCCCGCGCCTTATTGAGGGCGGGGGTGGCGTGGGCGGCCGCGACTTCAAGCTTGGTGAGCTCAGCCCGGGCTTCTTCGAGCCGGGCCTGGACCACTTGCTGGGCTGCCCGCTGTGACTCTTCGTCGGCGATGTCCTTTTCCAGTGTGCCGCGTAAGGTCACCAGGTCATCGGCCAGGAGCCTGGACTTGGCATCACGCACGTCGAACTGGACGCTCTGGGCGCGACGGGCGATCTTGGCCTGTTTGCCAAGGGGTGTGAGCTGGCGGCGGATCTCGCTGGTGAGGTCTTCGAGCCGGTTCAGGTTGCCCTGCATGGCGTCAAGTTTCCGTACGGTCTTTTCCTTGCGCCGACGGTGCTTGAGCACACCGGCGGCTTCCTCGATGAAGCCCCTGCGGTCCTCGGGCGTGGCATGCAGGATTCGGTCAAGCTGTCCTTGGCCGACGATCACGTGCATTTCCCGTCCCAGGCCGGAGTCCGAGAGGAGTTCCTGGATATCCAGTAGCCTGCAGGAATTGCCGTTGATGGCGTATTCGGAGCCTCCCGCCCTGAACAGGGTCCTGGAAATGGTGACTTCGGCGTATTCGATGGGCAGCGCACCGTCGCTGTTGTCGATCGTCAGGGAGACGTGGGCGCGGCCCAGCGGCGCGCGGCCGGAGGTGCCGGCGAAGATGACATCCTCCATCTTGCCGCCACGCAGGGTCTTGGCGCCCTGCTCCCCCATGACCCAGGCAAGTGCATCGACAACGTTTGACTTGCCCGAACCATTGGGGCCGACCACGGCGGTGACACCCGGTTCGAATTCAAAGGTCGTTGCCGAGGCAAACGACTTGAATCCGCGAACGGTGAGTGTTTTCAAATGCACGTGGGAGCGTCCTGGCTAATTGGTGGCTAAAGTGGTCGGAGGGCTGCCTTCCATACTATCGAGTCAGGTTGGCTCAAGAGCGTAGGTCAAGCCCGGCATACAGGTATTTTCATCAAGAATGCTAGGAGAAGACCCTTTGAAGAGTCTTACGGCCATCGATTCATGGCCTTCGACACAGGCGGCTTCGGCAGTGGTTGCCGCTGACGGCGCAGTCCTGGGATCACACGGCGATGTTGGGCACCGCTTTGCACTTGCCTCGGTCACCAAGCTGCTCAGTACCTACGCATTTCTGGTCGCGGTGGAGGAGGGAGCTTTTGAGCTCGACACGCCTGCCGGCCCCGAAGGCTCCACCGTCAAGCATCTCCTGGCCCACACCTCCGGTTACGATTTTGCCGAACGCAAGGTGCGCTTTACCCCTGGTGACCGGCGCCTGTATTCGAATGCCGGCTTTGAGGTCTTGGCCGAGACGTTGGAGAAAGCCACCGACATGAGATTCACCGACTACCTTCGCGAAGCCGTCCTGCAACCGCTCGGCATGGACTCCACGTCCCTGGACGGCAGCGCCGCAGCGGACGGCGTCTCGACCCTGGGCGATCTCATGACGTTCGCGGCCGAATTGCAGGACCCGACACTGTTGGACGTGCAAACCCACTCCCAGGCAACTCACGTAGTTTTCCCGGAGCTTCCCGGGATCCTCCCGGGCTACGGACGGCAAAAGAACAACACCTGGGGACTGGGTTTTGAAATCCGGTCGGAGAAGTCCCCGCACTGGACCGGCACGCTGAACTCGCCGGAAACCTACGGACACTTTGGTCAGGCTGGAACGTTCCTTTGGGTCGACCCGGTACTGGGTGCGGCCTGTGTGACTTTGACCGACAAACCCTTTGGCCCATGGGCGGTCGAGGCATGGACGCCGTTCAACGACGAAGTAGTCAGAGAAGTCATGGGCAGCTGAAGGGTCGACAGTCGAACGGCTCCCCCGGCGACTTAACGGGCGGTTTCGTGAATGCGATGAAGCGTATCCACGAAACCGCCAGCTGAGGACTCACCAGTGTTTTCGGTCTATTTCCGGAGGTCCAAGCTCAGGCTGCCGTGGACCGTGGCGTAAACGCGGATGCCCGGCAGTGGCGGCGGGAGGGCGACTCCTGCCGGACAAGTTGTCCGTGCCGGGGCTCCTTCCTGACCGGCGGCATCGCGGGCGACCGTCCAGACATCGATGATCTCTTTCCCAAAAGCCTTCAAGTCGTCAGCGCTGATCGAAACGGTGTGCAGGTTCCTACCGGAATCCACTGCCGACCCATCAACCCCTACGTCGAACGTTTTTTGCTTGGTCCCTGTACGGTTTTTCAGCACCAGGTCGGCACTGCTCAACGGCGCTAGGCTGGAGAGCCGGAAACTAACGCCATCGCCACTGGCTCTTGCTTCAACGGTCTCCATCGGACCATTGACGGACTCTCGCTTTTTGACGGTTGCCAAGATCGCGTCGAGGTCTTGCTGGTGGATAAGCGCTGTCAGTTCCCTGTCCGCGTCGTCGAGTTTCTGCTGTGACTCCGCCGGAAGAAAACGATCGATGAAAGCCGCATGGGATACGACCCACTGCTTTTGCACGCGGGGAGCCATCGCGAGGAACCTGGCAGGCTCATAGAACCGCAGTCCCTTTCGCCTGAACAGGTCGAGCACGAGCAAGTCCGCGAGGTCCCTATCCTGGACGCCATCAAGCAAATTCTTCGAAATCTCGGTGAGTGAACGAACGTAGCCTGCGGGTTCTATCGGTGCACTACTGATATTCGTTCCGACTGTCCGGGTCCGAATGAAGTAGTAGTCATAGTCGGCAAGAATTGAAGTCTTGCGAGCCTTGAGATAGCAGGCAGACATGACGATTCCGTCTTCCAAACGAACTTTCTCTTCATGAAACCTGATGTTGTTCTCCAGCAACAGCGACCGTCGAACGAGTTTTTGGGGCGACAGGGAGCGCAAGATTGTGCGTAGGGGTACGTCTTCGACGGTCTTCGTGAACAGCGAAGCCTGCACTCGTCGCCCACCTACACCAATCATTTTGGGAACGACAACATCCGAGGAATGTGCCCGGGCAAAGTCCACCATTCGACGCAATGCTTCCGGTCCAAGGTGGTCATCCGCATCGCAGAAAAAGACGAATTCGGATCGACTGGCCTCGATGCCCACGTTTCGTGGCTTGCCTGGCCAGCCGCTGTTCTCCTGGTGTATTACTCGGAAGTTCGCATTCCTGGCTGCATACACGTCAAGAATCTCGCCGCTGAAGTCGGTGGATCCATCGTCCACGGCGATCACGTCAAAGTCGGTTGAAGCCAAGTCTTGCGCTTCGAGGGAGTTCAGGAGTTCCGTCAGATACGGCATCGCGTTGTAAACCGGGATGATGACCGACACCGAGCGCGGGGAGGACGCGCCGTTATCGAAATCCCCTGGCTTCTGGGCAGCAGAAAATGACATAGGTGACGAACTCTCCGAAACTGGACCGACTCCCGCCAGCAAACCATCCGTGCTTTTCTTTTTACCTATTCCCAATTTTGACCGCAGTCCCATCGGGACCCCCTTAGTTTTCAATAAGTCCCAAACATTGCCCGCCTCACAGATGAACACTGCAAAGGGAAAGTTCATAGCAAATATATTTTCGTCTACGTGACGTTACCATCGCGTCAGCACCGATCATTCAAGCCCTGAATTCCGGCCGGTCCAAACAGCCGGGCATCAGGCGGTAACTCGCCGTCCAGACGTCGCTACACAGCGACCAACTGGCTGCCCGAAGGCGGCGAGGACGTCGGCTACACGCGCTTGAGTGACAAGCTGCCATGCTGGGTCCGGTAGATGCGCCACCCAGCTACGGTCGCCGTATCCAGGTCACCAAATTCAACGCGTTTTCGCGCTGCGTTTCCGTTCGTGGTGGCAAAGACGTCCAAGATTGTTCCCGGCGCGCTATCAGCCAGGGGCAATACCCATGCTCCAGCCTGGATGGCGGCGGCGGAGACAACTTTGTTTGAATCCCGCGGCACTAGTATCAGCCCCAGATCGTCGGGCATCGCCCCATTTGGGAGGAATTCGAGGTCCCTGGTTCCTGCGGGCCGAACTTGCGAGACGATGGGGCCAATCGTCTTACCCACGATTCGGTTGGGACGGGGATCAGTGTTGAGGATCTCCATCCATCGCGTGACGAAATTTTCCTTGGTGAATCGCATCAAGGTTTTCCTGCACTCCAAGGCCATGTCGTTGCGCTTGCCGGGATTCTTCATCAAAGCGAGCACCTGTTCCGCCATCGCCCGATTTTCGCCGAAAGGCATAAGAAAGCCATTCCGATCATCATCGATGACATCCCGCGGACCGTAATTGGCGTCATAGGCGGCAACCGGCACCCCGTGGGCCATGCTTTCGAGAAGTATCAGGGGGAACCCTTCAGAAGCGGAAGTCAACAGCGTCACGAGCGCCGTGGCATAGATTTCCGATGGATTGTTCGTAAAAGGCATGAATTTGACACTGTCTTTGATGTCCAATTCATCGATTAGCTCCGCCAAGGTGTCTTCCTCGGCATCCTTGTAGCCAAAACCGAAGACCTCAAGGCGAGCCCGGGGTTCCGCGGCAGCAATATGGGCAAAGACCCGCATCGCCTCGTCGAGACGTTTCTTTGGGTGGATCCTGGCGACGAGGACGATACGGTAGGGGTCAATTTCGGTCGCGCGGTTGGATTCCTCAGGCGCAACCTGACCAATGACCTGCATGATTTCTTCATGCCCGAATTCCTCCGCCATGTCCTTTTTCTGGGCGTCCGTCAGCAACACCAGCCGGTCCCACGCATCAAGGTTTCGCCCAGCCCGCGCCCAGTTGGGGCTGGTTCCAGAGCCGGATGCATACGGCGGTTGCAGATGGTTGCTATGGGCAGTCATGATCTTGAGAAGGTTGGCGTGGCGAATCCCCCCGACAATGTCATCCACATTTTCCCTCGGCAAATTCGGGAGATTCTCCCGGAACTCCGAGACAATGGCCGGCGCCGCATCCTTTTCAAGTTTCCGCTCGAAAGCAAATTTGTAGAGTTCTCCCATGGTCGCGAATGAACGCGGGTTTTCACCATGGAGGAAGGAGGCGCCCCATTTGGGATCACCGGGTGTCTGCCAAATTGTCAGAAAGCACGTGGAGTCGTGCCCGAAGAATCGTTGAACGGTGGGAGTGTGACTGCCCTGCTGGTACGTCAGGCGGCGTGCAAGGCAACCGAGCTCGTCCATCTCGTCACGCCGAAATCGGAACCTGGCCTCGTCAAAGTACTCGACAACTTCTATCCGGCCACCCGTGTCAAAACGCACGTATTTTTCGTAGATGCCGTCGCGGAAATACCTGTATTCCCGACCCGACCTGCCCGTGGGGAACACGGTGCTGCCGGGCCCCTCATCGAGGATGTAGGGGGTGCGTTTATCCGACGTGGACGCGTCCAATGTATACAGGATGCTGTAAGCGGTCACTGCAGGATGCAAATGCCCTTCACGTTTGAGATCCTCGACATCCAACTGGAGCCGGGGTTGTCCTGCCAAAACCGCAATCCTGACTTCTGGCATTGTTCCTTGGGCAGCGAGGGCGTTGGCGCGTTCACGAACCGCCTTGACGAGGCCTCCACGTTTGAGCGCAAGGGTGTTTACCAAGAAGTGCGGCGTACGAGTCATGTGATCAATCCTACCCAACGCCAACTGAGCATTCTCCTAGTCAGCCGGCTCCGCCAGTGGGACTCGTGTGTAGCCAGTGCGAACGCGGTCGCAGCCTCTCGCGGATCCAGACCAAGCAGGGGGAAACCTGGAATGGCATCCACGGGGTTAAAGGGGTTTCAGCGGGGCTTACGCTGGCACCTGGGACAACTGTAGGAGGAGCGTCCCATGAAGGGATCACGCCTGATCACCGACAGCACGCCCTCTTCGGCACAACGCTGGCAGTCCCGGCCTTCGCGGCCATAGGCGTTCAGTGACCTGTCAAAGTAGCCGGAAGCACCGTTGACATTGACATAAAGCGCGTCGAAACTCGTTCCGCCGGCATCCAGCGCACGACCCATGACGTCCACGAGTGCCGTGTGGAGGCGTACGATGTCGGGGCGGCGGATCGTGGCAGTGGAGCGCAGACCGTGCAGCTTGGCGGCCCAAAGTGCTTCGTCCGCGTAGATGTTCCCGACACCGGAAATGACCTGCTGGTCGAGGATTGCACGCTTGATTTGCGTATTCTTCTTGCGCAGGGCATGGTAGAGGGCCTCGGGGGTCGAAGCGGGATCAAGGACATCTCGGGCTATGTGGGCCGCGGCCTCTGGAATCCACGGCGCCTCGGAACCTTGGCCTCCGGGAAATTGGTCACCGGTGGGCACAAGGGGCGAGAGAAACATGCCGCCAAAGATTCTTTGGTCAATGAACCGCAGTTGGTTTGGCTTGTTGGCCTCTGGCGACAGTTCAAGGCGCACCTTCAGGTGCTTCTCATCCGGCGCGGCGGGCTCCTCCACCAACAGCTGTCCGCTCATGCCCAGGTGGGCCACCAACGCGCTGGGCCTTGGCAATCCGTCGAGCAGCAGCCACAGGAATTTTCCGCGACGCACGGCCGCGCCAATGCTGGTTCTGGTTAGGCTCGCGGTGAAATCAGCGGGCCCTCCGAGATGTCGGCGAACGGATCGTGGATCTACGACCTGGACCGATTCGACGGTCCGGCCAACGACCCAGTCCTCCAGACCTCGCCGAACAACCTCGACTTCCGGAAGTTCAGGCATTGCTTAGTTGGCCTTGGCGGAGTCGTTCTGCGGAGCGACCAATTTCCAGGTCACTGCCGCTGATTCCTGCTCGGCTTCCTTCTTGGAAGGACCGGTTCCCTGTCCGTACGGAGTGCCGCCAATATGGAGCACGGCGATGTAGGTACGTGCGTGGTCGGGGCCGGAGCCGGTGACACGGTACTCGATGGCACCGAGCTTCTTGGCTGCGGCGATTTCCTGGATAGCGGTTTTCCAGTCGGTCCCGGCGCCCAGGACGTCCACGTCCTGCAACAACGGCAGGATCAGACGCATGACCATTTGCCTGGCCACTTCAATCCCGTGGTTCAGGAAGGTCGCACCGATGAGGGATTCCATTGTGTCGGCAAGAATGGATGACTTGTCCTTGCCATTGGTCAGGATTTCACCTTGACCCAAAAGAATGAATTCCCCTACGCCAAGGGAACGGGCGATGCCGGCCAGGGCACGGGTACTGACAACGGCGGAACGTCGCTTGGCCAGGTCGCCTTCGGGCAGATCCGGGTAATTCTTGTAGAGGTGGTCGGTGACGGCATAGCCGAGCACGGAGTCTCCCAGGAATTCCAGACGTTCATTGGTGGGGATGCCACCATGCTCGTAGGCGTAGGAACGGTGTGTGAGGGCAAGACGAAGCGTCTCGGGGTCAATAGTGACCCCGAGACGCTCCAAAAGCTCTTCTGTTGAAGGCATCAGACAGACTTACGCGTCTGCGACCTTGCGACCCTTGTATTCAAGGAACAGCTCGGTGCCTGCGGAATCCGTAACAACCTTTGCCTGGTGCGGCAGGCTGTAGGTGACGCGGCCATTTTCCATGGTCTTCACCAGGGTAGGCGCGGTTGCCTTCCACTGGGCGCGACGGGCGCGAGTGTTTGAGCGGGACATCTTCCTCTTCGGGACAGCCACGGCTACTTCTCTTCTCTCTCGACTGAATGTGTACTCTGTGTCGCGTCCTCTGCGACGATGTCGGTCAGCCCGGCAAGCGCTGCCCAACGAGGATCCAAGACCTCATGGTGATGCTCAGGATCCTCATTCAGGCTTTTTCCACATTCGGAGCAAAGCCCTGCACAGTCTTCCCGGCATACCGGTTGGAACGGCAGTGCGGTCACCACTGCATTCCGGAGCACCGGTTCGAGATCAATACGATCATCTACAACCTGGTACTGGTCGAGCTCTTCTTCTTCGGTGAACTCGTGTAAGCCCTCGTAGTAGAAAAGTTCTTGAATGTCGGCATCGAAGTCGTACGCCATGGCTTCCAAGCACCGTCCGCATTCACCGCTGATTTCAACAGTGGCGGTTCCGGAGACCAGAATGCCCTCGTGCACGGCTTCGAATCGCAGATCCAGATCAACTTCCGATCCTTCACGGACTCCGATGAGTGCCACACCGATTTCAGCTGGTGCGGCGACCACCTCATCAAGGGTCGTCATGTTTCCGGGGCTTCGCCCAAGATCCTTGGTTAAGAAAACCAGGGGCGAACTGCGATCGATGTCGTGTGACGACGAACGATCTGAACGCTTTTCGCTAATGATGACTCCTGTAGAACATAGACCGACATTACATCCTAGCGCGGTTTGCGACGGGAGCCAAAACCATTGAGGAACGCGCGTTGCGTCACAGGCCGGCCCGTGCCGAATATTTCATCGACAACCCTGCCGGCAGATTCTCCGTCGTCATGGGGAGCAAACCTGGAGATGAATTCGTCGCTGGGACCGGTCTGCCCCAGTTCTCCGTCCAGTGCACTCCCGAGTGCCGCCCACAGCTGGTCCTCATCGGTGACGATCGGCCCCGGGAGTTCCTTTTCGTAGTCCATGTAAAAGCCGCGCAGGTTGTCGCGGTAATTCTCAAGGTCGTACGCGAAGAAGAGGATTGGCCTGCGCAGGAGGGCGAAATCAAAGAAGACCGAGGAGTAGTCGGTTATCAGGACATCGCTGGCAAGGTAGAGGTCCTGGATCTCGGGGTAGGCCGAAGCGTTGATGACCCTCCCCCGGAGCTCCTCGGGAATCCGGAGCCCTGAACTGACCAAGACGTGCATGCGCAGCAACAGCACAGTGTCTTCCCCAAAGCGTTCGTCAAATGCCTCGAGGTCGAAAGGAAGCTCAAAGGTAAACCGGCCCTTGCCGTTGCTGGCATCGTCCCTGAACGTTGGCGCGTAAAGGACGACCTTGTGGCCTTCGGGGATGCCCAGGGTGGTCTTGATCTCTTGCGCCCTCACGGCTGACTCCGGCCGCAGCAAGGGGTCGTTTCGCGGGTAGCCGAGTTCCAGGATCGGTCCCTTGTAGGCGAAGGCACTTCTCATCGCCTCCGTTGCGTATGGACTTGGCGACAGAAGGTGGGTCCACTGGCCAATGGCACGGGTCACACGGTCCAGATATCCTTCATCTCGGCCGTGGATGTCTTCAATGTCATTGAGCATGCGCTTCAACGGTGTTCCGTGCCAGGTCTGGAGGTAGACGCCATTTTTGCGCCGGGTCATGTAGAACGGCAGGTTCTGGTTCACCACCCAGAACTTCGCGCGCGCCAAATACCAGAAGTAGGCCGGCGAAAGCCGCTTGACGGCGGTGGTGTTCGGGTCTGTGAACTTGTGCGGACCATCGTAGATCCATACCTTCTTGCGTGAATCCCCGCGCCGCAGCAATTCCTCATAGATGTAACGCGGCGAATCCGCATACTGTTTCCCGAGGCCGGATTCGAAAACGACCAACTCCCGGTCCATGGGCAGACGTCTCGCAACTGCCTGCATGCGCTTCATGAGCGGGAAGTAGCGGCCACTGTGGCGGAAGCGATTCAGGGCACGTTCCGGCAACTCATTCTGACCCAACTTTTTCAGGTCGATCTTGGGCTGGCGCATGTCCCGGATTGCCTGGAAGACGCGTGACGAGTGTGAGCGGTCGCGAGCCACGATGAACCTGGAGGCACGGTCGCGGTACGTGGATTCAATTTTCATGCCTCGCTTCACCGTCGCATCGAGTGAAGCGATCAATGATTCGCGGGTAAAGGCTATTCGTCCTGGCAGTTCGCGGTCCAGGTCGAGATGGGAGCCAGGTTTTCCCAGGAAGCGATCACGGTCGAACTGGAAATAGTGGACGGGTTTGTCCAAGAAGCTGAAGTCAAAGCCGACGCTTGAATAATCGGTGATCATGGCAGCGCTCTGCTTCATCAGGAATTGGACGTCAACCTCGCCCTGTCCGACGACCCGCACCGGTACACCGGCAAAGTACGAACGGAGATGCTGCATGTTTGGGTGCAGGCAAAAAATCAGATCCAGTTGGTTGTCGCCAACCAGCTTGGCCAGCGCCGGATCATGAAGGAAGTCGTTCCATTGCTGGAAGTAGTCGGAGTCGACAAATCCTTCGTCGTTTTGGAGCCAGTCGCGCCAGGTTGGAATGATGAGGACTTGCCGTGGTTCCACCGGAACATCGTCGTCAAACAAGGCGTCGAATCGGGGCAGGCCTGTCACAACCACTTCGCCGGGATCGTAGCCGAAGTCCTTGACGATATAGGACTTTTCACGGTCGGATGAAACGCAGAAGAGGTCCGTCTCAAATCCAGCGGATTTCTTCCCGTAGTTCGGGACCATCCACTTGGTTCCCATGACGCCGTGCTGGAGGAAGACCTTGCCGGCACGGGACTTGGCCAGGAATGCCGGATGTCTGGTCGGATAGAGGTAGTCGGGGTGATGCGAGCCGATGATCCTGTCGGCAGCAAGCGCCAACTCGAAGTGCTCCTTCGACTGGTACCCGACAACGTTCCCGAGTGGACGCACGTTCTCGTATTCCGGTGACGCAAGATCCACGACGTAATAGGCGTCGACCTCGGGATGGTTTTGACGGACGTACCGGAAGAAGTGGAAGCCATTGTCCTGGGCCTTGTACGGCAGTTCCCCAATCAGCCAGATTGGTTTCCGGCCACGTCTTCCCAGACGGTGTTTGGAGGGATTGAAGTCCCTGAGGGCCTTGAAGGAATCCTCGTCGACAACCTCAAGCAGCAGGGACGTGGCCTTGCGCTTGAAGGTGTAGTAGGGATTGATGATCAACGTCTTGCCGTTGCGGGTAATGTCTCCCGCCCGCGTGGTGGCCCGAATGGCGTACGGGGTCCTGGCCACGCGCACTCGCTTCGACTCCGCAACACCTTCGAATTCGACGTCGAGGTAGAGGTCGAAATTGTCTGTGGTCGCGATTTCGTCCCAGTCGACGCCCCAAAAATCGATTTCGGCATCCCAGGCGTATCGGCCGAATCCATAGCGCTGACGGGTCTGTTCCTGCAGCAGCTTCAGATCCACCTTGCCGCTGAATTCCTGGCCGCTTCGTCGCCCGAGGACCACGAGGCGTGCGGAAGTCAGGCGTGAACTCTTGCTATAGGCAATCCCGGAGAGCCGCAGGTTGCCCGCAACAACCGAAATTGCGTCGGTACGCAGCGTGAGGCTGTGCTGGATCTCGCGGTTCAGTGCAATGGCCAGCTCGCCGCGCTTGTTGATGTAGGGGCGTGCGAGCCCGGCAGCCGATTCATGATCCGCGAGTGCTTCCAGGTCCGTACGTCCGGCTCGCCCGACGACGCGATGGAAACGAAGCGGAGCCCCAACTTCGACAGAGCCCGATGCCACCGCATCATTGAGCTCGGCGCGAGTCAGCGTCCCTTCGATGGCAGCGAGCTCGATGGCGGCAACTCCTAGCGGGAGTTCGCCAACTTCACCCGCATATTCCATACAGACACGCACGGTGCCCTCCAGCGCGTCTGCCGCGTCGTCGGATCCCCCCACGACGGCCGGCGCAACCGCGTTCCACTGCTCGCCCAGCAGGGCGAGGTCGATGACACCGGTCGAAGCATGGGCGTCGGCATCGAGCTGGTCCACGGAGTCAAGTGCGATGCTTGCGATGACGTTCTTTCCATGCAGGACGCTCAATGCCAACGGCGCGTGGCCTGTCACTGCACGGATCCGTAGGAATCGTCCTTCTTGGCCGACGTGGAGGGAGGCCGCTCCCGTGAGCGTCCGGGTCTTCCTGTTGGCATCCCTGCGGTGCAGTCTTTTGCCGTACAGGTCCTGGACCATGCCCGCCACGTTCGTGGGTTTTTGCTTCACAAAGCAACCTTTCAATCAGGAAAATTCTCTGGGGTGGGAGCTCGCGCTGGTCTCCGACCGGCGATTTGTCAGCGGCGGCCAAGAACCGGCAGTGCGCCCTGTGCGTCATGGTGCGGGCATGGACCCGGACAGTCTTCAACCATGGGGAACCGCCGGCGGCATGTGGTTTTCGGAAGTTTCAAAGGAGGATGGCCAAGGGAACACATGCCGCAGGAAGTCCTGGACGGTAAAGGTGCGATCCACGCGTTCGTGCCGGCGGGTACTGACTTCGTTCAGGCAAAACATCTGTGGTCGCTTCTGCAGGAATAGACGCGACAATTTGAGGTGGACCTGCTCCGAGGAAAGATCAATGTAGCGGTAGTCGATCTCGCCGGGGAAAGCCACGCCCATGGCACAGCCGTAGTAGTGCGCCAGCGAGGAGGGTATCGAAAGATCGCTCTCGCTTCGAAACCTTGCCCTGGCGGTCCGTCGGGTCTCCTCGGGATGCTTCTGGGCGATCGTACTCAAAGTGGTCCTAAGTTGGGCGTGGGCCACATGTTTGAACTTGTGGGCCGCCGATTTCCCAAAAGTTGCTTGCAGGAGTCGATTGTTGTTCAGGGCAGCGACATTCACCGGGAGGTTCTGGGTCTCTTCGAGGTCGAAGCGCCCATCGGATAGCGCGAACTTCGGGTATCCGGTCGGCGTGTAGAAAACGTGCTGCCCCAGCAAACGTCCAAAGAACACGTCGTCATTGACGTAGAGGAAACGCTCGGCCAGGTCCGGGATCCTGTGAAGCTGGGATTCGATGGCGTGGGAATTAAAGGTCGGGAGCATGTCACGGTCCTCGAAGATCTCCTCGTGGTCAATCAACGAGATCTTCGGATGGGCCTCGTTGAGCCATCCCGGTCGCTGCCCCGCAGTCACCACGTAGATGTGGTTGACCCAGGGAAGGAACGCCTCGGCCGAGCGCAGGGAGTATCTCAGTTCGTCATGGGAGGTGTACCGCGCCGGATCGTCTGCGGTTGGCAGAAGATGGCCGGTAATCTTCGCCTGGGTTTCACTCCGCCGCCGTTGCCAGGCTTCGTCGGCCCCGTCAACCCACGTGTAGACGAGATCGATGGGTTCGGAAACTTCCAGGACGCTGCTCAGGGCAGGAGCCTTGCCACCAGGTACCACCAGCAGTCGTACACCGATCGCTTCGACCAAGTCACCGCGGCGACCCGTCTGGGACTTTGTCGCGCAGCTCCAGCCGAACATTGCCCCCGGGTCCAGCGCATCCTCGGCCATTGGCACGAGCGAAAAGCCTCGGGCCCTCAACTCGGAACATAGTTTCGGTGCTTCACGAGAGTCTACGTAGACCAACGCCAGGTCCCCTTGCCATTGCACACGGTATGCGGAACCCGGGGATGAGCTTTCGAACGCTTCGGCCTGCAACCGCCGTAGGTCGGCAATCGAAGAAGCCGAAGCAGGTGTCTTGTTGTCCATGATCTCGACGGCGCGGCGCCAATAGCCGGGGGGAATCATGGCACCGACACGGCCTTTCCAACCGGATTCAAGACTCATATGTACATCCTTCGAGGTATCACGTTCAACGCCCACTGGTAGGTTTAGCGCCCAACCAGTCTATTCATTTTCCTTGGCTGGTTCCGACATCCGCTCGTCCGCGCCCTGTCGGGCCCACATAGGATGGTTTCGTGACTACCTTCGATGCCCTGTTGCGGCAGTCCCAACTCATGTCCAAAAAAATCCACGCCATGGCGGTGGAAAAGAGCGTCCGCGGCACTTTGCGCGATTCCGAGCCTTCGCCCGCCGAGGCCGTTGATTTTGTGGTCTTCTTTGCTGACGGGCCTGGTCAAACCTACCAACTGGAACAATGGACGGCACCCTTCGAAGCCCTCCAGGATCGCGGATACGGTGTGTGCCTGGTGGTCATGAACGCGCTCAGCGCACGCCTTTTGGCCCAGCGGACACGACTTCCGATTTATCTATCGCGTTCAATGGAACGCATCGAGGCAGCGCTGGCCTCCTGGGGTACTTCCGGTATTTTCTATGTGAACAATTCCCAGGTCAATTTCACGATGTTGCGGATCAGTGGTCCGGCCCATGTGCACCTGAGCCACGGCGAAAGCGAAAAATCGTCGATGGTCTCCAACCAGCTCAAGGCCTACGACTATGCCTTCATTGCCGGCCAGGCCGCACAGTCCCGAATCATGGAGAGCATCCCCCGCATTGATCCTTCCGCCTTGGTCCAGATCGGCAGGCCCCAGCTTGACATCGCCGTGCCGGGAGCCGCTGCACGACCTCCCGGTTCACGCACCAGGGTGCTATACGCACCGACGTGGGAGGGAGATGGCAAGAACATGGCCTACACGTCCGTGATCTCGGTTGGAGCCAAACTGGTCGAGGCATTGCTGGCCGATGAACGCTTCACCGTGGTGTTTCGTCCGCATCCCAAGACCGGTAGCTGGTCCGCGAAGGCGCGACACGAACTCGTGCACATTCAAAGGGCCATCGGGACGGCCGCCACCAAGGAACCGCATGCCGGTCACCGCGTGGAGGTGTCGGGCGATTCATCACGCAGCATCGTCGACGCAGACGTTGTGCTGTGTGACATCTCGGCAATGGCAATGGATGCCATCGGATTGGACAGGCCGTTGCTGCTGCTCCACAGCGCCGACACCAGAATGATCCGCGAGCTGGCCCCGGAGCAAGCGCTGTCCCTGGAACAGGCTGGAACGCTCTTGCAGGGACAAGCAGAAGAACTGCTCGACACCATCGCGAACCTGGGCAGGTCCCGGCCATCCGGCCAACAGCGCTCGCTGCGTGCAAAGGTCTTTGGCGATCCCGCGTTGGGCAGTGCGACGGAGCGGTTCATCGCCGCTGCGATCGCGGTCACCGGTCCCGAGGGCCGGGGCTAGTTCCAGACAGGCCGCAATCGCGAAGGGGCATGCATTGATGGTGTCCGGATTGCCAAACAAAACACCAAGAGCGCTGCCGGCAACGTACGGGACCCGACTGCGGCGCCAGGGCTAGGAAATCTCTTGCAGGGCCTTCTCCAAGTCCTTTTCCAGGAAGGGAGTCAGGGTCTCTGCGTAGGTTGCGGTGATGTGCGATGCGTCGAAGTACACGACGACACCGCCGATGACAGCCGGGCAAGTACCGTCCTGGCAAAAGTATCGCGTGGGATCAATGACTGCGACGTTGTCGTGCTTGCCCTCCGCCGCCACATCCGCCAGCGGATCCATCCACGTCCATTTGCCGGTACTCCCCGAACACTCTTTGTTGGCGTCTTTCGCCGTGGCCACGCAATCGGGAATGTTTGGCAGCGTGGCGCCGGGGAACGGAGTGTCGCGGATGACGACGATGGGGGTCTCGGACTCGGTCCATCGCTCCAGGTACTTCTCGTACCCGGCGCGCGCAGGGGCCTCGGTCGTTGCAAAGGAGTGGTCCACGACCGGGACAGACTGCCGTTCGGACGTGATGATGAGATCAAATTGGCCGTGAGCGGTCTGGTCAATGACCCAGTTGCCGTAGTCGAAACAGCCCTGGGACTTAATCTCCGCGTCAAACTTCAACTTGGCATCCGTGGGATTGCATCTGGATACAAGGAAGGTAGTGATGGTCCAGTCTTTTTCTGCAGCCATCTTTTCGAGTGCCGGAAGCCAATGCCCTGCATGCGAATTGCCGACCAGGGCGACCTTTTTCTTGCCGCTGCCATAAGTGCACGTGGGCTTCTTCTCATATGGTTCGCTGGACCAACATCCATCGGCATAGGCAGCGGATTTGTCGTCCTTCGCGAGGGCTGGAGACAGGATCAGCTCTTTGTCTGCCTCGTATTGGCAGGAGCCACTTTTGTCGGTTAGCGCCGACGCGCCGAAGCACGGAACAGATCCCTGGACGGCGGCCTGGAGCGAAACGGTGGCGACCTCCTGCCGCTTTTGGGCATCCACGGCCACACCGGAAGCCAACAACGCCACGGAAGCCGTTGCGACCACCAAGAATCGGACAGGGGTCACGAGCGGTGAGACATCGAGCGTCCTGCGGAATGCGTCTTCGACATATTTCTTGGTAGTCATCGACAGCAGGATGGTCGCAGCGGCAGCTGCCGCCAGGTCCAATGCGCCCAGCTTGCCGGAAACAAACGGCAGCAGCACAATAATCGGCCAGTGCCAGAGATAGATCGAGTACGAGTGATCCCCGAGGAAGAGGAAGGGCCGTGAACCGAGCAATGGGGTTGGCGAGAAACGTGAGGTGGCTGCAACCCAGATCACCAATGCCGTCCCCACGACCGGCAGTGCCGCCTGGTAGCCGGGGAAAGGCGTGGCCGAATCGTAGGCGACTCCGGCGCCGATGATCCCGGCAATGCCGGCCCATGCGAGCACGGCACCGGCGGGCGAGGAACTGAAACGCGACTTGGGCGCGGGGACCAGTGCCACCACGGCACCCAAGGCAAGCTCCCATGCCCTAGTGAAGGTGGAGAAGTATGCAACTGCCGGTTCGACGGAGGTGAGGTAAATGGAGTAGGCGCAGGAAAGTGCGACGATCAGTGACACGCCGACAAGCACAAATCGCTTTGCCAGCAGTCTCTTCTTGACGGCAAACCACCAAAGCGCAGCGATTACCAGGGGCCACAAGAGGTAAAACTGTTCCTCGACCGCCAGCGACCAATAATGTTGGACGGCGGTCGGAGCGTTGTCCTCGGCCAGGTAGTCCACACTGGTGGCCAGTAGGAACCAGTTCTGCGAGTAGAACGCAGACGCGATGGCCTGGAACGTATTGTCCCGCCAAAACGATTCCGGTGTCAGTACCCGTACCGCAATGACGGTGGTGAACAGGACCAGCATTGAGGCCGGAATGAGTCGTTTGATCCGACGGAGCCAGAAGGTCCCAAATTCCTTGGCTTTCCGGGGTGGATGCTTTATCAGGTGCGAGGTAATCAGGTAGCCGGAGATCACGAAGAATACATCGACGCCGACGAAGCCACCGGTGATACTCTGCGGCAGAAGGTGGTAGATGACGACGAGTCCAACGGCAATGGCGCGCAGGCCTTGAATATCGGGCCTGAATTGTGTTCGCGTAGTCGTGTTGCTCATGGTCTCTCGTTGGCTGATTCTGGATGCATTCGTGTGCTCGGCGGCACCGGCCTGATGAATCGGTCGACACGACCCATTCACCACATGGCAAGCCGCCGCGAGGTGCGGTCCCGATGGCAGAAGCATAATGCTCGTCTGCACCGGTTACCACATGACCGACGACCCTGGAGAGGGGAATCGGGCCGCCGCTCATTGGATTGCCGGCAACGGGCCTCAGGGAACCAAGCGGGCGGACGCAGGAAACGTTTTGTGCTCTGGTCGGTGCGGGAGCTGAGGTTTAGCTCAGTTCCTTGACGATCTGACTCAAGCTGTCGAGGGTGTCCTTTAGCTTGGCGACATGGCGTTCGTCGAAGGCGCTCAGCACCCGCTTCAATTCCGTGGTGGAGATGCCCGAGGTGCGGGGAAGATATACGACCTCGACTTTGTCGCCCAAGTCGTCGAACTTGCCCTTCCAATCCTCTCCGATGCCGAAGACATCGACATCGTACTTGGCAATGTCCAAACGCTTCTGCTCCCAGTTGTCTTCCGGGATGGCCTCGTCGACGTACTGGATTGCCCTGACGATCTCGATCCGCTGATCGAAGGGAACGATCGGCTTCTTGCCCTTGATGGCATTGAATTCATCGGTGGATACTCCGACGATCAATCGGTCGCCTTTTTCCTTAAGACGCTTGAGGATGTTCAGATGTCCGATGTGGAAAAGATCAAACGTGCCATAGGTCAGGACTGTTTTTGCCATGTTCAACTCCATTTACTGCTTGGTTGCGTGCAAGGACGCAGTGATCGAAAGTCTTAGATTATGGGTGGTCGGCCCGCCAGGAGCATCCGTAGATGGGTCGACCATTTGAGTTTGGGCCGGGGTGTTGAATACCAAGGAATCTCTCGCCACCCGGCAAGCCAACCGCTGAAATATTGCCGCACCGCATCGGGATCCTTGCGCAGGCGGGTTGCTTCCACCAAGGCCCAACTGGACACGTACATCCAACTAAAGGGCCAGCGCAGGTTCCGTTTGGCGAGCCATACCCGGTTTCGCGCATTCAGTCGGTAAAACTCTTCATGACGTCGTTGATCGACAACCGGGTGGCCGATCCTCATATCACCGGCGTACCAGACGTGATGCCCGGTGTCCCAAACACGCCAGGCAAGTTCAATTCCCTCGTGTGCGTACCAGAAACCGCCGGCCCAGCCGCCGGTCTCGTCAAAGATGTGTCGGGGCATCAGCAGGCAGGTTTCGCCCACATGAAAAACGCGGCTGGATTCGACGGCCGTGCGTTTGTTGAGGCGCGGGATCCACCGGGTGGGGTCGTCATCGCGTGTCGGGTCGGTGATCCGCGGCTGGAGAAGACCCATCCGGGGGTGGCTGTCGAACCTGGATATCGCCTCTTCGAGGAAGTCTGTGTCCAGGAACCAGGAATCATCGTCCAGGAAGCAGAGGAACTCCCCCTTGACCAACGGGACCCCGGCATTGCGTCCGGCCGGGATACCGAGGTTGTGTTCAAGAAAATGGCCACGCACGCTGGCCGGAAGCCCGACAGGATCCCAACCGTTGCCCACCACGACCACGTCAAGTTCGACTTCTCGTTGGGCCAAGAGACTCGTCAAGGCACGGTTCAGTTCCTCAGGTCGGTTGCCCATGGTCAGCACGACGACGCCGACCGTCGGAAGGTTCCCCTCTGGAATGCTCAAGGGATCACCGCAACCGGGATGAAGCCATGGTGGAAACAAAGTGCCCGATATTCACCAGGACAACTGCCGGCAACAAGATCCAAAGCATCCATTTCTCGGCAATGCCGGGGATGCCAACGATGGCAGAGACAATCGACAGGACCAGGATAACGAGGCTAAGTTCCACTGCATGAAGCATCTTGTGAAAGGGCAGGAAGCGGGCTGCGGAACGCAGTTTCCCGACAAAGCTGGTCTGCGAGACCGCACGAGCCTCAGCCGTATCCGGGAGCTTTCCCAGTCCGGCCATCCCACGGGCGGCATGCACCATGAGGCTCTGGGAACGGTTCAATACAAGGAGAACCGACAGCACTGCAGAGATGAAAAGTGTCGTCCACGCCTGGGCGGCATCGGCCCCCTGGGTCTGGAGCTCAAGGAACACGCGATAGCCCAAGGCGATGGGAATCAAGGCCTCGGTGGTGTGGTGTCCCACCATGTCAATGAAGATCCCGCGTGGCGACTGGGTGCCGCGCCAGCGTGCCACTTCCCCGTCGCTGCAATCGAAGTAGAGCTGGACCTGTGACAGGACAACCGCCAATAGCGGGCCCCACACACCAGGGATCAGCAGGGCTGCCGACATGAGCCAGCCCGCAAGGATCATGAGTCCGGTGACGCCGTTGGCGCTAATGCGCGTGCGCACCAGCACCGCGGTCAGGTAGATCGAGATGTGCCGCAGGTAGAGTTCCGCGGTCCAGTGTTCGGCGTTTCGCCGTGCCCGGACCTCCGGGGGCTGGCATACCGCACGCAGCTGTTCGAGCGTCGGGTTGCTCGGCCGAATGGTTTCATTCATGATTGTACCCTCCCCCTGTCCAGGGTTCCCTGGGCACCGCGTACACGGCCCTTGACAAAGCCAACGGCCCACGGGAAGTGGATGGATGGAAAAACACCGAGCATCAAAAGCTTCTCCTTGAAGGTCGTGGTGCGCTTGCCGGTCAATGTCGCAAAGACGACAAGTCCGGCATACCCCACCGGAGCGAGCTTCAACAGGTTCAAGGCGATCCGCACGGCGCCTGGCGCCTCGGAAGTCAGCCAGGGATCGATCACCCAGGCAATTGCGCCCAGGCTAGATCCGACCAGCATCAGCGGCGGCAGATCGTGGCGCATCGACTTGCCATCGGGATATCGCCGAGACAATTCGCCGCGCCAGACTCCCGAAGCATAGGACTGTGCAGAGAGAGCCTTGTAGGTATCCCGGGGGTAGTACGCGGTCTCGAGTTCCGGGTCGAACCACACCTTGTAGCCGGCCTGGCGGATTCGCAGGCAGAGTTCCCAGTCCTGGGCGCGGTGCAGCGACTCGTCGTAGTAGCCGACCTCGTCAAAGACCTGGCGGCGAAATATGCCCAAGTAGGCAGACTCGGCAGGGCCTTCCGGCGCACCGCTGTGGTAGGCGGCGCCACCCAGGCCCCAAGGGGAATGGTAGGCAGCGGCAATGGCACGCTGGAGGGGGTTCTTCCCGCGGGCATCCATGAGTCCACCGACATCGTGTGCATCGACGCGGAACATGGTCTCCACGCCGCGGGCGGTGTAGGTGGGCGCCAATTCGCTGTGGGCATCCACACGAACCACGATCGGATATTGCGAGGCCCTAATGGCAAGGTTCAGCCCGATCGGCGTGCGTCCCTGGGGATTGTGGACCAGCTTGACCCTGTCGTCCTCCATGGCAAGCTCGGCCGCAACTTCGTCGGTGGCGTCGGTGCTCGGCCCAAGGGCCAAGACAATTTCCTTGTCCCCGGCGTAGTCCTGGCCAAGGACACTGGCCACTGCGTCACGGAGATATCCGGCCTCGTTGAGCACGGGCATGACATAGGAAACACCCAGGGTCTGCGCAGCAGTCACTTCTTTTTGGCCTTGTACGCATCGACAACCGTCTTCGCGTCCCCGTCCATCATCAGGACGCCCTTCTCAATCCAGATCACCCGGTTGCAGGTTTCCAGGATTGATCCCATCGAGTGGGAGACGTGAAAGATGGTGCCGGCGTTTTCACGGATCTCGCGGATTTTTGCCTCACTGCGCTTGCGGAACCGCGCATCGCCGACGGCCAAGGCTTCGTCGACAATCAGGATGTCATGTTGCTTCGAAGCGGCGATGGCAAATTTAAGGCGCGCAGCCATGCCGGAGCTGTAGGTACGCATCGGAAGGTCGATGAACTCCTCCAACTCAGCGAACTTGGTGATGTCTTCCCGCATGGCGTTGATTTCCTGGCGGTTGTATCCAAGTGCCAGGCCGCCAAGCATAATGTTCTTTTCACCCGAAAGGTCCGGAATCAGCGCGGCTCCGACACCCAGCATATTCGGGCGGGACGACGCGAAGACGGAACCCGCCGCAGGGCTGGTCAGGCCCGTGATCGTGCGCATCAGCGTCGACTTACCAGAACCATTCGAACCGATCACGCCAATCGACTCGTTCTCATAGGCGACGAACGAGACGCCCTTGACTGCGTGGACTTCCCGAATGCCGCGCGTCGAGGTCTGCAGCAGCCGCTTGGCCCCAGCTGCACCAACCGACTTGCCACTGGAATACACCTGGTACTTGACGTGGAGATTATCCACGATCACCACAGGCGTCCGCGTCTCGTCCAGCTTGACCGACGTGTTTGCCGATCTGCTGTCAGGTTCAATTTCGAAGACCGGCTGAGGTTGAAACTTGCCGTGATTTCGCGGATTGATCAGATCATCAAAATTAGTCAACTCGACCATAACGCTCCTCCGCAGCCCAGAAATAGATGGTGCCGCCAATCAGGGCAGCAAGGGCCCAGACAGATAAAACAACCCAGTAGAACGACGGGTATTCCACGCCGTTCATGATCGAACCGCGGGCAATCTGCAACGCCTGGTAGATCGGGTGAAAGTCGAACATGAGGACCAGTACGGGAAAGGCGTTCAGAATACGGTCAACACCAAACAAGACGCCGGAGGTGTAAAACAGGATTCTGGTGATCAACGGCAGAATCTGAGTAAAGTCCCGAATGTGAACCGTCAATCGGGCGCACACCAAGGCCATGCCCGTATTGAACATCGTGAAAAGCACCAGCAACGGAAGCACCATGAGCCAGCTCCACTTTGGCGTGGTGCCAAGGATCATGCAGTAAACGAACATGACTCCGAGCATCGGCACCAACGTGAGGAACTGCTGCACCACGGCAGCGATGGGGAGGGTGATGCGCGGGAATGCCAAGGATTGAACCAAAGCGGCGCTTCCGGTGATGGATTTAGCGCCAGAGTTCACCGACCCCGTGAAGAACTCGAAAAGGAACACACCGATGACGACGAATACCGGGAAGTCCTGAGGCTTGTTTCCACCCTGCAGGATTCCGAAGATGAAACCGTACATCAGGGCATTCATGGTCGGCTTGATAACAACCCACAGCATGCCCAGGCGGTTTCGTTGGTTGGTCGCTTGCAGCCGGCTTCTGGCCAGTTCAAACGCAAAATCGCGCCTGGCCCACGCCTGTTTCAGATAGCTCACCAGGTCCGGACGAGCACCGACCCTGTGCAGGCCGTACTGCGCCGCATATTCGGCAGCTGTCATAATTCTCGTTACCTCGTTGATCACGGTTTACTCGCCTGCTGTCGCTGACGAACCTTATGAAGTCTAGTAGATACGCATCCCCATGAGCGGTTTGCATCCGGCGACAGGGCGATGTGTGATCTATGTATCAGTTGCTACTGGTCCAAATTTGCACTGTCCAGGTAGGTCTTAAGATCGTCCGTGCGAAGTGACTGACCGATATCGAGGATGGCCTGTTCGTCCCGCAGAACGATGGATTGCCCGTCCGGCGAGGTGCCAAGCCCTGCGGTCGGCAATGTGAACATCTCTATGTTCGATGGGCGGAGGTCCTTCAGCTGCAACCCAATGCCAGCGGCGGTGGCCGCATCCAGTCCATCGTCAAGCGCGAGGTATGGCGAAACCTTGTCAATAACCTCGAAGATCGTTGCCGGGTTGGTCAACGTGTCCTTGGACAGCATCTCGTTCATAACAGCTTTGATGAACTTCTGCTGGTTGCGTACTCGCTGATAATCGCCGTCAACAAACGGCTTGCGTTCACGAACGAACCGCAACGCCCGATCTCCTTCGAGTTCGAGGTTGCCGACGGGAAACTCATACTTCTTGCTATCGGTCGACGTGAACTCGATGTCGTTTTTTACTGTGACACCGCCAAGTGCCGTCGTCAGCTCCTTGAATCCGTCGAAGTCCACCATGGCCACGTGGTCGATCTTGGTATCAAACATCCCTTCAACGGTTTGGACGACCAATGGCACACCGCCCAGCGACATGGCGGCATTGACCTTCTGCGTGCCATGGCCGGGAATATCCGTGTAGAGGTCTCGCATGATCGACATCACGTAGACGCCTTTCCGGTCCTCCGGGATGTGCATCATCATTATCGAGTCTGAACGCTGGTCGGTTCCGCCGGCCTGAAGCAGGTTGGTCGTCTCCGTGTCGTCCGCCCCATGATCGACACCTAGCAACAGGAAGTTCAAGGATCCATCATCGGGGTTCTTGACCGGACGAACCTGTTCCTCAGGAAAGGCTTGGCCAATTTCCCGGGTCTTCGTATTGAACGTCTGGGCGAGATTGGCAACGTATGTACTGGCGACAATCGCTGCCACAAGAACCAGCGCTATCGTGCCCAGTAGCACAACGAGGCTCTTTCGCTTCTTGGGCCGAGCTAGGCGACGAGGTATGTATTCGCCTGGGAATTTCTTTACTTTAGTCAATCAACGTCTCCATAAGACCAGAACGAGAAGTCTCGGACGACTCGAGGCAATGTTACGGTCGACAACTTTCGCACAAACTAAAGCAAGGCTAATCAGTCACCCTGTGAAGACGCTGAATCAGCCTTGCCATATAAAAATCCTAGCGCGTTGAAACGAAGTCCTTAAGCCACGGCAGGAGGTCCGGACCGAGGTCCGCGCGTTCGCAAGCCAAAGATATAACGGCTTGGATGTAACTTAGCTTGTCACCGGTGTCGTAGCGCCGCCCACGGAAAACAACGGCGTGGACGCCGCTGCCCGGGCCATCGGCCGCAGCCAACGTTTCAAGGGCATCGGTCAACTGGATTTCATCGCCGCGACCGGGCTTGGTTTCTTCGAGTACGTCGAAGACCCTCGGGTGCAGGACGTAACGGCCAATAACTGCCAAGTTCGAAGGTGCATCTTCGACGGCAGGTTTTTCCACCAGCCCGTTGACCTTGACGTAGTTTTCGCCGTCAACGGTAGAGACATCGGCGCAGCCATACGCACTGATCTGCTCCGGTTCAACTTCCATCAAGGCAATGACCGAGCCACCGGTCTTTTCCTGGACGTCGATCATGATCGAAAGCAATTCATCCCGCTCATCGATCAGGTCGTCACCGAGCAAAACGGCGAATGCCTCGTTGCCAACGTGCTGCTTCGCGCAAAGGACGGCGTGTCCGAGGCCCTTGGGATCGCGCTGGCGAATGTAGTGGATTTCGCCAAGATCTGTGGCTTCCTGGACCCGACGCAGTTTTTCGCTGTCTCCCTTGGCTTCGAGAGTGGCTTCCATGGACGGCACGCGGTCAAAGTGGTCTTCCAGCGCACGCTTGCTGCGGCCCGTGATCATCAAGACATCCGTAAGCCCGGCCTTCGATGCCTCGGCCACTACGTATTGGATGGCGGGCTGGTCGACAACCGGCAGCATTTCCTTGGGCATCGCCTTTGTCGCTGGCAGGAATCGGGTTCCCAGACCAGCGGCAGGGATAACGGCTTTAATTACGCGCCTACTTTGAGTCATGTTTTGACTTTACGTCATGGAATGCACAAATCTCGAACCCGATTACTGCTCCTGCGAGGCGTTTCTTAATCTTTTGAGTACGGTTCGCGGCAGGTAGTCAGCCACATCTCCACCGAGGGACTGGACTTCCTTTAGCAGGGAAGAAGAAAGGTGCGTATAGCGGTTATCCGCCGCGAGGAACACGGTTTCAACCCCTGTGAGATGGCGGTTCATCACAGCCATCGGGGTTTCGTACTGGTAGTCGACCGTGGAACGCAGACCCTTAACGATGGCGTCTGCGCCATGCAGTTTGCAGAAATCGGCCAGCAGGCCGACGCCCATGGGTTCGACGCTGACGCCTCGTAGTCCCCCAATGGTTTCCCTGACCATTTCCAGTCGTTCGTCCGGCTCAAATCGATATTTTTTGGCGTAGTTCGTTGACACGGCCACAATGACTTCGTCAAAGAGGTTGCTGGCACGGGCAATGATCTCGACATGACCATTATGGATGGGGTCAAAGGACCCGGGGCAGACGGCTCGACGCATACTCTGCAATCTATCAAGTGAGCTTCAGGTCGACCTCTTCGTTCGCCTTGATGACTCATCGTGTCTTATTCGTTTCGTTGGCCATCGAATCACCGACTCACGGGATAATGGACCATGTCTTCAATTGATGTTCCATGGCAGCGCATGGCTGCCGGTGCCAATTTACTGTCCGCCAATGGTGATCTCGGCGTCACCATCTTCGAGGAAATCACCACACTTGCCGTGAAGCACCGGGCGATCAACCTTGGGCAGGGCTTCCCGGACACCGACGGCCCGAAATTCTTCAAGGACGTGGCCGCCCAGGGAATCTCCGGCGACCTCAATCAGTATGCGCCTGGCGCGGGAATCCTTCCGTTGCGAAGGGCCATTGCGGATCACCAGAAGCGTTTCTATGGCCTGGACGTAAATCCGGAGAATGAAGTGGTTGTAACCACCGGTGCCACCGAGGCCATCGCCGCGGCCATCCTCGCGTTCATCGGAACCGGCGACGAAGTCATTACCTTCGAACCCTTCTATGATTCCTACGGGGCAAACATCGCGTTGGCCGGCGGCATCCACCGAACCGTGGCCTTGAATGCGCCGGATTTCCAGCCGGATGTCAACGAGTTACGTGCAGCGTTCAATGAGCGCACTCGCATGGTCGTGCTCAACAACCCGCACAACCCCACGGGCAGCATCTTCGGCGAGGATGTCTTGGCGGAAATCGTTTCGCTGGCGGCCAAGCACGATTGCATCATTGTCTCCGACGAGGTCTATGAACACCTCACGTTCGGCGTCGCCCACACGCCCATTGCCACGCTGCCCGGCGCATGGGAGCGAACCCTGACCATATCCTCGGCAGGCAAGACCTTTTCGTTTACGGGCTGGAAGGTCGGATGGGCCACTGGACCGGCCCATCTCGTGTCTGCCGCCCGCACGGTCAAACAGTTCCTGAGTTACTCCTCGGGAACTGCTTTTCAGCCGGCCGTCGCGGAGGCGTTGCGGTCCGAGAACACGTTCTTTGTCGAGTTTGCCAATGATCTCGGCAAACGCAGCGACGTACTGGCCAAGGGGCTTGAGGCGGCCGGAATGACGGTCTACCGGCCGCAAGGCACCTACTTCATCGTCGCCGACGTGGCCCCCCTTGGTTTCGACAATGCCCTGGATCTGGCTCGTCGGATGCCTGAAGCAATCGGAGTCGCCGGCATTCCGTTGTCTGTCTTCTGCCATGCGGAGGGGGCCGAACGCACCAGAAGCCTGATGCGTTTTGCCTTCTGCAAGAGACCGGAGTTGCTAACCGAGGCAGCCAACCGTTTGTCCCGTTTGTCTGCATCGGTGGGTGGCTAATCGTGGTCAAACGTGCCAGCCGGTGGCTGAGCAATCTTGGAGCCCACGCCACGCTCGAGGAAGACGCCTTTGTACCCGGTGCCTGGGTCTTGCAGCTGGGAGGCGCCGAGCAATCACATGTGAATGTGGATCATCCGGAAGAGATCTTCTACGAGTACCTGCGACGTCTTGCAAACCATGTCGACGAACACGGTGAAGCTGGAAAACCGCTGCACGTCCTGCACCTCGGAGCCGGTGCTTTGACCTTGGCACGATATATCCAGCGCAAGAGACCCGGAAGCGTTCAGGTCGCCGTGGACTTGGAGCGCGAACTGCTCGATTTTGTCTTCGACGCCCTGCCCATGGAAAATCCAAGGAATCTCCGGACGATCATTGGGGATGCCAGACGGGTGCTGACGCATGAATTGGCGGGAGAGAAATTCGACATCATCGTCTTGGATATCTTCAGTGGCGCCGGAGCGCCGGAGCACTTGACGGTCCCGGCATTCTACGCAGAAATGAACTCCCATTTGCGTCCCGAGGGTCTGGTCCTTGTCAACGTCGGTGACGATCCTCCATTTACCTTCGCGGACAGCCAAATCAAGGCGATGTCCGAAATTTTTGCCACGGTCATGGCCAGCGCCCCGACCGAGATCTTCTCCAGAAAGTTTCCGGGAAACATGGTCGTGGCCGGGACCCAGTCGCGACTCGACCTGGCCATGGTGGATCGGTTGCGGGCCTCCGGGCCGCACCCTGGAAGCGTGCTATTCGGCTCCGACCTTGACGGGTTCGGCAAACCATAGACGGGTCTCGCCGTATTTCTTTTCGGCGAATCTTTCCAGCCCCACGGGCCACGTGGGCTCGGCCGAACGCGAGGATCGTTCCACCACAATGGTCGCGCCGTCCTCGAGGACCAGGGCGACCTTCTCCAAGGTTTTGGCCAATTCCTCTTCCGTGAGTGGATAGGGCGGGTCCATGAACACGACGTCCCAGGTTTTCCCGCCGTTTGCCCCTGGGACGGGGGCAAATGAATCCAGGACGGAGTCCACCGAGCCACGGCGGACGCTGACCACGTCGTTGCGCAGCGCCTTGTTGACGATGCCTGCATTGGCTTGGCATACCGCCACTGCCTTGGGTGCCAGTTCCACCAACAGCACCGACCGCGCGCCGCGACTGGCAGCTTCGAGGCCCAAGGATCCGGCGCCGGCATACAGGTCCAGGACCCGGGCGCTGCCGAGTACGTCATAGCTTTCGAGCCTCGAAAACAGGGCTTCCTTGACTCTGTCGGTGGTGGGTCGGGTGGAGTCCCCGGGAACGCTCTTCAGCGGAAGTCCTCCGGCGGCGCCGGCAACGATTCGACTCATTGGGATCTATCCCCTTTCCAGGAATGCTTGCATGTCTTCGTCTACCCATTCCTCAACCGCGGCTTGGAGGCCGGGATACGTCCGCAGTCCGTCGTCACCGTCAACAATTGACTCGGCCGCTTCCCTGGCCCGGGCAATGAGTTTGGCATCTTTCATCACGCGTAAGACCTTGAGCGTGGACCTGGAACCAGATTGGCTTGCCCCCAGGATGTCGCCTTCCCGGCGTTCATTGAGATCCGATTCTGCCAGCAAGAATCCGTCGGTGGTGGATTCCACGGCTTTCAGCCGCATCACCGACGGGTGCTCCGCGTCGAGCCAGGTGGTCATGAGGCATGTGCCGGGTAGCCCGCCACGACCGATACGGCCACGCAACTGGTGTAACTGGGATATCCCAAAGTTCTCGGCATCAATAATGACCATCAGCGTGGCGTTGTGCACGTCGACACCGACTTCGATCACTGTGGTGGAAACAAGGATGGAGGCTCTTCCCGAGTCAAAGGCCATCATGGCATCCGCTTTTTCCTCGCTGGGCATGCCTCCATGCAAGGCCCTGATCTCCGTGTTGGCGAAGATATCCATGGATCCAAGCAATTCCAGCATCTTTTCAACCGTCATCGTGGCCGGTTTCGCTGCGCCGTCGCTGGCCGTCGTATCGGGCGTTGGCTCGATGGGCATCGGAAGGAAGTCGTCTTCTACCGCTTTTTCGCTAATGCGGGGGCACACCACGTATACCTGGTGTCCCTTGGCAGTTTCCTCGGCCATGCGGGCAAAGAGTCGCTGCTGCATCGCCGGCAACTGAAGCGGCACAATGTGCGTGGCAATGGGGGCGCGCCCTCGAGGCAATGTCCTCATGAGGCTTACTTCCAGGTCTCCAAAGACGGTCATTGCCACGGTGCGTGGGATCGGTGTTGCGGTCATGACAAGCATGTGCGGTGGCATGTCGGCCTTTGACCGCAGGGCATCTCGCTGTTCAACACCGAATCGGTGTTGCTCGTCCACGACCACCAGACCGAGGTCCACGAAACGGACCATGTCCGACAGCAGGGAATGTGTTCCCACCAGAATGCCGGTTTCCCCCGAGGCGGCGCCAAGGAGCACTCGTTTGCGCTCGGCGGCCCCTGCTGAACCAGTCAGCAGATCCACGCGGGTGGCGCGCGGGTCTGAGCCAAGCTCTCCCCCGGTCCCGAGCGAGCCGAGGTGTTTCTTGATGGACTGGTAATGCTGTTGGGCGAGGACCTCGGTGGGGGCCAGGAGCGCCGTCTGCCCCCCGGAGTCAATGACCTGAAGCATGGCGCGCAAGGCCACCAGGGTCTTGCCCGAACCAACCTCGCCTTGCAGCAGCCGGTTCATGGGATGTCCGCGGACCAGGTCATCGGCGATTTCCCTGCCGGCGATCAACTGGCCGTCAGTGAGAGTGAACGGAAGGGTCTTATCGAAAGCCGCCAAAAGTCCATCGGCAGTGCCTGACCGGGCAGTGGCCGGCTGTTTCATGCGGTGGGCACGTCGCTGGGCCAGGGCGAGTTGAAGCAGGAAGGCCTCTTCAAAGGCAAAGCGTTTTCTTGCCGCATAGCCTTGGGCAACGGTTTGTGGCCGATGGATATGTTCATAGGACACCACCCGGCCGGGGATGCGATGGGATTTCAAGACTGGATCGGGAATGAACTCCGGGAATCCCGCGGTCCCGATTCCTGCCAGGACAAGTTCCATGACTTCGCGGATCTTCTTGTTGGGAAATTTTGCGGTGGCCGGGTAGATGGGAATGGGCCGCGGGTCCGCTTCCTCGGCCGCATCGAGCAACGAATACTCCGGGTGGGTGAGCTCCAGGTGGTTGCGGTAGAGGGTGACCTTGCCGCTGAACATTGCCGTAGAGCCCACCTGCAGGTCCCGCTTGGCCTCATAGCCGTTGAAGAAGGTCATGCGAAGCGTCGACTGCTCTGGACCGAGCGCGTCGCTGACAAGCACCTCCAGCAGAAAACCGGAGCGCGAATGCATGCGCCGCTGATTCACCGATTTAACCTCGGCAACGATCGTTACGTCCTCCCCCACAGGTAACTCCGAAATCTTGGAGAGCTCCCCGATTTCCATGTACCGACGCGGGAAGTGCGAGAGCATTTGGCCCACAGTCGAATATCCAAACGCCGTTTCCACCTTGCGTGCCGAAGCCGCGCCAAGGACGATGTCGAGTGGCGTTTCGTTGGTAAATTCTGCGCTAGCCGTCATGGGTGCATAGATCGGTCACTGAGATGTTGACCGGGGACCCGATGCCTCGAATGACGCTCATGGCACTCTCGGCATCGGGGACATGTACGTGTACTCGCCAGCGGTATCCGTCCTCGGTCGGGTTGACCGGGCTCATAATGACGGAGTCGCCGATGGTGTCCAGCTGTCCCCGCAAGGTTGCAGCTCCCAAGGCATCGAGGCTGATGGTGCACATAACCTCGACACCCGAGTCATGCACGACGTCGTGGTGGATATGCGGATCCTGGATGCCGTACCCATGAAGTTGGGAGTATTCGTCAGGGTCAATGACTTGTCCCAGAAGTGCACCACGGAGTTCGTCCAGGATGATCAACATGCCCACGGCGCCGGCATCGACGATCTTGGCTTCATGTAATTGCCCGAGTTCGTTCTCCGTGGCGACCACGGCTTTCTCCGCGTCAATGCACAAGGCATCCAGAAGCTCAACGAGTGCGGCCTTGCTCTCCGGCTCAAGTTCGCTGGCGCGGTGCGTTGCGCGGGCGGTGTTGGCAACGACCTCCATGACGGAGAGCATTGTCCCGGAGACCGGGTCGCTGAGGGCCGACCATGCCCTGACCTTGCCCCTTTCCAAGGCGGTGGCTAGCACTGGGGCCGTTATCCGCTCCACTCCGCACAGTGGTTCGGCCAAGCCTGCCATGAACACGGCAAGCAAGGTGCCGGAGTTGCCACGTGCCGATTCCATTGCAGCGCGTGAGGCCATCGTCAGAAGCTCGCCGATGTTTTCCGTTTCAAGCTTGGAAATCGCGTCGTGCGCGCTGCGTGCGGTGAGGTAGAGGTTGCTGCCGGTGTCCCCGTCAGCAACGGGGAAGATATTGATCGCGTTGAGGCGGTCACTATGGTTTCCCAGGCTCTTGACCATACGCTCAAGCCACGTGGACATGGCCTTGGAATTGGCGTGGATTTTTTGGTTCATGGTGTGAGTGATCACTCGATCCTTAGAGACCGTTATCCTCTATAAATTGTCCCACGTTGTCTTGCTTCAGGGCCTCGGCGAATTCGGAAACCACGGCCATGTCGGGAATGACAATCGACTGACCGTCCGCTGAGCGGCCGGTGCCGTTGTTGGGAAGCGTGAAGAAGGTCATGTCGCTGGAACGGACGTTGGCCATGGAGCTGCCCAGCGTTGCGACCTTCATCGCATCGAGGGTTTCGTCCACTGCGACGTAGGGAGCGAACTCCTGGACGGTGGCCGATATCTTTCCCGGATCCGTCAGGGTTTCCTTGGACATCATGGTGCTCATGATGGCCTTGACGAAAAGCTGTTGGTTCCGGACCCGCT
The DNA here is from genome assembly GCF_039535115.1 of Paeniglutamicibacter sulfureus. Lineage (NCBI taxonomy): Bacteria > Bacillati > Actinomycetota > Actinomycetes > Micrococcales > Micrococcaceae > Paeniglutamicibacter > Paeniglutamicibacter sulfureus. The sequence continues at coordinate 944,164 of NZ_BAAAWO010000001.1, forward strand.
GGTAGTCACCGTCAGTGAACGCGTAGCGCTCGCGAACGAAGGCCAAGGCTTCTTCTCCATCCAGTGTCTGGACCCCCTTGGGGAATGCGTAACCGTTGGCGAGGTTCTGCTTGAAGGCGATGGGGTTGTTGATCTCCACCCCTCCGAGTGCGTTGGTCAGGCCTTTGAAGCCTTCAAAGTCGATGGACGCAACGTGGTCGATGCGCGTGTCCAGCAAACCCTCAAGCGTTTGGACGGTCAGCGGAACTCCACCCAACGCAAATGCAGCGTTGATTTTCGCCTTGCGGTGGCCAGGAATATCCAGCCAGGTATCCCTCATGATGGAGGTGACGTAGACGCCTTCGCGATTCGCCGGAATGTGCACCAACATCATGGTGTCAGAACGGCCGCCGTCCGGCAGCTCGGCAAATTCTTCCCCGCCTTGGTTCGTGGCGCGTGTGTCACTGCCAAGAAGCAGGATGTTCGTAGCGTCCTTGGCGGTTTCGGCCTTCTCCGGCCGCAACGTCTCTTCAGGGAACGCATCCGTCAACTTCGTGGTCCCGCTGTCGAAGCTGCGCGCCAGCGACAACAGGTACCCTCCGGCCACGAGCAACGCGATCAACACCAGCGATACTGCACCCAGCAATATCATCAGTCCGGTGCGTTTCTTCTTTTTCGGCTCTTCGTAGCCGGTGTCCTGGAAGGACCCGTTCAAATGTGTCATTTATGCCTCTCAAGCAAATACTTCTTTACATCCTAGTCATGTCGCGCGACCGGTAGGCTGTTTAAGTGCCCAGATTGATTTTTACCAGCTCAGATTCCCCGAACTCACAGTCCCTTATCAGGAACGCATCCCCTCGAAGGGTGCACGGCGTGAAATTCGCCACGGCAATCGCCGCGTCCCTGACCGGCTTGTTCGTGCTCTCGGGCTGCTCCCCCATCGCAAATGTCCAGCCGGCGGATGACGCGGGCAATCCCTTGTGTGCCGAGATGATGGTCTTGCTTCCTCCGGAAATTTCGGATCAGCAGAAGCGTCAGACCAATAGCCAGGCCACGGCCGTCTGGGGAGACCCGGCGCAATTGGTGCTTCGTTGCGGGGTCACGGCGCCTCCTCCGTCCACTGATCCATGCGTCAGCGTGAACGGGGTTGATTGGCTGGCGAAGGAGGGCGAGGAAGCCTGGACGCTCACCACCTATGGCCGGACGCCGGCCACGGAATTGGTCTTTGACCCAAATGTGATTCCGTCCAGCACCATCCTGGCCACCCTGTCTTCCGCTGCTTCGAAGATTCCCGCACAGCGCACTTGCACCACGGTCAGCAAGACCGTGGACGTGCCCTAAACAAGTGGTGGAGATGAAGGTGGGGGTCCTTCAGCGAAGCGAAGCTTGCTGAAGGACCCCCCCTGGATGCGCGAGGCGGTTTTTAGCGCAGACCGGTCTTGCGGCTGAGTCCCAAATGGATCAGTTCGTCAATGAGGTCGGCATACTCAAGTCCGGTCTTGGACCACATGTGCGGGTACATGCTTGAGGGCGTAAACCCGGGCATGGTGTTGATCTCGTTGATGATCCACTTGCCCTCGGGCGTGTAGAAGAAGTCAACGCGGGACAGCCCTTCGGCGTTCACCGCCTCAAAGGCCTCGGCCGCCAGCCGGCGCACTTCGTCCGTGGCAGCGGTCTCCAGTTCGGCCGGGCAGCTGAGCTGGGCTGCAGCCCCGTCGACATACTTGGCGTCAAAGTCGTAGAACGTGTGTCCGGCGTCTTCGACCACGATTTCTCCGGGCATTGAAGCCCTAGGTGGCAGCGAACCGCGGCCTTCCAGGACGCCGCATTCGATTTCGCGCCCGACGATGCCTTGTTCCACGATCACCTTGGGGTCGTGGATGCGGGCGGCCTCGATGGCCGCCGGAAGTGCGTCCGCGGTGTCCACGCGGGAGATGCCCACCGAGGAGCCGGCACGGGCTGGCTTGACGAAGAGCGGGTATTGAAGACCTTCAACGGATTTCAGGCATGCCGCCTGGTCTCGTTCCCAGTGCTTGTCCGGAATGACAACGTAGGGCCCGACTTCGAATCCGGCGGCTTCGAAGACCACCTTCATGAAGTGCTTGTCCATGCCGATGGCGCTTGCGGCAATGCCCGAACCCACGTACGGCACATCCACCATTTCCAGCATTCCCTGCAATGAGCCGTCCTCGCCAAACGGACCGTGCAGCAACGGGAACACCAGATCGATGTCGCCCAGGCTGCGCACGGCGTGGCTGTCATTGGAGGCAAGAAGTTCGTGGCTGCCCGGCTCCCCGGTCAGGCGCAGGATCTCGGACCCGGCGGTCACTTCGGGCTTCTGGCTGTTTGACAGCGACCAGGAGGTGACGTCCTGGTCCACCAGGGTCCATGCTCCGTCGCGGGTGATTCCCACCGGAACAACCTCGTACTTTTCGCGGTCAATTGCCTCGAGCACGCCTGCAGCAGTGACACAGCTAACGGGGTGCTCGGAGGAGCGGCCGCCGAAGAGCAGCATGACCCGGGGCTTGTGTGCATTCACTTGACTCATTTGAGCTCACCTTCAGACTTTAATTGACGCCCCAACAGACGTGCTCCCATGTTCTCCACGCTCAGCGTGCCTTCCAGAACCATGACTACTGCCTCGGTAATGGGTACTTCTACATTGTGGCGAGTGGCCAGGTCCAAGACTGCCCTGCCCGACTTGATGCCCTCGGCCGTCTGGGACATTCGGTCATTGACCTCATCCAGGTACAGGCCCTGGCCCAGCAGGCGACCGGCGGTGTTGTTGCGGGAAAGCGAGGAAGAGCACGTGGCCACAAGGTCTCCCAGGCCTGCAAGGCCCGAAAGCGTTTCGTAGCTTCCACCCAGTGCCAGCGCAAGACGAGTGGTCTCGGCAAGGCCACGTGTGATGATCGAGGACTTCGTGTTGTCCCCCATGCCCAGGCCGTCGCAGATTCCCACGGCCAGGGCAATGACGTTCTTGGCAATGCCGCCGATTTCAACGCCAATGACGTCCGTGTTGGTGTAGGGACGGAAGTAGTCGGTGGAGCACAGCGAAGCGATCCAGGTGGCGGTGTCAATATCCGTGCAAGCCACCACCGACGCGGTGGGTTGCTTGCGGGCTATTTCCATGGCCAGGTTGGGTCCGGACAGCACGGCAATGCGTTCGTCCGATATTTCGACTTCGGCCGAGATCACTTCGCTCATGCGGGCATCGGTGTCCCGCTCCAGGCCCTTCATCAGGGACATCAGGACAGCGTTTGGATCCAGGAATTCCTTGAAGGAATGCAGTTGTTCGCGCAGGCTTTGGGCCGGCACGGCCAGGACAACCAACTCGGCTCCCGCAAGGACCTCGGCGGTTTTCGATGACGAGGTGATATTGGAGGGCAATACCGTTTCGCGCAGGTAGCGCGAGTTGGTGTGGCGGGTGTTGATTTCAACTGCCACTTCGTCGCGGCGTGCCCAGACCATGACCTCCGTCCCGGCTTCGGCGCCCGAGTCGGCCAGGACCTTGGCAAATGTTGTGCCCCAGCTGCCGGCACCCATCACTGCAATTTTCCTCGGAGCGGGCCTCATAAATCGTTTTCCTTCGTTTGCTTCGATGGCGAACCGTTCTCGAAATTTCGTCCCTGGGTTGCCTGGCCGTGGTGCGCCGGATCCCACAGGACCTTGGGCGCATCCTGCCCGCGCAGTCGGGCCACGTCCTTGGCCAACGCGCGCATGATGCGTTCGGTGGCCTCCGCGAGAACAGTCCTTGTCAAGGGGACATCACGAAGGTCATCGAGGTCCACCGGGTCTCCGGCTATGACCGTCACGTGGCGGCGCGGGAAGAGCCTAATTCCCTTGGCATAGCGTGGAAACAAGTCCTGCGCTCCCCAATGTGCCATGGGAATGACCGGGGCGCCGGTTTGCAGCGCGAGGCGGGCGGCACCGGTGTGGCCGCGCATCGGCCACAGGTCAGGGTCCCTGGTCAAGGTGCCTTCGGGGTAAATAATGATGACACCGTTGGCGTCCAGTACCTCGCGGGCCGTTTTGAGTGACTGCGATGCCCCGGTGGAGGTGCGCGCAACGGGAACCTGTCCTGTCCGGCGCAGCATGTTGCCCAGCACCGGGACCTTGAACAAGGATTCCTTGGCCAGGTAGCGCGGGTAGCGCTTGCTGCTGTAGATAGCATGGCCGACAACCAAGGGATCAATTTCCGTCACGTGGTTGGGACACAGGATGAACCCGCCGCTGGGCAGCTTCTCGAAGTCCTGCCACGTTCTTCCGATCATGAGGTTCATGATCGGTCGAACGATTCCGGCCGCTATTGCAAACGCGGTTTTTGTACCGCGGGATTCTTTCATGCAGGTCAGCCTATGCGGATCAGGCGATTTCGTTCATCTCGACGCGCGCACCCAAGTCAGTGAGCTTGTCCATGAACTTCTCGTAGCCACGGTTGATCAGTTCGATCCCGGTGACGCGGCTGGTGCCCTCGGCGGCGAGTGCCGCGATCAGGTGGGAGAATCCTCCGCGCAGGTCCGGGATGTCGATGTCCGCACCAACCAGCGGGGTGGGTCCGGTGATGACGGCTGAATGCTGGAAGTTGCGCTGGCCAAAGCGGCACGGGATGGCTCCCAGGCATTCGCTGTGGAGCTGAACCTTGGCACCCATTTCCACCAGGGCGTTGGTGAAACCGAAACGGTTTTCATACACGGTTTCGTGGATGATGGATACGCCGGAAGCCTGGGTCAATGCAACGACCAGGGGCTGCTGCCAGTCGGTCATGAATCCGGGGTGGACGTCTGTTTCAAGGATCAACGGCTTGAGCTCCCCGCCCGGGTGGAAGAAGCGGATTCCCCCGTCGGTGACCTCAAACTCGCCGCCGATTTGGCGGTAGGTGTGAAGGAAGGCAGTCAGGTCGCGCTGGGCTGCGCCCTCGACGTAGATGTCTCCATTGGTGACCAGGGCGGCGGAGGCCCAGGATGCGGATTCGTTGCGGTCCGGCAACGCCTTGTGGTTGTAGCCGTTCAGGCGGTCGACACCGATGATGCGAATGACCCGGTCACGGCCAACCGTGATGATGGCACCCATTTTTTGAAGCAGGGAAATAAGGTCGAGGATTTCAGGCTCGATGGCAGCGTTCTCGACCTCGGTGGTTCCCTTGGCGCGCACGGCGGTCAGCAGCACCTGTTCGGTGGCGCCAACACTCGGGTAGGGCAGGGAAATCTTGGCACCAGTCAGGCCGTGGGGTGCACGGATGCTGGTGCCCAGTGGGCCTGCCTTGTCGATTACGGCACCGAAGTGGCGCAGCACGTCCAGGTGGAAATCAATCGGACGGTCACCGATCTTGCAACCGCCAAGGTTGGGAATCAGGGCCTCGCCCAGGCTGTGAAGCAGGGGGCCGCAAAAGAGGATGGGGATGCGTGAGTCGCCGGCGTGCGTATCGATCTCATTGCTGGTGGCTGTCTTGGTGCCACTGGGGTCCATGGTCAGGTCGCCGGTGGCTTCATCCTTGGTGACGGTGACGCCGTGGATCTTCAGCAGGCTGGTGACAACTGCGACGTCCTTGATCTCCGGGACGTTGCGCAAGACAGAGGGCGAATCACCCAGAAGGGCCGCAACCATGGCCTTGGGAACCAGGTTCTTGGCACCCCTGACGGTCACTTTTCCCTTGAGTGGCACGCCACCATGAATCGTTAGGACTTTCGCCATGAACTTGAGTACCTCACCAGAAATTGTTTGGCCTTCGAATCCGAAGGGAAGACTAAGCAAGCATACAGCCCCCGGCATTGCCGGAGGCTGTATCGAAAATGTAACGCTGGTCGCGCCGCCAGCCACCTCGGTCGTTGAATCCCCCGGAATTCCGGGGTGAGTAGCAGTAACCGAGGAGCTGGGCAGCGGCGTTAAGCGGTCAGCTAAGGCTAGGAATAGCGGGCCGGAAGCGTGGTGGGCTTGAAGGCCGGACGCTGTGATTCATAAGCCGTGATGTCTGCCTCGTGCTGGAGGGTCAATCCGATGTCATCAAGACCTTCCATGAGGCGCCAGCGCGTGTAGTCATCAATCTCGAACGGCGCAATGATGGATCCGCACGTGACGGTCCGGGCTTCGAGGTCCACTGTCACTTCCGTGCCGGGGTGGTTCTCGATTTCCTTCCAGATCAACTCGATGTCGCTCTGTGCCACCTCGGCGGCAACCAGGCCCTGCTTGCCCGAGTTGCCACGGAAGATGTCGGCAAAACGGGAGGAAAGGACTGCCTTGAAACCGTAATCCTTCAGGGCCCAGACGGCATGTTCGCGCGAGGAACCGGTACCGAAGTCGGGTCCCGCCACCAGGACCGAGCCCTTGGAGAATGGTTCCTGGTTAAGGATGAAGTCCTTGTTCTTGCGCCATCCCGCAAAGAGGGCATCCTCGAACCCGGTGCGTGTGATGCGCTTGAGGTAGACGGCCGGGATGATCTGGTCGGTGTCCACGTTGCTTTGGCGCAGCGGAACGCCGATTCCGGTATGGGTGTTTATTTTCTCCATGATGAATCCTTAGGCTACTTTTGCGGCGGAGGAAGAGGTCGCGAGATCCGAGGGCGAGGAAAGGGTCCCGCGGATCGCGGTTGCAGCGGCAACCAATGGCGAGACCAGGTGGGTGCGTCCACCCTTGCCCTGGCGTCCCTCGAAGTTGCGGTTCGAGGTCGAGGCACAGCGCTCGCCCTCTGCAAGTTGGTCCGGGTTCATGCCCAGGCACATGGAGCACCCGGCGAATCGCCATTCGGCACCAAAGTCCTTGAAGATCTTGTCAAGCCCTTCGGCTTCGGCTTCCAAGCGCACCCGGGCAGAACCCGGAACCACGATCATGCGGATATCTGCATCCTTTTCCTGCCCCTGGATGATGCTGGCGGCGGCGCGCAGGTCTTCCATGCGGCTATTGGTGCAGGAACCCAGGAACACCGTGTCCACACGAATGTCCTTCATGGGCGTTCCGGCTTCCAGTCCCATGTATTCGAGCGCCCGTTCGCAGGCTGCACGCGCATTTTCGTCGTCAAAGTCCTCGGGGGCGGGAACCTTGCCGGAAAGCGAAATCCCTTGTCCGGGGTTGGTGCCCCAGGTGACGAAGGGCTCCAAGTCGTTGGCATCGAGGAACACCTCCGAGTCAAAGGTTGCGCCTTCGTCCGTGGCGAGCGTGTCCCATTCGGCAACAGCCGCATCCCAGTCGGCACCCTGTGGCGCGTGCGGGCGCCCATTGATGTATTCGTAGGTGATTGCATCCGGTGCAATCATGCCGGCACGGGCACCGGCCTCGATCGACATGTTGCAGATGGTCATGCGGGCATCCATGGACAGCGAACGGATTGCCGAGCCACGGTATTCCAGCACGTAGCCCTGTCCGCCGCCGGTGCCGATCTTGGCAATGACCGCAAGGATGATGTCCTTTGCCGTCACACCCGGCTTCAGGGTGCCCTCGACGTTGATGGCCATGGTCTTGAATGGCTTCAAGGAAAGGGACTGCGTCGCCATGACGTGCTCGACCTCGGAGGTGCCGATGCCGAAGGCCAAAGCGCCGAATGCACCATGGGTCGAGGTGTGGGAATCACCACAAACCACGGTCATGCCCGGCTGGGTCAGGCCAAGCTGCGGGCCGACCACGTGAACGATGCCCTGCTCCTTGTCGCCCAGCGAGTGCAGGCGAACTCCGAACTCGGCGCAGTTCTTGCGCAGGGTCTCGATCTGCGTGCGGCTGGTCAGATCCGCAATCGGCTTGTCGATTTCCAGCGTCGGGGTGTTGTGGTCCTCGGTGGCAATCGTCAGGTCGGGGCGGCGCAGGGGACGCCCCGCCAAACGAAGACCCTCGAAGGCCTGCGGGGATGTCACCTCATGGATCAGGTGCAGGTCAATGTAGATCAGGTCCGGCTGGCGCGCACCGCCTGCTCCCTCGCCCTTGCGAACGACGTGTGCGTTCCATACTTTTTCGGCCAGCGTCTGTGCTGCCTGGTGTGCGGCCATAACCGACTCCCTCACTTGATAAAAGTCCTATGTCTTAACTGTTCCACCCACGCACACGTAATATCCAGTAAGCGGATTTGCATCTCAAATAGTGAGATAGCAATATCAAACTATGGACACATCAAGTGGCGTTGGCGTCATCGACAAAGCGGCCCTCATCCTCAATGCCCTTGAGGCCGGGCCAACCTCCCTTGCCCAGTTGGTCTCCCTGACCAAGATCTCACGGCCAACAGTGCACCGTCTGGCCCAGGCACTCGTGCACCATCGTCTTGTCGGCAAGGACATCCATGGACGATTCGTCCTGGGCGGCCGCCTCGTGGAACTCGCCTCTGCGGCGGGCGAAGACCGACTCATAGCCGCAGCTGGTCCGCTGCTGATCCAATTGCGGGATTCCACCGGGGAAAGCACCCAGGTGTTTCGTCGACAGGGCGACTACCGCGTGTGCGTGGCCTCCGCCGAAAGGCCGGTGGGCCTCCGCGACACGATTCCTGTCGGAACCCAACTGTCGATGAAGGCAGGTTCGGCCGCGCAGGTCCTTTTGGCATGGGAAGACCACGAACGGCTGTTGGATGGATTGCACGGCGCACGCTTCACTCCCACCATCCTGGCAGGAGTCAGGCGACGGGGCTGGGCCCAAAGCCTGGGCGAACGCGAACCCGGCGTTGCCTCGGTATCTGCTCCCGTGCGTGGACCTTCCGGACGTGTCATCGCGGCAGTGTCAATGTCGGGGCCCATTGAACGTCTCTCACGACAGCCCGGCAAGGCCCACCAGGAAGTCGTCGTGCAGACCGCCAATGCCCTGACCGAGGCACTGCGCAAAACCGGGGACTAAGGGAAGATCGTTTCCACCGAACGCTCCGGCAACCCGGTTTGGTGAGTTCACCGTGAACATCGGATAAGCGACGCCTTAGCCTTCGAAGTGGTCAAATCCCTTGGCGGAATCTGCTCTCCTGCCGTCCAGGAGAACTTCCCCGCCCGGCTCGCCGCCAGTGGATTTCCTGACCATGCCCACGGCCCGGAAACCGTCGGGCAAATCCTCAACCTTCGGGAACGTGGCCAATAGCCCGTGGTCTTCCCCTCCTCCGAGGACCCAGTCCATCGCTTCCCTGCCCAGCCTCGCGGCGGCCCGGGACAGCCGTAGCGCGTCGGCCTCCAGGGAACGGGTATCGAAATCAATGGCAACTCCACTGGCAATGGCCATGCGACGACCATCCTTGAGCAACCCGTCGGAAAGGTCCATCATGGCCGAAGCTCCGGCGCGGGCAGCATCGGGCCCAGCCGCCAGTGGCGGGGTAGGCCGCCGTTGGCCAAGGACAAGAACCTTTTCATCTTCAGTCCATTCCACGTGCGAAACCGATGAGTCCATGAGTGCCAGGCCGGCCGCGGCTACGCCCAGGACGCCGCCAACCGCCACCACATCCCCGGGCCTCGCACCGCTGCGAAGGACCGCACGGTCTGTGGCAAGGGCGCCGGTGACTGCCGCCGTAATGGACAGCTCGCTTCCCCTGCCCAGGTCTCCCCCGCCGATGGCGCACTCGCAGGCTCCCAGTTCACGCACGGCAGAGCTGAATCCATCGGCCAAATCCTCCACCCAGGATATGGGGGTGGAGTGTGGCAGCGTCAGCGAAATCACTGCCGACGTCGCAATGGCACCCATTGCATTCACGTCGGAGAGGTTTTGGGCGGCGGACTTCCATCCGACGTCGAACCCGCTGCTCCGAAAACCACTGGGCCAGCTCAACCTGAAGTCCTGGTTCTCCACGAGCGTGTCAACGGTGATGACAAACTTTCCACCGGGGGCGGCAATCAAGGCCGCATCGTCACCCGGGCCGAGCAACGCCGGAGCCCCCTGCAACCGCGGCAGGATTCTTTTCAGAAGCCCGCTTTCTCCAAGGTTTCCTACGGTCATGAGATCAGCTGCGGGCACGTTGCAAGGCTCCAATGAAATGATTGTGTCTGGTGATTTCCGCGCCCACCGGCTCAATGACCGAGCGCTCCGCGACGGCACCGACCGAAGCATGCAGCGCTCGTCGGGCCTTGCGGGCGCGTCCCGCAGCGCCGATGCGGGCGATCAGCCCTGTGGCCAGCCCCAAGACAATGCCCAATAATATGCCAATGAAGAGCATCAATGTGGGGACAGGGAAGCCTTCGACCTTTGGAACCTCGGGCAAGGTGAATTGTAGGTACTGCGCACCGAACAGGGCGCCAAGCCAGAGCGCGCCCGCAAGGGCCGTGACCAATGATATCCACTGGATGACGGAGACGATCGGCCACCACCAGGACCCCTTGGTGGCACCGATACCGGTGTTGGCAATTGCCTGGTCCAACTCGTCGGGAAGCTTTGCCTCACCGGCGCGCGCCGCCCGGCGGATCGATCCCTGCCAGGCTTCTGGCGCTCCGGCGCTTGCCTCGTCCGCGTATCGCCGAACCGCGGAATCGGCTTGGGCCCGCTGCGCGGCACCTGGGGCAGGAAGGGACGTGCGATTGAGCTTGGGGTTTACATCCGCGCTCTTGAGGTTGAGCCGGCGCAAAGGGTCGGGTCGGACCTTGGCCAGCCATCGGGTCAGTGGCCAGCCGGTCTTCTTGTGGGCGTCCATCCGATAGGAGGTGCGCACGGCATCCACCACCGTATTCACACCCGCGGCCGCGGCCAGCTCCACGGTCAATGCCTTCTTGGCAGGCTCCCCGGGCAGCTTGAGTTCCTCTTCCCGGGATCCCTCCGCCATCCGGCCCGCGATGGTGGCCACGTCGGCGGTCAGGCGATTTGTCGCGGCACCACGTTCGCTGACCACCCGGGCAATCTCCTGTCGCAGGGCATCCAGGCCCTCGCCGGTAAGCGCCGAGACGCCAAGTATGCGTGGACTTGCCAGGCCGTCTGCCAGAAGGATGGAGCGCAACGAATCCATCACGGGTTCCCGCTGGTTTTCCTTCAGCTTGTCAATTTGGTTCAGGACCACCAAGGTGACCGAGCCGTGGGTAGCCAGAGGCCTGATGAAATCATGGTGGACAGCCGCGTCCGCATACTTTTGGGGATCGAGCACCCAAATCAAGACGTCGACCTGGCCGGCGAGCTTGGTGGCGATCTCGCGATTGGCTGCAACGGTGGAGTCAAAGTCCGGCAGGTCCAAAAGGATCAGGCCGCTGGCTTCCTTCTCCGATCCAAAGAGCCCCTTCTTTTCCAGTCGCAAGGGCGTGTCAATGAGGTGGCGTTCCTGCACGCCCAGCCAATCAAGCAACGGTTCGGATCCTGGGCCTCCCCAGACTCCTGCCATTGGCTGACTGGTGGTCGGCCGGGTTGCGGCGGTCCGTGCGAGGTCCTGTCGCACGATCGCATTGAACAAGGAGGACTTTCCACTGCCCGTCGCTCCGAAAAATCCGACGACCGTATGCTCCGCGGAGAGTGTTCTGCGGGTTGAAGCCCGCTCCAGCACTTGCCACGAAGCATCGCTCACCGCAGGCTCAAGGCGGTCGGTACCCAGTTCGGTGGCTAGCTTGAGCGCTTCAAGCCGACGTTCGAGCGGGCTCACGGTGGCGGTTTGACGTCGGCGGCTCATGCACCTTGCTCCCGGGCCAGTCGGCGGATGGCTGCCGAATTCTGTTTCATGACTTTGGCGTCCTGTGCGGTGGGGATGGTTTCCAGGCGCGAGATGAATCGCTGCTTTTCCGTCTCCAGCAGGGCCGTGCACCGGTCGGCCAGGGAATCCTTTGCCTGCTTGGTGAGCCTGCGCACAGCGTCTTCGCCAAAGATCGCCTCGAGCAGCTTCTGCCCGACCACGGCCGATCCGCCGGCGATTCCGACTTCCAGTCCCGTCAATCCGGCGGTGGAGGCGAAGACGACCACCATCAGTGCCACGGCGACTCCGTTGACGCCGAAGGACACCATGCGTGCGGTCATGCGTTTGCTGGCACCCTCGGTGCGGATGATTTCCATCAGGTCCCCTTGCCAGGCGCGCACCTGCTCTGCCACCTGGTCGGAGAATCCGGGAGACAGTGAACCGAGATTGGCGGTGCCCACCAGGGCTTTGCCTGCCGGGTCGGCCCGCCAGCGCTCTTCAGTGGTTTCACTGGCCTTGGCGGCCTGGTCGACCACCACGGCATGCAGACCGCTTTCTATAGCCTCTTCCACATGGTCCACGGGTTTGGGCTTGCCGGCAAAAAAGGCACCGATCCGATCCCGAAGCCGGCCAATGCCGGATTCAAGGGAACGGAAGAACTCTCCGGTGCCTACGAAGTCCTGCCACCGTGCCAAAACCTCGCCACGCAACAGCGTTCCGTCCTGCACGCTGGACAGAATTCCCTCGTGTGCCTGTTCAAAAGCCTCATCGGCGTATTGGGCCAGGCGGCTGCCGCTGGTCTCCTGCTCCCCCATGGCCACGGCAATGACATCGCTGCGATCCGCGAGCTGGCCAAGCACCCCGGCCAGCGTTTGGCGGGCAATCGATGCCCGTGATTCGGCATTGGCAGCCAGCTCACCCAGCCAGTCCTTGAGCGGATCAACCGCTTTGGCAGGCAGCATGTCCATCTCGTCGAGGTCAAATTCCGGAACCACGAAAAGCTCGGCGCCGCCCAGCCCTTCGCGCAGGAGCATACCGCGCAGGTCGGTGGCAATCTCGTCCTCGAGACCTGCCGGCACGCGGTCCAGGACGACTGCCAGCGTGATATTCCGCCCAGCGGCCTCGGAGAGAAGTTTCCAGGGTACGGCGTCCGCGTAACGGTTGGCCGTCGTGACAAAGATCCAGAGGTCGGCGGCAGACAACAGCTGGCCGGCCAGACGGCGGTTTTCATCCGAGATGGAATCCACGTCTGGAGCATCAAGAATGGCCAAGCCACGTGGGACTGCGTCATCTTGCAACAAGATGATGGAGTCGGTCAGCGCGGCGTCCGGCGTGGCACCCACCCGCGCCGCAGGAATGTGTTGGTCTCGGCTGACTGCGGTTCCGGTGATGCGCCGCAGGCCCGGGAGGATCCTGTCGTTTTCCAGCCAGGCCCGGTCCAGCTCGTGGTGGAGGAGGATTGGTTGGCGGGTGGTGGGTCGAATGGCCCCGGCACGGGTGACAGGGTGTCCCACCAGGGCATTGACCAGTGTGGACTTCCCTGCTCCGGTTGAGCCCCCCACCACGGCCAACAGCGGTGCATCCAGGCTGCGGTATCGCGGCAGGATGTAGTCGTCGAGTTGTTCCACTGCGCTACGCGCGTTTTCGCGTGCCTGGGCAACGCCTGCAATTTCAAGCGGCAAGATGCTGTCCGCAAGATTCGTTCGAACGCCGGTGAGCAGGTTGATGGCTTCCATGTCGGCCGGCACGGCCGAGAGTGGTGGAGAACCTAGGGGTTCAGAGCCATTGCTAGTAGTCACCACTACATCATGCCAAACACTTTGGATTTTTATTCGCAAGCTAGCCGAAGAATTCCAGGGACCTTGGGAAAACCCGTCTTAACGACAAATGGTCCCAAACCGAAGTTTGGAACCATTGTGCTGGTGACCCCAGCGGGATTCGAACCCGCGTTACCGCCGTGAGAGGGCAGCGTACTAGGCCGCTATACGATGGGGCCGCATAGCTGCAACGTTTTAGGACTGTTACCGTCCGATTCCAATGAATCGTGACCCCAGCGGGATTCGAACCCGCGTTACCGCCGTGAGAGGGCAGCGTACTAGGCCGCTATACGATGGGGCCGTATGCTCTGCGTGGGGACTTTCGTCCCCCACGCAGACCGGTCCTCGCTTTCGCGAAGACCGTGACGCTGGGGTACCAGGACTCGAACCTAGAATGTTGGTACCAGAAACCAGTGTGTTGCCAATTACACCATACCCCACAGCGTTGATTCGCTCTCCGGCTTTCTCTTCGAAAGCTTTCGTGCGCCTCAGCACGAGAAATAACTATACCGGCGGATCTGCGGAAAGTACAAATCGGGGGCCCACTAGGATCCTAATGGGCCAAAAACCCCGGGTTTCCGGTGATTATGGCGGCCAAAGAACCAAGATTTTGCAGGATTTCGGTCGATCTGGTTTTGTGATCTGGCGCACGATCCAGCAGGATTCCCTGCAGTCCCGCGTCGATGGCACCCTGCACATCGTTGACCGGGTTGTCCCCGACGTAGAGGGTCGCGCCGCGGGCGGTGCCGAGCAACCGGCAACCGGCATGGAACGGCCGCGGATCCGGCTTCGGCGCCCCGGCGGTATCCGAGCCCACGAGTACTTCGATCCGCCCAAGCCCCGAAAGTTCCAATTTGCGGCGTTGGTAGTCTTCCACGTTATTGCTGACGGCCCCGTAGGGAATGGAAAGGGCGTCCAGGGCATCAAGGCAGTCGTGCACATCGGGGAATGGCGCCCACATGCCCTGAACCACGTCTTCGTAGCGTGCGCTCCAAACGCCAAGGGCTTCTGCCGGCGGGGCATCCAATCCGACAAGTCCATAGGCGCGCCGGATTCGTTCGGCGCGCTGGCCCAGGAATGTCAGTTCCCCGGCCATGTAGCGCTCATACGCCCCAGCACCGTCATCGGCATAGTCCCGCGCCGCATGCTCTCTCAGGCCTCCGGGAACGTCCTTGAAGTCTTCGGAGGTGAGGAAGTGAAATCCCTTGACTGCGGCGGCGTTGAGATCCACCAGCGTGTCGTCAATGTCAAAGAGAACGCCCTCAACCCGGGCCACGGAACGTGCACCGTGAATTGGGTTGAGGGCGCTGGTCGCGTTGTCCACGATTCTCGCTTGCTCCTGCTTACCGGGTGGCCCGGAACGCGCGTACGCGGTTGAGCGAGGATTCCTTGCCCAGAATCACCATCGACTCAAACAGCGGCGGGGAGATCCGCTTGCCGGACACGGCAGTGCGAATGGGCCCAAATGCGTGGCGCGGCTTGATGCCCAGTCCTTCGACCAAGGAGGACTTCAAGACGTCCTGGATGGTCTCGGCGTCCCACTGCGTTGCTGCCTCGAGCGCGGCCAGGCCGGCGTCCAGGACTTCGGCGGTGTTCTCCGGCAGTCCCTTCAGGGCATCGGCGGCAGGCTCAATGGCCGAGTCCTCCGTGAAGAGGAATTCAAGCATGTCGGGCGCCTCGCCCAGCAGGGTGATCCGTTCCTGGACCAGCGGAGCGGCCTCGGTAAGGATCTCATGCTGGCGTTCCGTTAGCTCCTCCCCCACCAGGCCCTGGAACCTGAGGTAGGGAATCAGGCGTTCGCGGAAGTCAGCGGCATCCAGCATGCGCACGTGGGTGCCGTTGATGGCTTCTGCCTTCTTGATGTCAAAGCGTGCCGGGTTCGAGAGCACGTCGTGGACGTCGAAAGCTTCGATGAGCTGGTCCCGGGTGAAGATGTCTTCATCGGCGCTCAAGGACCAGCCAAGCAAGGACAGGTAGTTCAGCAGTCCCTCGGGAATGAAACCGCGGTCCCGGTGCAGGAACAGGCTCGATTCGGGGTCGCGCTTCGAAAGCTTCTTGTTCCCCTGGCCCATCACGTAGGGCAAGTGGCCAAAGAGAGGCATGTACTGGGCGACACCGATTTCAATCAAGGCGCGGTACAAGGCGATCTGGCGGGGGGTCGAGGAGAGAAGGTCCTCGCCGCGCAGCACGTGGGTAATGCCCATCAGCGCATCGTCGACCGGGTTCACGAGAGTGTAGAGCGGCTGGCCGTTGGCGCGCACCACCACGAAGTCCGGGACGGAGCCGGCCTTGAAGGTGATTTCCCCGCGCACCAGGTCGGTGAAGGTCAGGTCTTCGTCCGGCATGCGCACGCGCAACACCGGCTCGCGGCCTTCGGCACGGTAGGCGGCAATCTGCTCTTCGCTGAGGTTACGGTCGAAGCCGTCATAGCCCAGCTTCGGGTCCCGGCCGGCAGCCTTGTGGCGATCTTCGACTTCCTCGGGGGTGGAGAAGGATTCGTAGACATGCCCGCCCGCACGGAGCTTGGCGATGACGTCCTGGTAAATGGCCCCGCGCTGGGACTGGCGGTATGGTTCGTGAGGACCGCCGACGTTGACACCCTCATCCCAGGTGATCCCGAGCCAGTCCAAGGCGTCCAGCAACTGGTGGTAGCTTTCCTCCGAGTCGCGCTTGGCGTCGGTGTCTTCGATGCGGAAAATCATTTTTCCGCCGGTGTGGCGCGCATAGGCCCAGTTGAACAGGGCGGTGCGAATCAGGCCTACGTGCGGTGTGCCGGTCGGAGACGGGCAGAAGCGTACGCGGACGGGGGTTTCATCGGTCACAGTGGGAATGAGGGATACATCAGTCATGATGTGACCATTCTATGTCCCCACACCTAGTCAACCCGCCAGCACAGTGCTGAAGCGCGCAGTCGGGGAGCATAACTGCAGTTGGCCCCGGATACCGGGGCCAACTGCGTTACAAGGGTCCAACCGGGAATTTAGCGGCGGAACGGATTGCTCAAGGTGCCGATTCCCTCGATCTCCACGTCCACGCGCTGTCCCTCGGTCACCAAACCGACGCCGGCCGGGGTACCGGTGAGTATGACGTCACCGGGTAGCAGGGTAAAGGCCTGGGACGCATAGGCAATCAGGTCGTTGATACCCCAGACCATGTCGGAGGTGTTGCCGTCCTGGACGACGTTTCCATCGAGCCTGGTGATCAGCTGGGTGTCCTCGTGGTCCAGCTCGGTCTGGATCCATGGTCCCAGCGGGCATGAGCCATCCCAACCCTTGGCACGAGCCCATTGTCCGTCTGTCCGCTGGGCATCGCGTGCGGTCAGGTCATTGGCGATGGTGTAGCCGAAGACCACGTCTTGGGCCTTTTCGGCGGGAACGTCCTTGCAGATTCTCCCGATGACAACCGCGAGCTCTCCCTCGTAGGAGATTTCCTCGGAGAAGGATGGCAAGGTGATCGGGTCACCCGAGCCGACAACGGAAGTGTTTGGCTTCAGGAACATCAGGGGTTCTGCCGGCACTTCGTTGCCAAGTTCGGCGGCATGGTCGGCGTAGGTACGACCGAAGCACACCACCTTGGAACGGGGAATGATGGGGGCGAGCAACCGGACATCCTCAAGCTTGTGCTTGACGCCGGTTGGCTTGATTCCTTGGAAGAAGGGGTCGCCGGAAATGACGATGACCTCGTCCTCTTCCACGACGCCGTACATGGGGTCACTGTCAACGACAAAACGAGCAATACGCATGGTTTATAGCTTAGTGGCTTCGTTGGAGTCGGGTGCGCGCTTCTGCTTCTGTCGCTTGACCACGTCTTCTTCGGTTTGATCCTCGTCATGCTGGTCGGCAGGTTCGTCTTCGGGATAGCCGGTGGGATTGTTTGACTGCCACCGCCACATGTCCTCGACCATTTGCTCGAGGCCGCGTTCGGCCTTCCAGCCGATTTCCTCACGGGCCAACGTGGGATCGGCGTAGCTCGCCGCTACGTCACCTGGGCGGCGGTCCACGACCTCGTAGGGGATCTCCCGTTCAGAAGTTCGGGCGAATGCCTGGATGACCTCAAGCACCGAGGAGCCGTGTCCGGTTCCCAGGTTCCAGGCGTGCAATCCGCCATGGTCGTGGAGATATTCGAGAGCGGCGAGATGCCCTGCACCCAGATCCACAACATGGATGTAGTCGCGCACGCCCGTTCCGTCTGGCGTCGGGTAGTCTCCCCCGAATACGTTGACTCGCTCGCGAACGCCTACAGCCACCTGCGCGATGTACGGCATCAGGTTGTTGGGGATGCCTTGCGGATCCTCGCCTATCCGGCCGGATTCATGTGAACCCACCGGGTTGAAATAGCGAAGCTTCGCAATGGACCAACGCGGGTCCGAACCTGCAAGGTCATCAAGCATTCCTTCAATGTGCAGCTTGGTCCGGCCATACGGATTGGTGGCAGACAACGCCGTTGATTCAGTGATCGGGAGTTCGAGCGTTTCTCCGTAGACGGTGGCCGATGAGCTAAAGACCAATGTGCGAACGTCGTGGGCTTCCATGGCATCCAGCAGGTTGAGCGTGCCGGTGACGTTGTTGCGATAGTACTTCAGGGGTTCGGAAACGGACTCCCCCACTGCCTTGAGCCCGGCAAAATGGATGACGGCCTCCGGCCGTGCCGTTGCAAACACGTCCTTGAGTCGCGCATCATCCAGCAGGTCGCCTACGTGCAAGCGGGCGTTGTGGCCCGTGAGTTCCCCTACCCGCCGCAAGGCCTCTGGCGAGGAGTTGCTCAGGTTGTCGTAAACGTGGACCTCGTGGCCCTCTTCCAATAGAAGTAAGACCGTGTGGGAGCCGATATAGCCGGCGCCGCCGGTGACCAAAATGCGCATGAATCCATCCTATTGATCATTGACCTGCTTCACTCGGCTAAAACCGCGATGGGGGTGGGATTCTTTTGGAATCCCACCCCCATCACCTGTACTTCGCGCTTACGCGAGTCGTTCCAGCCAGCCGTGGCGATCTGCGACGGTACCGGTTTGGATACCCAGCAATTCCTCACGGAGGGCCATGGTCACTTCACCTGCAGGGGCATCCGGATCGCCGATGTGCTCCTCGCCGTTCTTCAGCACGCCAATCGGGGTGATGACCGCTGCAGTGCCGCAGGCAAAGACTTCCTGGATCTCCCCGCTGGCAATTCCTTCGCGCCATTCGCCCAGGGTGATCGTTCGTTCCTCGACCTCGAGCCCGCGGTCCTTAGCCAGTTGAATGATCGAGGAACGGGTGATGCCTTCAAGGATGGTCCCGGTGAGGCGTGGGGTGATGAGCTTGCCACCCCTCATCACGAAGAAGACGTTCATGCCGCCGAGCTCTTCCACGGCTTCATCGTTGAACGGGTCAAGGAAGAGAACCTGCTTGCAGCCGTTTTGTTCGGCTTCCAGCTGTGCAATCAGCGATGCTGCGTAGTTGCCGCCGCATTTGGCCGCACCTGTGCCGCCGCGTCCAGCGCGTGCGTAGTTGTGCGAGACCCAGATGCCCACCGGCTTCAGTTCACCACCGAAGTAGTTGCCAGCCGGGGAAGCAATGACTCGATAGGAAACCTTGCGAGCCGCGCGAACGCCCAGGAAGGCTTCGGTGGCAATCATGAATGGACGAAGGTAGAGCGCTTCACCGTCGCCACTGGGAACCCACTGGACGTCGGCCGTCACCAGGCGACGCAGCGATTCAACGAAGACTTCCTCATCAAGTTGCGGCAACGCCAACCTCGCTGCCGACCGATTCAGGCGGGCAGCATTTGCATGCGGACGGAAGCTCCAGACGCTTCCATCTTCGTGGCGGTATGCCTTCAGGCCCTCAAAGATTTCCTGGCCGTAGTGCAAGACGGAGGCTGCCGGATCCATGGCAATGGGGCCGTAGGGCTCGATGCGCGCGTTGCTCCAGGTGCCCTGCGGGCCTTCACCATCGGCCGACCAGTCGATGACTGCGGTGTGGTCAGTGAAGAAATCCCCAAAACCTGGGTTGGCCAAAATGTCGGCGCGTTCCTGATCGCTTTTCCGGTGAGTTGAGAGATCTTCAATGAATTCCATGATGCCGTCAGGCTTCCTCTTCGACAGGGTGTTGCGGTGGCAAGCCGACAACGGCTTGCCACCCTAGGATTTGGTTCCTAAATGAACCTAGTCACCAGCTTAAGCCAGTGCGGCAATGATTGCATCGCCGATCTCGGCAGTGGTCCGCGGATCGGTCATTTCATCGCGAGATGCGATATCACTTTCCACTGCCTCCTCGACCCGGCGGGCTGCTTCCGGAAGACCGACATGGTCGAGCAAAAGGGCAGCCGAGAGGATTGCTGCCGTCGGGTCCGCCTTTTGCTGGCCGGCAATGTCCGGGGCCGAACCGTGAACGGGTTCGAACATTGAGGGGGCAGTACGGTCCATGTTGATATTCCCGGATGCCGCCAGGCCGATGCCGCCCGTGATGGCGCCAGCCTGATCGGTGAGGATATCGCCAAAAAGATTGTCGGTGACGATAACGTCAAAACGAGAGGGATTCGTGGTCATGAAAATGGTTGCGGCATCCACATGCAGGTAATCGTGGGTGACGTCCGGAAACTCGACGGCCACGGCCTCCACGGTCCGGCGCCACAGATGACCGGCAAAAACCAGCACGTTGTGCTTGTGGACCAGGGTCACGTGCTTACGGGTACGTTCACTGGCACGACGGAAGGCGTCTCGGACAACTCGCTCGACGCCGTGGGCAGTGTTGATGGAAACCTCGGTGGCGATTTCGTGAGGGGTGCCTGCACGCAGCACACCGCCGTTGCCCACGTATGGACCTTCGGTGCCCTCGCGGACAACAATGAAGTCGACTTCCCCGGGCTCAGCCAACGGGCTCGGCACTCCCGGGTACAACTTGGCCGGGCGCAGGTTCACGAAGTGATCCAAGCTGAAGCGCAACTTCAGCAGCAGCTCGCGTTCAATCAGGCCCGAAGGAATGCGAGTATCGCCCGGGGCTGCAC
Organism: Paeniglutamicibacter sulfureus; assembly: GCF_039535115.1. NCBI lineage: Bacteria > Bacillati > Actinomycetota > Actinomycetes > Micrococcales > Micrococcaceae > Paeniglutamicibacter > Paeniglutamicibacter sulfureus. The sequence continues at coordinate 964,471 of NZ_BAAAWO010000001.1, forward strand.
CCACAGCGCCAAACAGGATGGCGTCATGCTTGCGAAGCGCTGCAAGGGTTTCCTCCGGAAGGGTCTCCCCCGTCTCCAGCCAGTGTTCGGCACCGAGCGTGTAGTTGGTCAGCACCAAATGCACGTCCGTGGTTTCGGTTGCCTTCTTCAGGACCTTTACGGCCTCGGCAATTACTTCAGGACCAATGCCATCACCTGGAATGACGGCAATATTCAAGGATTCGCTCATGACAAACGAGTTTATCGACTCGTATCACTATGTGAGCAACCCGTCTCATATCGTGAACGTTCCGATGGCATGGGGCCGATCTCATGCCTGGGCATGATGTACGTCGCGCTCCCACACCGTAGGCTATTTATGGAAGAAACCGCCCCGTTGCCACCGCAGGAATCAATGACGCCGCACCGCACCATAGACAAGTGGATTCGCGAGAATCCAAACAAGGTCGATCTCATTTTGGGCCTTGGAATCTGGCTCGTATTCGGCCTCATTGCCGGCGTCAGTCTTGGTATTTCGGGAAACGGCTGGGCATTGGCCATCCTGGGAACCGTACAAACCCTTCCGCTGATCTGGCGCCGAAGACAACCGGGGCTCGCCGCGGGAATCATCGTCCTCGCGCATCTCATCCAAGTTGGCGTCACCTACGAATTATTGCCGTCACAGATCTCCGTGCCCATCACGATATATACATTGGCGGCGTACGGCCGACGTTGGCAATCCTTCGCCGGCCTTGCCGCGGGCTTGGTTGGGTCCCTGCTTGCCAGTGTGCGCCTAGGCGCTTGGGCCAGCGACAACTCGATCCAGGGCACGGTGCTCAATTTCATAGGACTTTCACTCTTGGTCCTAGTGGCATGGACCTTTGGGGATTTGGCCAGGACCCGGCGACTCAGCCTACAGACACTCGAGGACCGGGCGCGGAGGCTGGAAACTGAACGAGAACAAGAACGTGCTTTGGCTGCCGCCGACGAACGAAGCCATATCGCGCGGGAGATGCATGACATAGTGGCCCATTCACTGTCCGTGATCATCGCGCAATCCGATGGCGCCCGCTATGCGAGTGAACATGACCCGCAAATTGCCAGGGAAACGCTGGCCACAATTGCCCAAACCGGGCGAAGTTCACTCCGAGAGATGCGCCGTCTACTCGGCGTGCTCCGTAGCGATGAAGAGGCGTCCACGAGACCACTGCCAACTCTTGGCGACGTTCCGGCGCTTCTTGAAGCGACGCGAATGAGCGGCTTGGCAATCGATTTTAGGCAGAGCGGTACCGCACGACGCGATCTTCCAGCGGGAGCCGAGCTCACCGCCTACCGCGCCATGCAGGAAGCCCTGACCAATGTGCTCAAGCACGCAGGCCCAGAAGCCGCAACGACCGTGATGCTCGGCTGGGAGAACCGCGGACTGCAACTGACCGTGTCGGACGACGGTCGAGGTGCAGGCGCCATGGACCACGCCGCATCTGGCCAAGGTCTGCGGGGCATGGCCGAACGTGTTGCCCTCTACGACGGTCGAGTCGAGGCTGAGCCCAGGGTCGGCGGAGGCTTCGGCGTGTCCGTATTCATCCCCTACACAGAGGACTAGAAAACTTGTCAAAGGACAACCCCATCCACGTGGCACTCGTAGATGACCAACTGCTGGTTCGCAGCGGCTTCCGAATGCTTATCAATTCCCAAGCAGATCTGGAAGTGGTCGCCGAAGCGTCAAACGGCCGCGAAGCCATTGCCTCCCAGACCCTGGCGGCAGCGGATGTCATTCTCATGGACGTTCGCATGCCCGAAATGAATGGCATAGAAACGACCGAATTCCTGCTCTCCAGGGAACCGGGCGATGCGCCCGGACCCAAAGTCATCGTCCTGACAACCTTTGATCTTGATGAGTACGCACTTGCTGCCATCCAGGCCGGTGCCAGCGGTTTCCTGCTCAAAGATGCGCCACCGGAAGAATTACTTGAATCAATCCGGACGGTCTACCGCGGGGACGCCGTCATTGCACCGTCAACAACCCGGCGGCTCCTGGACCACGTCGCACCGATGCTTCGGAGATCGACTCTTCCGGACAGTGCCCACGTAAAGGCTGTCCGGTCACTAACCCCGCGCGAACGCGAAGTCTTTGGCCTGATCGCCAACGGCCGCTCCAATCCGGAAATTGCAGCGGGGCTGTTCCTGTCTGAAGCAACCGTAAAGACCCACGTGGGGCACATCCTCGCAAAACTCAATGCTCGTGATCGCGTGCAGGCGGTTGTCATCGCCTACGAGACCGGAGTGGTCTCTCCTTAGTCCCTGTAGATGATCCACAACGAAGAAGCCTACTCTCCAACGCGAAGTTGGGGAGTAGGCTTTCAATTCCATTCGATCAGCTAGATGCTGGCTGCATTCACCAGGCTGGCTTCGGAGGGCAAGTTGGAATCAAAGTCTTCCATGCGGGTGCCGACACCAAGAAGTTCGGCAATGGCGGCCACCGTGCGGATTGCCGCCTTTCCGTCACCATACGGGTTTGTCGCCAAGGCCATCTGCTTGTACGCAGCGGCGTCATTGAGCAAGAGCTCCACGGATTCAAAGATCTTCTCTTCGTCCGTGCCGATGAGCCTTACCGTGCCCGCGACCACGGCTTCGGGACGCTCGGTATTCTCGCGCATCACGAGTACCGGCTTGGCGAGGCTCGGCGCCTCTTCCTGTACTCCGCCGGAGTCGGTCAACACGATGTTCGCCGCCGCGATGAGCCGCGTGAACTCGCCGTAGGCCAGCGGCTCGGTCAGGGTGATGTTCGTGCGTCCCTCGATTTCCGGCAGCAGAGCTTCACGCACTGCCGGGTTGCGGTGCAGTGGGAGGATGAACTCGACCTCGGGCTCGGCGGCCGAGAGGCGGGCGAGGGCGCGGCCAATCCCGCGCATGGGCTCACCCTGGTTTTCACGGCGGTGCGTCGTGACCAGGACGATCTTGCGGCCGGAGGCCACCAGTGCTTCCAGAATGGGATCGCTGAAGGGGATGTTCTTCTCCACGACCTTGAACAGCGCATCGATCACGGTGTTGCCGGTCACTGTGATGGTCAGTGGATCAATGGTTTCGTTGATCAGGTTCAGCTGGCTCAGCGTGGTCGGAGCAAGGTGCAAGCTAGCGATCTGTGACGTGATCTTGCGGTTCGCTTCCTCCGGGAACGGCGAGAAGATGTCGTAGCTTCGCAGTCCCGCCTCGGCGTGGACCACCGGGATGCCCCGGTAGAACGCGGCAATGGCGCCGGCGGTCGACGTGGTGGTGTCCCCCTGGACGACCACGGCGTCCGGCTTTTCCTTCTCAAAGATGGCATCCAGACCGTTGATGGTCTTTGTCAGCAAGGAGTTCAGGGTCTGCCGGGGCTGAATGACATCTAGGTCGTATTCCGGGGTGATGTCAAAGAGCTCGTTGACTTGGTCGAGCATCTCTCGGTGCTGACCGGTTACGGTCACCACACAGTCGAAGAGCTCCGATTCCTGCAAGGCCTTCACAATCGGAGCCACCTTGATGGCTTCCGGGCGTGTGCCGTAAATCGGCATAATTTTCTTCACGATTACCTATCCGTTCGGGCGAGCGATGTTGGGGTTACATTGACTCGGGCTTAGCGCCAGAGGCCGCGCGTATCGATAACGTCCTTGCCCGCAAGCGCGGTAGCGGGAACTGCCTTGAACTGATCGTGGTCAACCAGGACCACAATCGTGGATGCCTCGGCCAGGCCGGCGTCCGTGTTGACAAGCTTAACATTGTTGATCCCGGCCAGTGTGGCTGGAAGGGATTCAATGTGTGGCTCGACCAGCAGGAACTCGACGCCCGGCGCCTTTTCGGCCAGCGAGCGGGCAATGGCGATCGACGGGGATTCGCGAAGATCATCGATGTTTGCCTTGAAGGCAAGACCCAAAACGGCCACCTTGCCGTTGAATCCGGGGGTTTCGGTAGACTTGATGACCTTGTCCACGACCCAGGACGGCTTCGCGTCATTGGTTTCTCGGGCCTGGCGGATGAGCTTGGACTCTTCCGGTGCCGCGGCGACGATGAACCACGGGTCAACGGCAATGCAGTGTCCGCCAACGCCCGGGCCCGGCTGCAGGATGTTCACGCGCGGGTGGTGGTTCGCCAGCTCGATGAGCTCCCACACGTCGATCCCGACCTTGTCGGAAATCACCGACAGTTCATTGGCAAAGGCAATGTTGACGTCGCGGTAGGAGTTTTCGACCAGCTTTGCCATTTCGGCCGTGGTTGCGTCGGTGACAAGGATTTCAGCCTCGCAGAAAACGCTGTAGAGATCCTTGGCCATTTGCGCGGCCTCGGGGGTGATGCCGCCGACGATGCGGTCGTTGGTGACCAGTTCCTCCATGACGCGTCCCGGAAGCACGCGCTCCGGGCAGTGGGCGACGTGCAGGGTCGAGGAGTCCAGGTCCGGACGGGCAGCAAGAATGCGGTCGGCCATGTGCTGGGTTGCACCTGGAGGGGACGTCGATTCAAGGATGACCAACTCGTTGCCGCGCAGCTGCGGAGCGATCTTGTCGGCAGCAGCTTCGATGTAGGACAGGTTGGCGCTGCGGTCGGCATTGAATGGCGTCGGCACGGCAACGATGAAGGCGTCGGCGGACGGAGTGTCAAAGCTTGCGCTGAGGGTGCCATTGGCGACCGCGGCCGCCACGAAGTCACCCAGGGCCGGCTCAACGAATGGAACCTCTCCGCGGTTGACGGCGTCAACAGTCCGCGGGGTGACGTCGACGCCTTTGACGATGATGCCCTTGGAGGCAAGGATTGCTGCCGTCGGCAGTCCGATGTAGCCCAGTCCGACTACGGCTACTTCTTTGATACTCGTCACTATGACGTTTCCCCTTGGTTCTAGTGGGCGCGCCCAAGCGTGCAAACAGCCGAGGCACTGAAGTTCAGGAGGCTACGATTCGTAACCTCGACCAGAATACTGCATTCGTCCATTCACTGCAGTTTGTGGGAGATCAGTTTGTATGTCTCAGACAACTTTTGCGCGTTGGCACTCCACGTGCGTTCGGCAAGCATTTGCTTCCTTCCAGCAGCACCCATCGAAGCTCTCTTCGAGGAATGCTCGAGCAAAGATCTGATTGCCACGGCGAGTTGGTGAGGGTCGTCCGGTTTCACGAGTAGGCCAGTTTCCCCATGCACGATCAGCTCGCGCAAGGCAGGCAAGTCCGCCGCGATGACGGGGACTTCGCAGGCCAACGCCTCGACGGGCTTCAGTGGCGTTACTGCCCGCGTTACCGAAAGATTCCTGCGCGGAACCACGAAAATATCCAACACGCAATGATAGGTTCGGGCTTCGTCGCGCGGGACCCGACCCGGGAAGAGGCAATACTCGTAAATACCGAGCGATTTGCTCAGATCCTTGAGATTGTTAGCTTCAACACCACTGCCCACTATTAAGACGCGTAGCTTGGGATTGTCTGGGATGAGTTCTGCAGCGGCCCGGATCAAAAGGTCCAGTCCTTCGTAAGCAACCAAACTGCTCACGGTCCCCACATACTGGAGATCCGGCGACAAGCCGAGCCGCCCACGGGCTTCTTCCCGACCAATGGGGTCTTCCAAGTACGCATCCCCCACCGCGTTCGGAGCGATCGTGATTTTGTTGCTTGGTATGCCCTGCGCGACCAGCTCCGCCCGCATGGCTTCGCCCAGGGTCACTACATGCGTTGCGCGGGAAGCAACGAAGGCTTCCCGCTCCCTGAATAGCTTGTACCGCTGGGACGACTTCGCGCTCTCGGGTCGCGTGGAAGCCCAAGTGTCCGCCAACTGCCCCCGAACTTCGTAGACCCACGGCAAACCGAATGATTCGGCCACACTCAGCACGGCAAGCGCGTTCGAAAAGTCAGTCGTGGTGTGCAGAACGCCAGGTTGCAATCGACCTACAGCAGCGGCGAGCGCATCAGCCTGCTGCTGGATCTTTGACCTCATATCAGAGCGGAAGCGGGCCGGAAGGATGCGCCGATAGGTGATGCCATCGACCACGTCTGCGTCCTGCGCCCGGAGCTTTCCCACGGTCAGTGGGTAACCCGCCCTGGTCAGCACTTCCGTTCTCCAGCCCTCATCCGCAAGTGACATCATGATCGAATGTGAACGCTGGGCGTAGCCACTCCCCGTGTGAGGAAGCGAGTTTGTCAGGAAGTGAAGAGCTGTTCCCTGTGCAAGACGGGCGTCCGGTGCGAAGATCTGCTTCGGGACCGCTGGCAAGGCACCCAAAAATACGCCCAGTTCACTTTGGTAATGACGTAGTTGCTTGTTCGATGGAGGCACTACCGACGACAGAATGTCAATGGCTTCCTGCATATCTCCCAAGTACCAGGCATGCCGTGCCTGTGTTCTACACAGCGCGGTACTCGTAGAGGTTCGATTCTTCAACAAGTGTTCAGCACTCGTTGGGTCTTGAACGGCAATTGCCATGTCACCCAAGCGGGCTAGGCTGACATCTGGAATCAAAGAAGGATCTAATTGTCTCAGATATTCACCAAGCCCGGAGGTGTTTCCCGAGAGCAATAGTCCGACTGCCCTGAGCTGAATTGCCCTTTCGGGGAGCGCCCTGACGAACCCCGCAGTCATCCGTGTCAAGAGCCCTGAATCCAAACGACGTGCTGCTTGTAAGAAGAAGTAGATGGGATCATCACGCACGTTATCGAGGACGATTTTTGCGATGTTTGATAAGTTGCGCATCAATCGAGAACTCGAGTTCCGGAAATTAGTAGTATCCCTATCGGCCACGTTATATCCCTCGTTAAATGATGTTGCGAATCAAGGCTACGTATTTTTCGCCCAGCTTTTCCAGGGATGCTTTCTCAAATACCCAGTCCCGGCCTGTTTCGCCAACTTGAAGATTTTGCCTGTCCATGGAGAGTCTCCGCCACAGATCCGCAATGTGCTCTGGATCGTGATCCACGATGTCTCCCGAAGCAGCGTCGGTGATAATTTGCGCCGCCTCGCCTGTGACGATTCCGGTGATATGTTGGCCCAACGCAAGCAATTCGTAAATTTTCGATGGCACAGTGTGATTGAAGCTCGCCCAATCACTGCGCAAACTCACCACGCAGGTATCCGCCCATAAATAGTGATCCCTGACTGCATCGCCTCGTACAGGAACCTGAAATTCGATTTTTGCATCGACTGATTCCGCATAGCGCCGCAGACGTTCTTCGGCCGTACCAGTGCCAACGATCCGCACTTGAACGCTTTCCGAAACCCTGGTGGAAGCCAGAATCACTGATTCCAGACCTTGGCTCTCCCCCAGGTTGCCCAGATACAACACATGCAACTTCGTGTCCGTACGCTGGGGTGGAGCATCGAGTGGTTCAAAGCTTCTGGTGCTGATCCCGTTATGGATCGTCTTTACGGTGCTCACACCGTCGCTGGTCAAGATCTCGGCAAAACCATCGGTCACTGTTACGACAATTGCCGCTCGTCGTTGGATTTCTCGTACGGCCCAATGCGCAAACTTTGTCAACCATTTCCAGCGCAAAACTCTGGAGTCGGTGATCAGGTCTGGCCACGCGTCACGCATTTCGACGATTAGCGGTCGCCTAAAAATTGATGCAACGAAAAATCCGATAAACATCGTCGGCAAGGCTGGGACGGTTGCGATCACCACATCTGGACGCCCTTGCAGCAGTGCGGTGGGAAGCATTAGGGCCCCGTCGAGCAGATTCTTCAGGATCTTTCCAGTGATACGGCTTGGCTTTTTCATGGATACGAAGCTGAGGATGTTTTCCCCATGAACGCCACGTGCTAAAAAGCAATTTCGCTGTTTTTTCTGGCCCTCAAATACACTACCGACAACCCTAGGTGTCACAACGTTTACGTGCCAACCCGCATTCCGCATAACGTACACGAACGAGTCCCACCGTCGCTGCGGTGGAGAATTCTCTGGTGAATAAGAATGCGTCAGCAGAAGAACGCGCGCTTCCCCCACGGGCATATTCCACCTGTCTCCGGGAGCCTCAACTCCATCTTTTGATTAAACGATTCTACGACATGCATAGCGGTCCATAAGCAAGCCCTATTTTGTCAGCTGCCCAACGTCTAGGACGCTGGCCTGGCTAAGGGGACGGATAGCCCGCTTAAGCTTGAATGGAGCGGCACGGATCTTGGATCTTTTCCAGTGTTAGGAATCGGCGTTCGTCATTCCAGCAACGAAGAGCCGGAATGACAAACGCGTAAGCAGCACCGTACGTATAGTTTTACGCCTCGTTGACGGCATCCACTGCAACGGTCAGCCGGAGTTGTTAGAAGAAGATGTGTCTATCGTTTCGGCCAAACCATTGGACATCTCCCGTCGATGTCAGCTCTGCGTCGCTAACATCCCACGTATGCGCTTTGCCGTCGTTTCCTCGCATCTGGACAAAATTGAACCGGTCAGCCGAATAGATCGTTCCGCCACTATTTACAACGTCACGTAGGAAATTCGTGTCTTCTCCCCTGCTCCTCGCTTGGAAGGGATTCTCCCTGAAGACAGCGGCGTGTCCCAGCATTGTCGGACCCATCACCAGATCCGTGAACCTGTGTTCTCGTTCGCCAAACCGCAAGAGGGTGGCTTCCGAATCAGCCAGGTACATATAGTGCGCCTGCTTGCCCACCACCGAAGCACCGCTGTAACGTATGGCCGCAACCTGGTCGTTCAAGTAATGCTCACCGTATAGGTCGTCATCATCCATCTTGGTTATGAAGTCGCCCTCACAACGTGACACCGCCGTGTTTAGGCACTCGCCCAGAGTGCGCTCCCTACTCAACTCGAGGACCTCAAGATCACGGACGCCGGCGGCCTTGGCCTTATTGGCAAGGACGCCCGGGTCAACCGCAAATCCGTGAGTCACCAGCACCAACTGAACCTCAACGTTCCGTTGGGATCCAATGGTTTGTAAAATATGTTCCAGCTGTTGTGGACGAATAGTCGACACAATGGTGCTGACGCGAGGAACGTTCACCATTGATAGTGGCCCGGACGTGGCATCTACGAGCCCTACGAAGTCCGTGACCTTCTTGGCCCGATGGGCATAAGTATGCTCGCTCCAGATACGCCGCTGCCCCAGATGAACCATCCGGTCGCGAAGCTCCGGACTTCGCACAATGCTCCGAATAGCATGTGCCGCATCTTCTCGCGAATGCGCCTCGATGACTTCCGAAGGCTCGAAGAAGTTCCGAATGGCCGCGCTCGGAGCAGAAACCACTGCAGATCCCGCAGCAGTTATCTCGAATATCCGTCGCGCACACATGCTTGGCGAATCGACCACAGAATTTACGTTAAGAAACACGCTGTAGTACTTGTATGCGGTTAACATCTGATCGTACGGAAGCGTCCCGACGACATGCGTTTCAAACGGCGCAGGAAACTGATACTTTTCCTCGCCTCCATGTTGACGGGAGAAGATATCCAGCCCAAAGCTGAGTTTGGGAGCGACGTCAATAGCCCCGCCCAACACAATTTCCATTTGTTCACGACGTTCCGGGAACTTGTGCGCGAAATACATGCCGGCGAACGCAACGTCGCGTCGAGATTGCGCAACCGGCCTGACGGGATTGTGGAATTCGGGTTGGGCAGCAAAACTCAGGGAGGCCACTCGGTCATGTCCGAGGACTTCCACATAGCGGGGAATCATTCGCTCATCAGAGGTGAATATAAAGTCGAACAGCTTCGCTGCGTCAATGAAGTCATCGAAATGGGGCGGATCCTCCTTGTTCCAGAAAACCGCAGGTATACCCTTGGCTCGGAAAGTGCTAACCATTTCAACGAACGCAGGACGCGGTGCAGTGGGACCAGTCAAGTGGTACTGCCAGGTTTTGGAATTCCCAGCCCACGCCGACTCTACGAACAGCAGGTCATAGCTATTTGAGTCGAGCTCATGCTGCCAGGTGCCTGGCTTTATGAAGGTGCAATCCCATTCGGGCCCCCACGCGCGTGCGCTGAAATCATCAAGGATTACTGCAACTTTCAACGGCGTACTCTTGGAGCGATCGACTACCATCGAAACCGCAGGAAAGGCAATCTTTAGCCGCTTCTCTACCTCCGAGTTTCCCCCGCCCCCGGAGACAACCGTTCGCTGGGAATAGGAATGGCGCCGGTACCAATCCCTAACTTGACCGGCACCACCGTGCCGTAGGTGCCAGATGGCCTTGCGAAGATCAGAAACATCCAATTTCACTAATTTCCCCATCGTTTTTTTAATATACAAACTTTTTTAACATAAACAATGGGAGAGTGTGATCGAAAACTTTTTCAATAACACTCTCCCATCTAAAAAATTCTTCAGATTATTCTATTAGATCCCATTCATCGAATGAAGTAAATTCGCCAATACATCTTCTGAATTAAAATTTTGAACGACGAACTGACGCGCCGCCGCCGTTTGCTCTTCGAAGTGTACTGATTCTTCACGTGTGGCAACAATGTAGTCTGACATTTCTTTGGTATCTGTAAAGATCCAAGACTCGGGATAGATCCACTCTGCACCAGGCCAAGCTAGGCCTACAGGAAGCGCCCTAGAAGCGGCACCGTCGGCAAGCGTGAAGTGGAAAGATTCGAAATCACTTGTAGAGATCGCGATACCAATTCCACGATACCATTCGGCCATGTCGTTGCCTTCGGGGTCGAAGATCACCGAATTTTTGAGCAATGGCGAGGTTTCAATGCGTTCATACTGGGCATTGTAAAAAGCCATCTCGTCTTCGCGGGCGGCCATCCAGGGATATTGTTCCGGCCGTTTTCCCTTGATTCGGAGGGTGTATCGATCATCAACTTGACGAAGGTGTTCGAGCAGATCGAGTACCAAGTCGAATCGCTTCATCTGCGGAACCATCCCAACAAACCCAAGAACGAAATTTGAGTCCTCATTTTTCGGAAGGTCCAGTTTACGAGTGTCCACTGCGTTAGGTATGACCATGGTCTTCTCAGAAGGAATACCAAACTTCTTTATGGCCATGCCTCGGATCAGTTCGCTGACAAAGATTACTCGGTCAACAGATTTGAAGTCCACGGCACGAGGGTAGTCCGTAAACAGCTCTTGGGAATGGAATCGCGTAATCAGCCGTTGCTCAGGACGCTTGTTTTTGGAATACCACGCCAAGTTGCCCAGAGACCACTCGCAAAATATCGTTGTTGCTTCTTCGAGCAGGGCCCTGCTTCGCTCCACATCGTGTTGCGCGTGCCCCTTCCACTTGTCGACAAGCAACTTGTGGCCTTGGCCCTCGATGGCGTCCATGACAGCGCCCGCAAACTTCAAATCGTGTCCGGCAATAAGAACACGTTCTGCAATGCCGCCTCTGTCGGATTCGGTCACGGCTGGCTCCACCAGGTCTCTACGCAACGTGAATGGACGACGAAGTGTGAGGGATCCTTCACGAACCGAAGTAACCAACTCGGAGGACAGTGTGGGGCCGTCGACAAGATAATCGGGCTTCCACCAAAGCGGCAGGCCTCGCTCGTCCACCGAGGCATCAGATGCAACTACGCGTGCGGCATCACTATAGAAGTAGGCAGTGAGCAAATCCTGGAAAAGATTTGAGTCATCGAGGTAAGAATCTGCATTGTTTATTCGCAGCATGTCCATACGCAGATTAGCCACATCGGTAACTTCAATACCGGCATCTCGCAACAAGTCGCCGGCATGAGGCTGGCAATCTGCCATTCGTACGATAACAAGTGCAGGACGGACGCTGCTTGCCAAAATCGAATTGGCGTTCGAGACCGTCAGACTTGCAAGCTCTAGTTGGAAGCTTGGAAGCTCGGGAATCTCTACCTGTATACCCGCCATGCGTAGCGCGCTCGCGAGACGATGACACGCCAAATGTTTTTCGAAGGTAATCCTTAGCGGGCCCCACGCATCCTGGACGCGGTCCTTTTCACTATTCATCCAGAGCTCGGAAATCAGCTGGGCTTCCGTTTTCGTGCGAACAACCGGAATCATATCGTTGAAGAGCCAAGATACACCGAAGCTCTTTCCGCTTATCGTTGCGGTGCCGCACGCTGCCAGCTCAAATACTCGACGCGAAAACATGGTCGGAGAATTGTTGACTGAGTTTACATTGACATGCACAGGATGGGACTTGTAGGCCTCAACCATTTCCTCATACGCCAATCCACCTCGGACGAATTCTTGAAGACTCGATGGGAACTTGTAAACAGACTCCGCCATGTCTGCCTGTCGATCGTAGATCGTCAACCCTTGCGTTTTTGCTCCCTGAAGAATGAACTTAAGCTCGCTAGAGCGTTCCGCATATCGCTCGCCGTAGTAAGAACCGCCGTAAGCGACGGAGTGCGAGTACGGACGCGATGTACCCTTTGGGTTGTGGATATCAGGTTGCGCCCAAAAGGACATGCTACCCAATGCCTTCAAGTGGGGTCCGCGATTTTCCCAGTACCCTTCGAGACAGTTTGCGTCAGTGGACAGCACAACATCAAAAAGTTCTGCAGTCGATTTGAATCGATTGAAGTGGACCGGATCTTCCTTGTTCCAGAATATTGTCGGGATTCCACGAGTTCGGCAGAAATCAATCAATTCCGAAAGATGGCTGCACTCCTCATCATCGTAATATCCGACCTTGCGGGTCCACGCGCCGTTGTTGCCTGCCCACGCGGATTCAACGAATAGGGCATCTACGTTGGACTCGGACAACAACTCACGCCAATCGCTCGGCGTCGGCGAAACCACGTGTACTTCTCGGCTGAGCGTAGACGCCGTGAACGTATCAGCAATCAGTGCGATATTGACCGCGCGCAAGTCCTTGCCAACACGTGTCCGTCTTTGCACGACGCGAACCGAACTCACAAATGTCTTTGCAATGATAGGCCACGTGCGCTCTTCAACAGTCCATTTGCGAGCGCGTCGTCCAATGCTTTGGCTCAACTTCGGGTCATTCGCTAGAAGCCTGATTTTTTCGATTAGTGAGTCAACATCATCTGCGTCAAAGATCACGCCTCGAGAACCGTCCGAACCCAACAGCGTTGCAATTGGGCCCACGTTCGAGCCGATTACGGGCCGGCCAGCTGCCATGGCCTCGATCGGCTTCAACGGCGAAACCAATTCCGTCACGATGTTCGATTTACGCGGACAAACTACTGCGTCAAACAAGGCCAGGTAGTCGTTTATGTCTTCGTTGGGTACGCGCCCCGTGAACCGTACTCGATCCGAGACGCCAAGTCGTTCAGCTTTGCTCTTGAGCGAAGCGAGTTCCGCGCCATCCCCAACTACCAACACCCCAACATGGGCCAGTTCGGATGGAAGCTTCGAAATGGCGTCAACCAGGAGATCCAAGCCCTCGTATCCGACGAGACTACCCGCATAGCCGAGCAGGAACTCACCTTTTTTCTTCAAGTTCTTTACGGCGGATCGTTCTGAAGGCAGCGGAACATACTGGAATATGTTTGCTGCGTTGGGAAGGATATCGATACGATCCGCAGCGGTACCCCGGAGTACGAGTTCTTTTTTGACCTCTTCGGTGATGGCGAAGACCCGGTCAGCGTTGTTCGCGACCAAGCGTTCGAGCTCAACTGCCAAAGTGAATCTCTCCGACTTGGCCCACGTCTCGTTCGAGGCGGCTGCAGTGACTTCCCACAAGCCGCGCACTTCATAGATGAAAGGAATCCCGAGACGTCGTGCCGCGATCAAGGCAGGCAACGCAGTAATGTGATTCGATGCGGATACGATCACTGAAGGCCGGTTCAGCATCGCTTCACGCATGAACATATCAACAGAGAGCTGAATAAACTTATCCAACGGATCGTTTCTCAACGAGACGCCGGGATTGAAATGCGTATCTACGCCTTGGAAGCGACGGACCAGGCGCTTGCTCGGCGGCATTTTCCCGTTGATATTTGAATCCCAAGGGTAACCAGGGCGGGCAACGATGAAAAGCTCAAGTCCAGCTTCAGTCACTGCGGACGTTAGCCCGGTGGTGCGAGTTGAATAACCGTTGCTGTTGTATTCGCCTGTGCTGTGGGCACAGTACATAACCTTATCGGCGAGTGGAACATAGGCGGCCGTACCAACCTTAGGCGGCACATCTGGAAGTCTTTCCTGAAGGCGACCCCAGCCCGCGAGTTGGTCGGCCATGGATCCAAAGTTCGGTAAACCGTCGATACCTGAGACAAGCTCACGAATCGTGTTCAGGGGACCCCGGATTTCACCTAAATCACGGAACTTCAAAAGTTCGTTCTTGACAGCAACAACTGTAGCCGCCAGTTCCTCAGTTGACTTCTCTAGGTTGCGTTCCTGGGGTTGCATTGACGGGTAGTTTACAGGTCTAGCCTCATGCGGGGTTGGGCTAGACCTTGTCTGATTCACCTGGATACCAGCTGATAAGGGTCCGTCAATTTCAAGTGTATTAGTACCCGAGGCCGGTGCGGTCAGCGGCTTCGAGAATGGGGACTTCAAGCTTCTGACAGCTCGAACTACAGGATGTGCACGTAAGTTGTCGTATGCCTTCTTGAATTTCTCCGAACGCGCCTTTTCGTTCTGGAGTTTGATTCGTGCGATTCGGAGTTCTTCCCCCAGTACATTGAGGCTCTTTCGATTCTCGGCTTTCTCCCGTTCAAGCTTTTTCAAGGACGTCATCTGACGGGCAAGAAGACCTTTATCCTTGACCGCCTGCTTTTTGAAAACTCCGTTTGCTGCCTTGAGCTTGTCGTTCTCGACTTTCAACGCCAGTACATCGTCGAGAAGCAAATCTTCTATATGGCCCTCATGCTTGCTGTAACTCTCCCGAAGTTTGAAACTTTGGGCACGAGAAACGATGGCCCCTGTCCCCATTTTCGTTGACTGTCGCACCTAATGAACTCCATCCGCAAATCGTCATTACTGAGAACAATTCTAACGGAGGTAGACGGTCGCTAGGATGACACACGCGCCAGACTATTGACGTGCGTATTCACACACATACGTCACCCACGGCTACGAACTTCCAAAAGTGGCGCGTTCACTCCACCGTCCGGGTTCGCTATAAATCACGGAACAAGGAAACGACTTGGGCCGTCCTGTTGCAGGACCTCGAGAAGTGCAGTCATTTCAAATTCTGCCTCGGATCCTTATGCCGAGATCCACTTGAAACGAGTTGGAGCATATAGCGACACGATCATCGGGTCCGGATAACGTTTGGGCGTTTCATCGCCGGTTGGAAACAACATAGTTGCTGGCATGCTGGTCGGTTGCCCTTGGGTAATGCAGGCTATCTGTTCCCTAAACGAGGTTATGGAGTACTAGGCGAAGCCCTATCATCGAAGGTACTGCGGAGCGGAACCTCAGCACCTTTCATTGGCATTTGAAGGACTGCAGGGGTCAACTCTCACCACATGAGCACGGCTGTTCGGACGAAGCTTCGGTAGTAGTTGTGGGACGATCGGGTAGCGGCAGTGAGCGGATCGGACGGCGTCTTGGACCCTAGGCTTGCTGCGACTTTGATGATTCCAGAGTGGACGAGCCCGTAGACGCAGGAACGATTGCCGATTCGCTTGTTGACGCCTGCCTCCTTCAAGCCGCCTCGGCCGGTATTTGAAACTGACACGCCGGGCGGCTCGGTGCACCGACAGGTGTCTAATTCAGCATGAGTGTGTGGCATCGGCTGGGACTGCTGCTTACAATCGTGACGTGGCGACCGGGCAGGTCTACATCCGCAATCCAGATCTGTCCGCCGGCAGGCTTGTTGCTGCCGTGCCGGCCCTGCGGAATGCGACGTGCTTGGTGGGCGCCGTATTGTAGTGCACGAATGGCTAAGGATCGCTGCGGGGCCAACAAGTGGGGCGGGGCGGCCCTGGTTGGTGAAGTGCTTCCCGGTACGTACGCGATTGGCTACCAGGTCGTCCCACACCCGCCATCGAAAGCTCCGTCTATGCAACGGCACGGCACGGCAATGTAATCTTGTTCAATGTCCAGAATTTTCATTTACGGTAGCTGCGTCAGCCGAGACACCTTCAACTTCTTAGATGACGAACATGATCTCGTTGGCTACGTTGCCCGGCAATCGATCATCAGTGCCATGTCCAAGCCAACCAAACTACTGCCTGGTGTTGCGCTGGATTCAGCGTTTCAGTCACGAATGGTGGAAGGTGACCTCCGTTCCAATCTTGTCCCGGCCATTCAAGAGCGCGCACAGGACATCGATCTACTCATTATTGACCTTACTGACGAGAGGCTCGGCGTCCACAAGCTTCCGGATAATTCATTTGTTACGCATTCCGTTGAACTCGTTAAGTCAGAGCGACTTAGGAACCTGTCTCCCATACCGGGAGTCGTCCAAATCGGTACGGAACGGCATACGATCTTTTGGCGAAATGCCGCCCGAAAGTTCTATGCCAGGCTCGATCAACTAGGACTGCGAGAAAAGACACTCGTGATAAACACCCCGTGGGCAACCGAGTCATTCGAGGGTGAACCAGTTCCATCCTTCCGAGACTTCACTACGTTTGATATGAATCTTCATCTCGAGAACTGTGGGAACTTCATCCGCGACCTCGGCTACAAGGTAATTAGTATGCCAGCAGCCCTGGCAGTGTCCTCCGCAAAACATCAGTGGGGTATTGCGCCTTACCACTATGGGGAGCCAGCATACATGTGGATACGAGACCACATAGAAGCAGAACTCGCCTCCTAATGAGTCTAAACCTATGGATCTGTAAGTATAGAAACAAGGCGACGCCTTGATTACAGGCAACGCAAACCAGAGGGTAAATTTAATTTGTCCCGGAATTTGATGCCGTTTCAAACCACACTGACATGAATTATGCACAGAAGTTTTTACAATACTAAACGGTCTGACGAAACAAAAACCGGACGTGAATGTGAACAGAGTTTTCTAGTAGTAATTCGTCATCAAACATGTACGCAGCATATAAACCGCCTATCGTCGGCGCCCTCAATGGTCCAAAAATAGAAGTCAAATTCTCGGGAATCCGAATCAGTCGGATTAATATTTAACTCTAACACAATCAGTATTTGCGCTACAATAAACCATATACTATTATTACGAATTTCTTATCATTTACTATTCGGATAATCGCTAAAATTACTTGGAGTTTCTATGAAGAACTACGAACAGTGGAATCTGCCACACTGTACTTGGTCCAGCGTCGAGGAATTCGAAAATCAATGGAATAGATCCGCTGGCGTTCACAGCATCACAATGCCAGAAGGCTACGTACTGGATATTCTGGCCAATGAACATGTCGATACCGCTGATGCGCGTCTCTCGTTATTGGTCTTCTTTGGAGCGGCAGTTGCGCGGCGAGAGGCCAAGAGCGGTCCGTTCTTTTCGGGAGTTGGACTCTCAAACGGCTGCAAGTTTCCACTAGTGGCGATCTCAGATCCCAGTGTTGACAACTTCGATTCTGTAAACCTCGCATGGTACACCGGTGGCGCCAAGCAGAACTTCCAAAAGAACGTCGAACTACTTCTCCGGGCACTCGTTAGAGCTACAAATCGTGAACTTCTAATGTCGGGCGGATCTGGCGGAGGCTTTGCAGCACTGCATTTTTCCAGCTTGCTCGGAGACGTTGCTTCGGCATTTGTCTGGAATCCACAAACAGATATATTTGAATACAACGAAGTCTTCGTTAAATCATACTTACGCGAAGTTTTCGGTTTTGCGCACAGCAGCCTGGCCAGACCCGACTGGAAAGCCTTTTGCCGCGGGCGGATCAATCAACACGTAATAAGTAGCGTAGCCGTTGAATCAACCATCCAAAATCCTCATAGGATACTATATTTGCAAAATCATTCAGACTGGCATACTGAAGGTCATCTATTACCTCTTCTCAGTACATTTTCTAAAGACAGTTTGGCGGCCCAAAAAGGCTCGCATGTTTTGGCCGCAAGAAAGTTGGTAGTTATCGAGGATTTCGCCCTTGGCCACGCGCCTCCACCTACCGCACTCATAACGATGATCCTCAAACAAATGATCGATCCAACGGTCGACCCTGCGGACGTGAACTTGCAATTGAACTGAGCAGAAAATCGGGAATTTGTCTCTGACTACTATTTCAAGCAGGCAGGTAGAGACAGTTTCATTTCTATGTCAAGCGAGGCAAGCTGCAGGCGTCCCAAACTGCTACGGATTCTGGCGTGGTGAGCCACCCCCAAGTTCGGTAGCTGCGGTGGCCGCCGGCGGAGAGCAGTGAGCGGATACTGTAGTTCTCGAAGTTGCGGAATCCGCGGGTCCCCTCCCGGTGATTTCGATGACGCCGTTGATCGCCTCGGCGGGTCAGTTGGAGAGCCCCCTTGGTGGCGGAGTAGGCGCAGATCTCCGTCTGCCTTTTCTTCAGGTTCTTGCAAAGCCGCTAGACCTCGGAGCGTCCTGCGTGCCGTCTCCCGGATAGAAGTCAGGGCCTTCTTGAATGGTTATCGACCAAGAAAAACGCGAGAAGGCCCTGACAGTGAACCGTCCTAGCTCTGCCTGCGTGCTGCCCGCAGCCCCAAGAAAACCCAAAGAACCACCGTGCCCGGACGCCACCGCGAATCCGGTGCCCGGTTCCTTGGGAACCGGGCACCAGTGCAGCCTCGCCGACGCCTTCCCGAGGCTGGAAGGACTGCACGTGCTCGCGGTGAACCGCCGGACACGGCCCGGTTCGTCGTGGTGGTCGTCGAAACCCTGGGGCGCATTGCGTGGTGCCGCGGATGCGTTGCCCAGTCCTGGTCCCACGCCCGGCGCAACGTGCCCATCCACGACAATCCCGCCCTCGGCTCGCCCGTGGTTCTCCACTGGAGGAAGTGGGTTTACCGGTGCCACGAAAACCATGCCGCATGGTCACCTTCGCCGAGGAACACCACCACATTGGGCCGCGAGAGAAACTCACAGAACGGGCCTGTCCACTGAGCGCACGATCAGATGAAGGAGCAGAACATCGCGGTCTCTGCGATAGCCCAGCAACTCGGCGTGGACTGGCATACTGTCTGTCTGGGACAACGTCAAGACACTGGCCCAGCTGGAGCTCGACACCGCTCGCCTGGAGGGCGTCACCACCATGAGCGTCAACGAACACATCTGGCGGCACCGGGGAATTGCCAACTATCGGATCCTAACCGGTTTCGTGAACCCCACCGGAGACGCGGAGAGCCGGATTTGGGCCCGTCTCCTGGACCTGGTGCCGGGACACAGCGGCAAGGCCCACTCTGATTGGCTCCAGGCCCAGTCCGAGGGCTTCAGACCCTGGATCAGCGTCGCGACACCCTTGACCCGTTGCGCGGCTATCAAACTTGGAGTCGATGAGGCGGTCCCGACATGACGGGCGACCGATTGACGATGTACCCGTCACTAATTGACACTGCCGGATACCTAAGCACAGCCCAGCTCACCGATGTGCTGAACTACATCGTCACACGCCGGACCGCTGGGGATCTGGCAGTCCTGTCACCATACGAACTCATGGTGGTGTCACCCTAGGAATGCCGTGCCGATGAACCAATGCTCGGGGCACCGCGCCGAGTTTGTGCAATTAGAACCGACGCGAGCTACCGCCATGGCTAAACGCTAAGTGCTGCAGCTCTGAGCTCATCGATGGCGCGCTGTACCTCTGCGAGGGAGGTGGCGAGGTCTTCTGAGTCGAAGCATTCCCGGATGACTCCGGCCTGCACGCGCAGGACTTCTGCGGTGTTCAACAGTATTTCTCGTGGTGTCTTTGACACGATTTCCCCCAAGATTTTATGAATATTCCTTGTTCACGATAGTCCCATAAAATCTCGTTACCGTCCGGTTTCCATAACGTTGTTGTAACTTAAACCAAAACAGTTCACTTTTAGATATCAGCAACAATGCATCGGCGGTAGCCTTCCCTCATGCCTCAGACCTTTTTCTACACCCGATTTGGTATCGGCGTGGCCGACCCGCAATGGTGGCAGTACCGCCTCCGGCTCTTCCAGAGCGTCACGTTTCCCTCCATTGAACGACATCTTTCCCCGACTACCGAATGGGTCATAGCGGTGGATGCGAGTATGGATCGGGCATACCGGGATTGGCTCGCCCAAATCATAGAAAGCACTAGCAAGTCCCGCCATATTCGAGTGGAACCAGTCACCGTATTGAGCGAGGCACCCTACCGCTTGCACCTTGTTGCAAGAGCCCACCGAGAAGTTCGCATCGTCAGAATCGACGATGACGACGCGGTTGCGTCGAACTACTTCGATCTCATCCCGGCCTCCCCTGGCCTGCACACATTGCCGCTCGGGTACGAAGCGGCTATAGCCGAGCGAGTCATGCGCGTTACTCGTCGTCCTTTCCTCTCGCTGAATACCGTGTTTCACGGGGACTCTGCCCTCACCGAGGACTTCTCCCGTATGGGACACCACCGCATGAAGGAATGGGCCGACATCCAAGGGCTGCCAGTTACTGAAGTGAACACGCCGCACAAGGCTTACATCTATTCCCGCCACAAGCAATCCGATTCTACCTTCGGTGCCGTCCGAAGCAGCATCAACAAGGACCCTAAGAAGGAAACGTTGACCAGGTACGCTCGGGACCATTTCGGATTCGATGAACTTCTGTTCGAGCAATGGCGGCAGCACGCTGCTGCAGCACCTGCAACGGGCGGAGAGAAGACCTGGAGCCGGTCTCATGAGCTAAACAATGAAGCCTCGGCACATGTTCGTGCGCTGCGGAATATCAGTTCGCAGATCCGGGATTCCACCGGTAACCTTTTCTGCTAGACCAAACCAACAGCAAGGAACTCGCCATGGTGGGGGCCTTCCTCGTATCCGAAAGGCAACCAAATCCAACCCCAAGGCGGTGACCCATGCTCGATGAAGTCCACCTGGCAAGCCCTCGTCGGCGTCCTAACCACGTCAGGTCTGCTCGGGTGGGCCATCTGACTGAGCCTTACCGGCAGGCTCGTCGCCAGGAGCCTCTGCGACGTGATGGTAGAGCCAATAATCACTGGCTCAGCGCAGCGGAAACGCTCAATGACACCAACACCATGCAAGCACGAATCATCAAAAAAATCACCGTCGGCAAATCCGTCATCAATGTGATTGACGCGGTGCAGGACGCCCGGGACGGCGACTCCCATTGAAAACCTTCCGAGCCCGAGCCAAGCCGTGGGCCTACCGCTTCCGACCGAACACCGGCGACACGAACGAAGCCCTCGCCGCCAAGATCGAAGCCGGTGTCGAACGCACGGCTGCCAAATAGCCTCAGTAGGTAGTCCTGTTCCGGCTTGTTGGTAGTGTCGTTCCGACTACGCGGTAATGTCCGGGTCCCTTCGCGGCCATTCCCGGTCCGATCGCCCCGCAACACGGTGCGGCGATCACCTCAGGCAGGCGATGGCTCGGTAACGAGCCTCCACGGCAACCTTCGCTCCGGTCAGGACCGTTACGCAATTTCTCGGCCGCGAAGAAGGCCATTCCCGCGGTTGGCAGCGCTACCAAACGCTGAGGTGCACCGGCGGCCTCAGCATCGAGCAACAATGACGCGACGGGCTCAGATGCCGGCCGCCGATCCCTCGCAGGCTGGCATCTGAGCCCGATCATCGTGGACTTGGAGAACTCGGGGTAGACCGGGTTACGACGGGGCCGGGTCAAGCCTGGAATCACTACCGCGTCACCGGAATTCGATTACCGCCCACCCGGAGGACCCGCTACCCGGTCGCCAGAACGGCACTACCATCACAGCTATCTGGCACACGGCCATATTGGACCGGTACGCCGAAGCCAAGGACCAGTCTGCGAAGCTCGAGCAAATCAACATGCGCAACCACGTCAGCGAAAACCTTACGCGAGCGTTCCGATAGAAGCCACTATGACGATCCGGCCCCCTGACCGGGACCCTGATGGCCGCGGCGCTCGATGAAATACTTGCCGGGATGATCGGCTGGCGCTTCAGGACCCACGGCCTGTGGACGACGTTCCCTGCCGGACGCGTATTCATGGGCCTGCTGGCCGTCATGGGCGCCATCCACATCCTTGCCACCGCGTCCAGCTTTTACCCATCCTTCTAGGGCCGGGCATGGGTGTATATGTGGCTGTACACCGGGCTGGTCGGCATCTTTGGCTGACTTGACTGGTCGATCTTCCGAGAACAACACCGCAAATGGTTCACTCTCGCTTCTCCCCAAAGGCTCATCAAGCGATGAGCCTTTGCTCATGGACCCAGGCGGCAGCACATGACTCCATCAAACGTAAGCACGGGCCGGGTCGAGGAGCGCTTCAGACGTGGATAGCGATCCGGATTTCATTGCAGCTCAGGGAGCCATTGAGTTCCTGACGTCGGTTCCGCACCCGACTACCGACCCGGTCCAGGTGACCCTGCTCAAGACTCCGGTCTTGGACAGTATCCTGATGGGTAAACACAACGGACCCCGGCTGCCATCATCTTGGGCGGGATTCCCCTCCAACAAAACATTAAAAGCCAATCTCATCGCTGCCGTGCCGGTGTACCAAACGAAAGTCCATGGGCCATAGCGTTCTTATCGGTGAGCAGAAGCTTGCGCATCAGTGATGGTCAGGAAAGTCCGAGGTGGTGGATTTTGACGCTCCCACCCCGAATTCGAAAGCGGTGTTACAGCGAGTCCCCACCATGTTGCCGTTTTCAAATTAAAACTTAACCAAAAGCATACCATGACAATATGCCACTAAGGCTATATATGTCGCGTAATTCTTTTTTCGTTGGTTCTTTAGACCCTATAAGACTTGTGACGTATTTTTTATCAATAAAGTCGAAAATGTCAGAGTCGCTAACTTTATCAACAGATGACGCTAGAATCTTTTTACCCGATTCAAGATGCAGTATTTGCCAGAAATTTACGCCAAGTTTGTTTGCCCGAACGACACCATTTCGGCGATCTGAAGCGGAGAATTCCGGTTCCTTGATATCGATATCACCCAGCACACTTAAAAAACGACTATCCGTTGAATTGTTCGGAGCAATAGAAGATTCATGGATGATCGCCGAATCTGACGTTTCGAATGCTCTAGGTGCAGGCCGACGTCGACTACGCAGCAGGTCAGAGTTGAATCGGTCGTAGTCGAAGGGAAGCTGGAGAAGACTCGGATCAAAAGTTCCCATCAAATCGAAACCGATCACGTTGGCATTTCTTGCAGATTGAGGAACTGACTTTGCCAAATAGTATCCCGCGACAGAGTAGAGAGGGTCAAAACGTGAACCGACTCGGCTCCAAAGTAGCGAGGACTGACCAATATGATATCTATTACGAGTGTAAGTATAGAAAGCATCTCCGAGGAAATCCTTCTCGGAATAAATGCCAGATAGATAGTCGAAGTTCTGGTGAAGTCTCTTCGATAAACTATTGATCGAAGAGGCGGATATGTAAGGGTGACCATCCATACCCATTGGTACAAATTTTGAAAGCAGTTCACCTTCGGAAGGCACCTTGGAGCCGTACTCAGATAGTCGGTTGCCGAAGAAGGTGCGATAGACCTCACCATACCCGCCACCTGCCGCGCTCACCGACACTGCCTGCTCACGACCTAGGGGTCCGGTACTGGTCAACCCTCCGCTGTGGAACAATGGCGCCATCAACCGCTCAGGCATAGAGAGGCTCGGAGAGGCCGTGAGGCCTGCACCGTTCGATCGGCGCAATCCGTAGTGCCGCGTTATGCCATCAGCTACAACTCTGTCCGTCGTACCATCGGGGCCGGAACAGAAGAATAGGAAATCAGCAGCTGATCCAGATGCGATTGAAGCGCCCAAGACTAGACGCGAGTCAAAACCACCCGTTAGATGACTAATCTTCTGAATTGAGGAACTTTGAGATACTGCAGATACTGCTGCCGTTATGTCTTCAGCAACTATCTTTACGAGTGCTGCGTAATCAAGATTCTCATAAAATCTATCTAAATCGTATCTTTTTATTTCAAAGGAACCGTGTTTTATTTGAATATATTCAAATGGGTTTAGTTTATTGACTCCATTGAAGCTAGCAGGCGTAAGCCCGCCGTTTCCCAAGAGTAATCTTTCTATCTGAAATTCCACGCTTTTCGTGAGAGAATGACCATTTTTCGACGCGGTCTCGCGCAGCCTGTTTATATCCGTCGAAATAACCGATTTTGTATCGAAGGATGCATAGAAGACGATGGCGCCACCGAGGGGATCTTGTAGACATAAGGCTTCATCGGAAAACTCGTCAAGCACATACAATGCGCATGGATTCTTTGCATTTTTGCCCCACCATGCGGCGATCTCATCAAATGGCGCCACAGAGAATCGATTTGGTATGACCAAAGAAAGCTCAGACGATTCCAATATCGCTACCCCACTTATGATGCCGGCACCGTCGAGCCAAAATAAACGATTACCTAATCGAAATGGTTGCTCTGTGCCGTTCTCAGGTGGGACGGTTGTGCAGGGATAACCGGTGGATCGACTCCCCTTATCTAGTAAGAATGCTGGAGCAATTCGAATCATGTTGCGCATTGTTCTATCCTACACTTTTTGAAACCATATTTTTGGGACGCTTTGCGTCTTTTAGCGACAGACTCTGTATAGCCGTACTTGATTCCCCTTCAAGCTGCGCGTCTAGGGAAGGTCGAATCCTCGACGTTTCACGATTGCTGATGACCGAATGGATCATTTTCTAAAACCCTAATTTTATCTTCAGGATCTAGCACTCTTATTGACATAGAATGGCATGGGCGCGCATCTACTTTACATAATGCAGTATATAAATATTCTTCCCTACGAAATTGTCTGCAGGAAATAGTGTTCGTTCGGCCTACTCATCGTACTTCGGGAAAATCGGTCTCGGGGCCGGCAATCTCGTTCCTGCTAGAAGTACAGTGTCGAACGACCCAAACTCTCGTACAGACCCCTCTGCCTGGCCCAGCACCTCAAGTAACGAGGCCGCTGCTGCAGGCATAACAGGCTGCACGAGCAGCGCCACCCGCCGGACAACTTCGAGTGTCACATAGAGGACTGTCTCCATGCGCGCCACGTCCGTCTTGCGAAGCACCCAAGGCGCTTGATCGGCGAAGTAGGCGTTGGTGTCGCCCAGAACCGTCCAGATGGCTTCGAGAGCTTTGTTGAATTCCTGGCGCGAGAATGCGTCGCGGCTGATCTCGAGCAGTTTGCCGGCAGCAGCCAGGATCTGTTCGTCCGCCTCGGTGAACTCACCCGGAGTCGGTACCGCTCCCCCGCAGTTCTTCGCCACCATGGACAACGAACGCTGGGCCAAGTTACCCAGGTTGTTGGCAAGGTCCGAGTTCATGCGTCCCACAATGGTTTCGTGGCTGTAGCTTCCGTCGGCACCGAACGGTACCTCGCGCAGGAAGAAGTAGCGGACCTGGTCAAGTCCGTACTGGGCAACGAAGTCCGCGGGAGCCACGACGTTGCCTAGAGACTTGGACATCTTCACGCCATTGTTGTGAAGGAAGCCATGAATCATCACACGCTTGGGCAATGGCAACTTTGCTGACATTAGGAATGCCGGCCAGTAGATCGCATGGAACCTGGAAATGTCCTTGCCAATCACATGGACGTCCGCAGGCCAGTACTTCTTGAATGACTCGGACTCAACGTCGGGGAATCCCGTTCCGGTGAGGTAATTAGTCAGCGCGTCAACCCACACGTACATGACGTGGTCCTTGTTTCCGGGAACCGGAACGCCCCAGTCGAAGGTGGTGCGCGAAATCGACAAATCTTCCAGACCGCGCTCAACGAAGCGAATCACTTCGTTGAATCGGGTATGTGGAGCCCCAAAATCCGGCTGCGATTTGTAGAGTTCCAACAGCTTGTCTTGGTACGAGGACAGGCGGAAGAAGTACGATTCTTCCTCGGTCCAGGTCACCTCGGTGTCGGTCTCCTTGGAGTAGCGTAGGCCGTCCTCACGAACTTCGGTGTCATCCTCGTGGTGGAACGCCTCGTCGCGCACGGAGTACCAACCCGCGTACTTGTCCAAATAGATGTCGCCATTGTCCTCCATGCGCTTCCAGATGGCCTGAGCTGCCGCATAGTGGTCCGTGTCCGTGGTGCGGATGAATCGGTCGTAGCTGATTCCCAGCTCGTCGTTCATGGCTTGGAATGCATCCGAGTTGCGCTGTGCCAGCTCACGCGGGGTGATTCCCTCGCGTTCGGCCGTCTGAAGCATCTTCTGTCCATGCTCGTCGGTACCCGTCATGAAAAATACGTCATGGCCGTCAAGCCGCTTGAAGCGTGCCATGGCGTCGGTGGCGATTACCTCGTAGGCGTGCCCAATGTGGGGAACGCCGTTCGGGTAGGAAATGGCCGTGGTGATATAAAACGGAGTCTGCTCAGAAGTCACCATAGAAATCTATCGCATTTTGGCCCGAATACGCCCATCGGGGACCCCTATGTGAGCTGATCGAGCTGCTCCCAGAAGGCCACCCGCAAGGCACGGCGGATATCCTGCAAATCGGTCTTCCATTCGCCGAGTCGCTGTGCGCAGTCCTTGAGTAGAACCCTGTCGATTTCCGGGGGAAGGAGCGGACGGTCTGCAAGAAGGTCTTTTAGCTCGGTTTCAGTCGTGCTTGCCCGCCAATTGGTCGCCACGCTGCTGCCCACTTCCGTGGCTACCTCCATTGCGCTACGGTCGGCACTAGTTGCCCCCGCAAACCCCGAAGATTGGTTTGTCGAGCTGTAAACCAGTTGGTAGTCCGCCGGTGCCGGGGCGGGGGCTTGGGTGGTCGATTGAAACTTGGGTCGCTGGCTCAGCAATGCGGGTGTGGGAACCTTCGGCATGCCTGGCTTCGGGGCCATCGGTGCTGACGCCGAATCGGTAGGAGCTTCCTTGGAGGCAGCGGCAGCACTCGCGATAGCAGCCGAATGCATCGCATGTTCCGGATCCCATGACACTGCCTTCACAAAGGAAGATTTGATGAGTTCTTCGGGCAGGGTAATGATGCTGTCTACCCGCAAGGCAAGATGTTCGGCAACGGATGCCACACCCAGTCGGTGATCGGCCTTCTCCACGCCGATGAGAACAACCTTCATACCCAGGTCTTGGGCCTCCTCGACGGCTTCGGCGAGGTCATCGTCACCGGAAACAAGAAAAGCAACCGAGGCGGCGCGGTTCCGGGCAATCCCAACCAGGTCGAGGCCCAGTTTGAGGTCGACCCCCTTTTGTTCGCCATTGAACGAAATGCGGCCCAATCGTACCTTGACGCCGGGTATCAATCCGATGCGCTTGTGCTGATCCGTAAAGATGGCATCCTTGGCTGCGTCGTACCAATAGATCCTCAGGTTCTCCAACCCGCTGGAATCCTTGGCTGTTTTGAGGATCCCTTCGATGAGGGCTTCGTAGTTAACCGTAAAAGCGGCACGCAATGTTGTTCCCGAGGCACGGTGTCCCCCAATGGCTAGCAGAAAACTGGCATCGACGAATATGGCGCTTTGAGACATCATCCTTCAATCCTATGCGGTGCGAAGGATGCCCTTGGGAAACGCGCGGCCCACCTGCGCCTTTTCTGGTCACTTGCCAGATTGACCCAGGTCCTGACGCATTCAAGCGGCGCGTGCACTTGGTCTGGACTACCTAGCAGCCGTCGTCCCAAAGTCGTGGATCCTCGGCCACCACGACCTGCTCGCTGCCAGCAGCAAAAAAACGTGCCCTGCACGCCAACCCGCATCCTCTTCAAAGACGTTCCAAGAGGTACCCGGGAGGCGTGCAGGGCACGCTAATTATTTACGATTACGGGACGTTAGTCCGCGAGGTTGATTTCGCGGGCAACCGTGGCGCCAATGGCGGCACGCACGATGTCCAGGACGCCGGCGGGGAGGGCCGAGTCGATGGCCAACACGGCGACAGCCTCGCCGCGCTCTTCCTTGCGGGCCACCTGCATGCCGGCAATGTTCACGCCTTGCTCGCCCAACACGTTGCCCAAGGTGCCAATGACACCGGGACGGTCTGCGTAGCGCAGGACGATCATGTGGTCGATGATCGGGATCTCGATTTCGTAGCCGTTGATGCCGACCAGCTTTTCGATCTGCTTCGGGCCGGTCAGCGTGCCGGCCACCGAAAGCTGGGTGCCTTCGGTCGAAGCGCCCGCGACCGTGAGCAGGTTGCGGTACTCCGGGGAATCCGGGGTGGTGACCAAACGAGTGGCCACACCACGCTGTTCGGCGAGCACCGGGGCGTTGACGTAGGAAACCTGGTCGGAGACAACGTCCATGAAGACGCCCTTGAGGGCCGAAAGCTCCAGCGCCTTCACATCCAGGGAGGCGATTTCGCCGGCAACAACCACATCGATGCTGGTGAGGGATCCAACGGTCAACGCGTTGAAGATGCGTCCCAGCTTCTCCATCAGCGGGATGCCCGGGCGGACGTTCTCGTCAATGATGCCTCCGGCAACGTTGACCGCGTCCGGGACCAGTTCGCCGGCCAAGGCCAAGCGAACGGACTTGGCCACGGAAACGCCTGCCTTTTCCTGGGCCTCATCCGTGGAGGCTCCCAGGTGCGGGGTGACGGTGACGTTTTCGAATTCAAAGAAGGGAAGGTCCGTGCTCGGCTCCTGGACGAAGACGTCAATGCCGGCACCGGCAATTTCCTCGTTCTTCAGTGCAGTGTAGAGCGCGTCCTGGTCAACCAGGCCGCCGCGGGCCACGTTGATGACGTAGGCGGAGTTCTTCATCTTGGCGAAGGCCTCCTTGCCGAGCATGCCCACGGTTTCAGGAGTCTTGGGCATGTGGATGGTCACGAAGTCGGACTCGGCCAGGAGCTCGTCCAGATCCACCAGGGTGACACCAAGCTGCTGTGCGCGTGCCGGGGTGATGTAGGGGTCGTAGGCAAGGATTTCCATACCGAAACCCTGCAGGCGGGCAGCGACCAGCGCACCAATGCGGCCCAGGCCAATAATGCCGGCCTTCTTCTCGAAGAGCTCCACGCCAGTGTAGGAGCTGCGCTTCCAGGCGCCGCTCTTCAGCGATGCGTTGGCAGCGGGAATGCGACGGGCCAGGGACACGATGTGGCCCACGGTCAGCTCGGCTGCCGAAATGATGTTGGAGGTCGGGGCATTCACGACCATGACGCCGGCCTGGGTGGCTGCCTTGATGTCCACATTGTCCAGACCCACACCCGCGCGGGCGATGATCTTCAGGTTCTTGGCGGCCGCAATGGCTTCTGCGTCGACCTGGGTTGCGGAGCGCACGAGGATGGCGTCAACATCTGCAATCGCGGACAGCAACTGGGAGCGGTCCGCACCGTCGGTCTGGCGAATTTCGAAATCGGGACCCAGGGCCGCAACGGTTGCGGGCGAGAGTTCTTCGGCCAATAGGACGACTGGCTTGTTTACAGACACAGGGGTGGCACCTTTGCTATTTCAGTGGGCTGGATGCTTGGACCGGATTGAGACGGGCCAGATACCAGAATATCGTCCGCCCCGTCATAATCCCGGCTCGATAGGGCGATGTTACGGCACAAATCCGGGCCACTGTGCGCATAGTCACAGACACTTGGCTTACGGGGCAATACGTGGCTTGGACCATCCCAGCCATGCTCCCAGTCTCCAAACGCGGCTATCGCCCGGCCCGGGATCCGCCCATCGTTTTGAAATCCGCCCACCGAATTAGGCCGGCGGGTTGGCGACACCATCGTGGTGCCACCCGGCGGCAGGCTCAGGCATCCTGCCCACGACGCTGGCGCGGTAGAGTCCGCACGCGCCATGCCCCGGGGGCCACGCTTCAAGCGATTGGGGCCAACAGGCAACGCCCACCGTCTGCAGTTCACGGCGCAACGGTTCCACCAGGCGCAGCACCTCGTTGATCGCGTCGAAGGAGTGATTCCGGAGGATACGGCCAAGGGTGAAGGACCACGGGTTTCGGGTTGCCCACTGGAGCGGTGATGTCCAGCGGCCCAACCAAGATCTACGGACAACGACACGTAGCTGGCTACGTGTCGCTGTCCTTTGGGACGTCCGGGACTTGACGCAACCCCGAACGAGGGCCAAAGAGCGCTCAGGCGCCGCGCACCGCGACTTCGCCCGACTTCGCGTGCTCCGTTCCGAACACGAGATAGCGGTTGGCGATCTTCTCGGTGAAGAATCGGTCGTGGCTGACCACCACCACGGCACCCGGGAAATGCAGCAGCGCTCGTTCCATCACTTGGGTGCTGGACATGTCCAGGTGGTTCGTGGGCTCATCCAGAATCAGCACCGAGGCTCCAGAGAGCAGACACATTGCCATGGCCACACGGGCACGTTGGCCGCCGGACAGATTTCCGATGCGGTTCTTCAAGTCGGCCTCGGAGAACTGGAACATGGCCAGGAACCGGTTCACCGACTTTTTTGTCGCACTGAACGCCAGGGAATTCGGCATGGCATTGACCGCGTGAGTGACGGTGTCGTTTGGATCCAATTCGTCAAGGATCTCGTTGTAGGAAACGACCGCGGCGCCCTTGGTCCAGGTGACGTATCCCGAATCCTGCTTTTCCTGTTCGGTCAGCACACGGAGCAGTGTGGACTTGCCACTGCCGTTGGCACCGAGGATCACCATGCGGTTGCCACGGCGGACCTCGAAGCTGAGGTCAGTGAAAAGGGTCTTCTCCCCATAGGACTTCGACAAGCCCTCAACTCGACAAAGGGTGTCCTTGATGTGCAGGCCACCGTAGATTTCGGTGATGATCTTGTCCACGGGCCGCGGGGCGCGTGACTTCTTGATTTTGGAAAGCTTGTTCTCCAGGCCCTTGCTTGCAGCCTTGGCTGCTTCCCGGCGGTCGGAGATGCCTTCGGCTTCAAAGGCGAGGAGCTCCGACTCGTGAACGAACTGGGACTCAAGGGACTTGAGCTTGAACTGCTTGGCCACCACGTACTCGGCGAAGTTTCCCGGGTATTCGTGGAGGTGGAAATTCTCGACCTCGATGATCCTGGTAACCACCGAGTCCAGGAACTTCCTGTCGTGCGAAACGATGATTGCCGCGCCCTTGAAGGACTTGAACCAGTTCTCCAGCCATTCAACACCCGCAACATCGAGGAAGTTGGTTGGTTCATCCAACAGCAGCACATCCGGGTCCTCGAGCAGGATCTTTGCCAGTGCAGCACGGTTCCGCCAACCGCCGGACAAGGAATCGATGGGGCAAACCCGATGGGCCTCGTCGAAGCCCAACTTGGTGAGCACGGTGTCGATGGAGCGGGGGTAGTCCCATCCATCCATTCGATCCATGGATTCAAACAGTTCGGACTGGCGGTGAATCAACCGATCCATTTCATCGGCCTTGGGGTCGGCAGCAATGGCCACGTCGATCTCGGCGAGTTCCGCTT
Organism: Paeniglutamicibacter sulfureus; assembly: GCF_039535115.1. Lineage (NCBI taxonomy): Bacteria > Bacillati > Actinomycetota > Actinomycetes > Micrococcales > Micrococcaceae > Paeniglutamicibacter > Paeniglutamicibacter sulfureus. Next base: position 995,622 of record NZ_BAAAWO010000001.1, read on the forward strand.
CAATCGCCTTGACCTCGGCAAAGAGTTCGTCAAGCACCTCGGAGATGGTGGACGCCCCGTTGAGCTCCGAGAACTGGGAGAAGTAGCCGATCTTTGTTCCATGTTCCACCGCCACGGTGCCGGCGTCCGGCTCCACTTGGTCAAGGATCAGTTTCAGCAAGGTGGACTTGCCCGAACCGTTCCTGCCGATAAGCCCGACCCTGTCCCCCGCTTCGAGCTTGAAGAATGCCTCGCGCAGGATCTGGTTGTTTTCAAATCGCACGCTGACATCGTTTAGCCGGATCAAGCTCATGGTGGTGTGGTCCTATCAAGAGAATCGGGGGTGGAACGACGGGCATATTTCCCCATATGGAGGTTTGCTCGGTGACATGGACACGAGCCAATACCGCGAAACACCACTATCAATTCTACAAGGCGGGGCCCGGTGGTGCCTTTCACCTTCCAATGCCAGACTGGGGGTGAGGAGGCGAGCCGTGGCTGGAAACGAATTCACCGGTTCACGTGACAGCTCTGCCCACGAACAACTGATCTGGGAATACATCGAGTCGTTGCCCGAGAATGAGATCGACGGCATCCTCGCACGCGCAGAGCGCAAGGTTGAAAAAATCGCCCATGGCATGTCGATGGCCGGACGGCCTCTCGAGCCAAAGATCCGCGACCGGCTGATTCAGGCGGCCATCCTGCGAGAACTAAATACCCGCGCTGGATGACATCCGGGATGCACGCCCATCCTTGGGACCATCGTGCGGGCACTATTTCACCAGCGGTGCCCCGGTCCCGGAATTTCCATACGTCTCCGCATGGATGTGGTCCAGATGTCGCGTCGTATCGTTCCAGTTGTTGACGAACTGATTGCCGTACTTGCCGGATTTGGAGTACTCTTCCCACCCCTTTGCCGGGCCCAACCAGATCTTGTCTTTCCAAATCAAGTAATAGATGCCGAGCGAATCGCGGTTTGCAATGAGGAACCGGGCAATCTCATCGCCGTTCCTGATACCTTGGGCGCTCTTGTAGTCCTTGATCATGAGGTCCGTGGCCACGCCGCTGCTGTGGCCGACGGAACCCGCGCGGACACCGCCATAGGCTGAAACGTAGCCCGCATACCTTTGCTTCACTGCTGCATTGACGGCAATGGTATCCGGCTGGAGCGTTGCCACTGCTTTCGTGGAAAGGTAATCCTCGCTCATCCATCCGGTGCCTCGGCTAGTCACCACGCGTGCCCATCCACTCTTGGACTGCAGGTAGGTGACACGTTCCCCGGCGGGAACCAAGCCCATAATCGGGTACACCGTCGAATTGCCGGCGCGCAGGTTAACGTTGCCGGCTGCCCAACGGTACTGGGTGGTTACCGGAGGCGGTGGCGCCACGGTGGACAGATAAATTACGCTCACCCACCCCGTGCCCTTGCTGGTCTTGACATTGGCCCAGCCACCCGAGGAACGGCCAAGGAGGACCCGCTCGCCCTTGGGAACCACAGCCACGGAACCATAGCGGGTTCCTGCACCCGAGCGGAGATTCAGATTCGCAGTGGTCCAGCGCGGGGCGCTGAAGGTGACTAGATCGGGCTTCGGTGGATTCGGCTTCACTACCGGAGGCTTTGGCGCCACGGTCGAAAGATAGCCAGCGCTTATCCAGCCCGTGCCCTTGCTGGTCTTGACATTGGCCCAGCCACCCGAGGAACGGCCAAGGAGGACCCGTTCACCCTTGGGAACCACAGCCACGGAACCATAGCCGGTTCCTGCACCAGAGCGAAGGTTGAGATTCGCAGTGGTCCAGCGCGGGGTACTAAAAGTGACTGTCGTCGTTGGAGGGATAACCTTGATCGCGGTGGTGGACAGCTTGCTGGACTGGATCCAGCCAATGCCCGCACCGGTACGCACCTGCTGCCACGAACCCGAGGTCCGCAGCCACTGGATCCTCGTGTTGTTCGAAAGCGTGCCGATCCTCTTGCCCGAGGACTTGGCGGCTTGATAAACGGGCTGCTTGCCCTTCACCCAGCGATAGACGTTCGAGGGATTGGACGTGCCCAGGCTGCTCGCCGGCACAAATCCCGCCTTCCCCGCGGCAAGGACCCTGGTCCAGGAACCGCTCCTGCCCAGCACCTCCACCTGAGTCTGGCGGTGCAGCGAAAGAACACTCGCCGAGGAACTCGACGCCTTGGCCTTCACCGTGGTGAATACCTTCGTGTAGTTGTAGACCTTGGCCGGAGGCTTGATCGCGGCAGTGGACAGCTTGCTGGACTGGATCCAGCCAATGCCCGCACCGGTACGCACCTGCTGCCACGAGCCCGAGGTCCGCAGCCACTGGATCCTCGTGTTGTTCGAAAGCGTGCCGATCCTCTTGCCCGAGGTCCTGGCGGCTTGATAAACGGGCTGCTTGCCCTTCACCCAGCGATAGACGTTCGAGGGATTGGACGTGCCCAGGCTGCTCGCCGGCACAAATCCCGCCTTCCCCGCGGCAAGGACCCTGGTCCAGGAACCGCTCCTGCCCAGCACCTCCACCTGAGTCTGGCGGTGCAGCGAAAGAACACTCGCCGAGGAACCCGACGCCTTGGCCTTCACCGTGGTGAATACCTTCGTGTAGTTGTAGACCTTGGCCGGAGGCTTGATCGCGGCAGTGGACAGCTTGCTGGACTGGATCCAGCCAATGCCCGCACCGGTACGCACCTGCTGCCACGAGCCCGAGGTCCGCAGCCACTGGATCCTCGTGTTGTTCGAAAGCGTGCCGATCCTCTTGCCCGAGGTCCTGGCGGCTTGATAAACGGGCTGCTTGCCCTTCACCCAGCGATAGACGTTCGAGGGATTGGACGTGCCCAGGCTGCTCGCCGGCACAAATCCCGCCTTCCCCGAGAAAATAATCCGCGTCCAGGAACCGCTCCTGCCCAGCACCTCCACCTTCGTCTGGCGGTGCAGCGAAAGAACACTCGCCGAGGAACCCGACGCCTTGGCCTTCACCGCGGTGAACACCTTCGTGTAGTTGTAGACCTTGGACTTCGCCACTGAAACGGATGTCAGATAGTCGCCGGAAACCCAACCGGTTTTCGACTTGAAGGTAACTTGGTGCCAGGTGCCGCTGACCCTGAGGATGGTGAGCTTCGTGTTCTTGGGAATGAGCACCAATGAAGCCGACTTCACGGTCGCGTTCTTGCGAAGGTTCAGGTTCGCGGTGGTTTGCTTGACCGCCTTCACCTTGGCAGTGCTTATGCTCACCGCGGCCGTCGGTGCCAAAGGCTGGGCGGTGGCCACGGTAGTCGGCCCGCCGATCAGTGCCACGGCAAGGGCCAGCACTACTCCAAGGTATTTACTTTGCAATGCGGGCTCCTGGCCAAGCGAATGACGAACAATGCACAATATTACCCACAATCACCACGCGGACCAGTGGATTTGCGGCGCTTTCTGATATGAGTTCGCGTGATGTTCACTGAAGGTGGTCACGGGTGGATTCTCGCCATTGACTGGGCCAGCGAAGGTCCCGTCCCGAACCGGCGCCGATAGAGGCACCTTTCACGGTCGGATCCGCTTCAAGAAGCACCTTCGCGCACGGCCGCACGGCCGCACGGGCGTGATGACCGCACGTGGTCCAGCCACAAACGGCCATCGCGCCCCCGAATGGCGGCCTTAACCCTGACGGGCCTTCATGCGCGGATTCTTCTTGTTAATCACGAAGACCTTCCCGCGGCGCCGGACAACCTGGGCGCCCGGAATCTTCTTGAGTGCTCGGATGGAGTTGCGTACTTTCATCATTTTCCTTCGGTAGTTATTGCAGTAAAAATAGTCGTCGTCGGACGCGAATTTCAGCTCAAGTCAGTGAGGCGCAATGCGTCCTCGAACGTATGGGGCGACCTGAGGATTTCGGCATCTGACAATTCGCAGGAGCCCAGGATCTCCGCGAGCTCCGATGCATCGTTGCTGTCGCTGGTCAGTGCAATGTGGGTGCGAGCCGTCTCGGCACCCCACTTGCCTTGGCTCTCCAGCCAGACGAATGGACCGGCACCGCCGAGCACCATTTTGGTTTCCGGCGCGCTCCCGATCCAGAAGGTGCCTCGCAACCACACGCAGCCTTCAGCCATCCGGTGCAACGCGTCCTTGAGCCGTCCCGGATGCAACGGGCGCTCCGCATGAAGTTGCACCGTGGTGAATTCCCGGCCCTGCGCCGTGTCTTCCACGCCGTCGCTGGTCTCGGCGGCATCACGGAGAATGATGGCGCCAGGCGATGCGCGTCGGCGCGCAGAGTCCGGCTCATAGGTCGCGAGAACCAGATCCTCGTCCGGATGGGTTACCGCCAGGTGCGGTCCCATCTCAGTGAGCAGCTGCGTCCCGCGCAGGAAGAGTCCTCCCCCGGATTGGCAACCTGGCGCCTCCGATTCAAATAGGTGGGCAAAGAGGCCCTCAAGCATCAGGGACGTGTCCGCCCAGGCGATCTCCTTGACGAGGAATTCCCCTGCGGTCCTGTCGTCTTCCTCCACGCTGCTCAGACCGGCCTGCCAGAGCGTGCGAGAGTCCCACATCTGGTCCTCGAGCGCGGCCGGGTCCAGTGCAAGACAGATCGAGTCAAGTACTTTCCCGCGCAATGCCAGCTGCGGTTGAAGGTATTCCAGGACCATGTCCGCGTTGACGCTGGGCGGCAATCCGACGATCACGTCCTCGGGCAGGGAATCGAGGATACGGGTCACCGTGGGCAAGACGTCAAGCCTCACCGTGCAGGTCAGGCAGCCGTGTTCCAAGGGGATTTCATAGCGTTCCAGGCTTGCCGTTCCCCTGGACACGCGACGCAGCACGCGTTCGCCTTCCAGCAAATCGTGGCGAACCACCATCGCGTTGGGCATCGACGCCACCAAGGAGTCGAGTGCCTTGTCGCGGATGTGGGATTCGAGCGATGTTACAAGTATGAGAGTCACGACCAACACAATAGCTAAGAATGATTCTCATTAGCAAATCGTTCGCTTCTCCCCCACCATCGCGCTCACAGACGATTATGCATTGGCCCTCGGCCAGGGGAATCCACCCGGATCACCTAAAAGTGCATGGCATCGCTGCCGACAACCAGCGCCGTCAGGAGGCTTCGTGATGGACGGGGACCACAACCACGGGCAGCTGCTGGTGCGCAATAACGTGGTGTGCGGTAGTCCCGTTGAGCAGTTCCGACACCCGGGCCCCGACACCCTTGTGCCGGGTGCCCACCACGATCATCCGCGCGTGCAGTTCATTGCCCAGCCGGGCCAGTGCCTTGCCGGGATCCCCCGCCATGACCCGCAATGACCATTCGATCTTGGTCCCCGCCATGGCACTGTCCAGGATCCGCAGGACGTCGCGGGCATCCTCGGTCATGTCGTCGTCGATCTCTCGCGGATGCAGGGAATTGCCGCGGATCTCCTCCTTGAGTTCCCACTCGACCAGGTAGCTGTTGATCTCCACATAGGCGAAGACCAGGGGTGCGCCGAGTGCCTCGCCAAGTGTCCGCGCCTCGAGCACCACGCGCCTGGGCTGTTTGGGCAAGACGCCCACGACGATCGGGCCCATTCCCCCGACATGTGGGGCTTCCTTGTTCATCATGACCTCCCGGATTGCGTGCTATGCCAGCGCGCTCTACTCGTCATTTTCCGCTCATATCAGCGGAAGGGGAATACCGGCATCTGCCGTCTTCCATGTCCGACCGCACCCAACAGACTCTCGCCTTCTGCGCAAGAATTTCCGCGACGCCCGCTCCGGCAGCGCGAACCGGAACATCCTCCTAACAACAGAAAACGCCCGACCTACAGGTCGGGCGTTCCTTTGGTTTTGGCGGCGGGCTCGGGATCAGATCAGTCCCAGCTCGGCGAAGGCGGCGGCGATCCCGTCGCGGCTGGGCGGGAGCGCAGTGCGGTCGGCCAGGACCAGCAGCCCGGGATGCGATCCCTCGATGGCCACGCCGAGCCCCGCGTAGGCGATCATTTCCAAATCGTTTTCCCCGTCGCCGAAGGCGATGGTGTCAGCCCTGTCAATACCCAGGCGTTCAATCGCCACGGCGACGCCGTCGGCCTTGGAAATCCCGCGCCGGAACAGCTCCCCGGTATGGCGGCCCTCGTCGGCGATGGAGTTTTCGACCACTGCCACGTCCGCCCCGATCTCCGCGGCAATGCTGCCCACCGAAACCGGGGCCTCGAACACGGAAATCTTTGCGAAGGAGGGATCTGCCGGGATGGTGGTCAGGGAACCCAGGATGGCCGAGGAACCGGTCTTCCGGCCATCGGGGCGCTGGCTGAAGTGCGATTCGATGATTTCCCTCAGGCGTGGTTCGGCAGATGCACGGACGTGGAGTGCCTCCGGGGATTCAAGGACATAGATGGCATCGTGCACATCGAGGGCGGCAAGGGTCCGGGCCGCCATTTCTGCGGGGAACCGCCGGTCCATGAGCACCTCGCCGTCCACCTCGACGTAGGCGCCGGCACTGGCCACCAGTCCGTCGAATCCGGCTTCGAGGATGTGCTCGGGGAGCATGGCAACCGGCCGGCCGGTACACAGCAAGACCTTGTGACCGGCTGTCCGGGCAGCCCGGACGGCCCGGGCATGGGACTGGGGAACCACCCCGTAATCCGCATAGGTGCCGTCGACGTCAAGGAAGACGGCATGGATGGTCTTGGTGGGCGCGTGCGGTTCGGCGTGCATAGTCACGGAGTCTACCGGCGCGCGATGACGCTGTCGCATCCGGGCCACCGGGATGACGCCGGTCCCCCACGTCGCCCGGCCGTTTCCGCTAGACCGGCACGGGACAGGGATCGGGCTCCCGGGCCAGGCACCTCTCATAGAAGTCCACGTGCTCGAGCGCCATCCGCCTTGCACTGAATATTGTTTCCGTCGAGGCGCGACAGTCCTCCCGCTTCAGGTGGGCGCATTCGGGCAGTGCCGCTGCGAGTGCCCGGGGTGTGTCCCTGATGAATCCGGTGACTCCGTCGTCAACGATCTCCGGGGCGGAGCCGCGGGAAGTGCACAGCACCGGGGTGCCTGTGGCCATGGCCTCGATCATGACCATGCCAAAGGGCTCGGCCCACTGGAGGGGGTTCAACAGGGCCAGGGATTCCCCGAGCAGCCGGAACTTTTCCCCGGCCCGCAATTCCCCAACGTATTCGATGTCCCCTCCCAACTTCGGGCGGATCACCTGGGTGAAATATTCGTGTTCCCCGGTGCTGGCCATCTTCGCCGCGATCCGCAACGGCACCCCGGACCTCCTGGCCACCTCAATGGCCGTGAGCACGCCCTTGTTCGGGTGCATCCGGCCCAGGAAGCAGGCATAGCCGCCGCTGCCGGTGCCAAGGGGAATGCTGTCCGCATCGATGCCGTGGTGGATCACCCGGCAGATGTCCACCCCCCGCGCGCTGGTGGCCTGGTGCCTGGAGATGGCCAGCAGCGAGGCGTGCCCGGCGATCGCGCGATAGATCGGCAAGGTGAGGGCGTCCATGGGATTGTGGGCGGTGGACACCACGGGGATCGCCCCGGACGCGCGCATCAACAGCGGACCGGCGAGCGTGTTGTCGTGGATGATCTCCATCCCGTCCAGCCGTCGATAGGCGTTGATGACATGCCGCAGCTCATCCTGGGTACGGCCCAGGTGCCGGGGATCCGGCGGAAAGCTGCCCGCTGCCAGGGCCACCGGGCTGGCGCTGCCCGAGGCGGCTGCCAGCAGCACCTCGTGGCCCAGTGCCGCCAGCCCGCGGGCCAGCACATCGATGACGGTTTCGGTGCCGCCGTAGCCCTCCGGCGGCACGGTGAGCCACGGAGAGGCAATGATCCCGATACGCACCTATGGCCTCCGTCCCGGTTTCATGGGCGGGCCGCCGTGACATCGAGCATGTCGGCCAGCGGACCGCGCAGACCGTGCACCACTTCCAACCCTGCCGGCGCCCCCTCGATGCGGAACCGCGTGCCGTTGGCGGTGATGTTGATCTTGTCCTTGCCCACGGAGATGTTTCGCAGGTGCACCTCGCCCCATTCGGCCGGCAGCACCGGGTCGATGAAGAGCTTCCCCTCGGTCAGGACCGGGTCGAAACGCAGCATGATCCGCAGCAGGTGCATGGGTGCCGCAGCCGCCCAGGCCTGCGGCGAGCAGGAGGTTGGGTAGGGCACGGGGACCGGATGGCTGCCGCGGTCCAGTCCGCAGAAGAGTTCCGGCAGCCTGCCGTTGAGGAATCCGGCCGCTTGCATCAGGGCCGTGGCGATGCGCTGGGATTCCTCGACAAAGCCATAGCGCATCAGGCCACCGGCTATCAGTGCGTTGTCGTGGGGCCACACCGAACCATTGTGGTAGCTGGCCGGGTTGTACGCCTTCATCTTGCTCGAGAGCGTCCGCACGCCCCAGCCGGTGAACATGTCCCGGGTCATCAGTGCCTTGGCCACCTGCGGGGCCAAGGCACTGTCAACGATCCCGCTCCACAGGCTGTGGCCCATGTTCGATGCGCATGAGTCCACCTGTCGCTGGTCGCCGTCAATGGCCAGGGCAAGGTAGCCGCGGTCGGAAAGCCAGAATTTTTCGTTGAAGGCTTCCTTGAGGCGTTGGGCCTTGGCCGCATACTTCAGCATCAATGTCGTGTCGTTGGATTGCTGGGCAATCAAGGCCCGCGCGAGGTAGGCGGTGTACACGTAGCCCTGCACCTCGCACAGGGCCAGGGGCGCCTCGGCAATGCTGCCGTCGGCGAAGGTGACGCCGTCCCAGGAATCCTTCCACCCCTGGTTGGCAAGGCCCGTGGGCGTCGAGCGCTGGTAGGTCAGGAAGCCGTGGGGATCCTTCGCGGTGGTGCGTTCGATCCAACCCAGGGCCTTGTCCATCGACGGCATCAAGCGCTCCAGGGTTTGCCCGCCCACGCCCCACCTGGTCATTTCCCCGGCCATCGTGACAAACAACGGCGTGGAGTCGACGGAGCCGAAGTAGGCCCCGGTGCCGCCGAGCTCCTTTGACGGCGAGGACCCCATGCGCACCTCGTGGAGGATCTTGCCCGGTTCTTCCTCGGTGGGTGGATTGGTTTCCCTGCCCTGGCGTTCGGCGAGGGTTTGTATGGTTCCCAGCGCCAGGGAGGGGTCGACGCTCAGCGACAGGAACGAGGCCAGCAGCGAATCCCGCCCGAAAAGCGCCATGAACCATGGGGCCCCCGCGGCAACCACCACCCGCTCCTCGTCTTCGGGGTCGAAGATGCGCAGCGATCCAAGGTCCCCGCGGCCGGTCTGCAGGGCTTCGCCCACCCCGCGGTCCTGTATTTCCGCCGTGGGAACGCGTTCCTTCCACGCCTGTTGGCGCATGGCCGGGAGATCGACGGCGCCCGCTGCCTGGCCCATGGGGGCATCGTCCCCGGGGCCTTGGCCGTCGATGGACGGGTCCACGACCACCTCCGTCGACCACTCGCCCTGGGGCGCCAACACCATGTCGTACTCGAGGCCGCCGGCGGAAGGCATGGCATGTTCGTCCCGGATGCCAACGGCCAGCCGGTGCCCGCCAACGGTGCCGGTGAATTCAAGACCTCCGTGGCCGGTATGCGACAACGATCCGTTCGTGGAGCGGCGGATCCCCGCCTTGACGTCAAAGAGGTCCGCGAAGTCGGCTGCCACTTCCAGAAAGATCGTGGCGGCAAACTCGGCCTTCGAATAGTTGTGGATCACGATTCGTTCTTTCAGGCCGCCGTTGAGGCTTCGGTGGCGTTCCACCAGCACGTGGCTTTCATTCTCCAGGCTGCTTCCGGCCACCCGGCCGACGAACATGGCCTTGTAGGGTTCGATGGCGGTCCCCACCAGGGGCTCCATGTCCTTGCCGTTGATCCGCAGCCGCCAGCCGGAGATGAAGCGGGTGTCGCGGAAGAAGAACCCATGCGGGCGGGTTCCGTCCATGTCGCCGTTGGCGGCCGCCAGGGCGAACGTCGTTCCGTGCAGGATGGTGACCGCCCCCGGTCCCGCCAGCTGGGCGCCAACCCCTGAGGTCCAGGCGCTCACCATGATGGCGCGCCGCCGGATTCGGTGCATGGCACAGGCGTGGGATATGACGGCGCGAAGAGGGCTGCACGGCGCGGGGCACCCGACGCTGGGCCCAATGTAGTGCTGTGGCGTGGATCTGGCATGATCAATTTCCGGCAATAGTGCATCTTGCGGCCCACTGCTTGACCACACTCCCCAGCATAGGCCGGTGCCCCTGCCGGAGGAACAGTTTCGATCCCCTCCTCCACGGAGGTGTGCGGGCTGACGTCGGGATTCGGCGCGGCGAGGCCGCAATTTCCTTCCGCGCTCCGTGCCTTGGCCGTAGTGTGGAGAAAGGTTGCCGTCACGAGTGCGCGGCCAGCATTCCCTCCGGTGCCCGGCTCGCCGGGACAAGTCCCACCCATGTCGAATCCGAGGAGCAATCATGAATGATTTCCGGGGCGTCAGCCACCAGACCTTGTCCAACTACCTCAACGAGCACTTCCTGGGATCCGAGGGAGGCGTCAATGCCTTTCGCGCGGCTGCCGACACCTGGAAGGGAACCGCGCACGAGGCGGCGTTGCTCTCCCTCTGCCGACAGGTCATGGCGGATCGGGAGGACCTGCGGAGCCTCATCGACCGGCTGGGCTATGAGGGGCACCCGCTGAAGATCACCTTCACCCATGTGGTGCGCCTGGTGGGTCGGGTCAACCCGGTGAACCTGCTGCGTCGGCGGCAGGCCGGCCTGGCACAGGTCGAATTGGACGTGCTGACCGGGATGTTGAGCGCCAAGCTTGCCATGTGGGAAACCCTGCTCCTGGTGGCCACCAAGGATCCCCGCTTCGACGCCGCATTGCTGCGCGACCTGCAGGCCCGCGCCACCGACCAGATCAACCAGGTGCGCGGGATCATCGAGGCCACCTGGGAGGAACGCTTCTTCGCAGGATAGCCACCAGAAAGGAAGCCACCACCATGACACGAACCGCGATCGTCGTCGGCGCCGGTCCCAATGGCCTTGCCGCGGCCGCCCGGTTGGCCGAACACGGGGTTCAGGTGACCGTTTACGAGCAAGCGGGAAAGGTCGGCGGGGCCGCGCGTTCGGCCGACACGCTGGGTCCGGGCACCACTGTCGACCTGGGTGCTGCCGCCCACCCCTTCGGCGTGGGAAGCCCCGCCTTCTTGCATCTTGGCCTGGAGAGGCACGGGCTGCGCTGGCTACGCCACCGCTATCCGATGGCCCACCCGCTGGATAACGGACGCAGCGCCGTGCTGCATCCCGACCTCGAGACGACTGCGGCAGAGCTTGGCGTTGACGCGGCCGCATGGCGGACGCTGCACCGCGCGGTGGCAGGCCACCCGCTCGAATCCCTGGAAAACGCCACCGGACCGCTGTTGCGCATCCCGCCGCATCCATTGCTCATGGCCGGCTTCGGGGCGCGGGCACTGTGGCCCGCCGATGGCCTGGCGCGCCTGGCCTTCCGAACCGAGGCCGCACGGGCCCTGTTTGCGGGTTCGGCGGCCCACTCGATGCTTCCACTCAACCACGTGTTCACCTCAGGCTTCGCAGTGCTCTTCGGCGGGCTGGGCCAGTCGTTGGGTTGGCCGGTGGCACGGGGCGGAACCAACGCGATCATCCACGCGCTGGTGCAGCAGCTGGCCCTGGACAACGTGGTCATCCACACCAACAGCCCGGTGGGCGACCTGCGCGAGCTGCCTGCCAGCGATGCAGTGTTGCTGGACTTGACACCGCGGCAGGTCCTGGAACTGGCAGGGACCGGGATCGGTGGACGCTACGCCTCCCACCTGCGACGCTGGAAGTACGGGCCGGGGGCCTTCAAGGTCGACTACCTGCTGGACGGGCCAGTCCCCTGGCGGGACGAACGCACATCGCACGCCGGGACAGTGCACGTGGGCGGTTCCCTGGCCGATGTGATTCAGGCCGAGCGGGATGTGGGCAGGGGCAAGGTTCCCGCGAGGCCCTTTGTCATGCTGGCCCAGCCTTCCGCGGCGGACGAATCCCGGGCGCCGGCGGGGCAACAAGTCATCTGGAGTTACGCCCACGTGCCAAATGGCTGCGACGCCGACGTCGGGCCGCTGGTTGACCGCCAAATCGAGCGTTTTGCCCCGGGTTTCGGGGACCGGGTCATCGGACGGGTCGAGACTCCGCCGCGTGCTCTGGAGGACTGGAACCCGAACCTGGTGGGCGGGGACATCGGCGGCGGCTCGTTGCGGGGAACCCAGCAAGTGCTGCGTCCGGCGCCCACGTTGCGGCCCTACCATACAGGGGCACCCGGGCTCTACATCTGTTCGTCCTCGACTCCCCCGGGCGGTGGCGTGCACGGCATGGCCGGCTGGCATGCGGCCGATGCCGTGCTGCGGGATCTGGGCATCGGCTGACGCATCCCCCTGGCCGTGGCCGTGGAACACTTACCGTCCCGGCGGCCTACGCATCAAAATGGGTGCCGATCGGCTGGTTGGTGGTGGAGGCGATGACCGCCTCCGCAACATGGCGCAGTTTGATGTTCCTGGAGCTGGAAGCCGACTTCAGGATCTCGACCGCCCGTTCCTGGCTGCACTTGTTCTGGCCCATGATGATGCCCACCGCCAGGTCAATGGTGGTTCGGGATTCCATGGCGAGCCTGAGGTTTTCTTCGTTGTCGCGGTGCCTGGCCAACCGAACGGCCAGGTTCAACAGTGCCGAGGCCTGCTCGGCGTAACCTTCCACCTGTGTCACGTCCTGTTGATCAAAGGCGTTCTTACTCATCGAGTAGATATTGATCGCAGCGGTGTCCTCGGAATCCAGGCTGAACGGAACGGCCAGCATGGATCGGACCCCTGCGGAGGAGATGGCCTCGAAGTACGCGGGCCAGCGGCCGTCTCGTTCAATGTCGTTGATCAGAATGGTCCGTTGCTCCTTGCACGCAGAGAGGCACGGTCCTTCGCCAAAGCTGTACTGGATCTCGTCGAGTTCCTGGGCCAAGGCGCTGTTGCTGGCCACCGTGCCCGCCCGCTTGTGCCGCCGCAGGGTAATGCCGCAATGGACCGGCTCTCCGGACTCGGACAAGGCCTGGGCACTGACATGTGTCAGCGCATTGAGAAATGATTCGAGATCATGGGTTTCAAGAAGGAGATCTCGCATGTATTCGTTTACGGCAATCATCGTTCAACCTTTCTAGCGGTGTCCCCCCACCGATCCAGGTTGAGGCTACCGCAGATTCAGAAAAGCACGGTACCAAACTGACGATCGTCTAAATCAGAGCGGGAATAACGATCTGTTTTCCCGTCACCATCAATCTAAAGACTACTTCCATTTCCCCCACAAACAATAGCTTCCTCGGCCGAGGCACGTCATTGCAGACACCGGTGCCCACCCGTGGCAAGCGGAGAACGGACATTGGTCATTCCAGGTTGCTTTCCCGGGCCCGGGCGAGCCCCAAAATTCGTTGGTCCTGCGCGTTGCAAAAACCAAGACCGCACTGCCGAATCGGTCTACGCTTAATCCATGACACGGAACCTGGAACTGGATTGGATTGATTCGCTGACCGCGCACGTGACCAACCGAACCGGTAGCCCGGTGTTTGACGTTGATCTCCGCACCACGGGAAAAGTCACGGTGGAGGGGGAAGCGGACTGGAGCTTCTCGGCCGAGCAATTGCCGGACGGGGAATTCATTGGCCTCAACCGGGTCAAGGACGACGTCGGTTGGGCAACCGCCCCACCCTTTCTGGAAATATCGTGGCGCAACGAGGACTCAACGGAGCAAAATTACCGGCGCGTGCCGCTGCACCACGCAAAGGAATAGGGCCGCGGCGGCTACACGTCCGCACTGGATCGGTGCCAGCCATGGGCGGGGCGGGAACCTAGGAGGATTCGGGCACAACTCCCGCCGGTTCCCTGCCATTCGTCCCGGGACTCGTCCGACAATGTGACATCACGATCCGAAGAGTGCCTCTTCTTGCGAAGCGTATTCGTCGAGCAGTCGCAGTGCCCTCTGCCCGGCTTTCCCTTCCTGGCCCAATGCCGCCCGCATGGTGGGCAACTTCTTGGCACCTTGCGGGAAGGGCGGCAGCAACGGCACCGAGGCATCGGTGTGGACATCGATGACCACCGGGCGGTCGGCCGACAACGCCTGGCTCCAGGCCCCGCCAAGATCCCCAGGATCCTTGACCTCGATCCCCCGCATGCCCAGAAGTTCCGAGTAGCCTGCGAAGGGAAAATGTGGCAGATGCTGTGTGGCACCGTAGCGCGGATCCCCTTCTGTTTCCCGTTGTTCCCACGTCACTTCCGCAAGATCGCCGTTGTTCAGGACGCACACCACAAACCGGGGATCCGTCCAGTCCTTCCAGCGCGCGGCCACGGTGATGAGTTCCGCCACTCCGCTCATCTGCATGCCGCCGTCACCGGCCAGCACCACCACTGGCCGCTCCGGATTCAACAGCTTTGCTGCAAGCCCATACGGAACCCCGCAACCCATCGAAGCCAATGTGCTGCAGAGGTGCGCTGGAACCGTCGGTGGCAGCACCAGCTGTCGGGCATACCAATATACGCAACTGCCCACGTCAAGAGCCACCTGCGCGTCGTCGGGAAAGACCGCGGAGAGCTCGCTGAAAACCCGTTCGGGGTTGACCGGATCTGCCGCTGTCAGGGCACGCTGCCGCGACAGGTCCCGCCAGGCAGACACCCGTTCGCGGACTTCGGTGCGCCAGGGTTCCCGTTCACCTTGGTCAGGGGCAAGGCGCCCGGCTAGGGCCTGCAGCGTTTGCGCCGCATCCCCCACGAGCGCCACCTCGACGGGGTAGCGATTGCCGGGCCGTTGGGCGGAAATGTCGATCTGCACTGCACGGGCGTTTCCCGGGGCCGGGTAGAACTCGGTCCAGGGATCGTTTGATCCCACGATCAGCAGCGAATCGCAGCGCCCCAGCAGTGCAGCGCTGGCGGAAGTGCCAAGGTGACCCATGACACCGGCGGCGTTCGGCAGCGTTTCATCGACATATGGTTTGCCCAGCAGGCTCGTAACAACCGCGGCACCGAGCCGTTCGGCCATTCCGGCCACCTCGGTACGGGCATTGCGGGCCCCTTGGCCCACTAACATCACGATGCGCTTGCCGGATCGAAGCAGGTCTGCAGCCGCGTCCAACTCGGCATCCCGCGGCAGCACCTGCGGGGACTCCCACACCGGTGCCGTGGCAATCTCGGCATGGTCACCCGATGGCTGCGACGCGGGCTGTTGCTGCACATTGTGGGGAATGATCACCACACACGGTGTGGATGTGGCCAGGGCCGTGCGGAAGGCGCGGTCCAATACACCGGAAACCTGCTCAGGCGTGGAAATTTGTTCGCAATACCCGGCCACGTCCTTGAAAAGCGCGGGGAGGTCGATTTCCTGTTGATACCCGGATCCCAGCGCCTTGAGGTCCTGCTGTCCGACGATGGCAACCACCGGAATGCCATCGAGCTTTGCGTCGTAGAGTCCGTTGAGCAAGTGGACTGCGCCGGGTCCCTGGGTGGAAACCATGACCCCGATGCCCGGCCCTCCGTCGAAATCGGCACCATACTGGCCCACCCCGTATTTGGAATGTGCCACGGCCATGAATGCGGCATTTTCCTCGTGGCGTGCCTGGACAAATTCGGGAGCGTTGTCATGACGGCGCAGCGCCCCCAGGAAGGTATTGATCCCGTCCCCGCTGTAGCCAAAGATTCGCCTGACGCCCCAGGCATTGAGCCTGTCAACCATCTCATCTGCCACCAGTCGTTCAGCCATGGGCATTCCTCCTTGCGTGTCGATTCGCTCCTGGACGCCGGCTTCCCAGGTGGCGCAGGCAGGATCGTTCCTTCAACAATCCGTGCCATCTCCTGCCTACCATGGACGTTGCAGGCGCCACAACGATTCGGCAGGCACACAGGAGGAAAGAGCAGCATCATGGTCCGGTACCGGCCGTGCCCTCGTAGGGAATCCTCCTTCGTGAAGCAGCCTTCCATCAACGACAATGCCCGCCCCGACAAACGTCGGGACGGGCATCGTCATGTCGACAACCAGCGGCTCGAGGCCGCGGTCACCAAGTGATTCAGCGTGCCTTAGCGGGCGACGGAACCTTCGGTGTAGTCATCGGTGGTCTTCCAGGAGAAGAGGTTACGCAGTTCGCGGCCGGTGGCCTCGATCGGGTGGGCCTCGCCCTTGGCGCGCAGTGCCAGGAACTCCGGCGCTCCGGCTTCCTGGTCTTCGATGAAGCGCTTGGCGAAGGCACCGTTCTGGATGTCGGCGAGAACGGCCTTCATGTTCTCCTTGACCTCCGGGGTGATCACGCGCGGGCCCGAAACGTAGTCGCCGTACTCGGCGGTGTCGGAAACGCTCCAGCGCTGCTTGGCAATGCCACCTTCCCACATCAGGTCAACGATGAGCTTGAGCTCGTGCAGGACCTCGAAGTAGGCGATTTCCGGCTTGTAGCCGGCTTCGGTCAGGGTCTCGAAGCCGTACTGGACCAGCTGCGATGCGCCACCGCAGAGGACAGCCTGCTCGCCGAAGAGGTCGGTCTCGGTCTCTTCGGTGAAGGTGGTCTCGATGACGCCGGCGCGGGTGCCGCCGATGGCCTTGGCGTAGGACAGTGCCAGTTCCTTGGCGCCGCCGGTGAAGTCCTGCTCGACGGCGATCAGGTCCGGGATGCCACGGCCGGCTTCGAACTCGCGGCGCACGGTGTGTCCCGGTGCCTTCGGGGCAACCAGGGCAACGTCGACGTCAGCCGGCGGGGCGATGTAGCCGTAGCGGATGTTGAAGCCGTGGCCGAAGAACAGGGCGTTGCCTGCCTGCAGGTTCGGTGCGATTTCCTCGGCGTAGACGAAGCGCTGGACCTGGTCCGGGGTGAGGATCATGATGACGTCGGCTTCGGCTGCTGCCTCGGCAACGGAGACCACGCGCAGGCCCTCGGCCTCGGCCTTGGCGATCGACTTGGAGCCGGCCTTCAGGCCGACGCGGACGTCAACGCCGGAGTCGCGGAGGTTCAGTGCGTGGGCGTGGCCCTGGGAACCATAGCCGATGATGGCGACGGTGCGTCCCTGGATGATCGAAAGGTCTGCATCATCGTCGTAGAACATTTCAGTCACTGTGGTTTCTCCTTGGTATCAGTGTGAAGATTATTGCGTTTTAGGCAGAGACGGAACGCAGGGCGCGGTCCGACATCGATTTGGAGCCGCGTCCGACGGCAAGGGTGCCCGCCTGGACGATCTCGCGGATGCCGAACGGTTCAAGCACAGCGAGCAGTGCGTTGATCTTTTCGGCGTTGCCGGTGGCCTCAATGATGAGTGAATCGGTGGACACGTCCACCACGGAGGCACGGAAGAGGTCTGCGGCCTGGGTAACCTGCAGTCGGGTGGCCGCATCGGCTCGCACCTTGACCAGGATATGGTCACGCTGCACCGAAGCCTCGGGCATCAGCTCAACGATCTTGATGACGTTGATGAGTTTGTTGAGTTGCTTGGTGACCTGCTCGAGCAGGTCGCCTTCGGCGTCGACGACCACGGTGATCCGGGAAATTCCCTTGATCTCCGTGGGGCCCACTGCCAGCGAGTGGATGTTGAACGCGCGGCGGGCAAAAAGACTTGCCACGCGGGTCAATACGCCCGGTACGTCCTCGACGAGCACGGAAAGAGTGTGACGTGCCATGGGTTTCTAGTCCTCTTCTTCCCACTCGGGCGTCATGCCGCGAGCAATCTGGATCTGGTCGTTGCTCACGCCGGAGGGCACCATGGGCCAGACCATGGAATCGCGGGAGACCACGAAGTCGATGATCACCGGGCGGTCATTGATTTCCAATGCCTGCTTGATGGTCGCGTCGATGTCCTCGTCGCGTTCGCAACGCAGCCCCACGCAACCATAGGCGTCGGCGAGCTTGACGAAGTCCGGGACTCGCGCGGTGCCGTGGCCGGTGTTCAGGTCGGTGTTGGAGTAGCGGGAATCGTAGAACAGGGTCTGCCACTGGCGGACCATGCCCAGCGACGAGTTGTTGATGATCGCGACCTTGATCGGGATGTTGTTGATGACGCAGGTCGCAAGTTCCTGGTTGGTCATCTGGAAGCAGCCGTCGCCGTCAATGGCCCAGACCACGCGGTCGGGGTTGCCGACCTTCGCGCCCATGGCCGCCGGAACGGAGTAGCCCATGGTGCCCAGACCCCCCGAGTTCAGCCAGGCATGCGGGCGCTCGTACTTGATGAACTGCGCCGCCCACATCTGGTGCTGTCCCACGCCCGCGACGTACACGGCCTCCGGGCCGGTCAGTTCGCCGATGCGCTGGATCACGTTCTGCGGCGCCGAGAGACCGTCGTTGGTTTCGGTGAAGCCGATCGGGTAGGTCTCGCGCAGCCGGCCGATGGTGTTCCACCAGGTCGACAGGTCCGGGGCGCCGGCATCGGCGAAGAGCGTGCGGCAGGCCTCGGTGAGCTCCGGGATGATTTCCTTGACCGAACCGACGATCGGGATGTCGGCGGTGCGGTTCTTGGAGATTTCCGCCGGGTCGATGTCAGCGTGGATGACCTTGGCATTGGGGGCAAAGGTGTGCAGCACCCCGGTGACGCGGTCATCGAAGCGGGCGCCCAGGGTGATCAAGAGGTCCGACTGCTGCAGCGCGGTGACGGCGGAGACCGAGCCGTGCATGCCGGGCATGCCCACATGCAGCTCGTGGGAATCCGGGAAGGCTCCGCGGGCCTGCAGGGTGGTGACCACCGGGGCGCCGACCAGCTCGGCAAATTCCTTGAGCTCCGCCGAGGCGTGTCCCTTGATCACGCCGCCGCCGACGTAGAACACCGGGCGGGAGGAGGCGGCAATGAGCTTGGCCGCCTCGCGGACCTGCTTGTTGTGCCCGCGCACCACGGTCTTGTAGCCGGGCAGGTCGATCTTCGGCGGCCAGGAGAACATCGCCTTGGACTGCTGGGCGTCCTTGGTGATGTCCACCAGCACGGGGCCGGGACGGCCCGTGGCGGCGATGTGGAAGGCGGAGGCCAGGATCCGCGGGATGTCCTCGGCCTTGGTGACCAGGAAGGAGTGCTTGGTGATGGGCATGGTGATGCCCACGATGTCGGCTTCCTGGAAGGCGTCGGAGCCGATGAAGGCGCTGTGCACCTGCCCGGTGATGGCAACCATGGGGACCGAGTCCATGTGCGCGTCGGCAATGGCGGTGACCAGGTTGGTGGCCCCGGGGCCGGAGGTGGCGATGCACACCCCGACTTCGCCGGTGACCATGGCGTAGCCCTGGGCCGCGTGGCCCGAGCCCTGTTCGTGGCGGACCAGGATGTGGTTTATCTTGGTCGAGTCCATGAGCGAGTCGTAGGTGGGCATGATGGCCCCGCCCGGCAACCCAAAGACGTCCTTGACGCCCAATTCTTCCAGTGAGCGAACAATGGCTTGTGAGCCAAGCATCTCGGTGGGAGCAATGATGTTGTTCGGGCCCTGTACCAGGCTCGATGCTTCCACGACGGAAGAGACAGCGGCATCCTTGCTACGGTTGGCGGGTTTGGCCGGCAGCGAGGGGCTGGCGGTGGTTCCGTTACTCATGGGGATATATCCTTCTCTATCTCTTCTAACCCTGCACATAAAAAAACCCCAAAGGCACCTTGCGGCGAATGGGGTTTGCGCGTCACCGAAGCCCTCCATGTTTCGGAGGGGCCCAAGCTCAGCGCTTGATAACTAGTAGTACTTCGGTGCGGATATGCATGTGTCCAGTTTGGTCGCCGCCAAAGCCAGAGTCAAACGCCCACGCCCACAATCTCACTATTTGAGACTGTTGTCCGAAGGGTGGACGCTTTGGTGGCGTCCGCCCTTCGGTTCAGGCTATGTCCTAGCCACAGTATGCCCCGGTCGAAGCGGACTTGACCAACTTGGCGTACTTGGCCAGTACACCGGTGGTGAACTTGGCCGGAAGCGGCTCCCAGCCGACCTTGCGCTCCTCGAGCTCCGTCGGCTCGACCAACAGGTCGAAGGAGCGGGCGGCGATGTCGACGCGGATCTTGTCGCCGTCCTTGACGAACGCGATCGGGCCGCCGTCAACGGCCTCGGGTGCCACGTGGCCGATGCACAGGCCGGTGGTGCCGCCGGAGAAGCGGCCGTCGGTGAGCAGCAGGACGTCCTTGCCCAGGCCGGCGCCCTTGATGGCTCCGGTGATGGCAAGCATCTCGCGCATGCCGGGGCCGCCCTTGGGGCCTTCGTAGCGGATGACCACGACGTCGCCGGCGTGGATCTCGCCGGCATCAAGCGCAGCCAGGGCGCCCTGCTCGCGGTCGAAGACCCGTGCGGTGCCCTCGAAGACGTCGGCGTCGAAGCCAGCTGACTTCACGACGGCCCCCTCGGGTGCCATGGTGCCGTGCAGCACGGTGATGCCACCGGTCTTGTGGATCGGGTTGTCCAGCGCGCGCAGGATCTTGCCGTCGACATCCGGCGGGTTGATCGCCTCGAGGTTCTCGGCAACGGTCTTGCCGGTGACGGTGAGGCAGTCCCCGTGCAGCAGGCCGGCGTCCAGCAGGGCCTTCATGATCACCGGCACGCCACCGATCTTGTCCACGTCGGTCATGACGTAGCGGCCGAAGGGCTTCAGGTCTCCCAGGTGCGGGATCTTGTCGCCGATGCGGTTGAAGTCAGCCAGGGTCAAGTCCACCTCGGCCTCGCGGGCGATGGCCAGCAGGTGCAGCACTGCGTTGGTGGAACCGCCGAAGGCCATGGTCACGGCGATCGCGTTCTCGAAGGCCTTCTTGGTCATGATGTCGCGGGCGGTGATGCCCTTGCGCAGCAGGTTCACCACGGCCTCGCCGGAGGCGCGGGCGAAAGCATCGCGGCGGCGGTCAGCCGAGGGCGGGGCGGCGGAGCCCGGAAGGCTCATGCCCAGGGCTTCGCCGATGCAGGCCATGGTGTTGGCGGTGTACATGCCGCCACAGGCACCTTCGCCGGGGCAGATCGCCTTTTCGATGCGGGTGAGGTCCTCGAGGCTCATCTTGCCGGCGGCGCAGGCACCCACGGCTTCGAAGGCGTCAATCAGTGTGACTTCCTTTTCGGATCCGTCTTCCAGCTTGACCCAGCCGGGCATGATCGATCCGGCATAGAGGAACACCGAGGCCAGGTCCAGGCGGGCAGCTGCCATGAGCATGCCGGGGAGGGACTTGTCGCAACCGGCCAACAGCACCGAGCCGTCGATGCGCTCGGCCTGCATGACAACCTCGACGGAGTCGGCGATGACCTCGCGGGAAACCAGCGAGAAGTGCATGCCCTCGTGGCCCATGGAAATGCCGTCGGACACGGAGATGGTGCCGAACTGCATCGGGAATCCGCCACCGGCGTGGACGCCCTCCTTGGCGCCGGCGGCCAAGCGGTTCAGCGAAAGGTTGCAGGGCGTGATTTCGTTCCACGAGCTCGCGACGCCGATCTGCGGCTTGGCGAAATCGTCATCCCCCATGCCGACGGCGCGGAACATGCCACGGGCCGGTGCTGCATGGATGCCGTCGGTCACGACGCGGCTGCGAGGCTTGATATCTGGGGCAGTGTCCTGGCTCATGCCCTTGATTGTATGGCTGAGAGGCACCGAGGCCGAACCCGTGACGGTGCACCGACATAATTCGCCGTGCGTAAACGGGACATGTGTTCGAAACCTCCATTGGATAGGGTGGAAGACATGGAGACACTCAATGTTGGATCCGACGACGTCCTCAAGCAGCTCTTGCACGAGGCTTTCGACACCCAGATCCCCAACTTCGGCAGCTACAACCTGGTGGCTGCCGTGGGCAGCTCCGGATCCGCGGGGCTGAAGGTGATCGGCTTCCGCCGCGAGCCGGCCGAACTCATTCTTTGCCCGCTGAATCCCGAAAACCTGCAGCCTACTGAGCGCGCGATATCGGTCAACAACACCAACGTCTCCCACGTGGCATTGGTCCTCGACGGCGGCTACGAGGTCGGCACCAGCACCGGACGCGTCTACCGCTTCAATGTCCCGGCCCGGCTGTCCCTGAATATCCCCGCGGTCGGGCACGAAGGCACGCGACAGCCGACTTCCGGCATCCTCGCCCAGGACGACGACGCGCAAGAATTCGCCGAATTCATGAATGCGTTCATGGACAGTCTCGATCCCGCGATCACTCCGTAGGTCTGGCCCGCGGCCCGGAACTCAAGGGACCCGTTAATCGCCTCGTTAGAACTGTTCCCCCTCCGGGGCATCCGGCGGCAGGGGCCGGCCAAGGGCGTCAAGACCTCCGGCTTCCTGTCCTGCGGCATCGGTGGGTTCCTCAACCCGTGCACCAGCAGGAGTTTCCAGGTCTTCCTGCGCCGCCGCCCGGTCCTCCTCATTCAACGGAAGCGCATCTTGGGCACGCGCCTCGTTGCCGACCAAGGCGTCCGCTGCGCGATGTTCATCGCGCAGCGGGTCCATGGTGTCGAGGGTTCGCGGATCGTCGGAGGAGCCTTCCTGCACCGGCTGTCCGTCCCGGCCGTCCATGGGGTTTCCTTCTGCTTCTTCATCGCGGCCCGGTTCGCGTTCGGGGGTATTCAAAGACATGGTGAACTCCTCGTGCTGGGTAATGGCTGATTCCTGATACGAAAGGCCACGGGGCCTGCCGCGGGCCCGCGAGGCCGGGTTACATGGGTTCGTTGGTTGTCCCGCCCCTGGGGTTGTCGAGCATGCCGGGTCCCTTCAACGCCCGGTATAGGCCGTATCCGGCCATCCCCAGGCCAATGAGGACGCCAATCCACATGGGGGTGTTAAGGCCCTCGCCAGGTTGCTTGCCCGCGATGATGAACAATCCAAAGACAATCACCAAGAGGACACCGGTGACCATGAGTGGGGCTCCCCTCCTTTGGAAGAAGGACTTCTTGCTGGGTTGTCCCGGCTGGGTGCTCATGTCATGCTCCGTTCCTGTTCAGTGCTTCCAATGATTCGACTACTTGGTGCCATGCCCCTGGACTTGCTTGGCCAGATGCCCCTCGTGGGCAGCAAGTAGGGATTCGGTGGTGATGATGTGTTGGCGGTACTCGGCTTGAAGCAGCCCCAAGGTGGATTTTTCGAAATCGGGATCGGATGAGGCAATGGCATCGGAAACCAACCAGACGCGAAGATCGTCGGCATAGGCATCCGCCGCGGTCGAAGCAATACATGTATGGGACGAGACGCCAGTCACAATGACGTACTCCACTCCACGCCGTCCCAGTTGCTCACTCAGGTCGGTCCGCCAAAAGGCGCTGTCTCGTCGCTTGAGGATCTCCTGGGAATCCTCGACATCGAGTCCCTTCAGGTTTTGCGCCTGTTCACTGCCCTCAAACAAAAAACCCTGGTCGTCATCGAGCATGCTCAGTGTCCAGGTGGTTTTGTCCCGCGCATGTTCGGTCCTGATATTGAAGATGGGCATCCCCGTCGAACGCGCGAGCCGTGAGAGTTCGTTGCAATTTCGCACCAAGGACTCGCGGTGCCGGGCCAGCATCGGGTCTTCGAAGAAGGCGTTCTGCATGTCGACGATGAGCAGGGCTGTTCGCTCGGAAAGCGGCGGAAATTCTTGCACTGGCACTCCCATCCTCGGTGGTTCCGGGGTTTTGGACCTTGCGTCTACCGTAGGCCGGGCATTTGGTGCGCGCAACGTTTCCGACAGGTTGGGCAGCTTTGGCGAGCGTGCCGCCTACCCGTTACCCAACCACCACCGAGTCTCGCGGGACGGCTAGTCCGCGCAAAACACAGGACAGACGAGGA
Organism: Paeniglutamicibacter sulfureus; assembly: GCF_039535115.1. Lineage (NCBI taxonomy): Bacteria > Bacillati > Actinomycetota > Actinomycetes > Micrococcales > Micrococcaceae > Paeniglutamicibacter > Paeniglutamicibacter sulfureus. Next base: position 1,019,236 of record NZ_BAAAWO010000001.1, read on the forward strand.
ATTGCTTGGGGTAATTTTCGGAGCAATTAGACAATTACCGAAGAAATGTCGTTGCGCGTGGATTATGCAAACGGCATCCAGCCGGTCTTGGAATTGCTTGGGGAGCGGTGCTTCGGAAGAAAGAAGCATGACTGGATCCACGCTGGTGCCCGGTGCCCGGATCAAGCGTCGACCGATCCGGGGATTCCGATTTTCAGGGGTTGCATTTAGCTTCCTATCTGCACTTTCCTCGTTGTAGGGTCAAAGAGTGCATCGCCACAATGATGCTGAAACTGGACCTTCATCCGAAAAGGAGAAAAGTTATGGGTTTCATTGGTTGGATAGTTCTAGGGCTGATTGCCGGAGCCATTGCAAAGGCAATTAAACCGGGTGACCAAGGTGGCGGCTGGCTCACCACCTTGCTTCTTGGAATCGTCGGCGCCGTTCTTGGCGGCTGGATCGGTTCGGCAATCTTCGGTGTTGGGATCAACGAATTCTGGTCCCTCTCCACTTGGTTGCTGGCCATCGGCGGAGCGTTGCTTGTCCTGATCATTTGGGGCCTTCTGACGCGCAAAAGAGCCTAACCGCTGCACATTGGGGTTGCCTCGGCCAATGCCGGGGCAACCCCTTCCTCATGATCCCGAGTCCCTGTGCCAAGTCCAAGGCCCCGCGATGGCATTCTGCCGCTGGGGATATCCCGCGATTCCCCGCCGGGGCGGTCATTTCAGCCGACTTCGCCGAAGCCCGCGTTCGCCACGCCGGGGCGCTGTTCCCTTTACGCAGATCGCCAGAAGCCATACGCTCGCGTCATGAAGACTCAATTTACGTTGTGGCTTGGAATGATTCTTAGCGGGCTGACATTGATGGCCATCGTCAGTTTTTCCGGGAGGTGATATTTGGTGTCAAAGGCAATCAGAAACCAAGCCCTCGGGATCGGTTTCGCTATTCTTTTCATCGGCGCCCTCATAGGTCAGTCTTTTGCGGGGCTTGCGGTGTACAACGACGACCAAACACTTCATGGGTCTTCCCCCGTTGGGTACTGGGACTTCGTCACCTCAAGCAATTTCGTCGTTGACGTCGCGGAAAACTGGCAATCGGAGTACCTGCAGTTTTTCCTCTTCATACTGGCGACCGTGTGGCTTGTCCAGCGCGGGTCCCCGGAATCCAAAAAGCCAGGCGATGAGGGACTTGACAGCGACGAGAACCAAATGGTGGGCCGTTTCGCCAAACCCAATTCCCCCAAGTGGGCAAAGGACAACGGCTGGCGGCGACACGTCTACTCCAATTCCCTGCTCTTGGTCATGGGAACGGTCTTCCTGCTTTCATGGTGGCTGCAGTCAGTCGCCGGAACCGTGGTTTTCAACGCTGACCAGGTGTCCCATGGGCAGCCGGAAGTCGGATGGATCGAATACGCCACAAGCGCCGATTTCTGGGACCGGACGCTGCAGAACTGGCAATCCGAATTCCTCGCAGTCGGAAGCATGGTTTCCCTCTCCATCTACCTGCGACAGCGCGGTTCGGCTGAGTCCAAGCCTGTGGGCACCCCACATGACGAATCCGCCACCGAAGGGGAATGACAACGTTGGCTGAACAACGCCTTTCCGAACGCCACCGAAGCGACCATGAAATACCGGCACAGCGGTCCCGGGCAGCAAAGGGCCCGAAGGCATCTGCGGTTGCCGTCTCCTTCTCAACACCGGCCATGGCTTCGCACCTGGAATGGAATCTGGCACCTGCTCTCATCAATGCCGCTCGCACGTGCGCCGGCGATCCGGAGCCAATTCTCGGGCTACTGGCCTCCTGCCCGGAGTCGCCACCCACTCCGGGCCAAGGGCGAACTGTCGCCCTGTGGGAGTTCCTGGCCACGCTGGCCAGCGTCGACCTCGCGGCCGCCCGAACGGTTGAGCCGCATCTGGACGCCGCGGCAATCCTCGCGCAGGCGGGACTCCCCTGGCCGGCCGGGTGCACCTGGGGAGTCTTTGCCGCCGAGGGCCGGCCCAAGCTTGTTGCCGCCGCCCCGGCACAACCGTCACGCCCCTGGGTTCTGGAAGGACAAAAGCCATGGTGCTCGCTGGCCGCGACACTGGACCGTGCCGTCGTCACGGCCCATGTCCCCGGCGGGCGCCGAGCCTTCATGGTGGACCTGAAGCAGCCTGGCGTGATCGCGCACCATGGTCACTGGGCCAGTCACGGCCTGAACAAGATCCACAGCGAGGCAGTGCAATTTAACGGTGCCCGCGCCTTTCCCATTGGTCCCACCGATTGGTACCTGGCCCGGCCCGGATTCGCCGTCGGGGGCGTCGGCGTCGCCGCCTGCTGGTTCGGCGGCGCAGTCGGGATCTTCCGCGACCTCTTCCGCTCCGCCCAGTCTCGCGAACCCGACCAATTGGCCCTGGCTTGGCTTGGCGAAGCCGACCGAATGCTGGCCTCCGGGGCCGCCATGCTTCACCGCGCGACGCAGGAGGCCGACCAGGGAAGCCTCGACGAAGTTTCCGCCCAGCGGGTGCGTGGACAGGTGGCGGGGCTGTGCGAACGGATCATCGCCATTGCCGGACAGGCCATGGGACCCGGTCCCCTGGGCTTTGACCACCAGCACGCCCGAAGGGTCGCCGATCTTGGAATCTATATCCGGCAACACCACGCCTCCCGCGATGACGCAGCACTGGGTGGGCTGCTGTTGAAGGCCCCCCAAGCGGCGGAAGGTGGTTCGCGCCCATGGTGAGCTTCACCCATCTGGACCCGGGCACCGAAGAGACCCTCTGGATGGAAGCCGGTGTGACGAAGTTGCCCGCGCTGGTCTTGGACGACATTGCCGGGGTGTCACGCCCACTGGTGGTGCTCTCCGCGCACCCGGACGACGAAACCCTCGGCGCAGCAGGCCTGATCCACCAGGCGTTGCGCGCCGGAGCGGCAGTCCACGTGATCGTGGCCACCGCCGGCGAGGCCTCCCATCCCGATTCGCCCACCCACTCGCCCGAACGCCTCGCCGGCATCAGGGTCGACGAACTGGCCCGGGCACTCGGGGAGCTCACTCCCCACTCCCCCGGCGCCGGCACCCTCACCTTCGAAACCCTGGGCCTGCCGGACGGCCAGCTGGCTCAACACCAACCGGACGTCGAATCAGCCATCAGGAAGGCCACGGCAAACGGCCGAGTCATGCTGGTGGCTCCGTACCGCCACGACGGCCATACCGACCACGACGCGCTCGGTACGCTGGCGGCAAGCCTCGCCGAGGAGCTGGGCCACGGCCTGCTGGAATACCCCATCTGGTACTGGCACTGGGCCACGCCGGAGCGGAACCCCGAGTGGGCGCACTGGAGATCCCTGAACCTGGACGTCGACACCACGCGGGCCAAGGCACGGGCCACCGCAGCCCACCGATCACAAGTGGCTCCGCTGTCCGATGCACCGCAGGACGCTGCCCTGCTTCAGGAAACCTTCATTCAACACTTCCAGCGCTCCGGTGAAACGTTCCGATTCACTCCCCCGGGACTTCGGGATTCCGCCACGGCATCCGCCACCTTTGACGGACTATATGAGCATCGGCCCGATCCATGGGACTACTTGGGAAGCGCCTACGAACGACGCAAGCGCGCGATCACGCTCGCGTCGCTTCCCCGGTCCCGGTACGGCGCCGTCATGGAGCTCGGCTGTTCGATCGGGGTGTTGAGCCGGGACCTTGCACAACGTGCCGACACCCTGCTGGCCGTGGATGCGAGCCGGGTTGCCCTGGAATCAGCCGCCGAGCGCATGGCCGGCTTCAACCACGTGGTGCTCCGGCACGCGGTACTGCCCCACGAGTGGCCCGATGTGAAGCCCGGATCCCAGGACCTGGTCGTGGTCTCGGAAATCGGATATTTCCTGGCCGCCGACGAACTTGACCTCTTGTACGCGCGTTGCCTCGAAGCGCTTTCCGCAGGAGGGCACCTGCTCCTGTGCCACTGGCTGCATCCGGTGCGCGGCTGGCCGATGGACGGCGCCCAGGTGCATGCCGCCGCGCAAGGTCTGGGCCTGAAGACCAAGGTGCTGCACCGGGAAACAGATTTTGTGCTGGAGGTCCTCGAAAAGCCAGGCGGGCACAATGGATGACAAACTCTCGGCCATCCTCATTGTGGTGCCTGTACGCAACGAGGAGGAATTGCTTGGCGCATGCCTCTTGCGTCTGCGCAAGGCCATGGACCGGTTGAACCGTGCCAGGCCCGAGCTCGAGCTCCGGCTGACGGTGGTCCTTGACCAATGCCGGGATTCGTCACCAGCGCTTGCGGCATCCTTTGCTGCCAACGACCCGCGTCTGTCGGTGCTCTCGGTGGGATGCGGGGTGGTAGGTGCCACCCGTGCCGCCGGAATAGATTTTGCCCTCGAATCCCTGGCAGCTGATACCCCGGCGCGTCATTCGCGCGAACGCATCTGGATTGCCTGCACGGATGCCGATACCCGGGTCCCGGTGCACTGGTTGACCCGCGCCGTGAAGCTGGCAGAGTCCGGGTCAGACGCTATCGCCGGCACCGTGGAGCCTGACAGTTCCGACATTGACCAGGCATTTTTTGCATTGTGGTCGCGAGACCATGACCGCGGAGAAGGCCATGGCCACATCCACGGGGCAAACCTGGGTTTCCGGGCCTCGGCCTATTGCGCGGTGGGCGGGTTTGATCCGGTTCCGGTGGCCGAGGACGTCCTGTTGGTTGAAAAGCTGCGCAAAAACGGGGCCAGGGTCACGGCCACCGGAAAAATCCACGCAATCACCTCCGGGCGAATGCAGGGAAGAGTGGGGTCCGGCTTCGCTGGATATCTTCGAAACCTGGCGCAGCGCCACGTGGGGCATGCCGGAGAACACGGTTCCTGAGGGAGCACCGCAATCCCCTTGCCACTTCGTGGTGATGCGCATATGTTGGCCACAGGGGCCCATGATCCCGGCCTTCAGGGCATCCTCCCGCAGTTCCTTCAATTCGGCTCCGCACCGAGAAATGGGGAAGCAAATGGTTGAAAACCCGGGGAAACGTGCCGAACCGGACTCCGTGTCCGGGAAACCCATTCGTCATCGGCCAACCAAGAACGTCACGGCGACGACACGTGCAGGGGTTATCTGGACATTCACCATCGTCGCCATCGTGGTGCTGATCCTCCTGGTGATATTCATGATGCAGAACCAGACCCAGGCGACCGTCAACTTCCTCGGATTCCAGGGGCAGATGGCCCTCGGTGTGTCCATGTTGCTTGCGGCCGTGGGCGGGGCAGTCGTCGTGGCCATTGTCGCGGCGGTACGCATCATCCAGTTGCGAAGCCGCGCAAGTACCGCGGCCAAGCGCCGGGAAGCCTGACCAAAATCGCATCCGTTGTGGGCGACCGTATTTTCACATGTCAGCAGTCAGAGAGGATCCAACGATGCATGATCTCGAAAAACAAATGAAAACGATCCAGACCCAGCTCAAGCACTGGGCGGAGAAGGCAAAGCAGGAGTATCCCAGCCAGTTGGAGGCCTCCGTGCGCCACGCCGTGGACCGGATGGACCCGGCCGGGCTGGCCCGGGCATCCGAGGAGGTCGTGGCCACCGTGACCGGCAACCGCAAGACCGCCCGCCGTGCCCGGAAAGCCGTCGAAGAGTCCTTGCGCAAGGCCCAACGGAAGGCTGGCAGCAAGCACAACGGGCATGGTCGGCTATTGGCGGTCCTTGGCACCTTGGCAGTCACCGGAATCCTCGTCGTGATCGTGCTACGCCGCGCCGCAGGACCCCACGACCGCAATCTGGGAGCAGTTAAGTTGCACGTCGACGACACGACGGAGGGCATCGATCCCGATCTGGGGGAATAATCCCCGACTCGGCCGACCCTATCGACAGAGCCCCGGTAGCACCCTTGCTCTCCCTTGGCGGGAGCGTTCAGGGGGTTCCGGGGCTCTTCGCCGTCCCGGAAACCTGGAAGTATTCCGGCACCGTGTGCGAAAACATGGACTCTCCCCGCACGTGCACCTACCGTGAGATCCATTAGCGGCGGACACTTATGCGATCGATGTTTTTACAAAAGGCTTCAGACCGCACCCGTACCGCGCACTGGCCAATGACATTACGAGGAGAGATCATGTCAGTTTCGGATTCACGTCAACCGGCTCTCCGGACGGAGAACTTCGGACACCTACGGCGAGTCGGAGCCGCAGCGATGGCGTTTGGCCTGGTTCTGACCGGGTGTGCCACGGGGTCCCAGCCCGATGCCGCAGCTCCCAGTGAAAACCAGTTCACCGCAGACGCACCGCTGGAGAGCGAACTTAACATCATGGGCTATAACGCGGATGCGGATGAGGTGGCCCGCACCCGGGCGGACCTTGCAGAAGCGGCCATCGAGCCGGCCACCGTCAAGGCTGTTGAAGGTGAACTCGACGTCCAGCAGTTCCTCTCCGCCGTGGCAGCCGGGGATGCCCCTGATTAGATCTACGCAAATCGCGACCAGTTAGGCACTTTTGCCGCACGCAAGGCCATCATGCCCTTGGACCAGTGCGTCTCCGGCGAGTCAATTGCTATTGGTGATTTCCGCGCACCGGCCGTATCCCAGGTAACCTTCAACGGCCAGGTCTATGGCATCCCGGAATTCAACCAGGTCCAGATCCTGATGGCGAACCGGGAACTGCTCGAACAGGAGGGCCTTGCGACCGAGGACGTTGACGGCTCAAACTGGCAAGCGGTGACAGATGCGAATAAGAAGCTGATGAAAAAGGAAGGATCCAAGCCCTCCGTCATTGGCTTTGACTCCAAGCTTCCCGAGTTCCTTCCCCTGTGGGCCAAGGCCAATGGTGCCGACCTCATTTCCGCCGACGGGCGGACAGCACAGCTTGATGACCCCAAGGTCGTGCAGGCCCTGGAATTCGGAGTGGGGATCTATGCTGACCAGGGTGGATTCGGGTCGGTCAAGGCGTTCCGCGATTCGGCCGACTTCTTCGGGAAGGAAAACCAGTATGCAACCTCGGTGCTGGGGGCGATGCCCATGGAACAGTGGTACGTGAACATTCTCAACGACGTATCCCCGGACGCCCCCATGGCTTTTGCTACGTTCAAGACCACCACTGGCCAACCGCTGAGCTTCGGCTCGGGTTCGGCATGGGCCATCCCGGCAGCCGGTAAGAACCCGGAAGCCGCCTGCCGTTACATCAAGACCATTACGCAGACCGCTTCCTGGCTCGCGGCCGCCGAGGCGCGGGCGACGCAGCGCGAAAAAGACGGGAAGCCGTTCACCGGGCTCTTCACCGCCAACCAGAAGGCCGACGAGGAAATCAAGACCAAGTATGTTGATTCGTCCACAGACCTGGATTCCCCGTGGAAGGAGGCCGTTGCCGCTTCCTACGAGGCAAATGATGCCTCGTTCTCGTTGCCGGCGAGCCCGGCGGACGCGCAGTTCAAGCAAGCTTGGCTTGACGCGGTGAATCGGGTGCTCAATGGCGAGGCGACTCCCGCCGAATCGCTGGGCCGCGCACAGGAGGAAGCGCAACGTGCACTCGATGAGGCTTGGCAGACGCTGGAGAATGCCGGCTCTGCCGACAGCGAAGGCTAGGAGGTCCCATCGTGGCCACCGCCCGCACCTACACGTTGCGTTCGCGCAACAGACGGCAGACACGAAATGCCATGCTTTTCATTTCGCCGTGGATCCTGGGTTTCCTGGTTTTCACCCTGTGGCCGATCCTCTACAGCGGCTACCTATCGCTGACCGACTACGACGTGCTCAGCGACCCGAACTACATCGGCCTGGAGAACTACAGGGAGTTGGCGGAGGACCCCCGTGTTGTACTTTCACTGCGCAACACACTCTTCTATACCGCGCTTTCCGTTCCCCTCCATGTGGGCATCTCGCTTATGCTGGCCATGCTGCTTATGCGGGCACAGCGCGCCACCGGCTTCTTCCGGACCGCGTTCTACCTGCCGAACATGACGCCACCGGTCGCTGTCGGCATCCTATTGCTATTGCTCTTCAACGGGCATGACGGACTTGTCAACGCGGTGTTGGGGATTTTCGGGATCCCCGGGCCGGACTGGACCACCGACAGCACCTGGATCAAGCCCGGGCTGGTCTTGATGAGCCTGTGGACGCTGGGCGGGTCAACCATCATCCTCCTGGCCGCCCTCAACAACGTGCCGCGCGACCTGTATGACGCGGCGCTCGTGGACGGCGCCGGAGCCTGGCGCCGGTTCATCACCGTCACTGTGCCGATGATCTCCGGGACGTTGTTCTTCTTGGTCATCGTCAACACCATTGCTGCCCTGCAGTCCTTTACCGAGGCCTACACCGCGTATTTCGGTGCCGGAAACGGAACCTACAGCAACGATGCCGCGCTCTTTTACGTCATCTATCTTTTCCGGCAGGCTTTCGAATTCCTCAACATGGGCTTTGCCTCCGCCATGGCTTGGCTGTTGTTCGGCATCATCATGGTGATCACCGCCGTTCAGTACGTGGTGGGCCGCAAACTCGTTTTTTACGAAGGAGAAGACGGTGGCTAGCATCCCAACGTTGAAGCAAGTCCCGGACGCGCCCGTGGCACCGGTTCCCTCCGGCACACCGCCGCAGGCTGTCCGCGGCAGACGTCGGCTACGCGCACGGATACTACTGCTGACCACGATGGTTGCCGCGACGGCGGTGTTCGTCTATCCGCTGATTTGGCTGGTCTCGGCCTCATTCAAGCCGCAATCGGAGGTCTTCGACAACCGGCTGATACCCCGGTCCCCCACACTGCAAAACTACGTGGAAATCTGGAATGCCGCGCCGTTGGCACTTTGGATGGGCAACACGGTACTGGTCACCGTGCTTGCGGCCGTAGCCGTGACGCTGAGCAGTTCCATGGTTGCGTGGGGATTCGCGTACTACCGTTTCCGCGGACGCAACGCCCTCTTCTTTCTTGTGCTTGCCACCATGATGCTTCCCGGTGCCGTGACCTTGATCCCGACCTTCCTGATATGGAACGCGCTGGGCCAGGTCGGCACGCTCACCCCGCTGTGGGCAGGGAACCTCTTCGGCTCCGCGTTCTACATCTTCTTGCTGCGGCAGTTCTTCCTGGGGCTTCCCCGTCAGATCTTCGAGGCTGCGCGCACCGACGGCGCCAACGACTGGCAGCTATTCCGCCATTTTGCCCTGCCCTTGTGCAAGCCGGCGCTGATCGTAACCCTGCTCTTTGAAGCCCAGGCGGCTTGGACCGACCTGATGCGGCCGTTGATCTATCTGCGCGATTCCGATACGTTTACGGTCCCCCGCGGCCTCAAGGCCATGGTGGACCAGTTCGGTTTCGCCGGAAACTGGCATTGGGAACTCATTGTGACCGCCAGCGTCATCACCACGCTGCCGATGATCGTGCTGTTCTTTGTGGGTCAGCGCCACTTCATTGAAGGGGTGGCCACCACCGGGGTAAAAGGGTAGCCCGGTGACGGCTTGAGGATCAAGCTTCCCAGACCACCTGGCCGGGGTCCTTATCCTCGCGCCAGCCGCGCCAGACCGGATGGCGCAGCCTACCGCCGCCGGTCGTCTCGCCATAGCGCACTTCGCCGACGAGCTTGGGCGACACCCATACCGCGTCATGGCTGTCGACGGGCGGAACGTCCTTGGCCGCCGGTGTCTTGCGCCGCAGCTTCTCCAGCTTGGTCCGGGCCGCTTCCAATTGGCGGTCGGTGAATCCGGTGCCCACCCGCCCGGCATAATGCAATTCGCCTCCCTTGGGAACTGCCAGCAATAAGGATCCCACCGTGTCTGCGCGGTTTCCCTTCCCATGACGCCAACCAATGACCACGACTTCCTGGTGGCGCTCGTGTTTGACTTTCATCCAGTCCCCCGAGCGCTTTCCGGGTCGGTACCGGCCATCGAGCCGCTTGGCCACGACTCCTTCCAATCCGAGTTCCGTGCTGGTTTCCAACGCCTCTTGCAGGGAACCGTCATGGGCCTCGGGGATGTGCACGTGCTTGCCCGTGCGTACCTGGGAGATCAACAACTTGCGCCGCTCGGCGTAGGACCGGTCCGTGAGGTCTTCCAGTTTCCCGGTCTTGGCGCTCGGCAAACGCAGGGCGTCGAACAGCATCAAGTGCACCGGCGCCGATTTGGCGCTCTTCCCACCGTTGCCGGAGTTGCGGCTTTGCAGCAACCCGAAACTGGGTCGGCCAGCTGCGTCAAGTGCAACTATTTCCCCGTCCAACACGGCCCCGTCCGGGGCCAGCCCCGCTATTTCCTGCAGTTCGGGGTAACGTCCCTCCAGGGCTTGGCCATTGCGGCTGCGCAGGGTCGCCGTGGATCCGTCAACCGTGGCCAGTGCGCGGTACCCGTCCCATTTCATTTCAAACGCCCACGCCCCGTCCGCATCGATGTCTTCCTCGGTTCCTGCCTGGGCGAGCATTGGCCCCGGCACGGAGGCGGACCGGGCATCGGGTACATCGTCGTGGGCTTCCGAATCGGGTGCGGGTGGTTTCTGCGACGTGGGCTGCTCCTTCATCAGCTGCAACAGCCAGTTCTTCGCATCCCCCATCCCCGGCGTGTTGATCAGCGCGTAGCGCCGCGGCACCCCTCCCAGTCCCCCGTCCGGGCGGCCATGAAGCACGGCAATCACTTCGGAGTCCTCCCGCCATTTCTCGATCTCGCAGTCCCCGGAGTCCCAGAGCTTGACGGTCCCGGCGCCGTATTGCCCGCGCGGGATCTCGCCCTCGAACTCGGCGTAGTCAAGCGGGTGGTCCTCCGTCATGACAGCAAGCCGGTTCTTCTTGGGTTCCAGCGGCGGGCCCTTGGGCACGGCCCAGGAGACCAACACGCCAGAATGCTCAATCCTGAAATCCCAGTGCAAGGCCCGTGCGTGGTGTTCCTGGATGACAAACGTGGAGCTGCTTCCGGGTCCCGCCGGGTGGGGTGCGGGCGCCGGAACCGGCTCGGGGGTTTGGTCCGGGTCGCGCTTGGATCGGTATTCTGCAAGTCGGTCAGGGGTGGCCACGGGGATCTTGCCCAGCGCTGCGAGAGGATCGATGGAATCCTGCACACGCTCCAAGACCTCATGGAAGTCGAGTTGGGCCAGCCTGGGTTGACCGATCTCGTCCCAGGTCCGCGGTGCTGCCACGGTGGGATGTGTTCGGCCGCGCAGCGAGTATGGACAGATGGTGGTCTTGGCGACGCTGTTCTGGCTCCAGTCCAGCAACACCTTGCCTTCGCGCAGGGACTTCTTCATGTCGGCGACCACCAGGTCCGGGTGCTCGCGCTGCAATTGGGACGCCAGTTCCTTGGCCACCAGCGAGACTTGTTCGGAGGTGTGTTTCCCATCCAGTGCGGCATAGAGGTGGATGCCCTTGGACCCGGACGTCACCGGGTAGGCGACCAGATCCATGCCCTCGAGCAGTTCCCGGCACAGGAAGGCGACCTCGGCGCATTCGGCCAGTCCCGCGCCGGGCCCCGGATCCAGGTCCAACACCATCCGGTCCGGATTCATCGGCTTCAAGTGTTCGTCAAAGCGCCACTGCGGAACATGGACCTCGAGGGCAGCCAACTGCGCGAACCACGCCAGCACCGCGGGTTCGTTGACCATAGGGTAGGTGTTCACATGGTCCTTGTGGGTGATGTTGGCGCGCGGGGTCCATTCGGGGGCAGAGTCCTCCAGGTCCTTGCGGAAGAACACCTTGCCCGGCCTCTCCCCGGTCCCGACTCCGTCGACCCAGCGCTTGCGCGTTGCCGGCCGCCACGCCGCCTGCGGAATCAAGACGGTGGCCACATCCGCGAAGTATTGCATGACTTCGCCCTTCGTGGTCCCGGTCTCCGGATAGAGCACCTTGTCCAGATTGCTGACCTTTAGCCGCCTGCCCGCCACCGAGACAGTCTGTTCCTTGGCACGCGTTGCCATGGGCAATTCCTTTCCCTTGCCTTCAACTGTGCCGTGACCCTGACCCGATGGCCAGCCTTTGTACCCCGGCAAAGCAAGTTTCCCCCTCGCGGCAAGCCATAGCCATTTGCCGGTCGACAGGGTGCAATTCCCTAGACATGGCCGCGCTGTGCTGCGTAGCGTTGAAACTGTTGAACACCGGTCGTACTCAGGCACCGCCAGGCCGGTCACCGAGGGTTGGTTCGTCTCTGGCCCAGCCACCCACCACATCAATCCGCCACCTTTCCGGGTCGCGGCGGCTTGTCCGGCAAGCTGCGGCGGCCTTGCGCGAACGAAGCATGAACTCCGCAAAGGTTGCCGGTGACTTGGTGAAGATGCACAATCCGGTGGGTGCTTGAACCATTGATCCGCGCCGAGCCCTCGAAGGCAACAAAGGGGATACTCCCCCGTTGCCAGCCCCAATCACCAACACACGGAATCAAACACGTAGGAGGAACAATGGCAACCGCACGAGAAATCATGACAGGCTCGGCCGAATGCATCGGGGAAAACGAAACGCTGGAAGAAGCAGCACGCAAGATGCTTCAACTCGATGTCGGATCATTGCCGATTTGTGGGGAGGACAACCGGTTGAAGGGGATCATTTCCGACAGGGACATTGTCACCAAATGCGTGGCCCAGGGCGGAGACCCGCGCACTACCCGAGCCGGAGAACTCGGCGAGGGCAAGCCAGTGACCATCGGTGCCGACGACAGCATTGAGGAAGCCATCTCCACCATGCAGTCCCACCAGGTCAGGAGACTTCCCGTTATCGACGGACATGAACTGGTCGGAATGCTCAGCCAAGCCGACATTGCCAAGAACTACCCCGAAGACAGGGTCGGCGATCTCGTCAAGTTCATCTCGCTCGACTGAGCGCCAGCCAAAATAGGCCGGCCCCACCAACATCCGTTGGGTTGCGCCCGCAGGATTTCCCTGCGGGCCGCGCGGTGTTTCGACCTGCTCAACGGCACGCCCCCCGGGGTATCGGGCGGCGTGCCGGCAACGCGGTCCGTCTCATCCGCGAATACTCCAGGGTTCCCTTGCGTGCTCCGTTCTTCATCAAGCCTGCGTCCCAACGCATGGACGCGGCAATGCTCTCGGTCCGGCGGCTAACGGCTCGGTGCCCGTGTTTGCACACGGGCACCGGACTCCACCCATGCCGTCGCGAGGGCAGGAATTGAGCGAAACAAACGCCGATGATTCAACGAACGATACGAAACTTTCGCGGTATTGCCTTCATCGGCACTTCTTTGTAACCTAAAAGTGGTTCAGCAGTGGGCCGTGGATCCTTCGAAAATGGAGCACTCCATGAACCTGCCCGTTGGCATATCGCCGTGTGAACCCGCAGTACGATTCCTCCCCTCCAGTTCTCCGCATGGACCAGGCACGGGCGGGCACGCCCGCAGCCCCCTGACTGCAGAGCGCAGGTTGGCGCGATGAGGGTCATTGAGAACAACCAGGAATTGCTCCGATACCAGCTCTATGAGTTGGGGGATTTGGCCGGCTTCGTCCAATACAGCATGCAAGGCGACGAACTTTGGCTGCACTACACCCAACTCAAGCGCCGGTACAAGTCGGCGGAAATCATCGAGGAGCTGCTGCTCCACGTGCTGGATGATGCACACCGCCGGCGCCTGGCGGTCATGCCGTTCTGCCCGGCCATGCGGCTCTTCATAGCCGATCATCCTCACTACCGGCGCATCGTTCCGGAGGCCTGGCAGGATCGTTTCCTTTCAGCGCAGACGGCCGCGCTCAGACCGATGGACAAGGTCCGCTACACCGGTTCCCCGAAACGGCGCAGCACCGCTGCCCATGCACGCGCGGCCACGCCGGTCGGCCTCGAGCCTTCATATACGGGCTCCCGGCAGGCACAACCACGCCTGAGCGGGACCTGAGACCAAGTCCCGGCAAACAACGGCGGGTGCGGAAACCTTCTTCCGCGCCCGCCGTTGTTTGCCTCCGCCTAGGACGTCGGGATGTCGAACCGCTCCCAGACCCGGTGCGAGGCCAACAGGGTTGCTGTGTCCTGGATCGCTGATTCGATGGTCGCCTTCACCAACCCGGGGCCCATGGCGGGCAATCCGATGTCCTCAAAGAAGCCCTCGTCCTGCTCCACCGTCACGATGGCCTTGCCTTGCCTGTATGCCTCTTGTAGCAGCAACACCAATCGCGGGTCCAGCTCTTCGGCGCCCGGGGGACGGATGACCCCTGCCTTGGCGTCAAGATCGACCCTGGAATCCGGTGCCGGGGACAACGCCGCTGCGACCACTATGGCGTCGAACTCGATGGACCGCGCCGTGAGTAGCGTACGGTCCACGGGGGAACCGTCCGCGAGGCTGCCACCGGTGGGTGCCAGCAGCAGTGGCTTCAGGCCCCGCAGGTTGGCGTTGGCCACCAGCAACTCAATGGCTTTCGCCGGGGTGGAATGACTTGCCACGATGCCCAGCACCCTGCCATCGATCGGCCACATCCCACCCATTTGCGAGACCGAAGGGCAGAGCTCGGATTCCGGCACTTCGGTGTCCGCCTCGGGGGCCGGCAGGCCAAGTTCATGTGCAACAGCGGCGCACAGCCCGGCATCGATGTTGGCCAAGGCCTGCAGTTGGCGTTTGCGGACCTGTTCGCTGGCGCACTTGCCCAGTTCAAACGAGTAGGCCTGTTGGACGTGCAGTTGTTCCTGTGTGTCCAGTGAACGGTAGAACATCGTCACTTGGCTGAAGTGGTCCTCGAACGACACCGGGTTGCCACGTTCCTTGAGTGCTTCGGCGACATGCTCGGGAACGTCGATGAATGGCGGACGGATATTGTCCCCCTCCCCGGCCATGAAGGGGCAGCCGCCGTCCAGCGAATTGGGATGATAGGGCGCGATGCCTTCGTGCACGTACGTCTGGTGCATGCCATCGCGCAGCATGTCATTGACCGGCGCGTGTGGCAGGTTGATGGGCAACTGCGAAAAGTTCGGCCCGCCCAGCCGCGTGATCTGGGTATCGATGTAGGAGAAGAGCCGCACCTGGAGCAGCGGGTCGTTGGTGACGTCGATGCCCGGCACCAGGTGCCCGGGGTGGAAGGCGACCTGCTCGGTCTCGGCGAAGTAGTTGGCAGGATTCCGGTCCAGGACCATCTTGCCGATCAATTGGACAGGAGCAAGCTCCTCGGGAACGAACTTGGTGGGATCCAGCAGGTCGATGCCCTCGAACATCTGTTCCTCGTTGTCTTCGAAGACCTGCACGCCCAGTTCCCATTCCGGGAATGCGCCTGCCTTGATGGCCTCGGCGAGGTCGCGGCGGTGGAAGTCGGGATCGGCGCCATTGGCCAGCAAAGCCTCCTCCCACACCAGGGAGTGCACGCCAAGCCGCGGCTTCCAGTGGAACTTCACCAGGGAGGTCGTCCCGTCCGGGGCGACCATCTTGAAGGTGTGGACTCCGAATCCCTCCATCATGCGGTAGGACCGCGGGATGCCCCTGTCACTCATGAACCACATCGTGTGGGCCTGGGCCTGGGTGTGTTCGGAAACGAAATCCCAGAAAGTGTCGTGGGCGGACTGCGCCTGGGGTATCTCCAGGTCCGGGTGCGGCTTCACGGAGTGCACGACATCGGGGAATTTGATGCCGTCCTGGATGAAGAACACCGGAATGTTGTTCCCCACCAGATCGAACACGCCCTCCTCGGTGTAGAACTTGGTGGCGAAACCGCGGGTGTCTCGGACGGTGTCGGCCGATCCTCGCGATCCGGCGACGGTGGAGAACCTGACAAACACCGGGGTTTCCACGCCCTCGGCCAGGAACCCGGCACTGCAGATCCGCGAGCCGGTGCCGTAGCTGATGAACCGGCCGTGGGCCCCGGCGCCGCGGGCGTGGACCACGCGCTCGGGGATCCGTTCATGGTCGAAGTGCGTGATCTTTTCCCGCAGGTGGTGATCCTGCAGCAGGATCGGGCCACGCGGACCGGCCTTCAGCGAGTGGTCGGTATCCCGCAGTGGTGTCCCTTGGCTGGTGGTCAACGCGGTTCCCTGCGGATGGGTGGGCCGGGCGCTTTGCTTCGGACCGGATTCGCCCGACGCTTCAGGAGTTGGAGTGGACATGTCAGAACCCGCTTTCGTTCCGTGCCCGCAGTGGGGCGCGTGCGATGGAATGTTGACTTCCGGCGGCGTTTCGCATGTTTGCGTGGAGGTGGCTCATCTCGCAGGCGCCGCCACCTCCACCGTAGGCCCGGGTCCCCGGGGCACGTCAAGGAAAGTGCGCCTGGCACAGTGTCGGTCTCTGCTGCGGGCATTCTTCGGCCATGCCCGGCCTTTTCGCCTATTCCGGTTTACGGACCAAGTTCTCCGGTTCGGTTCCGTTGGCCCAGGCGACCAACTGGCGCTTCAGCAGTGCCGTCATGCGCGGAAGAAAGGCCTCGGTGTTGCCGCCGTTGTGGGGAACAATCAAGGCGTTGGGCAAGCTCCAGATCGGGTGGTCCCCAGGCAAGGGTTCGGGATCAAAGACATCGGAGGCGCAGCGCAGCCGGCCCGTGCTCAATTCCGCGACGAGTGCATCGGTGTCGACAACCGGGCCGCGGGCCACATTCACGATCACCGCGTCGTCGGGCAGGGCGGCCAACAACTCGGCGTCCACCAGGTGGTGGGTGCCCGGGTTGTGGGGCACGATCAGGATCAGCACCTCGATGTCCTTGGCATACTCCAGCAGGTCATCGATCGCCAGGACCTCGCCGTGGGCATCGGTGCGGGCGCGGGTGCCGAAACGGCTCATTTCGACCTCGAACGGCACCAGCCGCTTGCGGATTTCCTCACCGATGCCGCCGACGCCCACGATGGCGACCCTGCGGTCCGCCAGGCCCGGCCAGCGCCGGGGGTTCCAGCGGCCCTCCGCCTGGTCGCGCACTGACTCGCCAATACCGCGCAGCGAAGCCAGGGCCAGCCCCACGGCCAGCTCTGCGGTTGCCGCGGCGTGGACTCCGGCTGCCGTGGCGACAGCGACATCGGGACCCACCAACTCGTGCACGCCGTCGAACCCGGTGGTCTGCGTCTGAACTAGTTGGAGATTCCCGGCCCGCCCTATGCCCTTGAGCATCGACATATTGGCCATGTACGGGAAGATGGCCACGTCGATCTCATCGAGCTCCACCCCTACCGGTTCCCCGGCAATGTCCCAGATGCCAGCCTTGATCCCTGCGGGCAACGGGCCCACGGCGTCAAGTAGTTCGGTATTGGGAAATGACACAACGTGGATTTGCTTCATAGGCCCTAGCCTAGGTTGGCCCAGTACGCCGCCCCAAGGGCATAACGCTCAGCGTCGTAAAGGATGGACACACACACGACGTGCCTCCCCCGCGACATCGAAACAGTCCAACGACCCTACTCAAGGTAATATTTGTGACCTCGATCCCAAAGGATCGATTCGGTTTGCTTTCCGCCCGCAAGCTGGTAGAGTTTCATGTCGTTGCAGAGCGCGGGAGCCACGAACTTCCAGCGAAACAACAGTCGCACCTCTAGCTCAATTGGCAGAGCAATTGACTCTTAATCAATGGGTTTCGGGTTCAAGTCCCGAGGGGTGCACATACAGGAAGGTCCGGTTTGCTAAAGCGAACCGGACCTTCCGCTTTTCCGACAGGAAGTGAGCTTGCCGCCATGCGGCATCCCCACCGGCCGGCACGCCGCAAACTCCGGCCACCGCGAGTTTCGCGCAACGGTGCACTGTCCGGAAAGCGGAGCGATAGCCTATGGCGTTCCGGGTCTCACAGAATTCAACAGTCACGCTGAAAACATTCAGCCATGAATTTGGGCACCCAGCGCTCAACTGCGGATGGACATGCAGGGCCCCGGATCCCGGCCGCCCGTCGACGGCATCCGCCCCCGGATCCACCGCGCAGGGCGGTGGCCTGGATACGACACCTACATCGGCGGTGTGGTGATATTTCATCCCGGAGACACCCCGGGACACACCTGTCAAGGATCGGGGAGTCCGGGCCCCGGAACCGCTGGACCCGATAGCCCTAGACGGTGTGCGCGCAATCACACATCGAATTCCGGGAATTCCGATCCGAAACTCCGGGCAATTCCGGGCCAACAACCCCGCAAATCCCCGAGTTATCGGCATTTTTGCCTCACCGCCCAGACCCTCCTCGCCGATTTTATTTCCTGGGTGTTTTCTGGTTATGATTATCTGCGTCGCAAGGACGGGCTCCGCATGGAGCGCTGACCAGAGCGACTCAGCACCTCTAGCTCAATTGGCAGAGCAATTGACTCTTAATCAATGGGTTTCGGGTTCAAGTCCCGAGGGGTGCACGGTGAGAAAGACCCGATCTGTTTCGACAGATCGGGTCTTTCGTTTTTCTCAGCGCTCCCAGCCCATCGCGAATCGACTCTCGGCCCGTTCCCTTGCCCCGGCATCCGCCATTGCGTGCGGTCATACCTGCAGATCGCGAGCCTCCGCTGTCGGATGCCACAGCGCTATGGACCCTTGCCGCTTGGGATCCCCCGAAATCCGCAGACCACCCCATCCCTGCGACAACACCGTCCGGTCACATATTCGATAGGCTCATGGGTAGACCCTCACCGAAGATTCGATTCGCCGCTGTATTCAACTGCTCACGCCGAATCCACCATACCCAGGGAGTACCCATATTCATGAGTGATAACGCCACCACCGAAGCCGCCCGCCTCTCCGCCGGAGACACCGCGCCGGACTTCACCCTGCCCGATGCCCGGGGCCAGGAACTCGCCCTTTCCTCCCTACGCGGGAAGAAGACGATCGTGTACTTCTACCCGGCGGCTTCCACCCCGGGCTGCACCAAGCAGGCCTGCGACTTCCGCGATTCCCTCGAGTCGCTGACGGCGGCCGGCTACCAAGTCGTGGGCATCTCCCCCGACGCGCCGGCCAAGCTGGCCAAGTTCACCGCCAAGGAAGAACTGACCTTCCCGCTGCTGGCCGACGAGGACCACGCCGTTGCGGCCGCCTATGGCGCCTGGGGTGAAAAGAAGAATTACGGCCGCACCTACGAGGGCCTGATCCGATCCACCGTCGTAGTGGATGAGCAAGGGAACGTCGAATTGGCACAGTACAACGTGAGGGCCACCGGACACGTCGCAAAGTTGCGTCGTGATTTGGGTCTCGATCCAAAATAAAGTTTCGCCCACAGCCCAAAAGCCACAAATCGGGCCAAAATTCTCCGCTAGACTGATTTCTGCCGAACTTCGAAAGCGGTTCGCTGCCTTGCGAGCGTGGCGGAATTGGTAGACGCGCTGGATTTAGGTTCCAGTGTCTTCGGACGTGGGGGTTCAAGTCCCCCCGCTCGCACACAAACGCCATATGTATCGTCTGATACCTACGGCACCACGCAGGGCCCCCGGATACTGCCGGGGGCCCTGCGCTTTAACATTGAGCAGCGGCCGCCATCATTTGGAGCCCAAAACACTGACGAGGAGTCTTGGTGCCAGACCAGCCGCACAGCCCGGATCGACCCAGGGCCACGCGCCGAACCTTCCTTGCCGGCGGTCTGGGTCTCACGGCGCTGGTCCTAACCGGCTGCAATTCCAAGGACACCACGGCACCTTCCAGTCCGACCGGCAGCGCCGAACCGGCGATCCGTACTTTTCACTTTGGTTCCGCCGCCGACCCGGCAGGACTGGACCCCGCAATCTCCGGGGACAATGAGACCTTTCGCATCACGCGCCAGATCTACGAGGGCCTCATCGGGGTGGACCGCGAAACCGGGGCGCCGATCCCGCTGCTCGCCACCGACTGGATCGTGAGTCCGGACCGACTGCAATACACCTTCATCTTGCGCCGCGGAGTCAAGTTCCACGACGGCACGGACTTCGATGCGCAGGCCGTGGTCACCAATTTCGAACACTGGATAGCGCTGCCGATAGAGGTGCGCGCCAACTCGGACCAGGGCTTCACCCAAGTTTTCCGCCACAACGAGCAGCTCCCGGTGCTTCCCAAGTCCATCCCCGAACCCAAGGCAACCGCGAACGAGGACGGCAACGAATCCGTTGACCCCCAAAAGCTCGTTGAGCACGCGGCGCAGACGGCGTTGCTGACTTCGCTCCGTGAACAGCTCAGGGCAAATCCGTTCGTGGGGACCAGCGTCGGTGGCACCGCCAGCTACTTCGGATCCATCAAGGCCGCAGACACCCACACCGTGGTGCTGACCCTGCGCCAGCCGATCTCCGGACTCATCGAGGCGTTGACGCTGCCCGGCCTGGCCTTGGCCTCGCCCAAGGCGCTTGCCACCCCCGCGACATCGAACGACCAGGTGTCCTACCTGTCAACCCAGCCGGTAGGCACCGGGCCGTACAAGTTCGTATCTTGGAAGGACGGGGCGGTGACCTTACGCAGCTTCCCCGAATACTGGGATGCCGCCGCCGTGGAAGCCAACGCCACCGCTCCCACCCTGGTCGTCTTCCGTGAAATCCGTACGCCCTCCGGGCGCCTGGGTGCCTTGGACCGCGGCGAGATCGACGGCTTCGACCTGGTCGCGGTAACGGGGTTGCGCGAATTGGTGCGCGAGGGCAAGCTCATCGTGCAGCGAGACCCGTACTCCGTGACCTATTTGGGGATGAACCAGAAAAACAAATGGTTGGCCAAGGAGGAATTCCGCCAGGCGATTGCCCACGGAATCGACAGGCAAAAGATCATTGAACAGTTCTACATCTCCGGCACCAAGGAAGCCCGGGGCTTTTTGCCCGCTTCGCTGGGGATCAAGACCTCGGACACGTACTACGGCCCGGATTCCAACCGTGCCAAGGACCTGCTCGAATCCTGCGACTACGACGGAAGCCCCATCCCGTTCCTGTACCCCTTGAACATCTCCCGGGCCTACCTGCCCCTGCCCGAACTCATCTATGCAGAAATCTCACGGCAGTTGGCCCTGGTCGGAATCAAGATCGCACCGGTGCCGATGGACTGGAACGACGGCTATGTCGCCGCGGTCCGCTCCGGGGACACCCCTGGCCTTCACCTGCTGGGTTTCAACGGCGGCTATCGGGACCCGGATGACTTCATGAGCGCACTCTTTGCGGACAACAAGCAGCAATTCGGCTACGACTCCCCCGTCCTTTCCGCGCAGGTGCTGCTGGCTCGTTCCATGCCCTCCGGAGAGCAGCGCATCAACGCATACCAGGACCTTTCCAATACCTTGGCCAAGGACTTGCCAGCTCTTCCCCTGGCCTTCCCCATCTCCGCGTTGGCCTTCAACGATTCCGTAAGGAACTACCCCTCGTCCCCGGTTTTGGACGAAGTCTTCACCGATGTGAGGATGAACACTTAATCAGCCCGCTGTCAAGGGACCAATTTCTTGGACACCCCCGGATGGCGCTAGTCTTGCCTAGAGTCAAGACGAACTTTCAATGGAGAACCCCCGTGCCTTCTGAATCCACCAATCAGTCTTTCGACGTCGTTCTCATCGGCGCCGGTGTCATGAGCGCGACGCTCGGCACCATGATCAAGCAGCTGGAGCCGGGGTGGAGCATTGGCCTTTTCGAGAACCTGGACCAGGCCGGCCTCGAGTCTTCCTCCCCTTGGAACAACGCGGGAACCGGCCACTCGGCACTCTGCGAACTGAACTACACCGCGGCCGGCCCCGACGGCAGCGTCGACCCGGCCAAGGCCATCGGCATCAATGAGCAGTTCCAGGTCTCGCGCCAGTTCTTCTCGCACCTGGTGAAGAACAAGCAGGTTGGCGATCCCTCCACGTTCATCAACGCGCTGCCGCACATGAGCTTCGTCATCGGCGACGACCACGCCAACTACCTCAAGACCCGTTACGAAGCGCTCAAGCCCCACACGCTCTTCAACGAGATCGAGCACACCGAGGACCTGGACACCATCAAGTCCTGGGCCCCGCTGGTGGCCAACGGCCGCGACGAGTCCCAGCGCGTTGCAGCCTCCCGCGTGGTCTCCGGCACCGACGTGGACTTCGGTTCGCTGACCCGCCAAATGACCGAGAACCTTGCGGCCAACGGAGCCGAGGTCAACTTCGGTCACCGCGTTACCGGCATCAAGCGCGACGGCGCCGGATGGGATGTTTCCGTGCGCGACAACGCCACCAAGGCCAAGCGCACCGTCAAGGCGAAGTTCGTGTTTGTGGGCGCCGGCGGCGGTGCACTGGGCCTGCTGCAGAAGGCAGGCATCGACGAAATCAAGGGCTTCGGCGGCTTCCCTGTCTCCGGCCAGTTCCTGCGTTGCACCGACGATGCGATCATCGACCAGCACCATGCCAAGGTCTACGGCCAGGCCTCGGTCGGCGCCCCGCCCATGAGCGTGCCGCACCTGGACACCCGCTTCGTCGACGGCAAGCGCTCGCTGATGTTCGGCCCCTACGCTGGCTTCTCCACCAACTTCCTGAAGACTTCCTCGCTGCTGGACCTCCCGGCCTCGATCCGAGCGCACAACATCCTGCCGATGCTGGCCGTGGGCAAGGACAACCTGGACCTCACCGTGTACCTGATCAAGGAGGTGCTCAAATCGCGCGGCAAGAAGGACGACGCGCTTCGCGAGTACCTGCCCGAGGCCACCGGCGAGAAGTGGGAATTGATCACCGCCGGACAGCGCGTCCAGGTCATCAAGAAGGACTCCAAGAAGGGGGGCGTGCTGCAGTTCGGCACCGAGGTCATTACCTCCGCCGACGGCACCATCTCCGGGCTGCTCGGCGCCTCCCCGGGAGCCTCGACCGCGACCCCGATCATGATTGGGCTGTTGGGCCGCTGCTTCCCGAAGCAGTTTGCCGGCTGGGAATCCAAGCTCAAGGAGATCATCCCGTCCTATGGGGTGAAGCTCAACGAGAATGCCTCGCTCTACGCCGAAGTGCGTACCGAGACCGACAAGGTCCTCGGCCTCGCTTAACCAGTAGGTGCGCCGGCACCCCCTCCGGTTGGACCAAGACAGAAGCCCGATTCGTGGTTTTCCCTTTCGCATAGCGTGACGGGATCATTGAATCGGGCTTTTGCCATCCCGTCCCCCCATGCATTCCCACCGCATGGACGCCGGGTTCAGGGTCTGCACCCAAGACACCTCCTGCTGAGCATCTTCATCGCTCGGGGTTCATGAACCCCAGTCGCCCGCCCAAATTAGCGCGTCCCATCCGTTGAGCAAACCACCCGAAACATTGCGACGCGGACACAATCCCGCTCGAGCCCTTTACAGTGCCCTGTCCGCGGACCATACTGACTTCAATACTTGGGAAGTATTTACATCGTTGGGATTATCTCCGGTTCTTGGCTAACCCGGAGATTGCTTGGGAATTTGGGAACTTGGGGAGGTTGTACCAGCCATGCTTGAAACTTGGGGAAATCGCGCTGCTCCGCGCCATCACAACATCGGGTCGCGACCCGTGACACCGGAATCCGCTAGACCACTGCTTTCGCGACGCTCTTTCGGCATCACCATTGGAGCCTCACTCGTCCTGGGCGCGGGCGGCATCGCTGCATTGGCAGCCGCATTCACCGCCGCCGGACCGTTGGGCACCACCACCGTACAAACCAGCTTCGGACAGGCGCGGATATCTCGGGCCGAGCGCCAAGCAAGACTGGCATCCGGCGCCGCCACCGGAGGCGGCCACTCCGGGCACCAGTCGACAGTCGACGGAACCCGGCAACCGGTCAACATGACATTCGGGGACCATTTGCTTCTCCAGCTCGAGGTCTTCAATGAAAGTGACGAGGACCAAATGTTCTCGCCGGGGCTGCTGCGCATCCAAGGCAACAGCCAACCGTGGCTCGTCGTCAACCGTTGGAACGACCTCACCCCCGGTTTGATGGCCCCGGGGTCACAGGTTCGGGCCAATATCAGTTTCCTGGTTCCATCCGATGCCACGGCGTTCACAGCCCTATTCGATGACATCGCAAATCCAGGCGGAAACCCCGTAGAACTACCCTTGCCGGCCGTGAACTGGCGTCCCGGATTCCTGGAGGAAGCACATGTCTAGCGATAGCGTGCCCACAAAGACCAACGGCACAGAACCCGCGTCCACAACCGATTCCCACCCGGATGATCCCGGTCTCGATCGGTCCAGTGTATTGAAGCTCGGTGCCGCAGCGGCCCTGGGAACTGCCGCAGCCATGGCGGCAGTGGCCCGACCGGCCACAGCGGCCCCACCGCGCAGGGCCCGTGCCGCGGTTCCCGTGGCCGTCACCCCGCTGCCAGGGGTACTGGACCTCTACATCAACGAGGGCTACACAAGGATGGTCGATGATTCCCTGGTCTACCAGCGTGGATTCGGCGACCAGCCAACGGCCCTTCGGGACGCCAATCCGTCACTGCGCATCGTTCCGAAGATCTTCACCCGTGCCGGACAGGTGGTGGAATCACGGACCTATCCATTGAACGCGGCGCTTCCTCCCAACGGGACGCCGACACCTGCCGGACCGGACCCCGCGAACCCGGGCCAGTTCTTTATCCGGAGAAACCACTGGGCCAGCTATTTCCCGCAACGCACCATCATCGTCGAGACCGGTTCCAAGGTGCGGTTGCGCATTTTCAACCGCCTTGCCGGCACGCACCAGTTCACCGTTGCCCAGGGTGCCCACGGCCGCAGCGACATCACCACGGGACCGATACCTCCAGGCGGGGAAGCGCGGTTGGACTTCGACGCACCATACGCCGGCACCTACCTCTATTACGATCCAACGAATGCGCCGGTCCAGCGTGCGCTCGGGCTCTTCGGATCCATTGTCGTGGTGGACCCCGAGGACGCCTGGCGGGTCGCGCCCAACCAGATGGGCTTTGAAAGGCAATGGCTGTGGGTCACTCATGCCATTGACACCAAGTGGGCCAACATCGAGGCAGCCGGCGGTACCGTTGACCCAGTGGCAACCCCCGCCGTACCCCGCTACTTCCTGCTCAACGATCGCAGCGGATATGAGGCCTTGGGCCATTCACCCAACCGGGATATCAATCGACTGGCCCACGAGGAGTCGCTGATCTCCGGCTATCCGCGACAAGTCGATGTACGCGATTTCGGGGAAGACCTGACTCTGGGCACCATCCGCGGCGGGCAGGTGGTCAGGATGGTCAATGCCGGAATAGCGTTCCACCAAATCCACTTCCACGGCAACCATCTGTGGACGGTGCGCCGCAACAACGTCGAATGGCCGCGTGAATTCGGCCACGTGGATGAGGACGGACACGTGGTGCTGCAACAGTGGGAAGACGTGATCCAGCTCGAACCCATGGATCGGAAAGACTGCATCATCCCCATGAAGCGACCACCAGACGCCACAGACCAGGTCTGGTATGCCCGGACCGAAGACTGGAAATATCCCATGCACTGCCATGCCGAGATGTCGCAGACTGCGGCCGGCGGCATGTACCCCGGTGGGCTGGTTGCCCACTGGGAGCTTAAATCACCGGTGATCGGAGGCTAAGACCATGAGAACAACATTTTGGGATGCCATTAGCGCAGCTGCGGGTAAGGTCCGCGATTCCCGCCGGGACGACGACGACAAGAAGGGGTCTTCACGCAAGCCACGAGCCACAAAGTCACCCAAGCCCACGCCGACGCCGACACCCAAGTCGACGCGAAAAAGCACTCCAAAGCCGAAGCCGACCAAGTCCGCGACGCCAAAGCCAACGCCGACCAAATCGGTAACGCCAAAACCAACGCCGACCAAATCCGCAACACCAAAACCGACGCCGACCAAGGCCTCCACCCCGACGCCAACACGCAGCTCCACGGGGCCAACCTCCACCAGCAAGTCTGCGACGACATCGCCCAGCTCGACGGCGCCGTCGCCACGGCCCACGAGCGCCACACCATCCGATGACGATGGCGAAGAAAGGGATTACGACTCCCAAGCCGATTTCGCATCGCACCAGATGCAGCAGGACAATCCGGAGACGCTTTTTCGCCAGACTCCCCATTTGGAAGTCAACATGGACCTGTCGAGCCGCGACTTGCGTTTTCCCGACGGTGCGGAATTCGAGATGTGGGTCTTCCACAAGAGCGACTCGGGGCGCGGTTTCCCTGGCCCAACCTTGCGACCCATGGAAAAAAACATCTTCCATGCCACGGTGGAACCCAGCATGGGGCCACACACCATCCACTGGCATGGCATGGAGCCCGACCCCCGAAACGACGGCGTGGGACACACCTCGTTCGAAATCGACGACTCATACACCTATCAGTGGCAGCCCGAACCGGGGCGTGCACACGACCCGAACTACGGCGCGGCAGGCACCTATTTTTACCATTGCCACGTCAACACCCCGCTACACGCCCAGATGGGGCTGCTGGGCCCGCTGGTCATCGATCCCATCGTGCTGCCCGAATTCCCGGTTTCCCCGGGAAACCGGCGCGCCTTTGCCGACGGACCCGAATACGACATCGCCACTGAGTCGCTGATCATGCCGTTCTCGATCGATCCACGGTGGCACGAGATGGGACATGCTGCTGGCCTTTCGGGCGAAGATGTCGGGCTGAACCGTTTTGAACCCACCCACTTCTACATCACCGGCGGTCTTTTGGCCCAGCGCAAGGAACGGGAAGAAGAAGTGTGGGCACCGACCCAGCTGCCGATCAATGTGAAGGGAAACGGGAAGGCGCCAAGCCTGATGCGCTTCTGCGACGGGAACTACCTCCCCAACAGGATCACGTTCCTCCACGAAGACGGAACGCCGGCGCGCATCGCCGAGCTCATTGCCCACGATGGCCGGCCCTTCCGGCATACTTCGGCCCCCGGGCAACCGGCAATCCCCACCAGCATGCACCCGGATTCCAGGGCTCGTTTGTTCACCCATACCCTTACCATGGGTGCTGCGGAAAGATACGACATGCTTCTGCATCCGCCTGCGGCAGGAAACTACACGTTGAGAATTGACTGGAATGATTGGATCACCGGTCAGAGGGTAGGTCGCCGGGAGTTGAAGCTTATCGCCTCCTGAATCTCATCCCTGCCCACTCGAGCCTGTTACCTCCCGTTGCCCTTGAATGCATGGGTGCTCGGTGCTTTGCTTGCAGTGGATAACCCGTCACTCCGGATGCCCAGGTCGGCTTGCCCCTCCTGGGCATCCGTGTTCGCGCAGCCGCGTGGTACGGATGGTGGGAACGGGTGGAAAATCCAGGAAGGACACAGACATGCTGGGCCACGGCTACCTGAACGCATTGAAGAATGCCAAGAGCACTGTCTATGGTCCGGCGAGGGAAAAGATCGGGACCCTCGGGAACATTTTCATGGACGTGCGCACCGGGGACGCGGACTTCGTGACTGTTCGTCTCGGCCTGTTCGGAGCGGAGGAGCTCCTCGTCTCCCTCAGGGGTGCGGTGATCACTGACGGCCACCTGCAAGTTCGGTTCTCCAAGGATGTCATCAGGCACGCGCCAAAGGTCGACCCGGCTTCCGTGCTCGATGACGCGGAGAAATCGCTGCTGGATGGCTACTACTCGGTGATGGACCCGGACACCGGCGGATAGGCCCGTATGGCCCGGGTGGTGATTCTCACCGTCGCTGGACAACGATGATGATCCCCTCGCGGGACTCCCGGCCCGGGGCATCGTCGTATTGGGATTTTCTCGATGCCCAGTTGTGGATGTTTCCAGCCGTCTCCTAGTGGTGCGACACTTTCTTGAATTGCGATGCCGGCAGTGTTTGGCTTGCGGCATGGGCGAGGCTGCGGGTCACACGCTTCCCGTTTGCCAGTCCGTGGCTGAGGTCGTGCGGGGAGGAAGTAGATGCCAGTAACTGGGCCGATCGTGGGCGGAGTAAGTCTCCGCTTCCGGGCGACTACGGCACAGGACATGACATGCCCGTTCCCCGCCACGCAGAAGAATCGTTCACGATACTGCGCCGGCCACTTCGAATCTCCTCCCGAGCTCCCCCGGAAAGGAAAACACCATGCTGAACAACGAAGATCTCAAGCCCCTGCTGGAAACCAAAGCCAACGTGTTTGGCTCCGAAGGAGAAAAGATCGGTACCCTCGGTCAGATTTATCTTGACGATGGAACCGACCTCCCACACTTCGCTACCGTGAAAACCGGTCTGTTCGGTTCGTCTGAAAACTTTGTGCCGCTGGATGATGCGGAAATCTCCAATGGACAGCTCTACGTCAGGTTCACCAAGCAATTCGTGAAGGACGCGCCCAACGTCGATCCCATGGGGCATCTGAGTCCCGAGGACGAGGATCGCCTCTACGACTACTACTCGCAGGCCGGTCTGGGCGCGAACCGTGGAGTCACTGAACCCGAAACACCAGAGACCCCGAGAGACCAGGACAACCTCGAACCCGTAGGACTGAACCAAGACACCCCGCAGGGCGCCGAAGAACATGTGCACACCATCGGCCCCACGTCCGGACGTCCCCGAATCCGGAAGTACGTGGTTACCGAGCATCCAGTGGACGCATCGGCGTCCGAACAAGCAGGGGCATCCTACGGCCTTTCCGGGGAGCATGGCGCGTACCTCGATGGACCGCAAACGAACGACGTGGAGCGGAACGGAAACGAATCACTTTCCGAAGGTGACCGTAGTGCGACGGAAGACGGGCCTGAAATGAAGCGTCCCCGCAGCGGCGAACGGATGGATCCCTGAGAAACGGCCTTGGGGCACGAGCAGCTCCTTGCGAGGCAATACCTAACGGGTGACAAATCAAGAAAGAGGTCGTTTGATGGAAACCACGGGTTCAGGTTCGAGTACTTCCAGCTATCGAGCCAACGAGAGGTTGGCTCGGGAACGCAGCCAATTCGGTGGCGTCAAGGTCGGCAGTGCGTTCTTTGGCTGGGTGACCGCCATGGGAATCACTGTCCTGCTCACGGCGCTCATCACAGCCTTTGGTGCCGGCGTTGGTTTGGCCACCGACACCGATCTGGGTACCGCCACCGAAAGCGTTGCCGGCAATCCGGATGCCACCGCCTGGATCTCCGCCATTGTCTTGGTGTTGGTCCTGCTTCTTGCCTACTTTTGCGGCGGCTACGTAGCTGGCAGGATGGCACGCTTTAACGGGATGCGGCAGGGAATGGCCGTCTGGCTTTGGGCGATCATCGCCGCGATTGCCGTAGCCGCGCTCACAGTCCTTGCCAACGTCAAGTTCGAGGCCTTGGGGCAACTAAACGGCATCCCACAACTTCCCATGGACGGCGCAATGTCCGCTCTTGGTTGGATCGCGCTGGCAATCGCAGTCATCGTCCCGCTGCTCGGAGCAATCCTCGGAGGCCAAGCCGGGATGCACTACCACCGGCGGGTGGATCGCAACAGCGAAAACATCTATCGGGCGCCCTAGCTCGGCCGGATACAAGTTCGCGGAAAGGGAGGCGGGCAGGACATCGATGAATTTGTGGGCACGTCATGCGGGTTCAATACCCGAAAGCGGCTGTCGCGCTTCCGGGGCACGGCTCGCGGCCACTGTGGCCATGCACGTTACCGAATGTACAAAAATCTGGAACCAATCCTAGGAGGACCCCCGTGGGTATCGGAGACAAAATCGGCAATAAGGCGCAAGAGGCCGTAGGCAAGATCAAGAAGAATACCGGCGACGCAACCGACAACGAAAGCCTGCAGGCGGAGGGCGCAAGGGAAGAGGCTGAGGCCAGGGCGAAGCAAGCCGGCGAGCACCTCAAGGACGCCGCCCGGGACGTCACCGACAAGTGAGCAATCCACGCAGGGCTAAGGTTGCTCTTGCCTGCAGGACCTGGAAGGTGGGGTCGACCGCATCAGCCGTCGACTCCACCTCCGTCTTGTAATGCACGGGTTACTTCTGCCCTACGCCGCGCTGCTTTACCCAGCATCGAAGCGTGCGTCGTCTTCGTTCGAGTCTTCGGGCCCGCGCTAATTTGAACCGGGAGCTGTACTTCCCGGTTCTCCGAGCAAGTCCGCATCTCTGTCCTTGGCTTCTTCGTTCCTCGGGGTGCCGTTGTCCAGCAACGTCTCGGCGTCGCGCAGCGGATCAAAACTGTCCAGCGTCGGAGGAACGGACGTTTGGTCCTCCTGATCCCCGTCGGCATTCTTGTGAGTCATTTTCTGCCTCCTCGTTGTCAGTCAATTCGTCTCCTCGTTGTCAGTCAATTCGTTAGGAATTTCGCAGCGAATCGATCAGTTCCTTCTTGTTCTGCTTCGAGTAACCACTCAACCCGATTTCCTTGGCCCGGGCCTTCAGCTCTGGAACAGTCCAGTCTTCGTAGTCGCCTGCCTTTCCGCCCCGCTTCCCTACTTTCGACCTTCCGTCGCGGGCAGCCGCGTTGGCGATTCGAGCGGCTTTTTGCTTGGAATTTCCTTCGTCGCGCAACTTTTCATAGAGTTCATCGTCCTTGATCTGCGGAGTCTTGTCCTTTGGCATTGTCATGCTCCCTTCACATCGAACTGTCCCTGGCCACTCCCTTTGATGTGTCGAACACGCACACTTCCGCCCGGAAGGCAGAAGGACATTCGGCCACAAATGGGTGCTGGTCCCTTCCAGCGCAGTGGGGCGGTCCCCGGGGCTGTGTCTGCCACGCTACTTGGCCGTCTTCGGGATTCCAACCTTTTTGCATCCCTTTGATGCGGGGCCTGCCGGTGTCTAGAGTTCAGTCAGCGGCGTGTCGAGCATCCAGGCAAGTGAAGTTCCATCCACCCGCCCTTCGCGCATTCCTTTGAGATGTGCGCTAAACAGGTCGAAGGGTATCCGCGGCGATCGATAGGCGCGCGCTCGATCATGGCTGAGGCAATCCGGGTTGTGCCAAACGAGCAATTGAAGCGTTCCCTCGTCGGCATGCACAAGGGCCGGTCCGCGTTGGATCCCCAAGGCATCCAGCCGCTGGGCAAGGGCCTTGGCGGACACCCCTCTTTCCCACAGGAAGGCAGCCAGCTCGCGGGGGGACTGCTTGTTCCAGTCAATCGACTGCACGGTCTCTTCGGGGAGTAAAAGAGCATAAGCAAATTCCTTCGACCATTGGTCCCTGCGTCGTGCCCGATGGCCGATTTCCGGTTGTCTTCCGCCCACCAACTCCCCGAGTTCACGCGCAAGCACAAGGTTCGCTTGGTACCAAGCGCCCGTGCCGCGCACCACCACGTACGTGACCTCGCCGGCGACCATGGCCCGGGCGTCGAATGCGGGCCCCTCGGCCACCACGAAAACCCCGATGCCGTAGGCATTTTCAATGGCGGCGGGTAAGTCCTGCATGAAAGGTTGCGAGGAGCCGCGCGAGAGTAGGGAAGCTACGTGGGTCGCGGCTTCTTCGGGCGTTAGCCCCGTGGGCGGCACGGGCACAGACGGCGTAGTCAAGGCAACTTCCCGGTAGGCGCCCGCAGGAAAGGCAACGGTCTCGGCCACCCGGTCCAATCTGCCTCGGACATATGGCGGTCCTTCGGAATTGTGGGCGTCGGCCCGCGGGTCTCCCGTGATCAGCCATTGGAGCGAGACCTTCAGGATCTTGGCCAGAGCTGCCAGCTCACTGGCGCTAAAATTTCGTTGTCCGCTCAGGGAACGGCTTAAAGCATCTTGGCTCATGGCTGCTTGGCGTGCGATGCCTGATTGATTCAATCCTTCGGTGTTTGAACTGATGGCATCCCTGACGCGCAGACGAATTTGGTTCACCGGAATCGAGTCCTCCTTTCCCATCGTTCTTTTCCCAACTCATCGGTGTATGTGGCCGCAACCTCCCCCCGGGGGCTGTTCCCAGCATTGCCGCCCATCCGGGCCCGTGTAAAGATAAATGCATGGTGGCGTTCAAATGCCCTTTCCCCAAGCGGGCGAGCCGGAATCCGGCAACGTGCGGGAAGATACCCTCCGTCATGACCGAAAATCCACGCACCGCACCGAGGAACCAGCCCACCGGCTGGCCGTGAAAGCGGGTGAGGCAAGTTCAAGGGAGCCGTTCGCAACAGACCGATTTTCCCGTGGGGCTGGCTTCGCAAAGAATACGGTCGAGCCCAGTGGCACTTGAACGGGTGTCTCGTGGGAGCAGCCCGTGTTCGCCCATTGTCCGGGCACCGAATCGGCACGCTCGCACGTCAATATCCCGCATTCAATCCCTCCTTCCGCATACAACGTCCATTGATACCGCACTCCTTGACCCGAAAACTCGGAAAGCATGTCGGCCGAGTGCGGCACACCGTTCCACCCCGATTCCGCTCCCTCGCCATGGGGCTTCGACTTCCGGCTGCGGGTTACTGTAAGGAGTTCACCATGAGTACCTTTGGCATCGAAGAGGAATTCTTTCTCATGGATCCCGAAACCGGATTGCCCGCTGCTCCCAGTGAGAAGGCCCGCGAGGCGCTCATGTCCCTACGTGCGGGAGAGAGCAGTTCACAGCACGAGCTCCTGGATTGCCAGATCGAAATGGCCACGCCCGTTTGCTCCTCCGCGCAGCAGGCCCTGGATTCTGTCCGTGGCTTCCGGCAAGGCCTTGCGAGGACTGCATCGGGGCACGATCTGCTTGCAGTCTCCCTGGGCACAGCCCCGCTGATCGGGGCATCCGCAGCCGGGATCGCCCCAACCGAACGCTACAGGGAGATACACCGGTACCTGCCTGGCATCAGCAGCGAGCAATATGTATCGGGTCTGCACGTGCACGTCTCGATCCAGGATTCCGAGGCCGGGGTGCACGCCCTCAACGGCATCCGTAGATGGTTGCCCGCGCTGGCGGCTCTGGGCGCAAATTCACCGTTCTGGCGCGGGCAAGACTCGGGGTTCGCCTCGTGGAGGAGTATCCACTACCGTCAATGGTCGGTGCAGGGAATTCCGCCCTATTTCACCGGAGCGGATGACTACTTCAAGCGGCTAGAACGAATACTTGGTTCAGATGTGGTTCTTGATGCCGGCCATATCGGGTGGGCGGCCCGCCTTTCAAACCATTATCCGACCATAGAAATCCGGATTTCCGATGCCCAATTGCGGGCCGACGAGTCGGTGACGTTGGCGTTGATCATCAGGGCACTGGTGGAGACGATCATCCGTGAACCCGTTCCGCAGGATGGAATACATCCTGAGATGCTTGATCTCGCCTTCTGGCAGGCGGCTAAGAACGGCCTGGAGGGCAACCAATTGCACCCCGAGACCGGCGATAGAGTACCGTCCGATCAACTTGTGCGAGTCCTGCTCGGCCATATCGGCGATGCGCTGGATGAGAACGGCGACCTCGAGTTCGTGAAAGCCGCCACGGACCAACTTCTGACTCGCGGCAATGGTGCCCGGCGACAACGAGAGAGCATGGCCCTGGGCGGAATCGACCGGGTCATCAATGACGCGGCAAGCGCGCTTACGGCCTGAGTTCTGGCCCGCCCCTCGAAGACGGGCAAGCCCCAGGCAGCGAAGGGCGGGATGCGTTTCGGTGCCGCATCTCACCGAAGCCGATCCGCACAGCATCCTCTCTCGTGAAACCGACTAATCCATCGACGGTGGCCTGGTGGTCGGGTCGGGGTGCGGCATGGGGTCTGGCCCCGGGGCCGGGCTCGGCGAGGGGAACGGGTCCGGGTCCGGGTCCGGCGAAGGATCGGGAATAGGCGATGGATAGGGCCCGGGTTCCGGATCGGGATGGGACGGGGGCCCTGGCGGAAAGTCGGGACCTGGTACCGGGTATTCCGGATCCGGACCCGGCGGCGGGCCCGGTGGGGTCTCAGGCGCGGGCTCGTGCTCCGGAGGAAGCGTGAGGCCCTGGGGATCGCGGAATTCTGGCGTTCCTTGGCCGAACTGCTTGAACATATTTTCTCCTCTGACTGTGGGAGTAGAAAGTCGTTCCTTCGCGGATTCCACTGGCAGCCGGGCACCATGACCCGGCTCGTTTGACCGTTCGTCAATCGTTGCACGGGACGCAGAGGTCAGTCCACCGTATCGACATCACGACTGTCGAAAGCGCCAGCGCCAGCGCTTCCGGCAGGCAATATCCAAGCGCATCGAGGTTTTACCAACACGCGGTGCAGGAGCCCGAACAAATCGGCCAAATATTTTTCGGGTTTCCTGTTCCCCGCGTCCGTCGTTCGATAATGTCTCCTGCATAGAAACTAGCCAGAAAGAAGATTCAGGAATCACATAGTGGCCCCACGACCTCTTAGAAATTACCCGGGCATGGGCCCGGTGGGGCGATTACGGGCAGCTATGGGCAATCCACTCGTGGGAAGTCATTCCACCCAAGGTCGTTGCACGTGCGTTCGACGACCGGGTTCCACCACATAGTGTTCATACGCTGGATCTTCAGCACAGCGTCACACTGCATCCCTCCGGGATACGCACGCAAAAGTCTCCTTCGAGGGGTGCAGGGAATAACATTGGGGGATCCTGCACCCCTCGAAGGAAAAGGTCCCAGACTCCGGTGCCAGGGAGACCTTTTCCGCCATGAGCGCCCCAGCGATGGCGTGTGGCTCTTCCCGGAAATCAAGGTACGCCTCTGGGTGCATTCGCGACCGCCGCAGGCCAACTAGAGTTGTTCTCGGAGCAATAGCGAACAAGACAAACTTTCTAGGATGGCAGATGCACCGGCTGGCGGCACTATCCCTGGGCAATCGCGCCCTCATCGCATTGATCACGGTCTTTGTGGCGGTGTTTGGCGTGATCACCATGGGGCAGCTCAGGCAGGAGCTCATCCCCGCACTCGAGTTCCCGCGGATTTCGGTGCTGGCATCCCAGCCTGGAGCTTCTCCGGAGGTCATCGACAGGCAGGTGGCCCAGCCACTCGAGGGCGCGCTCCAGGCAGTGGAGGGCTTGGAATCCTCCTCCTCCACCTCGCAAACCGGCTTCACGACCCTCTCACTGTCCTTCGCCTACGGAACCGATCTGGACCGGGCGCGCGCCCAGGTCGACAAGGCCATCTCCAATGCCAAGTCCTCGCTTCCCGAAGACGTCGAACCCTCGGCCTTTGCCGGTTCCATCGCCGATTTCCCCATCGTCTATCTCGCGGTTTCCGGGGGCGGAAACCTGAACGACCTGCGCGCGGACGTCGAGCGTCTGGTGCTGCCCAAGCTCTCCAAGGTGGAGGGCGTACGTACCGCAGAAGTTTCCGGCGGCACTTCCCAGCACATCGCAGTGCTTCCCGATACCGCAAGGCTTGCCACCGAACGCCTCAACGGCAACGACCTGAAAAAGGTCATCGAGGAAGGCTCCGGACTGATGCCGGTGGGCCGTCTGGACACAGAGGGCCTTGACCTGCCCGTCACCTCCGGCTCCACCATCGATTCCCTTGACGCCGTCAAGTCGCTGCCGGTGCGGGGAGCCAGTGGCGTTCACGAGCTTTCGGAGCTGGCCGATGTCAGCATGCAAGAAGACGCCGCCACCTCGATCACGCGCACCAACGGGATCGAGACGCTGGCCGTGTCGGTGACCAAGAAGCCAGACGGGGACACCGTGGGCATTTCCCATGCAGTCGCCGCGCTGCTGCCCGAGCTCGCCGCGCAGCTGGGGCCCGACGCGACGTTCACCACGGTCTTCGACCAGGCCCCCTTCATCGAGCAATCCATCCACGATCTCACCGTCGAGGGACTGCTGGGACTGGGCTTCGCCGTCGTGGTCATCCTCATCTTCCTGCTTTCGGTGCGCTCCACCCTGGTCACTGCGATCTCCATCCCGCTGTCCCTGCTGGTAACCTTCATAGGCCTGCGCACCGGCGGCTACACGCTGAACATGCTCACCCTGGGCGCGTTGACCATCTCCATTGGCCGCGTGGTGGACGACTCCATCGTGGTCATCGAAAACATCAAGCGCCACCTCGCCTATGGCGAGGAAAAATCCAAGGCCATCCTCACCGCCGTGCGCGAGGTGGCCACGGCGGTGGCAGCCGCGACGCTGACGACCGTGGCAGTGTTCCTGCCCGTGGCCCTGGTCGGCGGCATGGCCGGGGAACTCTTCCGACCGTTCGCGCTGACCGTGACCATTGCCCTGCTGGCCTCGCTGTTGGTTTCCCTGACGATTGTCCCGGTGCTGGCCTATTGGTTCCTGGGCCACAGCCGGCCAGGGGCCGCCGATGCCGCAGCGGCCAGGGCGGCTGCCGAAAAGAGGGAAGCGAAGTCCTGGCTGCAGCGCGGCTACTCCCCCATCCTGCGCAAGACGCAGAAACACCCCGTCATCACCTTGACGGCCTCCGTTCTCCTGCTGGGACTTACCGTCGTCTTGATCCCGCTGGTGCCCACCAACCTGCTGGGCGGCACCGGGCAAAACACCTTCTCCGTCACCCAAAAGCTGCCGGCCGGTTCTTCCCTGGAAACCACCATGAAGGAGGCCGAGCCGGTGGAGGAGGCGCTGCGCGGGCTCGATGGCGTCGTGGATGTGCAGCTGACGGCAGGTTCCCCGTCCGGCGGCTTCGCCGCGTTCCAGGGTGGCGCGACCGACACTGCCGGTTTCACGGTCATGACCGATGCCGACGCCGACCAGGAAGCCATCCAAGCCGCCGCCCGCGCCGCGGTGGCTCCCCTGGGCGGCGACTCCGAGATCTCCATCTCCGCCGCCGAGGGCGGCCGGGGCGGCTCCTCCGCGATCACCGTTCAGGTCGGTGCGACCACCCCGGAGCTGCTCACCGAGGCAACCCATGTCACTGTGGCGGCCCTGACCGGAATCGAAGGCTCGACAGACATGGGCGACAACCTCTCCGAGGCGCGCCCCCAGGTCTCCATCGACATCGACAGGGCCGAGGCAGCCGCCGCCGGGCTCTCCGAGGAACAGATCGGCGCGCTGGCGGCCGGGACGCTCTCCCCCGTCCCCGCGGGCACCATGCGCCTTGGCTACACGGACTACCCGGTGCTCATCGGCGAGGGAACCGAGCTCACCGATCTTGACCAGCTGCGGAACCTGGTGCTGCCTGCCGCGGGCGGCACCGTGAAACTGGGCGACGTGGCGACGGTGGAGCGCTCCGAATCCCCTGCAACCATCACCTCCTCCAACGGGGATCGCATCGCCACGGTCTCCGTCACCCCGGGGGAAAACGATCTGGGTGCGGTTTCCGCCGAGGTTGCCAAGCGCCTCGAGTCGCTCACCCTGCCCGCTGGAGCCACCGCGGAACTGGGCGGGGCGGCCACCGAGCAGGCCGAGTCCTTCGGCCAGCTCTACCTGGCGCTGCTGGCGGCCATCGCCATCGTCTACGTGGTGATGGTCGCGACCTTCAAGTCGCTCATTCAGCCGCTGATCCTGCTGGTCTCCATCCCGTTCGCCGCCACCGGCGCCATCGGCTTGCTGCTGCTGACCAAGGTGCCGCTCGGCCTGCCGTCGTTGATCGGCATGCTGATGCTGGTGGGCATCGTGGTCACCAACGCGATCGTGCTCATCGACTTGATCAACCAGTACCGCAAGCCGCGCGACGGGCACCCGGCCATGGACCTTGCCGACGCCATCCACCACGGGGCCCGGCAGCGCCTGCGCCCGATCCTGATGACGGCACTGGCCACGATCTTCGCGCTGGTCCCGATGGCCCTGGGCCTGACCGGTGGCGGCGGATTCATTTCCAGGCCACTGGCCGTGGTGGTCATCGGCGGGCTTCTCTCCTCCACCGCGCTGACCCTGATCCTGGTGCCGGTGCTCTACCACTTGGTGGAGGGCGCCAAGGAGCGGGCGGCCAAACGCCGCATCGACAGGCACTCCGCACCTGGCACACGGGCCGGAACCTCGGTTGTTGTCACGCCGACCGAACCGACGCGGGAGCTGATCGCTGCCATGGCAGCGGCCGGGCGCACGCCGCTTGCCGGTGGCGCATCCGTCGGGGCGGGCAACTCGGGCAACGGCTCGGTACCGCCGCCGGTCAGCGCCACGGGCACCGCAGCCTCGGGCACCTTGATCAATCCGGCCACCGGGATGATCCCGCTGACCCGCAAGGAACGCAAGGAAGTCGAGGACTTGCTGAGGAAGCAGCCACGGGATTCCTGAGTCCGAACCGGATGCGGGGCTCCATCCCCGCCCATCGGGCCGGCATCATTCCGGCCCCCTGGACTCCGGCGGCCACACTGGCCCGGAAAACGGGTACGGTCCTCTGGCCACTTTGTCCGACCGCACGTACGCTCAAGTCATGGAAAAGGAACAGACACACACGGACGTTGAGGCCCTCGAATCCAACCAGTGCCTGGAACTGCTTCGAGCGGTTTCCCTCGGCCATCTCGCCGTGAGCCACGGCGACATGCCACAGATCTTCCCGATCAACTTCACGGTCGACCACGGCACCGTGGTATTCCGCACCGGACCGGGAACCAAGCTGGACACCTTGCGTGCCCAGCCCCACGTTGGCTTTCAGGCGGACGGGGTGAACCCGGAAACCGGCGTCGCCTGGTCGGTCATGGTCCAGGGCAAGGCGGAACTTTTCGGCGGCATCGAGGAAACGCTGGATTCCTTCAACCTCATGCTCTTCCCCTGGGAATCCGGGCCCAAGGACCAGTTCGTGCGCGTCATCCCCAGCTCGATGACGGGGCGGCGGTTCAAGGTTGCCGATCCGCTGACCTGGTGGAAGCACATGCGCCACGGATAGGCCCTACTACTTCTGGCAGTACTTTTCACCGGACTTCGCGGCGCTCGGGGATGGTCCGCGCATGTCCATGAAATTCCCTGCCGGTGACGATGGACAAGCACGTCAAAAGGAGTATCGTCGAAGACGTCGGGACCCCTCAGGACTTCAATGTGGCTCTACCGGCCTATACCGCGCTCCAAGGAATCCAGGAGCAAGGTGTTCGTGCCGGCAACCCACGAGAACTTGAAGCGCGGGTCCCGACGCCCACACACCACATCCGCTCGCGGGATGCCGTGCGTCTCGCGCGACGGGAACTCCTCCCCCACACGCCCGCCTACCGGTGCTTCCCGGCAAGTGCGGTATCCTCGAGGGCATTTCGCGGCACGGCGAACAGCACCAGTGCGCACACGATCCCCGTCCCGCCGCAGATGGCCCAAACGATCATGTATCCGGCCAATGGCGCAGCGGTGTTTTCCACCGCCGTGTTCGATGCCGCCCCGGCCACCTGGCCGATGAGGGCCAGCCCGAAGACCGCCGAAGCGAAGGAACCTCCAATGGTCTTCACCGCATTGGTCAGCCCGGTGGCCATGCCCGTCCGGTGATAGGGGGCGGCTGCCGCAGCCGCCGCCGGCAGAGCCGCGATCAACGCCCCTGAACCAACGCCTGCAACCACCATGTTTGCCAACACCTGGGCCAGCGAGGCATGCAACGGCAGGAACATCAGATACCCGATGCCAACGAGCGCGCTGGCCGAGACCAGCGTCGCCTTGGCACCCACAAGTCGCGCAGCCACCGGGAACAGCAACGCCCCCACAAGCATCGAAAGCACATACGCCCCAATGATGACCGAGACGCCCGATGCGCCCAGCCCGAGGCCATACCCATTGACGGCCGGGTCGGTGCGGGCGAAGGTGCTCATGGGAATCTGGGCCCCCAGGACCGAGACGCCAAAGAGTCCTGCGGTCAGCTGCACCGGCCACATCGACCGGGCGAAGAGGACCTTGAAATCTATCAGCGGATCGGCCTGCTTGTTTTCGTGGCGGTAGAACACGTAAAGCACGGCCAGGCCCAGCACCATCGATCCCCATGGCAACGGGCTGCCGGCGCCGTTGATCCGCAGGAAGCTCAGTCCGCTGGTGAGCAGCAGCAGCCCGGTGGCCAGGTAGCCGAATCCCCCGCCGTCAATCCTGGCCCCGTTGCGCTCCCCGTCATCGGGCACGCCGAAGGCCACGGCAAAGATGCAAATCGTCGTGGCGATGGCGGGGATCGTCATGGTCAGCGGAACACTGCCGCCGAAGACCCCGATCAGCGCGCCGCCGGCCAGCGCACCGGCAATCACCCCGACTTCGAGCGCCCCCACCAGCAGCCCCGCCGCGCGACGGGTCACCGGGCCGGGGATGCCCAGTTTGCGGGCGCGTGAAAAGACGATGGCTATTTCCAGCGGCAGCCACACCGCATAGACCCCCTGCAATGCCCATGCGACCAGGAACGTGGTGAAGGATCCGGAAAACACCACTGCCCATGAAGCCAGTGCGGTGACCACGGCCGAGAGCAGGAGCATCTTCTTGTGCCCGAAGATGTCCCCGAGGGATGCCAACAGCGGGACCGCCAGCGCGCTGACCATGAGCTGGGCGGCCTCGAACCAATTCACATCCGCATCGTGGATTCCCAGATGGCGGGCTATGTCGGTCATGAGCGGCGTGTAGTATCCCTGCAGGATCCCGCTGGTGAGTTCCACAATGGCCAGGAAGCCGACGATCCCGGCCACCGAGTTCCAGCGCACCGGATCCCGACGGGCAGGGTCCTGGTTGATCGATAATGGCGTGTCCATGGCCGGAGCCTACCGCGAAGACGAAGCGAGTCGTGAGAGACGCCACATGAACCCTGGGGAATTATTTGGTGACGATTCTCGCTATTCCATGCAAACGCATATAAATCTGGCATACTGGTTACCAGAGCGAAGTCCACCCAGCCCAACAGGAGGCATCATGCAGTTCGGCATTTTCTCAGTCAGCGACATCACCCGCGATCCCACCACCGGCAAAACTCCGAGCGAGGCCCAGCGCATCAAGGACATCGTTGCCATCGCCAAGAAGACCGAAGAAGTCGGCATGGACGTCGTCGCCATCGGCGAGCACCACAACCGCCCGTTCTTCTCCTCCTCCCCCACCACGACCTTGGCCTACATCGCGGCGCAGACGGAGAAGATCATTCTCTCCACTGCCACGACGTTGATCACCACCAATGACCCGGTGAAGATCGCCGAGGACTTCGCGATGCTGCAGCACCTCGCCGACGGCCGCGTGGACCTGGTGCTCGGGCGCGGCAACACCGCCCCGGTCTACCCCTGGTTCGGCAAGAACATGCAGGACTCGGTGAACCTGACCATCGAGAACTACAACCTGCTGCGCCGTCTCTGGGACGAAGACACGGTGAACTGGGAAGGGAAGTTCCGCGCCCCGCTGCAGAACTTCACCTCCACCCCGCGCCCGCTCGATGACGTGGCCCCCTTCGTCTGGCACGGGTCGATCCGCACCCCGCAGGTCGCCGAAATCGCGGCCTACTATGGCGACGGCTTCTTCGCGAACAACATCTTCTGGCCCAAGGAACACTACATCCAGCTGATCAACCTCTATCGCGAGCGCTACGAGCACTACGGCCACGGCCGCGCGGACCAGGCCATGGTGGGCCTTGGCGGGCAGTTCTTCATCCGCAAGAACTCCCAGGACGCCAAGAATGAATTCCGTCCGTACTTCAACAACGCCCCGGTCTACGGCCACGGCCCCTCCATGGAGGACTTCACCGACCAGACCCCGCTCACCGTGGGCTCGCCGCAGGAAATGATCGAAAAGACCCTGACTTTCCAGGAGGCATTCGGCAACTACCACCGCCAGCTCTTCCTGGTCGACCACGCCGGCCTGCCGCTCAAGACCGTCCTGGAGCAGCTCGACCTCTTCGGCGAAGAAGTGCTGCCCACGCTGCGCAAGGAATTGGCCAGCCGCAAGCCGGCCGACCACCCCGAGGCACCGACCCACGCGAATCGCGTTGCGGCCCGCGACGCCAAGCTCGCCGCCGGAAAAGCCAATGTCTAGCCAGGCCTCGCTTCGTTCCGCGTCTGCCGCCTGGGAAGCAGTATTCCGGGCGCAGGTCACGGTGATGCGCGAGATCCAGAAACTCCCGGAGTTCAAGGAGCTCAGCACCCGTGAATACGATGTGCTCTTCAATCTCTCCAGGTGTTCCTCCGGTACCAGCCGGCTTTCGGACTTGAACCAGCACCTGTTGATTTCCCAGCCAAGCCTCAGCCGCATGGCTGACAGGCTGGAAGCCAAGGGCCTGGTCTCGCGCCAGTCGGATCCCACCGACCAGCGGGCTGTCCTTATTTCCTTGACCGAGGAAGGTGCCCGGCTGCAGAAGGCGATGGGCCGCGAACATGTCAAGGGCATCCACGACCTCATTGGGACCGCGCTCTCCGACGAGGAATTTGCGACGCTGCAGCAACTGGCCACCAAATTGCGCCAGCACGTGGAAGCGCCGTAGCCACTAAGTCCACACCGGACAATCCACAGGCCACGGGTGCCAAGGAATCCACCTTCCTTGGCACCCGTGGCCTTTTGCCTGCCCAGGCCGCGCCGACGGATCCACGTTAGACCCCGAACGGCTCCGCATAGCGGAAGTTGCCCTTGGGCAGTGGCATCGGCGAGAGGTTCAACACCATGAAATAGTCGCCCCAGGACGGATCCGAGGGAATGATCCCGTGGGGCATGGCCGGCGCGTACCCCAAGCGCCGGTAGTATTCCGGCTCGCCCAGCAATATGATCGCGCGCTCCCCGCGCTGGGCGGCGCGATCCCGGATCTCATTCAGGAGTGCGGTCCCGACCCCGTGCTTTTGGTCCCCGGGATCCACCGACACCGGGCCAAGTCCCAGCAACGGGATGTCCCCATCGAGCCATCCGCGCGTGGCGATCGCATGACCTGCCAAGTGGCCATTGACTTCTGCCACCACGGAATATTCGGGTAGGTACCCTTCGCAGGAATAGAGTTCGGACAGCAATGCCGCTTCCCCGGGTTCCCGGGCGGCGTCCGAGTCGGCGAATGCGCGCACGGTCAGCTTGCGGATCTCCTGCCGATCTGCCGGTTTCTCGCTTCGAAGCCTCATGCCACCAGCCTATGGCCAAAAGTATTCAAAAACCGCTAAGACGCAAGTGAAAGGCCCGGTTGGGAACCGGGCCTTTGAATGTTGATCGCCTAGTGCGAGCCAACCGGATGATGCTCGTGGTACATGCGCATCGTCGGCTTGATGGCCATTGCCGAGGCAACCAAAGCGACAATACCCGGAATCCAGGTATGCCATGCCACCATCGGCGTGCCCGAGGCGAAGCTGCCCATCCAAGGCGAAGCAACAACCAGCGCCGCCACGACCAGCTGAACCCATTCGGCCGCCGGCATCCCGGGGGCAGCAAGGTTGATAACGCCAATAACGATCAAGGCGATACCACCGGTCAGCATGTAGGCGGCAGACTGTCCCACTTCCGTAGTCCAGGTCATGGCCAAGACCGTGTAAAGGCCAGCGGCCACGGCGACCCAATTTTGCCATGCAGTCCATCGCTTCATGGTCTAGATCTCCTTTGTCTTACGTCCATCCCCCGATCCACGGCTTCTCCGGAATCGCGAAGGTTGCCCGTGCGGGCACCGACGGTGCAACGGGCCCCACTTGCTTGGCACATTGCCCCTTCGGTTGTCATCTCATCCTGCCCGCAGCTCCCGCGCGGGGGTAGGGTCCAAAGTCACGGTCGGTGGGACGAACCCGCATGCGGGGCAAACTCCAAACTGAGTCGCTGTCCTTCGCTGCGTTCAGGCATCATCAAAACGGTGCCCAACGGATCCAAGGTGCAGCTACCGGTAACGAAGTCGGGTTCCTGGATCCAGACCAGCCATAACTGCCAAACAGACTGGATGGGTTCGCAATACCTGCGCTGAGACCGGACCCTGGATGACCGATGACGGGCAACGGGTCCGGGGAAACTAAACTGGTTCAATGACTGCAACACTCGTGGCCAAGGACCTTGCCGGCGGCCATGCCAACCGGACGCTATTTTCTTCCCTCAGCTTCACCGTCTCCCCCGGGGACGTCATCGGGGTGGTGGGTGCCAACGGGGCCGGCAAATCCACGCTGCTGCGATTGCTCGCCGGGGTGGACGTTCCGCTGGGCGGAACCGTCTCCAGCGCACCGGACGGCGCGTTCATCGGCTGGTTGCCACAGGAACACGAACGCATCGACGGAGAAACCATCGAGGCCTACCTGGCCCGGCGCACTGGCTGTGCTGCGGCAACCGAGGCCATGGAATCCACCGCCGAGGCCCTGGGCTCCGGGGCACCGGGTGCCGATGACGCGTACGCCGCCGCCTTCGAGCACTGGATGGCCAGCGGCGCGGCCGATCTTGAGGACCGGGCTCCGGCGACGCTTGCCGAACTTGGCTTCACCCTGCCCACCGACACCCTCATGACAGCACTCTCCGGCGGACAAGTGGCCCGCGTTGCCTTGGCGGCCCTGCTGCTTTCCCGCTTCGACCTGGTGCTGCTGGACGAACCCACCAACGACCTTGACCTCGCCGGGCTCGAACGCCTTGAATCCTTCGTCTCTTCGCTGCGCACCGGGGTCGTTCTGGTTTCCCACGACCGCGAGTTCCTGGCCCGCTGCGTGACCCGCATCGTCGAGCTGGATCTGGCACAAAACCAGGTCGCCGTGTACGACGGCGGCTACGACTCCTACCTCGAGGAGCGGGCCATTGCCCGCCGCCATGCCCGCGAGGCCTACGACGAGTTCGCCGACAAGAAGGCGGACCTGGTTTCCCGGGCCCGCACCCAGCGCGAGTGGTCCTCCCAGGGTGTGCGCAACGCGATGAAGAAGAACCCTGACAACGACAAGTTGCGCCGGAAGGCGTCCAACGAGTCCTCGGAGAAGCAGGCGCAGAAGGTCCGCCAGATGGAATCGCGGATCAAGCGCCTCGACGAGGTAGCCGAGCCACGCAAGGAATGGGTGCTGCAATTCGAGATCGCCGCCGCCCCGCGTTCCTCCACCGTGGTCTCCACGCTCAACGAAGTCTCCATCACCCGCGGCGAATTCACCTTTGGGCCCGTCTCAGCGCAGGTCAACGCCGGGGACCGCATCGGCATCACCGGCCCCAACGGGGCCGGGAAGTCCACCCTGCTAAAGCTGCTGCTGGGGCACCTGGCGCCGGATTCCGGATCGGCCACCTTGGGGTCCTCGGTGGCCATCGGCGAGATCGACCAGGCACGCAGCCACCTTGACGAAGACACCGCCCTGGGCGACGGATTTGAACTTGCGGTTCCCCAGATGAACCCGGCCGAGGCTCGCACCCTGCTGGCCAAGTTCGGCCTCAAGGCCCACCAAACCGCATCCCTGGTGCGGGATCTGTCCCCGGGTGAGCGGACGCGGGCGGGCCTGGCCCTGCTGCAGGCACGCGGGGTGAACCTGCTGGTGCTCGACGAACCCACCAACCACCTTGACCTGCCGGCCATCGAGCAGCTCGAGGAGGCACTGGAGTCCTACGAGGGAGCCCTGCTCCTGGTGACCCACGACCGCCGCCTGTTGGACAATGTGCGCCTGGATGCACGCTGGCACGTCGAGGCCGGAAAGGTGCGCCTGGGGATCAGCTCCTGAGGCCCGGTCGGCGTGGGCCCGGTAT
Organism: Paeniglutamicibacter sulfureus; assembly: GCF_039535115.1. Taxonomy (NCBI): domain Bacteria; kingdom Bacillati; phylum Actinomycetota; class Actinomycetes; order Micrococcales; family Micrococcaceae; genus Paeniglutamicibacter; species Paeniglutamicibacter sulfureus. The sequence goes on from NZ_BAAAWO010000001.1 coordinate 1,064,091, forward strand.
CGAGCTATTCCCAACGTCCACCATGGATTCTGCGCTAGGCGAACCCGTGGACGGTGACCATTCATTGCTAAAGGGCACAGGTTCGGGACATGCTGAAATTGTTGCACGTAGCGTGTGCCAACCTACTGGACGGTACGTCGAAAGTGGTCTCCATGAAGAAGTCAGTTTCCAAGCGTGTGCCCCGATTGCCTTTGCTTTCCGCGCAGGCAACCCCGTCAGCCGGTGCCTGGATCATCCAAAGGAACGAGGCACCATCCTATGATGCCCCGACCTGTGAACGCTGTGGCACCAGCGAATATCTTGTCTATGAAAACGTCACCCTTCTGCTCGACTCCAAAAGGGTCCAGCCTCCATGCTGGGACGTTGAATATTGGTGCGGCGCATGCGAGTCCTTCTACGGGATGCTCACCACCTACGTGCCCGAAGACCGCCAGGCCGTCAGGCTGGCGGCGGAGAATCCCCGCTATGTGCACTACCGCGTGACAGAGCTGGATCGCGGCAACAGCACGAAGGTTGCCCGTGGTGCCCGCCAGCAGCTGCCCGGTTTGACCGCAGTCGATTAGGGGCGAGTGCGAGGTGCGCACCTTTGGCATTGAGGAAGAGTTCTTCCTCATCGACCGTGAAACCGGGATGCCGGCCGTCCCACGGCGACGCGTTTACAACGACTTGATGGCAGTGAACGGCGGAAGCAGTCCCACGCATCCCGAATTCCTCTCCTGCCAGCTGGAGCGCAGTACGCCGATCTGCACCACGCGCCAAGAGGCGATCGAGTCAGTCACCGCCGCCCGCCGGGAACTTTCGGCTGTGGCGCGCCAGGCGGGGCTTCACTTGGTCGGGTCGGGCACGCCGCCGCGGATCCCGTCCGGCCCGGCAACTGTGCACGCTTCAGAACGCTACTATTCCATCAACGAATTCTGCGGTGCCATCACCGCGGAGCACTACCTCAGCGGCACCCATGTCCATGTGGGGATCGACGACCTTGCCTCCGGGGTGGAGGCCATGAACGCGCTCCGGCCATGGCTGCCGCTGCTCACTGCCTTCGGGGCAAACTCGCCCTACTGGCGGGGATCCGACAGCGGATTCGCGTCCTGGCGCACCATCCAGTACCGCCGCTGGTCCATCCAAGGCATTCCACCGTATTTTGCTGATGAACAGGACTACCTGCGCCGGATGGAGTTCCTGCTGGCTTCCGACGTGGTCCTTGACCAAGGCCACATCAGCTGGGCCGCCCGGCTCTCCACGCGCTACCCCACATTGGAGATCAGGACGGCCGATGCCCAGGTGCGCGCCTCCGACGTCGTCCTCCTGGCGTTGATTGCGCGGGCCTTGGTTTCCGCCGGCATCAACAATCCCGGGCGCATCCCGAATCCGGCGCCCGAGGCCTTGGACATGGCGCAGTGGCAGGCCGCCAAATTTGGGATCCGCGGAAACCAGTACGATCTGGTCACCGGCACCAAGTGCAGCATCGACCGGCGCCTGGAGTCGCTGCTGCAGTACATCCGCCCGGAACTGAAGACCACCGGAGACACCGAATACGTCGGCGCAGGGCTTGAACGGATGATGAGCGAGGGCAACGGTGCCGTGGCCCAGCGCCGCGCCTTCCATGACGGCGGGTTCGACCAGGTGCTGGCCGAGGCTGACGCCCGGGTTGCCGACTGAACCTTTCCCCGTGGACCGGAAGCTTGATTCATTCGCCTCCGGACAAGGCCTCGTCCACCCCCGGGATTTGTTCCCGGTAGGTGTCAAGCAACGACTTGGCCACGGAGATTGAATCCACCAGCGGGTGGGCGGCCAGCGCCCGCCAGGCCAGCTCGCCGCTCTTGTTTTTCGAAGCTGCAATCGTCAACCGCTCGACGGCCTTGACCTGCTGCAGCAGCCCGAGCATCTCGCCGGTGACCGGCGCGATGCGCCGGGGCACGATGCCGTCGCCGGTGACGGTGCACGGCACCTCGATCACCGCGTCATCGGGCAGCTGGGGAACCAGACCGCGATTGGCCACATTGAGGATCATGGTCGCGGGCTTGCCACCGAGCAGGGCCGTCATGAGGTCGAGGGCGACCTGCTGGTATCCCCCTCCCTCGATGTCGGAGGCCTGGCGAGCGGTGCGTTCGGACTCGGGCCGGCTTTCGGCCATGTAGCTCGCCTCGCGATCGTGCTTGGTCCGCTGCCACAGCTCCAACGCACTGTCGGGATGGTGGCAGGCCTCCTCGTAGAAGCGTCCCTGCTGGCGGTGCAGGAACTCGCCGCGGGTCTCGGCCGAGCCGCGCAGCCGCTCGGTGGCTTCACGCTGGAAGTAGTAATAGTAAAGGTACTCGTTGGGAATCGCTCCCAGTGCCCTGATCCAGTCGGAGCCCATGAGCCTGGCTTCCTCGATGCCTTCGAGCCCCGCGTCGTCGGCCAACAGCCCGGGCAGTTTGTCCACTCCGTCCACGGTGAGGCTGCGCAGCCAGCCGAGGTGGTTCAGGCCCACATAGTCGAAGTCGACGTCCTCGGGGGTGGATCCGATGGCGTGGACAGCCCGGCGCATGAGCCCGATCGGTGTGTCGCAGATGCCCACGACGTTGTCTCCCAGCGCCTCCCGCATGGCCTCGGTGACGATGCCCGCGGGGTTGGTGAAGTTGATGAGCATTGCCTCGGGGGCGTGCCTGGCCACGCGCTCGGCGAGGTCGCGGGCGTGGGGCAGGGTGCGCAGGGCGTAGGCCAGCCCGCCGGGACCTGTGGTTTCCTGGCCGAGCACGCCCATTTCCAAGGCGATCCTCTCGTCCTTGATCCGTCCGCCGGTGCCTCCGATGCGCATGGCGGAGAAGATGAAGGCGGCACCCGTGACCGCTTCATCCACTCCGGAGGCCGTGGTGACGCGCGGGGGCCGGGGCAGGGAAGGGGCCATCTGCGCCAGCACGGCCTCGATGGCTGCCACCCGTTCCGGGTCGGAGTCGAAGAGGCACAGGTCGGTGATGCGCACCGTCTCCGTGTCGCCCGAGATGGCCTCAAAGATTTGCGGCACCCGGAACCCGCCGCCTCCGATGATGGTCAGCTTCATGCCAGAATCACTTCGCTTCCTGATGTCCTGAATGCTTCGAGGGTCTGGGGATCGGCACCCTTGCTGGTCACCAGCGTGCCAATGCGCGAGGCGGTGCAGACCTCGCGGAGGCCCACCCCCGGGAATTTCGTTTCGTCGGCCAACAGCACAATATTCGAGCTGGTGGCCAGCAGTGCGTGCTTGACGGGAACCTCGATGCCGGTGGTGTCAAGCACCGTGGTGTCGGGCCGCACTCCGCTGCAGCCCAGGAAACCGATGCTGGCACGAATGTTGGCCAGCGATTCGAGGGTCAGCGACCCCACCAGCGAATGGTAGGAGCGCCTCAGGACTCCCCCGAGGATGACCAGCTCCACCTCGGTGTCGGTGCGCAATTCATCGAGCACCGCAATACTGGAGGTCATCACCGTAATCTGGCGCCCACGCAGTGCCCGGGCGAGCAAGGCGGCGGTCGTCCCGATATCCAGCAGGACCACGTCTCCGCCCCTGACCAGCTCGGCTGCGCGGAGGGCGATGTTTTCCTTCGACGGCGGACCGGCGGCGAGCACCTCGCGGAAGGGGAACTTGTCCGCGTCGAGGCTCCCGCCCCCGTGGACGCGGCGAAGTTGGCCTTCGGACGAGAGTTGGTTCAGGTCCCGCCTGATGGTGGACAGACTCACGCCCAAGTCATCGGCCAGTTGCTGGACCGAGACATCACCGGTCTCCTGGATCCGACGCAGGATGGAACCCTGTCGCGCGCTGATGAGCATGGCATCACCCTAGCAGTCAGAAATGCGCAAAAACGAGCATTTTCAAGCACTTGAACCGTCTCTGGACGCATGCTAACGTCCAATCCAAGGGTGCTCCCAGCGGCCCCCCGCCACGGGCGATCCGGGGGTGCATCGACCCGACCCGCAGCGGCAGGCTCCAGGCGGCACAAGTCAGAGGAACTCAGCGGTGGACACAGCATCCAATCCCGGCACCGACCTTGATCTCTTCCTCCACGGGTCGCTCTTCTTCGACATCATCTTCACCGGCCTGCCCTCCGCCCCGCAGCCCGGCACCGAGGTCTGGGCCGAGGGCATGGGATCGGTCCCCGGAGGCATCGCGAACCTCGCCGTGGCCGCGGCCCGGCTGGGGCTGTCCACCGGGCTCTCGGCCGGCTTCGGGGACGATGCCTACGGCGCCTGGTCCTGGTCGCTGCTGGAAGAGCAGGAGGGCATAGACCTAAGCCGCTCGCGCATCTTCCCCGAGTGGCATTCGGCGGTCACCGTCTCCCTGGCCCGCGGCGGCGACCGTTCCATGGTCACCCACGGCCACCCGATGCCCGTCAGCGCCATGGAGCTGATCGGAACCCCGCCAACTTCCAAGGCCATGATTGCCGAGCTGGCACTGCCCGGGGACGAGGCGCCTTGGTGGCTGGCCACCGGCCCGAACCAGGGCAGGGTCTTCGCGGCCGTCGGCTGGGACCCCACCGAAAAGTGGGATCCGGCCATGCTCGGGGATCTGGAACACTGCCACGGCTTCCTGCCCAACCACGTCGAGGCCATGGCCTACTCCCGCACCTCCACCCCGGACGCAGCGCTCGAGGCCCTAGCGACACGCGTCCCGCTGGTGGTCGTCACCCGGGGCGTGGAGGGGGCCATCGCCATCGACTCCACCACCGGCGAACGCGCCCGCGTTCCCAGCCTGCCGGTTCCTGCCATCGACCCGACCGGCGCCGGCGACGTGTTTTCGGCCGGCATCGTGCTCGGCACCCTGGCCGGCTGGCCGCTGGAGCAGCGTTTGCTCTTCTCCACGCTGTGCTCGGCCCTGGCCGTGAAGCACTTTGGCGGCTCCCTGGCTTCCCCGGGCTGGGGAGACATTGCCGACTGGTGGGAGTCCACAAAGCTGCGGGCTCGGGAGAACGCCGAGTGCCGGGACATCGCCAAGCGCTACGGTTTCCTGGACGAGGTCCTGCCGCAGCACCAGCTCAATGCCGTGCGCCGCGCCGAGGCCACGTTCGGATTGCTGACCGAGGCCGAGGCACACTACCGGACCAATGGATACAAGCCACTTCCGCCGGCCCGCTGAACCGCACCCGCCGTCCCGGCGGCGGCCATCGAGACATGTCGCATCACTTGCACCACGTACCTTGCATGAAAGGACCACCATGAAACCCCGAGGCAAGACCCTCACCGGTGCCTTGGCCGCTGCCGCGGCCCTGGCACTGACGCTCTCAGCCTGCACGCCGGGCTCCGAGGCCCCCACGTCCTCTGCCCCGCTCACCAGTGCCCCCGTGGAAACGGACGTCTCAAAGATGGGCGAGCAGACGCTCACCGTCTGGGACCAGGAGGTCCGCGGCGGGCAGAACGAGCAGATGACCAAGCTCAATGCCGCCTTCGAGGACAAGTATCCGAACGTGACCATCGAGCGCAACTCCCAGTCCTTCGAGGACCTGGGCAAGACCCTGCGCCTGGCGCTGTCCGGCAACGACGCCCCCGACGTGGTCCAGGCCAACAACGGCCGCAACACCATGGGCTCCTTCGTCAAGGCCGGGCAGCTGCTGCCACTCGATGCGTGGGCGCAGGCCTACGGCTGGACCGAACGCTTCCCCGCCTCCGTGCTGAAGTACTCGCAGTACTCCACGGACGGCACCACGTTCGGATCCGGCTCGGTCTACGGGCTGCCGCAGGTCGGCGAGGTGGTCGGCGTCTTCTACTCGAAGAAGAAGCTTCAATCCCTGGGCCTGGACGTCCCGTCCGACTGGGCCGGGTTCGAGTCCGCCACCGCCACCGCCAAGGACAAGGGCGAGACCCCGCTGCTGCTGGGCAACATCGAGAAGTGGCCCGCGGGCCACGTCTTCGGCCCCCTCCAGGGTGCCAAGGCGCCTGCGGAGGACATCGAGAAGCTTGGTTTTGGCAACGCCGGTTCCACCTGGAACACCCCGGAGAACGAGGCCGCGGCGGCCGAACTGGCCGACTGGAACGCCAAGGGCTACTTCAACGAGGGCGTCAACGGCACCGAATACGATGCCGCCTGGCAGAACCTGGCCAAGGGCGAGGGCGTGTTCCTGATGGGAGGCTCCTGGATGGCCGCGGACCTGGCCGACGCCATGGGCGAGGACGTTGGGTTCTTCGCCCCGCCGGCAACCGCCGGGACCGGCGCGCACACCACCGGCGGCACCGGGCTGCCCTTCACCGTGACCTCCAAGACCGAAAACCCGGATCTGGCCGCCGCCTACATCGACTTCATCACCAACGACGAGGCGATGGCAGTGTTGGCCGACACCGGGAACCTGCCGGTCATCAACACCCAGAAGTATGCCCCTGCCTCCGGCGTGCTCAAGGACGTTTACACGGAGTTCGAGACCGTCACCACCAAGGGCGCCCTGCTGCCGTACCTGGACTACGCGACCCCGTCCATGGGAGACACCCTCGGCGACTCGCTGCAGGGCCTGCTGGCCGGCAAGCTCGATGCTAAGGCGTTCACCGACGCCATGGAAGCTGACTATGCCGGCTTCACCCAAGGCAAGTGACACCACCGGCGGGCCGGGCACACGCTCGGCCCGCCACGGGCGCACCATCACGCCCTACCTCTTCATTGCACCGGCCCTGGCGGTCTACACCGCGTTCATGCTCTACCCGCTGGCCCGCTCGGTGCACCTCTCCCTCTTCGAATGGGACGGGCTGTCCCTGGCCACCTTCGTGGGGGTGGGGAACTACACCGACATCCTCGCCGATGAACGCCTGCGCGCAGCGTTCGGCCACGCTGCGGCCTTCATCTTCTTCTACGCGCTGCTGCCCTGCGGCATCGGCCTGGTCCTGGCCGCGGTGCTGACCCGCGCCAAGGTCCGGGCCCTGCCGCTCTTCCGCGTCCTGGTGTTCCTGCCCCAGGTCATTGCGATGGTCGTGGTCTCCGTGGCCTGGAAGCAGATCTACGCCCCCGACGGCCTGCTGAACTCCGGGCTGCGCTCCATCGGGCTGGAGGCACTCACCCGTTCCTGGCTCGGGGACTACGCCTTCGCGCTGCCGGCCGTCGGGCTGGTCGGTTCCTGGGTGTCCACCGGGCTGGTCACCGTGCTGCTGCTTGCCGGCATGGCCAAGATCCCCACCGAGCTTTTCGAGGCGGCGCGGCTTGACGGCGCCGGGGCCATCCGCGAGTTCTTCGCCATCATCGTCCCGGCCGTCCGCGCGGAAGTCACCGTGGCGCTGACGCTGACCATCGTGGCCTCGCTGAAGACCTTCGACCTGATCTACATGACCACCTCCGGCGGGCCCGGTTCCTCCACCACGGTGCCCAGCTACGAGGTCTACCGACGGGCCTTCGAGACCGGGCAGGTCGGCTCCGCGGCCGCCATCGGCGTCACGCTGACGGTGATCATCTTCCTGATCACGCTGGCCGTGAACCGGATCTCGGAGCGCGGCGCATGAGGGTCTCGGGCACCGAGCGCACGCTGAACTACGCGATCCTCATCGGCTTCTCGCTCATCGTGCTCACCCCCGTGCTTTCCATCCTGGCCACCGCTTTCGGCCCGGCCGATGCGGCCGCCGCCCGCAATGGTGCCTTCCACCCGTCGAACTTCGCCACCGCCTGGGTGGAGGGGCGCTTCGGCCAGTACATGGGCACCTCGGTGATGGTGGCGCTGGTCGTGGTGTCCCTGGCAGTGGTGCTCTCGATCCTCTCCGGCTACGCGTTCGGGACCATGTCCTTCCGCGGCGAGCAGGCGCTCTTCTACCTCTTCCTGCTGGGCATCATGGTGCCTTCCGAGGCCATCATCGTGCCGCTGTTCTTTGACCTGCGCACCTTCGGGCTCACGGACACGCTCTGGGCCGTTGCCCTGCCCCAGGTCGCGCAGTCGGTCGCGTTCGGCACCTACTGGATGCGCGCCTACTTCAAGTCCGTGAGCCCCTCGATCATGGATGCCGCGCGCGTGGACGGGGCCTCCAAGGCCCGCATCCTCGTTTCCATCCTGGTGCCCATGGGGCGTCCGGCCATCACCACCATGGTCGTGCTGATGTTCATGTGGACCTGGAACGAGTTCCTGATCCCGCTGGTGATGTCACCCTCCGGAGCGTTTCGGACCGCGCCGTTGGGCCTGGCCTTCTTCCAAGGGCAGTACACCCAGGGCACGGCCTTGTTGGCCGCGGCCGCGGTGTTGGTGGCGCTGCCGGTGGTCCTGCTCTATTTCCTGATGCAGCGCCACTTCATCAAGGGCATGCTCGAGGGGGCCGTCAAGGAATAGGTGCGGCGCCATGCCCTGTCCGGACGGCAACAATGCCGACAGGGTAGCAGACCAAGGCTGTCCCTGGGCGCTGGCCCCGGTGCACACTGGTGACATGAGGATCCTGCTGCAGACCGCGCGGCTCCTGCTGCGCGAATTCACCGCCGACGACGCCGGGCTGCTGGTGGAGCTGGATTCGGATCCGCGGGTCATGCGCTACATCACCAACTCCAAGCCCACGCCCCGGCAGGAAATCATCGGCGAGTACATCCCCGCCTACCTTCAGTACCACCGGAAGGGGCCCGACTTCGGGTTCTGGGTGGCGCAGCTGCGCGACAGCGGCGACTTCGCCGGGTGGTTCCACCTGCGCCCCGAGCCCGGGGACCCGGCGGACGATCCGGAACTTGGCTTTCGGCTCAAACACCGTTTCTGGGGCCAAGGCCTGGCCACCGAGGGGGCCTCCGCGCTCATCGACCACGCGTTCTGCGCGGATTCCATCGACGTCACCCGGGTCCATGCCAGCACCATGGCGGTGAACATCGCCTCGCGGATGGTCATGGAAAAATGCGGGATGGACCTGGTCCGCCATTTTGTCGCCGACTGGCCGGTGCGCATCGACGGCGACGAGCTCGGCGATGTCGAATACGCGATCACCCGTGCCCAGTGGCTTGAAGGCCGGCCTCCGCAGCCCCAGCGCCGATGAGCACCTCCGCGGCAAGCCATGGGCATGGGCGGGGAAGTCGCCTACGCTGAAGACAAGCGCCGTTTCCGTTCCCGGCATCCACGCCGGGTTGGCACGAGGGGAGCACATCATGGCCACCACCCGTATCCACACCATTGGCCATTCCACCCACGAGGTCGCCGACTTCATTGAGATCCTGCGCGCCCACGGCATCAAGCAGCTCGTGGACATCCGGACCATTCCCAAGTCCCGGCACAACCCCCAATTCAACGGCGAGGACCTGGCCGCAAGCCTGGACGCCGCCGGCATCGGCTACCGCCGCGCCAAGGAGCTCGGCGGCCTGCGCCCGACCCACAAGGACAGCATCAACGGTGCCTGGCGCAACGATTCCTTCCGCGGCTACGCCGACTACATGCAGACCGGCGAATTCGCAGCTGCCATCGATGACCTGCTGGAGAGTGCCACGAACAACGACACCGCCATCATGTGCGCAGAGGCCGTCCCCTGGCGCTGCCACCGCTCGCTGGTCGGCGACGCCCTGGTGGTGCGCGGCGTCGAGGTCCTGGACATCTTTTCAAGCACCAAGGCAACCCCACACACGCTTACCTCGTTCGCGCAGGTCGAGGGAACCACCCTCACCTACCCGCCCCAAGAGGGCATCTCCTAGGAACCCCCGCGGCAGGGGTTTTGCCGTTCGCCTCATCCACCAAGGAGTTCCTCGCCGTCCACTGACGCCCAACGCGTCCCTGCGTCGAGTAGTTTGCCCGGGCCCCGGAATGTCAATCGCTGCGGCCAACCGTCCCCCGGTCTCGGTATCCTGGGCAGCAGGACAGTGTGCTGCAAGCAACGGAGGAACCAATGGCCGAAGAAGCATTCGTGGGGATTGCCGAAGACATCGCCCGCCGCGCCCATGCGGGCCAGGTGGACAAGGCAGGGCTCGACTACATCACCCACCCCGCCCGGGTGGCCGCGGGCGTACGCCTGCACGGCGGCACGAACGAGGCAGTGGCCGCCGCCTGGCTGCATGACGTGCTGGAAGACTGCGATGTCTCCGCGGCGCAGCTCGCCGAGGCCGGAATCCCCGATACCGTCATCGAAGCGGTCAGGGCGGTCACCAAGATCAAGGGCGAACGGCTGGAAGACTATTGCGGGCGCATCCGGGCCAACCCCACGGCCCTGCGCGTCAAACGCGCCGACATCGAGGACAACACCGATCCGGCCCGCACCGCCAAATTGCCCGAACCAACGCGGCTCCGCCTGGCGGCAAAGTATGCCCGCGTCCGCTCGCTCCTCGGCTTCCCGCAGCAGGCCTGAGAACCGTTTCATCCGCTGCCGCAGATCCCCGGGGCCGGGAATTCCACGACGGGCCTTTGGCCCCTTGTCCGGGGCGGGTTCGGCGGCAAGGATGGGAGTTGTGCACGGTAACCGGCACACGCCAACGGGGATCGGGAGGAACCGCCATGGACCACGCAGCGACATCGGATGCTTCCCCTGGCCAGGCCACCGGCACCCACCGCGACGCCGAATCCGCCGCCCCCATCCGCGTCTTCATCCTCGATGACCACGAGCTGGTCCGCCGCGGCCTGGCCGAGCTGCTGGAGGGTGAGGGCTTCGAGGTAGTGGGCACCTCCGGGACGGCGCGCGATGCCCGGAAGCAGATCCCCGCGCTGCGCCCCGACGTCTCGGTGCTGGACGCCCGCCTGCCCGACGGCACGGGCATCGAGGTCTGCCGCGACGTGCGCTCGATCGACGGGTCGCTGAACTGCCTGATCCTCACCAGCTACGACGACGAGCAGGCGCTGCGCGGGGCGGTGCTTGCCGGGGCCGTCGGCTACGTGCTCAAGCAGATCGCCGGCAACGACCTGATCCGCGCGCTGCGCCGGGCAGCTCGCGGCGAATCGCTGTTCACCCCGGGGCTCAAGGCCAGGATCGTCTCGGGGCTCATCACCCACGAGAACACCGACCCGCGCATCAGCCAGCTGACCACGCAGGAACGCCGGGTGCTGGAACTGGTCGGCGAGGGGCTGAGCAACCGGCAGATCGGCGAGCGCATGCGCTTGGCGGAGAAGACGGTGAAGAACTACGTGTCATCGATGTTGGCGAAACTGGGGTTCGAGTCCCGCACGCAGGCTGCGGTGTTTGTGACCCATCCGCTGCCGGGGCGCAACGACGGGGGAACCTAGCCTTCCCTCGCTTCAGGATTCGGCGGGCATCGGCACGACCCAGCGCAGCGTTGTCCCTTCCCCCGGGGCCGAGTCAATGACCAGTGTGCCGCCGAGTTCTGCGGCGCGTTGGCGCATGTTTGCCAGACCGCTTTCGGCCACGGGGGCGATGAATCCGATTCCGTCGTCGCGCAGCACGAGCGCCAGGGTGTCGTCGGTGCGTTCGATGGACAGTTCCACGGTGTGGGCGTGGGCGTGGCGCCCCACGTTGCTCAGCGCCTCGGTGATCACGGCCAACAGGTGGGTGAGCGTGGTTTCGTCGGTGAGGGCGTCGATGTTGTCGCCCAGGCGCAGCGCCGGGGTGAAGTCCAGGGGTGCCGAGGCCCGGCGGATGGCGCGCAGGATGTGGGAGCTGGGGTTCTCCGTCTCCCCCGCATGGGCACGCAGCGAGTAGATGGTGGCACGCAATTCGGCGATGGTGGTGTCCAGTTCCCGGGCAATGCCGCTGGCACGTTCCCGCGTGGCGTCGGTGGGCAGTTGCTTGCGCAGGGCACTGATGCCAAGGCCGGCGGCGAAGATGCGCTGGATGACGATGTCGTGCAGGTCCCGGGCGATGCGTTCGCGTTCCAGGTAGAGCAGCACGTCCTCGCGCAGGTGGTGCATCTGGACCAGTCCCAGGCCTTGGGCGACGTTGTCGGCGAAGATCCCTGCCATCTGGCTCTCGACGGGGCGGTAGGGGCCGGTTCCGTGTTCCCTGATGGCAACGAGCAACCCGTAGTGGGTGCCGCGGGCCGACAGCGCGGCCACCAGGGTGTGGGTCCCGTCGGCCAGTTCCCCCAGCGGAACGATTGCCTCGGGGGTGGGCAGCAGGGTCGGTGCGGTGCGGTGCGGCACCGACCCGAGGCGCTCCCCCGGCTCCAGCAGGACGCGGCCGGCCAGGTGCGGGTGCACGTGCCTGCTGATCCCGGCAATCCGGTATCCACTCGCGCCGGGACCGTCCCCGTCGATGGGGAGCAGCAGCAGGACGTATTTGGCCCGGGCCTCGAGGCGCGCCAGCTCCGCGACATCGTTCAGGCCCTGGGTATGGTGGGGGGATTCGCCTCCCAGCAGACCTCCGATGCGGGCCGAGGCTTCCAGCCAGCGGGCACGGTCGGCGGCGTCCTGGTAGAGCTGGGCATTTTCCAGGGCCACACCCGCACTCCCGGCGAGCGCCTCCCCCAGCTTCCTGTCGGCCTGGGAATAGCGGTCCTTGCCGTTCTTGGGTCCCAGGGCGAGGCGGGCGAAGTGGTGTTGCCGAGTCATCAATTCCAGGCGCAGGCGTTTGGCTTCGTCCTTGCCGGCCGGCTCCCCCAAGGTGGCGGCTTCACTGCCCTTGGCCAGGAGTCCTTGCTGGTGGGAGGCGCTGGTCAGCTCGAGCACCCCCGAGGTGGCTCCGAAGATCTTCATCGCCTCGTCCAGGACGCGGTGGGTGATGGCGGTGACGGAGAGGTCGCTGGCGATCGAGGCCATGGAGGCGAGCAGTTCGCGCACCCGTGCGTCGCTGCGCTTGGACATGTGCACCGTCCTCCCGATTCCACCGTGCCACTCCCCTGTGCCTGCCGGGGGTACCGGCCTAGGCGTCACCTTACTCGCGCACCGCCAGCCGGGAACAGGGGGAAAGATGTATATCCGCAACCAGGCGATGGAGCCTGCGGTGGATTAGATTGGGTGGATGGATATTCGAGTTGCCACCCCTGGGGATTGGACGAGCCTGTGGCCCATCATCGAGGAGGTGGTCCGCGCCGGCCAGACCTACTGCTGGCCCGTGGATGCCACCGAGGAAGAATGCCGCACGTGGTGGATGGGCAAGCCCGGCGGGACGGTCTATGTGGCGGTGGATCCGGACGGGAAAATCGCGGGGACCGCCGAGCTGCATCCCAACCTGCCGGCCGCGGGTTCGCACATTGCCAATGCCGGGTTCATGGTCGCTTCCCATGCCTCCGGCCGCGGGCTGGGGCGCACGCTGGGCCGCCACGTCATCGAGGAGGCCGCGGCGCAGGGCTTCACGGCCATGCAGTTCAATGCCGTGGTTGCCACCAACGCGCATGCCATCCGGTTGTGGCAGTCCCTGGGTTTCAGCATCCTGGCCACGATCCCCGGGGCCTTCAACCACCCCGACCGCGGCATGGTGGGGCTGAACCTGATGTACCGGTCGCTGTAACCGCCCCCCAGGCCGCCGGGCCGTCGTGCCCCGAAAAATGATTAGAACACATATTCGATCAGGCTTTGGGGTGCGTGGTGTTCCAACAACGCTGCCGGAGCTGGCCGGTGTATCCCTGCGGTGTGCTGGTCGACGGCATCGGCGAGGTGCGGGTAGAGCTCTCCCAATCCCCGCCCCGTTATGGTCCGGTGCAGAAGCGGGACTTTACTGTGACTCTTGGAGCTGCGCCCGGTGATCGCCGGATAGACTCAGCCGATGGCCGATGCAGACAGTCCGCGCAGGCCTGAGGACGATGAGTGGATAGCGAAGCACAGGTCGATGACCGGCCACCGCGACACCTGTTGGTTGTTGACTGTGTCGTGTCAATCATCCTCCTGGTCGTGCAGCCGGTGGTCGCCATCGTGCTGTTCTTCCTTGCAGCCCTTGCCGGGTCGTCAAGTTTTCACCAAACGCAATCGGTGCCGCAGTGGGCGGTGACAACCGTGATCGTCTTGGTTTTCGCCGTCCCGCTCGTAGCGGCGGTTTTCACGATTGCACGGATGGTCAATGACCGCGTTTTGGGTGCCGTCGCTGACCATGGCAATGACAACCCTGATGGTCTATTTCCTGTCCTCGTATGGGGCATCGCACTAAATCCCGTCGGCGCGTTCCCACTCACGAATTAGGCAGCCCCCTGGACCGGGAATTCCTTCCAGCGCTGAACCCCACACTGAACCGCGCGGGCACCCGGAAGACTCAGAGGCTTGCCAGCAGCGAGGCCAACGGAGCGGGAATGGCCTCCAACGGCACCGCCTCCGCCAGCAGCCCGGCGTAGCGCACCTTGTTGCCGCTGCGTCCGCCAAAGAACCGCGCCAGCTGGCGATCGATGGGTTGCGCCCGCTGGAAGGGCTGGGACTGCAGGCGCCGGAAGGACACAAGCTCGCCCTGCCCGGCGATGACCGCTTCGACGCCTTCCACGCCCAAGGCACGGATGAACTCGGCTTCCAGGTCCGGGTCGCAGACAAACACCGTCTTCAGCACCCGCTCGAAGTCGCGCCTCTCGGCCGCGTCCACCAAACCGACAAGCCGCTGGCCGTTCAGTTCGCCGGCGGCGCGGCGGGCGCCCTTGGACCCGCCGACGGGCAGCACCCGGGGTTCGGGCAGGGCCAGCCTCCGGGCCAAGGTCCTGATGACGACGGCGTCGCTCTCGCCTTCAACCAGCACGATGCTCATGCAGACATGGATATCACATGGCCTGCCCCCGGCTCCATGGCCGGGACGTGTTCATTCCCCGGCGATGGCCTTGACCGCCGCAACCACGGCGCGGGCGGCGGTGGCAATTTCGGCTTCCTTCACGTTTCGGGTGAAGCTCAGCCGCACCGCGGTGTGTGCCACCTCCTCGTCGTAGCCCATGGCCAGCAGCACGGTCGAGGCGTCGGTGGACCCGGCGGCGCAGGCCGAGCCCGAGGAACACACCACCCCGCGGCGCTCGAGTTCGAGCAGCACCGTCTCTCCGCCGGTCTCCGGAAAGACGAAGGAGACGATGCCCGGCACGCGCCGGGTGGGATCCCCGGTAAGCCTGGCACGGATCCGCCCGCCGGTGTTCAGCCCCTTGAGCACGGTGTCGATGAAGTGCCGTCCGTAGCCGTCGGCGATGCCGCCGGTGTTGGCTGCCGCGGCCAGGGACAGGGCGGTGGCGGTGGCCACGGCGCCGGCCACGTTTTCGGTGCCGGAGCGGCGTTCGCGTTCCTGCCCGCCGCCGTGGACCAGCGGTTCCAGGGCCAGCTTGCCACGGACCATCAGCAGCCCGGCACCCTTGAGCCCGCCGATCTTGTGCCCGGAGATGCTCAGCGCGTCCGTGTGCGCGGCGATCTGGCCCATGTCCAGCCAACCGGCTGCCTGCACCCCGTCGCAATGCACCAGCGCCCCCACCGCGTGGGCGGCGGCCGCCACCTCGGCGATCGGCTGGATCGTGCCGACCTCGTTGTTCACAGCCATCACCGAGACCAGCGTGGTGTCCGGGCGCAGCAGCTTGGTGAACGCGTCGATATCCAGGATCCCGTCGGAACCGACGGGGGCGACGTCGAGTTCGAAGCCGTGGTGGCGCACCAGGTAGGCGCAGGCCTCGGCCACCGCGGGGTGCTCGATGGCCGAGCGCACCAAGTGGCGTCCACGCGGGTTGCCCAGCGCCAGGCCCTTGATGGCCAGGTTGTTGGATTCGGTGCCCCCAGAGGTGAAGACCACGTCCCCGGTGCGCACGCCCAGCACGTCCGCGGCGGTGGCCCGGGCGTAGTCCAGGGCCCGCTTGGCCGTTTGGCCCATCGAGTGGGCGCTGGAGGGGTTGCCGTAGTCGCTGGTCAGCAGCGGGATGATGACATCCAGCACGTCTTGGCGCACGGGCGTGGTGGCCGCCGCATCGAGGTAGATCACGTCAGTTCGCTTCCATCCTGATGTCCAGGCCGAGGTCAAGGGCGCGCACCGAGTGGGTCAGGGCGCCGGAGGAAATGACGTCGACCCCGGTGGCGGCGATGGCTGCCACGGTATCCAGCTTAACGTTGCCAGAGGCCTCCACCAGCGCGGCCCCGGCGATCCGGCGCACGCCGGTGGCCAGGTCGGCCAGGTTGAAGTTGTCCAGCATGATGGTGTCGACCCCGGCGGCGAGCACCGCGTCGAGCTGGTCCAGGGAATCGATTTCCACCTCGAAGTGGACGGTGTGACCCAGGGACGCACGGGCCTTGCGCAACGCGTTGGTCAGCTCCGAGCCTTTGCCCAGCAGGGCGAGGTGGTTGTCCTTGGCCATCACGGCCTCGGAGAGGTTGTCGCGGTGGTTGTGCCCGCCGCCGCAGCGCACCGCGTAGCGCTCCAGCACGCGCAGCCCCGGGGTGGTCTTGCGGGTATCGGCGATCCGGGCGTTCGTGCCGGCCGTTTCGGCCACGAAGGCGGCGGTGGCGGTGGCGATGCCGGACAGGCGCTGGAGCAGGTTCAGCCCCACTCGCTCCCCTGCCAGCAGCCCGCGGGCGGGCCCGGTGACCGTGACCAGGGTCTCCCCGGCGGCGAATCGCTCCCCGTCGGCGAGCGCCGGCACCAGCTCCAGGGCAGGGTCCGAGAGCCTCATGGCGGCGATGAAGCTGTCCAGCCCGGCGCAGATGCCCGGTTCGCGGGCGATGACCGCTGCGGTGGCGGTGGTGTGCGCGGGGATCAGCGTGTTCCCGGTCAGGTCCCCGCGGGGATTGTCCTCTTCCAAGGCAGCCAGGACGATTTTCTCGATGACGCGCACGGGGACCGGCATGACGGAAGCGGTGCGGGTCGGTGCGGGGGCGGTGGTGTTAGACAAGGGTCTTGGTCCTTAGGTTCTGGGTGGCGGCTGTCGCGGCCAGGGCGCGGCCGAAGCGGGGCAGGTGCCCGTTGGCCGGCTGCGGGGCCGCGGTGGCGTCACTGCGGTAGTGCGCGCCGATGGAGTTTTCCCGTTCCAGGGCTGCAGTGGCCACGACGGTGGCCACTGTGAGCAGGTTGGCGCGCTCACGGGAAGCCCGGTCGTTGCCGGTCACTCGCCAGCAAGCCAACCGGTCCAATGCGCTGCGCAGCCCCTCGGCGGTGCGTTCGACGCCAAGGTGCAGCTGGGCCAGTTCCTGCAGCTGGGCCAGGTCCATGTCCGCGGTGGCGGTTTCCGCCGGGTCGCTGCCGGAACCCTCGAAGTTCCCGGCTCCCGCAGGCCGGGTGGCCATCACCTTCATGCCCGCGCTGTTGGCCACCGCAGCGGCCAGGGCGGTGGCGGCCGCGAGGTCGGAGGGCAGGTTCACCACGGTGCGCCAGGCGAAGACCAAGCCCTCGAGCAGCGAGTTGGAGGCCAGCCGGTTGGCGCCGTGCACCCCGGTGCATGCCGTCTCGCCCGCGGCAAAGAGCCCGGGCAGCGTGGACGCGCCGGTGTCGTTGGTCAGGATCCCGCCCATCCAGTAGTGGGCAGCGGGCGTCACCGGCACCGGTTCGGCGGCCAGGTCATAGCCCAGCTTCTTCAGTTCGCGGGTGATGGAGGGGAAGCGGCGGGCCAGGAACCCCGCACCGTGCCGCGCCTCGACGGCGCGGGCATCCAGGTGCACGGTGCCGCCCTGGGCGCGCACCGCGTGGATGGCGCGGGCCACCACGTCCCGGGGCGCGAGCTCTGCATCCGGGTGGACGGCCTGCATGAAGCGCTCGCCGCGTTCGTTCAGCAGCACCGCGCCTTCGCCGCGCACGGCCTCGGAGACCATGAAGCCGCCGGGGCTGACCAGCGTGGGGTGGAATTGGATGAATTCGGCATCGGCCAGCACGGCACCGGCCCGGTAGGCCAGGGCGGCCCCGTCTGCGGTGGCACCGTGCGGGTTGGTGGTGGCGGCAAAGAGCTGTCCGGCACCGCCGGTGGCCAGCAGCACGGCCTCGGCGTGCAGTTCATCGCTCTGTCCCTCGCCTCCGAGCACCCGCACCCCCGTGACCATGGTGGCCGGCCGGTCGGATCCGGCCTCCGCGTACGGGTTTTCCTCGGTCAGCAATTCGGTGACGAATGCGTGCTCGCGGATTTCCAGCCGTCCGGCTGCCTGCTGCGCGCGGCAGGCAAGGATCAGCGCACTGGCCAGGCCCTTGCCGGTGGCGTCCCCGCCGGCGTGCAGGATCCGCGGGTGGGCGTGTGCCGCCTCCAGGCCCAGGGCGAAGGTGCCGGAGGCGTCGGTGTCGAACTCGGCGCCCGCACCGATGAGCCGTTGCACATGTCCCCACGCGGAGGTGCACATGATGGCCACCGCGTCCGCGTCGTTGAGCTGCGCCCCGGCAGTGAGCGTGTCGGCAATGTGGCTGGCGATCGAGTCGCCGGCGGCCGCCCCGGCCGGGCCGACGGCGCTCAGGCCGCCCTGGGCGTACCAGGAGTTGGAGTCGGCGAGCGCGTCTTTGGTCAGCAGGACCACGTCAAGCCCGCGCACGGCGGCCGTCAGCGCGGCGTAGAGCCCGGCTACGCCGGAGCCCACGACCACCAGCCCGGTGGCGTTCACGGCCGTGCCGCCAGCATCCGCTCCAGGGCCACCTTCGCGTCGGCGGCGATCCCTGCGGGTACGGTGATCTGGTTCAGCACGACCCCGTCCACCAGTGCCTCGAGCACCCAGGCGAGGTAGCCGGGGTGGATGCGGTACATGGTGGAGCACGGGCAGATGACCGGGTCCAGGCAGAAGATGGTGTGCTCGGGGTGCTGGGCAGCGAGCCGGTTGACCATGTTGATTTCGGTGGCGATGCCGAAGACCGATCCGGCAGGGGCGTTGGCCACTGCCTTCTGGATGTAGTCGGTGGAGCCTGCCTCGTCGGCGGCGTCGACCACCGGCATAGGGCATTCGGGGTGCGCCAGGATCCGCACGCCTGGGTGCTCCTTGCGGGCGCGCTCGATCTGGGACACGGTGAAACGCTTGTGCACCGAGCAGAAGCCGTGCCAGAGGATGACCTTCGCGTCGAGCAGGGTGGTCGCTTCATTGCCGCCCAGCGGCTTGCGCGGGTTCCACATCGGCATTTGCTCCAGCGGCACGCCCATGGCCTTGGCGGTGTTGCGGCCCAGGTGCTGGTCGGGGAAGAAGAGCACGCGGCGGCCGCGTTCGAACGCCCATTCCAGCACCGTGGCGGCGTTCGAGGAGGTGCACACGATCCCGCCGTGCTTGCCCACGAACGCCTTCAGCGCCGCCGAGCAGTTCATGTAGGTCACGGGGATGACCGAGGCCAAGCCGTCAGCGTCCGACTCGTCGGCATACAGGTCCATGAGCTGTTCCCAGCATTCCTCGACACTGGATTCGTCGGCCATGTCCGCCATCGAGCAGCCGGCGGCCAGGTTGGGCAGGATGACCTTTTGCTCATCCGTGGAGAGCACGTCGGCGGTCTCGGCCATGAAGTGCACGCCGCAGAAGACGATGTACTTGGCCTGTTCACGGGTCAATGCCGCGTTGGCCAGTTGGAAGGAGTCGCCGATGTAGTCGGCGAAGCGCACCACCTCGTCACGCTGGTAGTGGTGGCCCAGGACCACCAGTGAATCACCGAGGGTTTCCTTGGCCGCCAGGATGCGGGCGGTGAGTTCCTCGTCGGAGGCCTCGCGGTATTCGGCGGGGATGTCCCCCTGCCGCGGGGTGTCGGCCGGGGCCACATCTTCCTGCGAGGACCCCGGGCCGTACGCGGCCTCCCCGGTGTCAAAGAGCCAGGGACCCTTGGTCAGGTCGGTGTTGCAGCTGGCTTCGGGTGAAACCAGCTTTAGGGTCTGCAGGGTGGCTTGGATGCTGCTCATGAGATGTTCTCGCTCTCAAGGGGATGGGTGGTTGAGCCGGTGTAGCGATAAAGGCGTGGGGGGCGGTGCTTGCCGCCGGCAAGGAACTCGTCGGTTTCCTCGATGTCGGGGGTGCTGCGCAGCGTCCGGCGGAAGTTTGCCGGGTCCAGCTCCTTGTCCAGCACCGCTTCGTAGACCTCGCGGACCTGGGCGAGGGTGAAGCGCTCGCCGAGCAGGCGGTGGGCAATGGAGCCGTATTCGACCTTGTTGCGCAGCCGCCACAACGCATACTCGATGATTTGGCGGTGGTCGAAGGCCAGGTTCCCCAGGACCTCGGGGTCATCGGCACGGAACCAGGCGACGTTGGAGTCATCGAGCAGCACCGAGGTGGCGGTGTCGTGCGGGTCGTCCTCGCGGACCAGCGCCCAGTAGACGACGGAGACGACCCGGCGGGTGGGCGAGCGGTCCAGATCCCCGAACGCGTAAAGCTGTTCGAGGTAGCGCGGGATGAGCCCGGTGGTGTCGCGCAGGTTGTTCGCCGCGGCGTCGAAAAGCGAGTCGCGGGGCCCCAGGGGGCCGCCGGGCAGTGCCCACTGGCCGCGGAAGGGTTCGCGGGTGCGGCGGACCAGGGGCAGCCACAGGCTTTTGCGCCCGGTGCGCTCGTCGTCGCGCAGCGAGAAGATGACCGTGGACACGGCAAGCGCCGGTGGTTGTTCGCGGCGTTCCGCCACATTCGAAAACTGCAACCGGTCCACCTTCCTAGTTAGTGTCATATTGACCAGAACTAAGAATACAGCGCGCCGCGGCCCGCCACAAGCCCTGTGACGCGGAAGGCCGGCGACAAGTCGAAGCTCCTGGCAGCAAGGGGGGTTGCGCGATGCGTTAGCGACCGCTAACGTATCTTTTGTGCCTGACGTTCTGGAAACCGCTGCCGAGCCCACCAGGCGCGCCCTGCTCCACATCCTTGCCGACGGGGAACACACCGTCAGCAAACTGGCCGAGCACTTCCCCGTGACCCGCTCGGCCATCTCCCAACACCTGCTGTTGTTGGCAGAAGTTGGGCTGGTCACGGCCAGGAAAGACGGCCGAAACCGGTACTACCGGCTTGATCCCTCCGGGATGGCCACGTTGCGCCGGGCGCTGGAGTCCTTCTGGACCACAGAGCTGGACCTGCTGGTCGCCGAGGCCACGGGTCCGAATTCATGAACACCCCAAGGAGAATCCCCATGTCCATCGAAAAATCCGTGTTCCTCCCGCTCGATCCCGAGGCCGCCTTCGAACTGGTGACCCGGCCGGAACGGCTGCGCCGCTGGCAGACCGTCGCCGCACGCATGGACCTGCGTGCCGGCGGCGAATACCGCTGGACCATCACCCCCGGGCATTCCGCTGTCGGCCAGGTCAAGGAGGTCGAGCCCGGCAAGCGCCTGGTCTTCGACTGGGGCTGGGAAGGCTCCGCGTCCGACACCTCGACGGTCACCATCACCCTGGAGCCGGCCGAGGGCGGCACCCGGCTCACCCTGCTGCACGAGGGTCTGGCCACCGAGGAAGTCGCCGGGCACACCGAGGGCTGGAACCACTTCATGGACCGTCTGGTGCGCTTCGTGACCGACGGCGACGCCGGTGCCGACGACTGGGCAGCGGTCCCCGATCCGCTCAACGAGCTCACCAGCGCCGAGGCAACCCTTGCCATCGCCCAGCGCGTCCTGCACCAGCTCAAGCCGGCCGACAACGGCCTGCCCACCCCGTGCGAGAACTTCAGCGTCACCCAGCTGGTGGACCACCTGGTCGGTTCGGTCAGCGGCATCGGCAAGGCCCTGGGCCTGGAATTGCTCGATGACCCCTCCGCCTCGGCCGAGGCCCGGGTGGCCGACGCCGCCCAGTCGACGCTGGAGGCCTTCACCAAGCGCGGGCTCGAGGGCACCATCGACATGGGCTTCGCCGAACTGCCCGCAACCATGGTCGCGAACATCCTGAACCTCGAGTTCCTGGTCCACGCCTGGGACCTGGCCACGGCCACCGGAGCCGAGCTGGACGTCGCCCCCGAACTCTCGGACTACGTCCTCTCACTGGCCCGCAACACCATCAGCCCGCAGATGCGCGGCGCCAGCTTTGCCCAGGAGACCCTGGTCGACGAATCCGCAGCCAGCCTCGAACGCCTCGTGGCCTTCACCGGCCGCGAAGTTTCCGCCCGCTGAGCGGGCCGGAACACCTCAGGAGCACCAATGGTCGACGTCAAATGCGAGATCGTGATCCAGCGGCCGCGGGCGGCCGTTGCCGGGTTCGCGGCCGATCCCAACAATGCACCCACGTGGTACGCAAACATCGGTTCGGCCGTTCACCGCGGCGGCCCGCCGGTGGGTGTCGGCACGCTCGTGGATTTCGGTGCCCGCTTCCTGGGGCGCGAGCTGAAGTACACCTACGAGTTCGTCGAATGGGTGCCCGGCAGCAGGCTGGTCATGCGCACCGCCCAGGGCCCCTTCCCCATGCAAACCACCTACACGTGGAGCGACGAGGGTTCGGCGACCCGCATGGTGCTGGCCAACACCGGCGAGCCGGCAGGTTTTTCCAAGGTGGCCGGCTTCCTGATGGCCCCCATGATGCGCCATGCCATGGGCAAGGACCTAAGGAAGCTCAAGGAGCTCCTCGAATCCGGAGCAGCGGACCGCTGACCCGCAGGTCGCTGCGCTCGCCCCGGCTCCCCTGCCAGGGTGGGCGCATCGGCGTTGTGGCGCGGACACGCAGGTCCGCGACTCCGTTTCGCGTCGGTGCGCTCCACTGGTGCAGACTGGAAACCATGATCACCGAACACGCATTGTTGCCAGTCATCATCGGAATGGAAGACGAATTCATGGCCGCCTTCGAACAGGCGCGCCCGCTCATCGCCGCCACCGACGGCTTCCTCGGCCTGCAACTCTCACGCAGCATCGAGACCCCCAACCACTTCCTGTTGCTGGCCTCCTGGGAGAACGTCGAAGCGCATACCGTCGGCTTCCGGGGATCATCCAACTACGTTCAATGGAAGCGCCTGCTGCATCGCTTCTACGAGCCGTTCCCGGTGGTCGAACATTTCGAGGCCATCGAACACCTTTCGGCCGACCGTCTCGGTTAGCATGGGACCAATGAGCCCACGCGGCCTCCCGCAGGTGGCCATCGCGAGAAGGTGACCCGTCCATGAGCACACCCCTCACCACCCCGGAATTTCCCGGACGGCAGTCGGTCGAGCAGTGCTACGGGTATGGCCGAGTCTCGATCCTGGAAGACCATGCGGGAACGGCCCACATGCACTTGGCCACCAACGGCGGGATGGACGCGACCCGAACGCCGGTTGCCAATCCGTATTTCTACGCCGGGTTCCCCGCGAATCCCCTGGCCGTGGCCCAGGCCCTGCTCGTGGTGGCCAGGGTCGCCCGCACCCGGTTCTACGTGCCGCCCGGAATGCTTGCCGCCATCCTGCGCGCGGCGGATCCGGTTATCACCTCGACGCCCGCGGGATTGCGCTTCGAATCCTTCAGCGCCTGCTGCGGTGTCCACGCCCGGCTCGATATCCCGGCCGCGTCGCTGGACACCGAGTTCACGGCCAGCGGAGTGACGAACATCGACATCAACCCACCCCTGCGACAGGCTCTGGCCGGGCTGCGCCACGGCGAGCCCCTGCACCTTGCCATCGGGGAAGCCGACGTTCGGGTGCGCACCATGGATTCCGAGCGGACCGAGGAACGGGTCGAGCTGCCGAACCGCTGGCTCAGGGGCCTGTGCGAGGTCCAGGCCTCGGGCACCGCAATGAAATTGCGCCACGAGCTGGGGCCCGCGGAAGCCAAGCGCTTCATCGGGTCCCTGCCCCGCACCAGCTCCACCGGCACGGTGTTGTGGGCCGCCCGGGCCGCCCGATCTCTGCGCACGGCCTCGCGGCCCGCCCCGGGCGCCGTGTGCCTCGCCGGTCCCGAACGCCTGTTGGCCCTGGGTCCGTTGTTGCGTTTTGCCACGGGCCTGCGCGCCTACGGACCGGACATCGATGCCGACTCGCTTCCCGCGGCCAGCTGCTGGGTGCTGGACATGCCCGGCGCCCGCCTGAGCCTGACGCTCAGCCCCGGGAAGTCGCGCGGGTTTTCCGGCGAGGGCGGGGTGTTGCACCGGCTGTCCTCCGACTCGGCTCCCCGGAATGCACTGCTTCTCGATTCTGCCCTGGCCCTCGATTCCTCCATCGACATCCCGGATCTGGGCCGGCGAACAGGGCTCCGCATTCCTGCGGTGACGGACGCGCTCGCGGTGCTGGCAATCTCCGGGCAGGTCGGCTTCGACGTCGCCGAAGGAAGCTACTTCCATCGCCCCCTGCCCCTGGACACCGCCTTCGCGACGGGACTGAACCCCCGCCTGGCCGACGCGCAACGGCTGGCTTCCCTCGGCGCGGTACGGCCCCTGCCGGCATCGTCGGCCGAACCGCGCGGCGGGGCGGACGTCCGTGGGTTCACGGTGCATTCGGGTGGCAACGAGTACGTGGTGCGCCAGCGGGACGGCGGAACCGACAGTTGCAGCTGCCCCTGGTTTGCGACCCACCGCGACGGGCGCGGCCCCTGCAAGCACATCCTGGCCGCCCGCATCGCGCAGCCGGGGACCGGGTTTCCGCCAACGGGTGCATCCCGCACACCCCAGGTGCCAGACGGGCTGGGACCTTGAGCCGGCGGCCCTACCAGTGGTGGGAATTCGACCAGGACCTCGATGCCCTGGTTGCGCGGCCGGGCACCGATCTGGCGTCCCTGAATGAGCAGCTGCTCAAGGTCACCGACCCCGCCGAGCCCGCGGCGTACGCCGAGAAAGACATCCGGGAGCTGTCCAGGAGATGGACGCAGCGCCGGGACTTCGTGTCCGTGCGGCTGGCCGAACTCTTCCACTGCGTGCAATTGGTGCACGACGACGACTACGTCCTGGCGGCCGTGGGCCACCTCGGCGGACGCTCCGACACCGGCGGGGTCCGGAAATTCATGCTGAGGCACGACGACTACCTGCGCGAACACGTTTTCTGGCGGTTCTTCGAAGTGGAGGGCGGCGGTGAGATCTCCCTGGCAAACGTCGACAAGTACAGCGACGAGAACCATACCTGGACGGATACCATCCTGGCGCTGGTTGCCGAGGGAACCCTCGAGCGATCTCGCGTGCTGCGCAGCTGCCTCGAGGCGTTGAACCGGGATTTCTCCGCCTACCGCGCCGGCTGGTTTTCCAGGCTGCATGACGCCCTGGCGCCCGACGCCGCCGAGGCCCGGAACAACCAGGGCGAGCTGCTCCGCCTGCTGGCCTCGAACAATTCCGCCACCACGGCACTGGCGGTGCGGCAGGCACAACTGTTGCACCGGGCGGGAACGCTTGATTCCGAGGGGTTCATCCGCCATGCCGCGCCCGCCCTGGCCGCCCCCAAGACCTCGGCGCTGAAGGTCCTGGCCATTCTTCGGTCCATGGCCGGCAACGCTGCAGGGATTGCCGGGACCGGGCTTTTTGCCGCCGCCCAAGCGGGGATGGACCACCCACACCACGACGTGCAGCGGGCGGCCACCGCCTTGCTGGCGGATTTCGGCCGGGATGACCTGCTGCGTGCCGGGTCGCCGGGTTTGTCGCCCGCCGTGTCCATCGAGTTCGCAGCACGCCTGCCCCGGGCAGAGTTCTCCGGGTCCCCGGAGGCCCCCGCCTCCCCGGCGGGAGTGACCGGTGCCGTGGTGCCGCGGCAACCGCCGTGGCCGCACCCCGTTCCGGTGCCCGACTGGGCCGAGTCCGAGATGCAGGAGCACCTGGCGATGCTCCTGGAAAATCCGGGCGACCCGGTTGCCTTCGAATTGGCGCTGTCCCGGCTGGCCTCCCGGGATGCATGCGAGCTGTTGCGCCCGCTGGCCCGGCGCGCGGCCAAACTCGGCGGGAACAACGAAAACGTGGTGGCGGAACTGATCCTTGCCGGTGCCGATCCGGACTTCAGGTTCAGGCCGCCGACGCGCGCGCGGCGCTCGGGGCAAGACCAGGAGTCGAAGGTTTCGTGGCCCGAAGACCGCTCGATCGTTCCGGTGCTGTACAAACGGGTGCGGGAAGTCATAGAGATCCTGCAGGAACGCGCGGAGCACCGGGTACTGCTGGCGACGCCCACCGCAACATGCGGCTGGATCGAGCCCGCCGCACTGGTGGCCCGTTTCCTGGCCAACGACGCGGCAGGCAGGGATCCCCTTCGTTTCGATACCCTGGCCGCATTGCTGCGCCTGGCACCAGAGAATCGTCCCGCCGCACTCGAACAACTGCAAAAGGCCGATGTCCGCCCCGCGGGCACGGAGGCCGGCAACGCCATGGCGTACGCATTGGGCGGCCCGCCGGCGGCAATCAACGACGCAGCCTGGTGGGTGGCCGCCGCACGGGCCCACGCGCCCTTTGCCATTGACGGCCACCTGCTGGAGGCGGGACTGGCAGTTGCGGGACAGGGGCATCCCGCCACACTCTGCCTCCGCTGGAAATCTGAGACCTCAACGTTCAAGGATGACGGGAAGCTGCGGAGCTACACCTGGTGGAAGGTCAAGGCCGACGCAGGTCCCCAAGGCCGGGCGTCGGCGGAGTTCCCCAGCATCATTCCGTCCGCCGCCGATGCCTTCCAGGTTGCTTCCGCACTGGAAATCCGCCAAAGCGCGATGGCATTCCCGCCCAGCACCCTCTCGCTGGCCGCCGCGTCCATCTCCTGGTTGAACCGCGCGATGCAGACGCCGGACCCCGCGGTGGAGGATGCTGTCCTGGCCGCACTGGAAGTGCATGCCGGACGGTGGGAGGGGCCGACCGCCGAACTCCTGGCCTTGGGCCTGGCCGCCAAGCGAGCCGAGGTCCGTATCCGTGCCTCCGAGCTGTTCGCGCTGGCGATTCCGGAGCGAATGGGAGCCGAACCGTTTGCCGCAGCCCTGGCGCACTGTGCCCGGGCATGCGTCCTTTCTCGCTGGGCCGCGTCGCTGGCCGATGCCGCCGGCATCTCCGGCTCCGCGGCCACCGCGACCCGGGAGGTGCTGGCCCATTTGCTGCCCCGCTTGGAACGTGCCCAGCATGGTGTCGGCAGGCTCCTGGGCGTGTATCTGGAGGAATGCATCCGTGCGCATGTCCCGCCGGAGTCCGCCGCACTGCGCGCCTGGCTGAAGGGTTTTTCCGGCACCTCTATCGCGACACGGAACGCCAAAGGACTCCTGGCGCTGTAGTAGGTGCTCACCGTGGAGCGGCGGGTGCCGGCCCCGCTCACCTCCGGAGCGTCGAAGCAACTCGCCAAGCCACCACTATTCTGGAAGGATCTGCCTCATGGAATCCACACACGAGCACCTTGTCGAAGGCACCGCCAACGCCCTGGGCCTGACCGTCTACGAGCCCGGCTCCTCCACGACGCTGCGACCGGTGGTCCTGCTGCACGGCTTTGCCTCCTCCAGCGTTCTGAACTGGGTGAAGTCCGGATGGATCCGCAGCCTCACCGAGGCCGGACGCAAGGTGCTGGCAGTGGACCTGCCCGGCCACGGCACCTCCCCGGCTCCCGAGGACCTGGACGCCTACACCCCCAGCCGGATGCGCGCGGACCTGCTGCAGCTGCTGATGGACCACGGGGTTACCACGCTCTCGCCAAGCGACGCACTCAGCGGCGTCGATCTGGTCGGCTATTCCCTCGGCGCCCGCCTGGCATGGGAATTCGGCGGCACCCAGCCGCAACTGGTGAACCGGCTGGTGCTTGGCGGTCCGGCCAGCATCGACCCGCTGGCCGCCTTCGACCTGAACGCCGCCCAACTCTATTTGGCCGACGGCACCTCGATCGCCGACGAATCGACGGCGGACTTGCTGCGCATGGCCCAAACCGTGGAATCCAACGACATGTTCTCGCTGATGAGTATGATCCAGGCCATCAAGACCGAGCCCTTCTCCCCCGAACAAATGATTCCCACCATGCCCACGCTGCTGGTTGCCGGAGACGGCGACTCGCTGGCCACCACCATGCCGCGGCTCACCGAGTTGCTCGCCACCCGCGACACCGAGAAGTCGATCCTCTGGCTCACCGGCCGCGACCACGCCAACGCGGTGACCAGCCGCGAGTTCAAGAACGCTGCTGTCGCTTTTCTGGAGGCCTGATCCCCGCGGGTGCTGCACCACGGGTCCTTCACCGGGTCGCGCTGCCGCTGGCGCGGCTGCACCGGAGATGAGCCGGTGGGCTCCGCGGAAGTCAGCCGCAGCCCGCTGGGTCAGCCGATGATGGGCCGCTCTTCCGGTAGCCGGAAGAGCCTGGGCCGGAGGGAGAGAGCCAGCGCGGTGCTCACGGTGACCGTGCCGATCCGGCCGAGGAACATCAGGACGATGAGTACCACTTGGGCATTCGTCGGCAGGCCCGCGGTGATACCGGCGCTCAGGCCGACGGTTCCGAAGGCAGAGGTCGCTTCGAACAGCGTCTTTTCCAGTGTGTGGTCCGTAAAAGTGAGCAGCAGGAGCGTTCCAATGATGACCGCGGCGACACCGAGCAGTGCGACGGTGAGGGCCTGGCGCTGCACCGAGGAAGAGATGCTGCGGTGGGCGATGTTCACCTGCCCGTTGCCGCGAACCTCGTTCCAGATGGAGTAGCCCAGCACGAGGAACGTCGCGATCTTGATGCCGCCGGCCGTGCCCGCGCTGCCGCCGCCGATGAACATCAGGATGTCGGTGATGAAAAGCGTTTCGGAGGCGGCGGCGGCGTAGTCGATGCTATTGAAGCCGGCGGTTCGAGGGAACACCCCACCGGCCAGCGCAGCGAGCAGCTTGCCTCCCGGGGAGAATCCGCCCAGGGTTTCCTGCCGGTTCCATTCGACGGCGGCAAACATGAGTGTTCCGAGGAACAGGAGAGCGATAGTGCCGTAGATGGTCAAACGGGCGTGGACGGTCCACGACCCAAACCTGAATCCCTGCCGCCTGAGCTCGATGAGCACGGGGAACCCCAGCCCGCCGGAAATCAGGGCCAGACAGATCGGGATGATGATCCAAGGGTCCTGCGCGAAGCCGATGAGGTTGTCACTGTACAAGGCGAAGCCTGCGTTGTTGAAGGCCGAGACCGCATGGAAGACGCCGTGCCACAGGGCCTCGAGGGGATTCTCCTGGTAGGCGATCCAGTACCTGCCTGCGAGGAAGATGGCCGTTGCGCCCTCGAAGAGGAGCATGATCCGGGCCACCCGGAAAAGCACACCCCGCACGTCGCCCAGATTGAGGGTATGGGTTTCAGACTGTGCAACGAGTTGTCCGTGGAGGCCGATCTTCTTCCGAAGCATCAGTGCCAGGAGTGTTCCGAGCGACATGATGCCGAATCCGCCGGCCTGGATGAGTCCGAGGATGACGGTGTGCCCGAAGGGCGTCCAGAATGTTGGCGTGTCCACGGTGACCAGTCCCGTCACGCACACCGCCGAGACGGCGGTGAACAACGCCGGCATGAACCCTCCACCGGCGTCCTCGGTGCGTGCCGCGGGAAGCATCAGCAGGAGTGTGCCGATCGAAATCATGCAGAGGTAGGCGAGGGGAACAATGCGTACCGGGTGCAGCACCACCCGTTTCAGGAATCCGACCCAGCGGGCCGGCGCCCAAGGGTTGCCCCGCTTCGGGACCGGTTTTTTCGAGGCACGCAACAACACCATTCGACGTTACCTCCGGCCGATGGACGCCCGGCCAGGTTTGGCGTAAGGGTCCCGTAAAGATTCGTGGCCGTCGGGCATAATGGGTGGATGATCCGCGGCAGAAGCATCGGGAAGGCGGGTCCCGCCGCCTCCGGGCAGGACCCGATGCGCACCTTGTCGGGTTATCTTCTAGCGCTTGTCCTGCCGGCGGCAATGACCTTCCTGCTCTCTCCGTTCGACGAGTTGAACCTGGCCACCCATGCCCTGGCACGGCTGTGCTCGGTGATAGTCGTGGCTTTTCTCGGAGGCCTGGGGCCGGCAGTGCTGGCGGCGGTGCTGGACGCCTTGTTCCTGAACTATTTCGTGACCCATCCGGTGGGAACCTTGACTGTCAACGACCCCCAGGACTTTTTCGTCTTGTTGGTCTATCTGGGGGTCGGGATTACCGTGGCCCTGGTCGTGGGGCTCTCCGCCCGCCGGTCCCGGGCAGCAGCCCTCTCCAGCGCCGAGGCAGCCACGCTGAGCGAGTTGGCCCGCACCTCCCTGGCGGGCGACCAAAGTTCGGAGGAGTTCCTCGACCAGTTGCGCGGGCAGTTCCAGCTCAACGGGGTCAGCGTCTTCGAAGGCGTTGATGACGGCTTGTGGCGGCTGCGTGCCTCGTCAGGTCCGGACGCGCCGCAGTGTCCGGACGCCGCCACCACCCTTGACCGACCTCGTCCCGGGTTGGCAGTCGGGCTGAACCAATCGGCGCCGACCGGCGGTGATCGGCGCCTGCTAAACGCCTATGAGGCACATCTTGCGGCGTTGTTGGAGCGTGAGCGGCTCATCCTTCGGCTACGCGATTCGATCAAGCTCATCGAAGGAAACCGGGTCAAGACCTCGATCCTGCGGGCCGTTTCCCATGACCTGCGAACCCCTCTGGCCGGTATCGAACTCGCCCTGACCGCGCTGCGCCGTCAGCGGTCCAAGACCAGCGTGGAGCAGCAGGAAGAGATGCTGGACGCGGTTCAGAGCTTCACCGACCGCCTCAAGGGGCTCGTGGGGAACCTATTGGACATGTCGCGGCTTTCCAGCGACAGCGTCCAGGTGCTGCACGAACCCGTCACGTGGCTCGAAGTTGTTCCCGAAGCGCTTGCCGGGGTGCCGGACGGGGCCGTGCGTGCGGAACTGGCCCCCAACTTGCCACCGGTGGACGCGGATCGCGGGTTGCTTGAGCGGGCATTGGCCAACCTCGTGGAAAACGCCGTGAAGTATGCGTCCGGGACCGATATTGTGGTGCGCGCCACGGCCGGCGGCAGTCTGCATGTCTGGCCTGACGGCCGTCCCTTTGGTGAACTGCGCGTCGTGGACCATGGCGACGGCGTGCCCGCGGACCGGGTCGTGGCAATGTTCCAGCCTTTTCAGCGACTCGACGACGCGTCCCCCGATGCAGGCATCGGCCTTGGACTGGCGGTGGCCAAGGGCTTTATCGAGGCCATGGAGGGTCAACTCGTGGCCGAGCCAACGCCCGGGGGCGGCCTCACCATGTCCATCAGGTTGCCGCTTTACACCGGGATGGCAACGTTCAAGGACGACGAATGAAAAACGTCCTGCTGGTAGACGATGAACCCCAGCTCGTCCGCGCCCTGCAGATCAATCTTGAGGCCGAAGGCTATGCCGTCACGACCGCACCCGACGGCGCCAAAGCACTGCGGGCAGCTGCTTCCCAGCCCCCGGACGTACTCGTGCTCGACCTCGGGCTGCCGGACATGGACGGCACCGAGGTCATCCGCAGGCTGCGCGCCTGGACGGAACTGCCCATTATCGTACTCTCGGCCCGCCATGGCTCCTCGGACAAAGTCGAAGCCCTCGATGCCGGGGCCGATGACTACGTCACCAAGCCTTTCGGCCTGGATGAGCTCTTGGCCAGGCTCCGCGCCGTAGAGCGGCGTTCCTGGCCCGTCCGTGAGGCCGGGACGGTGGAAGCGGGCGAACTGGAGATCGACTTGATGGCTGCGACAGTCTCCCGTGCAGGCCACCGAATTCGTCTCACTCCGCGTGAATGGGGCGTGCTGCAATTACTCGTCGAAAACCGGGGAAGGCTGGTGTCCCAGCAACAGATCCTCAGCGAGGTCTGGGGGCCGCTCTACGAAAAGGAAACCCACTATCTGCGCATCTACGTGGGACAGCTCAGACGGAAACTCGAGGAAGACCCTGCAAACCCCCGGCATCTCCTGACAGCACCAGGTATGGGCTACCGATTCGAAACATAGCTTGTGATGCGCCGTATGCTCCCGCGGAGTTGACGGCGCCAATCTGTGGGAGTGACCTGCGGAAACAGGAAACGGGCAGGGGCAACGCCTCCCCCGGCGACTCCGCCACCGGGGTTGCTCCAGTCCACCCGTTCGATGTCTTAGGCCCCTGTTGAGCCTCCGAAAGCCGCGCACCCGGCAGCAGTCGGCCAGTGCCAGGCCACCGGCCTCTTCAGCTTGTGTGCCCGGCACACAAGCATTGGCCGGATCATATTTCGCGGGCACGGACCTTGGGACATTTCACCGTGATGGCAAGATCCAATTCGCTCCCCTGCACGATTTTGTCCTCGACCGGAGCCGAGGCTCCGGTCGAGGACAAATCAACGTCCAAAGGGCACGCGCTGTTGCGCGCATCGCGAGGCTACTCTTCGTGCCCCTGGTCCTGGCTCATCGCTCCCTCACCCGGGGGCGTCTCGCCAGGAGGGACTCCGCCTCCTGGTTCCAGGCCTGTGATTTTTTGCTTGACCGGATCGGGGTTGGATGTGGCCCCGGGTTCATCGGTTTCAGACCCGGCCGATTCGTCCGACTCCGGCGCCGGTTCGTTCTTTGGGTCGAAGGCTGGTTTGTTGCCCATCGCGGTATTTTCCTGTCTGTCGATGTCGATTTCGGCCTCTGTGGGTCGGGCCGTTGCCATTCCGGCGTGAGCGTCGGGCTCATCGGGGATATCGGACCATTCGGGATCGTCCGGCTGAAGGTTCAACGGATCAGCTTCGACTTCGCTCCCGTGCGTTTCGGCTTCTGGCTCCCCTCCCGCGGGAAGGCCGTGTCTATCCATCGTGCACTCTCCTCTTGGTTTGCCCGCCCGGAGAACGGGCTCAGGGAGTCGACTTGCCGCCGTTGACGTTCAGCGTTTCCCCGACCACGTAGCTAGATTCGGCAGACGCCAGGAAGACGTAGGCCGGGGCCAGCTCGACGGGTTGCCCCGCCCGGCCGAGCGGTACGTTGTGACCGAACTTCGGCAAGGCATCCTTCGGCTGGCCGTCGGAGACCTGCAACGGCGTCCAAATGGGACCGGGGGCCACGGCGTTCACGCGGATGCCGCGAGGTGCCAGTTGCACTGCCAGCCCCTTGGTGAACGCGTTGATCGCCGCCTTCGTCGAGGCGTAGTCCAACAGCGTGGGTGACGGGTCGTAGGCCTGGACCGAGGTCGTGTTGATAATGCTGGCACCGGCCGGGAGGTGCTTGAGGGCTGCGCGGGTGACGGTGAACATGGCCAGGATATTGACCTGGAAAGTCTGCATGACCTGCTCGTCGTCCAGGTCTTCAAGGTTCTCGATGGCAATTTGCTTGCCTGCATTGTTCACCAGAATGTCCAATCCGCCCAGTTTCTCCGCAGCCTCGTCGGCCAGCGAGTTGCGGTATTGGGCATCGAGCAGGTCCCCGGCAAGACCAATGCCAATCCTTCCTTCCGCCTCGATCACCGCGATGATCTTGCGTGCGTCTTCGGCTTCGGCCGGCAGGTAGGCAATGGCGACATCCGCACCTTCCCTGGCGAAGGCGATGGCCACTGCCGCGCCGATACCGGAGTCTCCGCCCGTGACCAGTGCCTTGCGACCCTTGAGCCTCCCGGTTCCGACGTAGGACTCCTCACCGTGGTCCGCCAACGGTTCCAGCTTTGCATCAAGGCCGGGTTCGGGTTGGTCCTGTTTGGGCGGTGAGATCCGGGGGTGCCGTTCCACCGGGTTGTCCAGAGAAAGCTGGGCCTCGGAATCGGGAATATTGGGTTCACGCTCATCCATGGGAAATCCTCCTGTCGTCGTGGACTTTGATGCTCGTACGGTTCACGCTAGGGCAAACCCCTTGGGGGTTCAATGAATGCGCACACGCTTGGCCATGGCAGGGCCATGGCAGGGCGATGGTCCTCGTGGAGGCAGGCCCGGCTTCCGGCCACCATGTACGCAGGGGCGTTCGTTTTGGTCGATTCCCTACTCTTTGTCGGAACCGGAGGCTTCCTCCTGCGTCTCGGAGGAAGCCTCCGACGCGCCCAGATCCTGGTTGATCCCCGGTTGGATCTCTTCTTCCGTCGAAGGCCGATCAACTTCACCGGCGTCGGGCATTTCGTCCTCGTCCGATTCCTGCGGCTGCCCGGTCACGTCGTGCCGATCATTTTCGTGTCGTTCCATGGTCGATCTCCTTGTCTCTTTTTGCGTGGTCTAGAGGGTGCGCTTTTTTTCCACGAGTTTCTGGGTCCAGCGTTTGGTGACGGCCTGGATGACCGATGCGCTGGCGCCGGAGAAGACAGCGAAGGCGAGTACCTTGCCGATCTTTGCCCGTTGCTGGGCCTCGGGGTTGGTGACGTTCGGCGGCTGCTCGCCGGTGGCCCCTTTCCAGATGGCGCCGGAGATCTTTGCCGCGACCAGTCCGGCAATGATCGAGATGCCGATTGCCAGGGCCTTGGTGACCAGTTTCATTTTTTCTCCTTCGTTGTCTGCTTCTGTTGGGGGCCTCGTTCGGCCTCGTCAGTTCTCGCTGTCCGTGGGCTTGTCCAAGGTGATTTGCCGGCGCTCGTACTCGCGCTGGCTGAAGGTCGCCTTCCGCACGGATTCCTCGTTGTCCAGGCTCGATCCGACGGCTCCGGCAATGGTGCCCAGGGATGCCGAAAGCCACGACAAATTCAGGTACTCCCCGAACCCCACCTCATGGCCCAATTCCATGGCCAGGAAGCGGGCATCGATGATGATCAGCGCGCCGGTGAGGATGATGGCAAACAGGACCAGGTACATCAGGAGAATCGCCGAGGCAATGGTCATCAATGTCGCCAGGTTGTAAATGACACGCTTCTCACGGTGGCGATTCCCGACGGGTCGTTCCCAGAGCCTGTTGTGCAACACCAGCCACGAACCCATCACCACAACGGAAAGCAGGCTGATGATGGCAAGGCGCTGGGGTGGGAGGTAGTCCGCCATGGTCCAGATGTTGGTGTAGAAAACGCCAAATGCACCAGTAGCCAAGGCCGCGGCCATCGCCGAGGAAAGGCTGGGCACCAACCTCCACGGTCGGTTGCTGCGCACCATGCCGATGAGCAGCAGCAACCTGCCCATCATGCCCTTGACGGTTTCGAAGGCATCGTCGTCCGTCTTGGCGGCCTCGATCCTTCGCTCAAGGGAAAAGGGGTCCACGGCCGGCAATACCCGCCCGTCGTCCCGCAAGTAGGGATCCCCGACCCCATGCAGGGCCGCGAGTGCCTGGACCACGGCACGCTGCAGTCGTTTCTTTCGGACTATGCCCAATGCGGGCAAGACCACGATGGCGGATCCGGAGCCGGCGTTGACGCTGGATGTCAGGGGTTCGCCTCTTTCATACTGTGGCAAGTCCGTCAGGTACACCAAGTAGTCCCAACCGCCCGCTTCGCGCAATTGGCGCGAGTGGGCATTGAGTTCAACCTCGCCGTTACCGGCCAAGGGAAGCGAGAATTCGGCGACTTCCACCTCCCAGCCCGCACCGTTGTCCAGGTCCGATACCAACTGCGCGGGCAGCGAGTCCTTCAGCGACACGGCCAGGGACAGCGGCATTCCGGTGTCAGCTATCAGGCCGACGACGGTCTGGCGGGCCGGCTGCGTGGACATCGGGCTACCCTGCGTCGAAGCGGTCTTCGTCCCCCGACGACGCGTCGGATCCCGAGCCGTCCGCTTCTAGGTCGCCGGCGTCCGGCTTGGCCGCGCGGGTTCTGTCCTGTCCTTCGGAGGACACGTCACGGGCTGCGGTGTCTCCGGTCCCCGGCTGGACATCGTCAGCTCCCAGCAATTGCTCGGCCAGGTAGTCGGGGTCCTGAAACGGGTCGACGGTGCCGGGGTCTTCGGGCCCGTCGAGGGAGTCCAACTCGGACAACCCATCCGTGCCTGGACCCGAGGCGTCCTCGGGGTATTCGTCCTCGGGCCCGGAGCCTGGATTCCGTGGTGTCGTTGACATGTGGTGCCTCCTTCGTAGCTTCGGGATTTCACGTGCCTGGTGGCGATGTGGGCTACTTACGTTCCGGACCGGAGGTCCGTTCCAACCGATTTCCCCCGGCCATGTGCCCGCAGCTTCCAACCCAACGTCGCGTTCCCCACGCTACTGTCCTTGTGGGGCCGTGCCAAGGAATCTGCACGTACTGCCATGGTGACAAGGGTCCTTCCCGCTTCGACTGTCGCCCTGGGGTTGGGTTGCCTCCAAGCGGTTCGAATGGTTGCCACGTGGCCAAGCGCGCAGTCCTGCTGCCGAGTCACCGGCCGATACGAACCGCCGGCCACCCACGACGCGTCCGTGGTTTCCTCCGACGGGTTGCGAAAAGCTATCCGAGTCCCGACTCGTGACCATATCCTGACGGAACACCACGATTCCACGATGCCCTGTGTGGACGTGATCCACCGGCCGGTGCCTCAACGAAGGAGACAGCTTTCAATGCGGATGCGTAAATGATTCTCGATACCCGCCCAGCAGGCGACCCTTTGCGGATCGCAGTCCTGGCGCACCTGCACCATGCGATCGTCCCGCCCTTTGCCGGCGGCATGGAATCGCACACCGCACACCTGGTTGGGGGCCTCACCGACCGAGGCCACCAGGTCACGCTCTTTGCCAAGACGGGCAGCGAGGCAACCTGCCGTGTCGAATCCGTGCTGGCTCGCTCCTACATCGTGGAGGGCTATCCCGAAAGCGACGGGCGAAACCGGCAACACCTGATGCTGGACGGCGCCATGGCGCAGGCCACCGGACGGATCCGTGCGGGACGCTTCGACGTCGTCCTGAACAATTCGCTCAGTCCCATACCCCACAGGGAACTGGCCGCAATACCGACCTTGCATGTCCTGCATACCCCGGTCTTGCCGAGACTGGCAGGAATCTTTGGCACCCCGGGGTGGACACCGGACCCGATGCACCGCCACGTCACTGTCTCACACGCGAACGCCCGGGCGTGGCGCCGGTGGCTGCCGGAGATCGACGTGGTCCACAACGGCATCGCCTTGGAGACCTGGCACTCCGACGCGGAGTCGATTCCGGGCACCGCGGCCTGGACCGGGCGCATCACCCCGGAAAAGGGAACCCATCTGGCCATAGCGGCCGCCCGGGCAGCCAACATGAAGCTGAGGATCGCAGGGCCGGTGCAGGACCGGGACTACTTCACCGCCTTGATTGAACCGGAACTGGATGCGGACATCACCTACCTCGGGCACCTTGACCAACGGGACCTGAGCACCATGGTTGCCACGGCCCAGGTGTTCATCTCCTCGCCTTTGTGGGAAGAACCCTTTGGGCTCACCACCCTGGAGGCGATCGCATGCGGCACCCCGGTGGCAGCGCTGCCCTCCGGGGCGATGACCGAAATCATCACCGCAGACTCCGGGGTCTTGGCCACGGGCCATGACGCCGAGGCGCTTGCAAGGGCTGTCATCCTGGCCAAGGACCTGGAGCGGACGAAGGTGCGGGACAGCGCCCGCACCTTCTCGCTGGATTCCATGATCGATGCCTATGAAGGGCATTTGCGTTCGGTTGCACCCGTGCCGCACCGCGCTTTGGGACGGTATTCGTGAACTACAGGGTCTCCTACTACGCCCACCACCACGGCACCGGACATTTGCGCCATGCACAGCGGCTGGCGGAGCTGGAGGGAGTGGATTTGCAGGTGGCCAGCACCGGGGAACGCCGCCGCGACCTGCTCTTCGGTGAACTGGACTACGTCGCCTTGCCGGCCGACGCCGGGCCCCTGCAACACCCCGGCAAGATGCGGGCCGGAGACCCGCTGCACTATGCCCCGGTCGGCCCTGGCATCCAAGAGCGCTTTGCCATGCTGAACCGGGCGTGGGCACGGTTTGTCCCGGATGTTGTCATGGTCGATGTATCCGTGGAGGTGGCATTGTTTGCCCGCCTCAGCGGCTATACCGTCGCCTTCCGCCGCATGCCCGGGGAGCGCCGGGACCGGGCACACGAACTGGCCTACGAGGTCGCCGATGCCATCTTCGGCTATTTTCCCGCAACACTCGAGGATCCCACCCATCTGGCGGCGTTCGGCAACAAGAGCCACTATCTGGGTGTGCCCGGGTCCCTGCCTGCGCCGAGCGACCCCCCTGCAGCGCCATCGGGCCGCCGTCGAGTGCTGGTGCAGACCTCACTTGCCTCCGCGATTCCGGCACGGGGTTTGGCCGTGGCGGCCGCGGCCTCACCCGAATGGCTATGGGAGGTCGCCGGGGCGGTGGAAGAGGACGGGACGAGGCTGCCGGAAAACCTGCTGCTGCACGGCGTGGTGCCCGACCCCGGACGGGCGATGGCCGCGGCCGACCTCGTCATCAGCTCAGCGGGCCACAACGCCGTTGCAGCAGCTGCTGCCTCTGGGCGACCGGTCATGCTGGTCCCGGAGGAAAGGCCTCATGACGAGCAACTCCACTTTGCCCGAGCCCTCGAAGGCGTCGCGGGAATCCCGATGCTTGGATCGTGGGAGGAACCCGCAGACTGGCCGTCCCTGCTGGAACGCGCCGTCGGCACGACCCAAGGTGCCCTGGCCGATGCCCTGTTTGTCAGCCCAGCAAGCTTCGCCGACGCATTGGAGGCGATGCTTGCCGCCTGCCTGAAAGCGGCAGTGGCATGAACCGCGCCTTAGTAGGGGTCGTTGCTGCGGGTCGCCTCAACTTCAGCCGCTCCGGGCTTTCTCATCACATCGATCCGGCTCCCTTCCGGATCCCACCGAATCAGCCCCATTTCTGCGAATGCGCCCAACCAGCCTTCCATGGGCCAGGTTCCCCAGCGCCCGTGGAAGTTCCGGGCGTTGGCAATGATGGCCTCGAAGTGGTTCAGCGGCGGCTTGTGGACGCCGTGGTGCTGGTGGAACAGCGGCTCGGCCACAAAGCACATGGGGATTTCCTGCTTGCGCGCCCTGAAGGCGAAATCGGTGTCCTCGGCACCATAGCCGGTAAAGCCCTCGTCGAATCCGCCCATGCGAAAGAAGATCCCGGCCTTGATCGCGAACCCGAGCGACCAGAACATTTCGTGGCGGGAGCGCTCCCCGCCCCCTGCCAGGTTCGCCCGGGCATGGTGGGGGACGGAGGCGCCAAGCAACGCGGCATCATCAATTCCGAAGCCCGCCTGAAGCGGGGCCGGAAGGTACCGGGGCTCAGCCATGGCCAGCACCGGTTCCCCCTCAATGGCGTCCAGGAGTGCGGTGAACAGCGTGTCCGAAGGAATGCAGTCCACGTCCAGGAACACCAGATTCGGGCTGTCCGCCGCGCTTGCGGCAGTGTTGCGGGCCCGGGCCAGCGGCAGGCCGGATTCGCCGGGACGCGAGGTGACATGGTGGATCCGCAGCGGCACGATGCAGGAAACGGGCTCCGGGACCGGCTCATCCATGTAGACGAGCACCACTTCGCAGGGAAGCTCGGCCGAGCGCTCCACGCCTGCCAGCAGGTTGCGCAGGTGTCCGGCCCGCCCGTGGGCGATCACCAGTACCGAAAAATTCCGTGCCTCCACGCTGCCTCCTTGATTGCCGGCCATCGCGCCGCGAAGGCACCGGACATCTTCCGTCGGGTTGCTCCCAGCTTACGTCGACACACCACCGGCCGGCACCGAACCGGTACACATCCAGCAGCGCCAAGGAGGAACGCATGAGCGGCACACCATCCAACCCCGTGGTCAGGGTCGCATCAATTCCGCACGACCAGATCTATATCCGCCACCTTGAGGCCGTCGATTCGTCGGGAGCCGAAGTGTTCCGCCTGCCCGATCCCCCGCCTGTCGACGGCATGCGATCAGCGCAATCCGGCTGGTGGCCGCCGGCGATGCTCTCGGCCGACTGGGTACGCGCCAACCATGACTCCTTTGACCTGATGCATATTCATTTCGGTTTCGACGCCGCAGACCCGGCCCACCTGCGAGAGCTGGTCGCCGAATTGCGGCACTTCGGCAAGCCCTTGGTTTACACGGTTCACGATCTGGTCAACCCGCATCAGCCCGACCCTGCGGCGCATGTTGAATTGCTCGATGTATTGATACCCCATGCGGACAAGCTGATTACGCTCACCGCGGGGGCCGCGCGGGAAATCCGTCGCCGTTGGGGTGCCGAGGCCCAGGTGCTGCCCCACCCCCACGTCGTGGACTTCGGAACCATGGACCGGATCCGCGCCGCCCGCCGGAGGAAAGCAGCGATCGGGAACAAGGATGGGATGAAGCGGATCGGCGTGCATCTCAAGGGGTTGCGACCCAACATGGACACCGCCATCCTGGATCCGCTGGCCCGCGCCGTGGCCCGGCTCCCCTCCGCGGTGCTCCAGGTCAACATCCATTCCCAGCCCCTGGATCCGGCCAGCGACGAATACCGGCCCGCACTGGCCGGGAAGCTGCACGACGGCGCGAACCTGGGGCTCTGGGAACTGCGGTCCCACGAGTACTTCAGCGAACCGGAACTCTTCGACTACCTGGCCTCGCTGGATGCCTGTGTCTTGCCCTACCGTTTTGGCACCCACTCCGGTTGGCTCGAAGCGGCCATTGATGTCGGCACACCGGTGGTCGCGCCCGATTGTGGGCATTACGCGGACCAGGACCCTTCGGTTGGACGATTCAGGACCACACCGACCGGCGCGGATGAAGAATCACTCCTGAACGCGATCCGGGAAGTATTGCGGGCCGAAGACCTGCCCGGCCTTGATGCGGAAGGGCGCCGTCGGCAGCGGCTAGAGATCGCCCGGGCCCACCGGGAGTTGTACGACCTGCTCTTGGACCGGACCCCGGCTGCACGGTAAATGCCGGGGGCCGGCGCCGTCCGGTCCCGCCTACCTGCTGGCGACGGAAGCCGCTTAATCCGCCCGCCCGCGCCCCGGCGAACCCCACGCCAGTCGATCCGAACCATCGCCCCGCGCCCAGGCCTTGACATTCACGGAGACCCCGGTCACACTAGATCGTATACGATTTCATACACAACAGGAGGAAACCGTGAGCAGCGACGCTACAGCCACCGAATTGGTCGAGGTCGACCAGTCCATCTTTGACAGGGCCGGCAAGGTCCTTGCGGTCCACCTCTCCTACTCCTCGAGGGCAGCCCAGCGCGGCCGCACCCCTGCTTTCCCGTCGTATTTCATGAAGGCGCCTTCCTCGCTGGCCAGCACGGGCTCCACCGTTGAGCGCCCGGCAGGCACCGAACTGCTTGCCTTCGAGGGCGAAATCGCCTTGGTCATCGGCACCGACGCCCGCCGCGTTACCGTCGAGCAGGCTTGGGGCCACGTCGGATACGTGACGGCCTCAAACGACCTGGGCGTCTACGACATGAAGTACGCCGACAAGGGTTCGAACATCCGCTCCAAGTCCGGCGACGGCTACACCCCGATGGGCCCGGTGCTGCTCCCGGCGGCCTCCCTCAACCCCGACGCCCTGCGCATCCGCACCTGGGTCAACGGCGAGATCGCCCAGGACGCCACCACGCAGGAACTGATCTTCTCCTTCGCGCAGATCGTCGCGGACCTCTCCCAGCAGATGACGCTGAAGGCCGGAGACGTGATCCTCACCGGGACCCCGGCCGGATCTTCCGTGATCGTGCCGGGCGACGTGGTCGAGGTGCAGGTCGACGACGAGGCAGCGGGCCTGTCCACCGGACGCCTGGCCACCACCGTGGTGGAAGGCACCGAAACCTTTGCGGCCTTCGGCAACCAGCCCAAGATCACCGACGCGGACCGCATCGACGCCTTCGGCACCGCCGCCGACGCAGGCATCGAGACCCCGATCACCGGCAAGGCCGCATTGACCGACGAGGTCAAGGCCAAGCTCATGTCCGTGGCCACCGCGACGATCTCCGGCGCCCTGCGCAAGCGCGGACTGAACAACGTCTCGGTCGACGGACTGCAGGCCACCAAGGGCATGACGAAGGTCATCGGCACCGCCCGCACGCTGCGCTACGTGCCCAACCGCGAGGATCTCTTCAAGACCCACGGCGGCGGCTACAATGCCCAGAAGCGCGTCATCGACGACATCGGCCCGGGCGAGATCCTGGTCATGGAGGCCCGCGGAGAAAAGGGCTCCGGCACCCTGGGCGACATCTTGGCGATGCGCACCCAGGTGCGCGGCGCCGAGGCCATCATCACCGACGGCGGGGTCCGCGACCTCGACGCCGTTGCCGCCCTGGACATCCCGACGTTCCACAACGGCGCGCACCCTGCGGTCCTCGGGCGCAAGCACGTGCCGTGGGACACCGACGTGGCCGTGGGCTGCGGAGGCACCACCATCGTCCCCGGGGACATCGTCATCGCCGACGCCGACGGCATCCTGGTCATCCCGCCGCACCTGGCCGCCGAGATCGCCGAGGAGGTCGTCGAGTCCGAACGCCAGGACACCTTCGTGTTCAAGCACGTGTCCAACGGCGCCGAGATCAAGGGCCTGTTCCCGATGAACGCCGACTGGAAGGCCAAGTACAACCAGTGGGTCGCCGACGGCGAACCGGAATTCTAGGACCCGACATGGCCCCCAGCAAATCAGAGTCGGCCTACCGGCTGCTGCACGAGAAAATCACCGAGGGAACCTTCTCCCCCGGCTACCGGCTGGTGCTCGGCACCATTGCCGCGGAGCTTGGCTGTTCGGTGGTTCCGGTGCGCGAGGCCATCCGCCGGCTCGAGGCCGAGGGCCTGGTCACTTTCGAGCGCAACGTCGGGGCCATGGTCGCGGCAGCCGACACCACCCTCTACCTGCACACCATGCAGACCCTGGCCATCATCGAAGGAGCGGCCACCGCGCTGAGCGCCCCGTTCATCGACGAGGACCAGCTGGCAGCGGCCCGGGCCATCAACCAGGCCATGGCCGAGTTGCTGGTCGACTTCAACGCCCCGCGCTTCACCGAACTGAACAACGAGTTCCACCAGGTGCTCTACCGCAATTGCCCCAATCCGCACATCCTGGATCTGGTGCACCGCGGCTGGAACCGCCTGGCGGTGATGCGCTCCTCCTCCTTCACCCACATCCCCGGCCGCGCCCGGGAATCGGTGAGGGAACACGCCCGACTCCTGGACCTGATCGAGGCCAAGGCCCCCGCGGCCGAGATCGAGCAGGCCGCCCGGGCCCACCGCACCACCACTCTGAACGCCTACCTGGCGGCGGCCAACCTCCCGGCCTCACCGCTCTAGGCAGCCACACACATCTTCCATACGACGCCCCCACCCCATCCAGCAAGGAGCCAGTTCATGAGCAAGCACTTCGTTCCCGAGAACCTTCCGACCCACCTGCAGCACTACATCGGCGGCCAGTTCGTCGATTCCATCGGCGGGGAAACCTTCGAGGTCCTGGACCCCGTGACCAACCAGACCTACGCCACCGCGGCCGCCGGCCAGAAGGCCGACATCGATGCAGCCGTCGCCGCCGCCACCGAGGCGTTCAAGAACGGCCCGTGGCCGACGATGAGCGCCCGGGCCCGCGCCAAGGTCCTCTACAAGATCGCCGACGCCGTCGTCGCCCAGGAAGACCGCCTGGCCGAGATGGAAACCTTCGACACCGGCCTGCCGATCACCCAGGCCCGGGGCCAGGCGCAGCGCGCCGCGGAGAACTTCCGCTTCTTCGCCGACCTGATCGTCGCCCAGCACGATACCGCGCTGAAGGTCCCCGGATCGCAGCTGAACTATGTGAACCGCAAGCCGATCGGCGTCGCCGGCCTGATCACCCCGTGGAACACCCCGTTCATGCTTGAGTCCTGGAAGCTCGCCCCCTCGATCGCCTCCGGTTGCACCGTGGTACTCAAGCCGGCCGAGTTCACCCCGCTCTCCGCCTCGCTGTGGGCCACCATCTTCAAGGAAGCCGGCCTCCCGGACGGCGTGTTCAACCTGGTCAACGGCATCGGCGAGGAAGCAGGCGACGCACTGGTCAAGCACCCGCGCGTTCCGCTGATCTCCTTCACCGGCGAGTCCTCCACCGGCCAACTGATCTTCCGCAACTGCGCCGAAAACCTCAAGGGCATGTCCATGGAGCTGGGCGGCAAGTCCCCCGCCATCGTCTTCGCCGACGCGGACTTCGACGCCGCCATCGACTCGACCCTCTTCGGCGTGTTCTCGCTGAACGGCGAGCGCTGCACCGCCGGTTCCCGCATCCTGGTCGAACGTCCGATCTACGAGAAGTTCGTCGAGGCCTATGCCGCCCGCGCCAAGAACATCAAGGTCGGCGACCCGCACGATCCCGAAACTCAGGTCGGCGCGCTGGTCCACCCGGAACACTACGACAAGGTCATGAGCTACGTGGAAATCGGCAAGTCCGAGGGCCGCGTCGTGGCCGGCGGCGGACGCCCGGAAAACCTGCCCGAGGGCCAGGAAAACGGCTCCTACGTCGCCCCGACCGTGTTCGCCGACGTGGCACCAGATGCCCGCATCTTCCAGGAAGAGATCTTCGGACCCGTCGTGGCAATCACCCCCTTCGACACCGACGAAGAGGCCCTGGAACTGGCCAACAACACCCGGTACGGCCTGGCCGCCTACATCTGGACCAACGACCTCAAGCGCTCGCACAACTTCGCGCAGAACGTCGAGGCCGGCATGGTCTGGCTCAACAGCCACAACGTGCGTGACCTGCGCTCCCCCTTCGGCGGCGTGAAGGCCTCGGGCCTGGGCCACGAGGGCGGCTACCGCTCGATCGATTTCTACACCGACCAGCAGGCGGTGCACATCACCCTCGGTGAGGTCCACACCCCCAAGTTCGGCGCCTAACTTCTTCTCCCCACCCCGCTTTTC
This sequence comes from Paeniglutamicibacter sulfureus, assembly GCF_039535115.1. Taxonomy (NCBI): domain Bacteria; kingdom Bacillati; phylum Actinomycetota; class Actinomycetes; order Micrococcales; family Micrococcaceae; genus Paeniglutamicibacter; species Paeniglutamicibacter sulfureus. The sequence continues at coordinate 1,108,150 of NZ_BAAAWO010000001.1, forward strand.
CAGTTTTTTCCGCAAAGGAGCGAATCATGTCCAACGTCATCCCCAAGCCCTCCGTCCCGGCTCCCGATATCCTGCGCTGCGCGTACATGGAGATCGTGGTCACCGATTTGGCCAAGTCCCGTGCCTTCTACGTGGACCTGCTCGGCCTGCACGTGTCCTACGAGGACGACAAGCAGATCTACCTGCGTTCCTTCGAGGAGTTCATCCACCACAACCTGGTGCTGACCCTCGGCCCGATTGCCGCGGTTGCCGCATTCTCCTACCGCGTGCGCTCCAACGCCGACGTTGACGCCGCCGAGGCGTACTACAAGGAACTGGGCTGCCGCACCGAGCGCCGCACCGAAGGCTTCGTGCGCGGCATCGGCGACTCCGTGCGCGTCGAGGATCCGTTGGGCTTCCCCTACGAGTTCTTCTTCGAGACCGAGCATGTCGAACGCCTGCACATGCGCTACGACCTCTACTCGGCCGGCGAATTGGTCCGCCTTGACCACTTCAACCAGGTCACCCCGGATGTCCCGCGGGGACGCAAATACCTCGAGGACCTGGGCTTCCGCGTCACCGAGGACATCCAGGACGACCAGGGCGTCACCTACGCCGCCTGGATGCACCGCAAGGGCACCGTGCACGACACCGCCCTGACCGGCGGCGACGGCCCGCGCATGCACCACGTTGCCTTCTCCACCCACGAGAAGCACAACATCATCCAGATCTGCGACAAGATGGGCGCGCTGCGCATGTCCGACCGCATCGAGCGGGGCCCGGGACGCCACGGCGTCTCCAACGCGTTCTACCTCTACATCCTGGATCCCGATGACCACCGCATCGAGATCTACACCCAGGACTACTACACCGGCGACCCGGACAACCCGGTCATCACCTGGGACGTGCACGACAACCAGCGCCGCGACTGGTGGGGCAACCCCGTTGTCCCGTCCTGGTACACCGAGGCCTCCCTGGTCCTGGACCTGGACGGCAAGCCGCAGGACGTCATCCAGCGCACCCACTCCTCGGAGATGGAGGTGACCGTCGGCGCCGACGGCTTCTCCTACACGCGTGCACCGGGCGACGCACTGACCGGCGATCCGGGCGAGGAAGTGGGCTTCAAGATGGGCCACCAGCTCTAGGCCTTCTCCACCCGCATGCGCCCTGGCGCATGAAACGGGCCGGTGTCGGTGCGCATCATCATCCGATGGTGCGCACCGACACCGGCACTTCCGTTTTTGCTGCCCCTTCTGCCTTTCCGTCGCGACCGCCGACGCCCGGGGTCAGTGCCCCACGGAGTAGCGCAGGAAGACCATGCCGTTGTCGAAGCGCCGCTCGTCGAGCAGCTCCAGGGAATGGCGGATGCCCTCGGGGAACATCCGCTTGCCGCCGCCGACGAGCATTGGTGCAACATACACCTGGCACTCGTCGATCAGGTTCGCCCGCCAGGCCTCCGCCGCCACCCGGGCACCGGAGATGTTCAGGTCCAGGACCGCCGACGACTTGAGGGAGCGGACCAGCCCGGGGTCGAAGCTGCGCTCGATCCGGGTGCGCCAGGTGGACACGGCCTCCAGCGTGCTCGAGAAGACGACCTTGTCGGCCGCCTGCCAGATCCGGGCGAACTCGGCGTTCCCGGGCGAATCCGCGGCCAGTTCCGGGTCATTCTCCCAGCCGGTCATCATCTCGTACATGGTCCGCCCATACAGGTAGGTGCCCACCCCGCGCTCGGTGGCGTTGATGAAGTCGAGCACCTCCTCCCCCGGATAGGCCCAGTCGAATCGCCCGTACTCATCGGCGATGTAGCCGTCCAAGGATGCGAGAAACGTGTAGATCAGCCTGGACATGTTGTTCCCCTTGTGCTCGCAGTTGGTGCCCCGGGTGGGGGGCGGGACGGCGTGAAGCGTGGATCCCACGGTACTCCCGGGCCGGGGCGAAGTCACCGGGCAGGCTTCCGCGGACCCGGGTTGCCCGGGTCTTCACTCCCGCCCCAAACCCGAGCACACTGGATACATGGACAGGCAAGCAGGACCGCAGTTCCAGGACAGGGACCAGGCCGGCGCGCTGTTGGGTGAGCACCTGGTCAAGCGCGGGATGGGTTCCGGGAGCATCGTGCTGGGCCTGCTGCGCGGCGGGATCCCCGTCGCGGCGGCGCTGGCCGCAAGGCTGGGCGCACCGCTCGGCGCGTTGGCCGTGCGCAAGCTGGGAGTGCCGCAACAGGAGGAGGTCGCCTTCGGGGCAGTTGCCTCCTACCGCTCGTGCCGGGGCCGCTACATGGTGCGCACCGTCCACCAGCATGTACTGGGTTCCCGCGCGAAGGCTGTGCTGGAGGAGGTGGAATCCCGCGCCTCAGCGGAACTGGATCGGCTCGCCCGGCGCTTTGCCGATTACGCGCCCGACATCACCGGGGCGAGGGTCGTGTTGTGCGACGACGGGTTGGCCACCGGTGCCACCATGCATGCCGCCGTGGACGTGGTGACTCAGTGCGGGGCCCAGGAGGTCATCGTCGCGGTGCCCGTCGCGCCGCGCATCCTTGCCCGTTCCATGGCCGGTGCCTCTTCAGTCATTTGCCTGCTGGCACCGCGGGAGTTTTCCGCGGTGGGATCCCACTACGAGGATTTTTCGCAGGTCGACGAGGACGCCGTGGAACGGCTGCTGCTCGAGGCCCGCGAGGCGCGCGGGCACCACGACGCCCGGGAGGCCAACTAGCCGGTCCCGGCATCCCGCCGGCACCCCGTTGCCCGCGCTGCACGTCCATTGCCTCCGGTGCGAACACGCCGTAGGTTGTTGCCCACCGGTGCACACTCGCCGGCCGGAGCCACCGGCTGCGGACCCGGGTATCCGCTGCATCGAAGGGGAACTCGATGGGGTTGCTTGGTTGGATCGTCCTGGGGCTCATTGTCGGCGCCCTGTTCAAGAACATCATGCCGGGCCGCGCCCACCATGGCTGGACGGCCGCCCTGCTCCTGGGGGTCCTCGGTGCCGTCGCCGGCGGCTGGCTGGCCGCCATGGCCTCCGGCACCGGAATCGGCGAATTCCTGAACCTGCGCACCTGGGTGCCTTCCATCCTGGGCGCCGCGGTGGTGGCCGGGACCTACGGTGTCATCCGCCAGCGCCGGGCCTAGCCCCGGCAATCCCGGCATGGTCCTCGACAACACCCCGTCCCCGTTGTTATCTTTGGCCCATGTTGTCTTTCTTCCTGTAATCCGGTGATGCCCGACCGTGCGCTCACCCGCAAGTGCGTTCGGTCCGCCGCAGTTCCGCGTCTGTCCGCCCCCCAGGGGGTCCGTGGACCGCGCGACCCACCGTTATTGATTACAGCGAGCGCGGCCACGCCTGCCCACCGGCAGCCGGGCCTTGCGCGGAAACACGAGACATCGACCATGCGAACCCAACTTTCCCTTCACGGCCTCAGCTTCTCCCATCCCGGGCACCCGGTGTTCCGCGACCTGGACTTCTCGGTGCGTCCCGGCGAGCGGCTGGGGATTATTGGAGAAAACGGCGCCGGCAAGAGCACCCTGCTGCGGCTGCTCGCGGCCGACCTGGCCCCGGACGCCGGGACCGTCACCCTGCAAGCGGCGGGAGGATTCGGCTACCTGGCGCAGCAGCCGTCCTTCGAACCGGGATGGACCGTCGCGGACTTCCTGGACCATGCCCTGGCCTGGCTCAGGGACCTTGAATCACGGATCGAGGCTGCCGCCGCGCAGCTGGCTCTTGCCTCCGATGCCCAGCTTCCCCGGGCACTGGCGGAATACGGGCTTCTGGCGGATCTCCACGAGTCCCGGGACGGCGCCGGGGCACGGCAGCGCCTGGCCGCCTCGGCGCACCGGCTGGGCATCGGCGGCATCGCGGGCGGGCGGCGCTTCGACACGCTATCCGGCGGGGAACGGTCCAGGCTGGCGCTGGCGGCCACGCTGGCGGCGAATCCGGAGGTGCTGCTGCTCGACGAACCCACCAACAACCTTGACACCGCCGGTCTGGAGTGGCTGGAGCACCGGCTGGCAACCCACCCCGGAACCGTGGTGTTCTGCACGCACGACCGCTTGTTCCTCAAGCGGGTCTCGGATGCGATCCTCGAGCTGGACCGCGGCGTACCCACCCGCCATGCCGATGGCTACGACGGCTACCTGCGGGCCAAGGCGGCACAGCGCCGGGCCATCATCCTGGCCCGGGAACAATGGCAGGAAAAACTGGAACAGGCAGCCCGCATGGCCGATCGCTCCGAAGGCGCGGTGGCCAAGATCCCCCGAAAAACGGAGAAACCCGGATTCGGCCACGGTGCGTTCCGGGCGCGCGACCGCTCCCACGGATCCTCCGCCGCGCTGCGCCAGGCGAAGACGCGCCTGGCGCAGTTGCGGGCACATGAGGCGCAGCTTCCCCTCGAGCCGCTGCGCTTCACCCCGGATCCCGCGGCCGTGGCCGACTCCGGGGCCGAGGTCGCGCCGCCTGCGGTCGAACTCGTCGGCGTGCACGTTCCGGGGCGCCTCGCCATCGACCACCTGCTGCTGGCACCCGGTGAACGGGTCCTGCTCACCGGGCCCAACGGCGCTGGCAAGTCGACATTGCTGGACGTCATCGCCGGGGTCCTGGCTCCCCCCTCCGGCACTTGCCGCGTCGGCCGGCCCGTGGGATACCTGCGCCAGGAACCCGACGCCTGGCCCGGGCACTGGATGGCGGCCCAGGGTTTTTGCTTCGGCTCGGGTCGGGACCTCGCCGAGGACTTGGGGCAGCTGCTGTCCCTGGGGCTCTTCCAGCCGGAGGAACTGACCATGCGCATCTCTGAGATGTCCCTGGGGCAGCGGCGCAGGCTCGATGTGGCGCGGCTGTTCGCCAGGCCGGCGGAACTGCTCCTGCTGGACGAACCCACCAACCACCTGTCCCCGGCCCTCGGCGATGACCTGGAACGGGCGCTGGACTCCTTCGGGGGCACCGTCGTGGTGGTCAGCCACGACAGGGCGCTGCGCGCCAGGTTTGCCGGGCGGCGGATCCATCTGGAGGAGGGGTTGCTCGTGGAATAGCGCGGGGAATCGACCGCAGGGTCTGGGTCTGGGCCCATGACCCGCATCCCGTTTCCCGTCATCAGCCGGCCACGTTCAGGCGCGGCAACGTTCCGATGTCCTTGCCGTCCTTGTCGGTGACCCTCAGGGTCTCGCCATCCACCTCCACGGCGGCGGCCCTCGAGAGCCACGTGTCAATCCCCGGGCAGCCAATCAATGTCATGGTCATCTCGTGCAGTTCGAATGCCTGTCCTGATCCCGTCCACGAGCCGGTCAGCGTGTTGCACCCGTCATGCCCGTTGAACCGGCCCTCGGGCGCGAACGACAGCACCGGAGCCCCCTCTGGGGCCCCGCCCCATTGGCCAATGACCGCAGCGTCGGCGTCGCTCCGCTCCGACTCCGCACTCGATGTTTCCTCGGTGGCGGAAGCCGACGGGCCCTGCGCCGGAGGGGTGTTGCTTGCCGGGGGAAGACCGTACGGTCCCACGTCCCGGGACACGGTTGCCTCGGGGTCTTCGGCGCCGGGACCCGTCGAACATGCCGACAGCGCAAAGGCCATCACAGCAATCATGACCAGGGCTCCAGGTCGCTTCATGGTCACATGGTAGCCCCGAAAACCGGCTTTTGGCCTGCAAAGAGGTGGGAAATCGTGGCTTGCTCCCCAAGCCGCCGTGCCGGGGTGCAGACTTAGTGACATGACACCCGAACACATTGCCCCCACCCGCTTCTCGGACCGCACGGCCGCCGGCGAATTCCTGGCGGTCGACCTGCAACGGTACGCCAAGGACCCCAACGCGTTGGTGCTTGGACTGTTGCGCGGCGGGGTCCCGGTGGCGGCAGAGGTCGCCGCAAGGCTGGAGCTTGAACTCGATGTGCTGGCGGTTCGCCGCCTGGTGATGCCCGAACGCACCGACATCGCCTTCGCCGCGTTGGCCGCCCATGGAGAGCACACGTCGCTGAAGTACATCGAGGGCGTTTGGGACTCGGCGCAGCTGCGCTTCGAGAAGGAAATCCTGGACGGGGTGGAGAAGGCGGCCCGGCTGGAGCTGGAGGAGTTGCGTGCCCGGCTCGTGAGCCCGGTCGTCCTGCCGGTCTCCGGACGCACCGTCATCCTCGTCGACGAGGGGATGGCCAGCGGGGCGACCATGTTGGCCGCCGTGGAATTGATGCGCGAGGCCGGTGCCGGGCGTATCGTGGTCGCGGTTCCGGTGGCCCCGGCGGTGGCCCGCAAGGAAGTCGAGCCGCTGGTTGACGAGTTCATCTGCGCCATCACGCCCAGGGTGTTCCACTCCGTCAGCGCCTTCTACTCGCGGTTCGATTCGATCGCCGACTACGAGATCACGGCACTGGTCCCCCGCAGGTAGCCGGGGACGGGCGGCCTTCTGCCGCCGGGACCAAAAAGGGGCCGGCCGGTCCCGCTCCCCAACGGGGAACTGGAACCGGCCGGCCCTTGCTACATGCTGCGCAGGTGCGCGAGAGGACTATTTGCTAGGCTTCCTGGCTTCGGTGCTTGGCATCGTGTGCCGCCTGCAGCTCCGGGTCGATGTCCTCGACGTGCAGGTTGCGGCCCTTGGTCTCGCCCACCCAGATGACTGCCGCCATCGAAATAAGGGTGAGCACCATAATGTAGATGGCAATCGAGCCGGACCAGCCGGTCCTCTGAAGAAGGATCTCGGCGACGGTCGATGCAAAGGCACCGCCGAGGATCGCGCCGAGAGCGTAGCCGATCGAGATGCCCGAGTAGCGGATGTGTGCCGGGAACATTTCGGCGTACATGGCCGACTGCGGGCCATAGGACAGCCCCAGGCCGACCGTCAGGATGAAGATCGAAACACCGTAGAGGAAGACGCTTCGGGTCTCGATCAAAAGGAACATCGGGATCATCCAGACGAAGACGATGCCGTAGCCGATCAGGAAGGTGTTGCGGCGTCCCAAGTGGTCGGAGAGCCAGCCACCGACCAGGGTGAAGATCAGCCAGCCGACGGAGCCGATGGTGGTGGCCAGGAGCACCGGTGCCGTCGGCATCTCCAGCACCCGGGTGGTGTAGGCGATGAAGAAGGCGATGACCAGGTAGCCGGCGGCGTTGTTGGCGATGAAGATCAAGGCTGCCTGGATGACTTCCTTGGTGTTGGTCTGGAAGAGCTGCTTCAGCGGGGTGTGCTCCGAGGCCTTGCGCAGTGCGAGCTGCTTGAAGATCGGGGATTCCTCGACGGCCTTTCGGATCAGGTAGCCAACGACGATCAACACCACAGAGAGCAGGAACGGCACGCGCCAGCCCCAGGCGGCAAACTGTTCCGGGCTCATGGACGTGCGCAGCAGGTACAGCATGCCCGTGGCAATGATCATGCCGATCGGGACACCGATCTGCGGGAAGGCGCCGAAGAAGCCGCGCTTGTTGTTCGGGGCGTGCTCCACAGCCATCAATGCCGCGCCGCCCCATTCGCCGCCGGCGGAGAAACCCTGGATGATGCGCAGGAGCACCAGCAGGATCGGAGCCCACAGGCCGATGGTGGCGTAGGTGGGCAGGAGGCCGATCAGCGCGGTGGCCGCGCCCATCAGGATCAGGGTGGCGACCAGCACGCGCTTGCGTCCGTACTTGTCACCCAGGTGGCCTGCCACAATAGCGCCCAGCGGACGGAAGAGGAAGGAAATGCCGATCATTGCGAAGGCGAGGATCTGCCCCAGGCCCGGGTTGGACACGCTCAACGGCTGCAGGAAGAGCGGCGTCAGCAAGGTCGCGGTGAGCTGGGCAAAGATGAAGAAGTCGTACCACTCAATGGTGGTGCCAACCAATGTGCCGGCAAGGACACGACGTTCCTCGGAACGTTTGCTGCTTGCCGCGAGGGATGAGGAAGCCATGGGAGAACTCCTGCGTTCGGTGCTAGGTGCGGTGGACGAGTGTAGGCATCATACCGACCGTTCGGACGGTAAAGTGCTTTGTCCATGGTAACCCATCATCGTGACTCCGCTCACGTCAATTTGGGTCTCGGCTGTTCCTCCCCTTGCGCGGGGAATGTCCGGCGCCGGATGCGCCGGCAATCCGGCGTCTTGGGCGAAGGCGTTTCCGCGGTGGTTCCTCAATCCTCCCGGCCCAGGAATTCGCGCACTCGCAGGCACATCGGCTCGCGGTCGTAGCTGTTCACCATGGCTCCGGCCATGCGCACGGGATCGCCGAAAAAAAAAGTATTCATAGAGTGCCTGGCGACCGGAGAATCCGGTGATCGAGGCGTCGTAGGCGAGCTTGAACAGCCGGATCCGCTCGGACCCCGTCAGGGACTTGCCCTGCAGGTATTTGGCGATATCCTCGGTCGCAACCTCCAGGTCCGCTTCGCCGGGCAGCGCCATGAGGCCCGAAGCGCAGAACTTCCGGATGATCTCCGGGAAGCGCTGGGAGATCTTCGGATACCAGTTGCGGGCGGCATTCAGCGTTTCCCAATGCGGCAACAGCACCCCGTCAACGCTGGGGGCCGCCTGCGCCTCGGCCGCGACCACCAGCGCCTTGCCGATCTCCACGTTGCGGATCAACTCCGCCAGGTCCTCCTGGATATGCGCAAAGCCGTCGATGCCAATGGCTCCGGCGATCTCCGAGGCCAGCCCCAGGTAGAACTCGGACTTGGCGACGGTGCGGGTGACGACCTGGTGCGTCATCAACGCGCCGGCTCCGGTGTCGGTATACCAGGCGTTGCAGAGTTCCGGGCGCCCGAGCATGAAGATGCGCTCATTGGGGATGAACACCTCGTCGAACACCACCACCGCGTCGATCTCGTCGAAGCGGGCTGCCAGCGGCTCGTCATGCGTGTTGCCGCCGTTGTGCAGCCCGGTGCGGCAGAGGTAGCGCAACCCGGGCGCGTCGTTGGCCACGGCCACGGCAAAGGAATAGGGAGCGTCCTCGGGGGTGCCGCGCAGCACGGTGGAGGGAAAAACCAGCAGCTCGTCGGCGATCGGGGCGACGGTGGCGAGCATCCGGGCACCGCTGATGACAATGCCGTCTGCCCGTTCCTCGACAATGCGCGCGGTGAGCTGGCCGCCGAGCTGCTCGGAGCCGGAGACCGAACGGTTGACTTGGGGTGGGATCAGGGTGTGCGTGGCCAAGAGGTCGTTCTCGCGGGCGAATTCGTAGTAGGCCTCGATGCGCTCCCCGAAGACCGGGTCGCCCTGTGCAAAGAACGTCTTGGCGGTGGACAGGGCGGTGAGGGCGGCGTTCATGTAGTCGGCGGTCCGGCCCAGGAAGCCGTTGGAATACTCGGACCAGGTGGCTGTCGCCGCCCGCCGCCGGGCCAGGTCCTGCGGCGTGCGCGGCACCAGGAAAGAGGCATTGACCAGGTCCCCGGTGGTGGGCGATTCGTAGGTCAGCGCGTCCCGGTGGGCCGGGTCGTGTTGCATGTCAAAGAGTTTCGCGTAAGTGAGCGCCAGCTGCCTGAAGGCCGGGTGCCGGGTGAGGTTTTCGGAGACCACCTCCCCGTCGATGACCAGGTGCGGACGCATCGCGTCCAGCTTGGCCAGGAACTGCGCCCCGGTTCTGATTCCCATGTTCAAGACCCCTCTTGAGTAGTGGCGGTGCTTCCGGATCGGCGGTGGACTAGAGCAGTTCCTCGACGCCCAGGTGGCGTTCGGGGATGGTGGTGAAGGACCCATTGGCGAAGGCCAGCGCGTCGCCGCGGCGGTAGTTGAAGTTGCGGACCTCGCCCAGATAGAGCGTGTGGTCACCACCGTCGTAGGCGGCCCACGGTGCGCAGGAGAAGTAGGCGAGCACGCCGGCGAGCCGCGGGGCCGTGGCCCCCTCGATCCAGACCGGATCGTGGCTCGGGCGGCCGGCGAAATGCAGGGCAAGGTCCATCTGCTCGGCGCCGAGGATGTTCACCGTGAACGACCGGTTGGCCAGCTCATCGTGGGCCTTCGTGGACCGGGCAATGGAAACCAGCACCAGGGGCGGGTCCATGGAGACAGAGGTGAACGAATTCACCGTGATCCCGTGGCGCTTGCTTTGTCCGTCAAAGGTCACAATGGCCACGCCGGTGGCAAAACGACCCAGGCTGCCGCGGAAATGTGGCAACGTGGAGGCATCGATCCGGCGCGGAACGCCACCCTCGGCAATTTCGTCCTTGCCCGGGACGATCATGGCGTGCTCCTGCTTCCCATTCCCGCCGGCCCCTCGCATTCACGCGGCAAATGTTCTAATATCGAACGAGCAGTTCCAATAAAGAATAGTATTTGCACCATAACCCAGCGCGGGTTGACCCACAACCCCCACGGGCAGCGCCACGCGGCGCCAACCCACCGAAGGACGGCACCGGCCCCCATGACCGCCACCAGCACCACCGCACCGGCATCACAAACACTCTCCCGCGGCATCCGCATGCTGGAGATCCTTGCCGAGGCCAACGGGCCCATGACCATTGCCGAGCTCGCCGAGGATCTTGGCGTGCACCGCTCGATCGCCTACCGGATCCTGCGCACCCTGGAATCCCACCGACTGGTCACCCGCGACGAGTCCGGCCGGGTGCACGGCGCCCCGGGCCTTGCCGTGCTGGCAAGCAGCGTGCAACGGGACCTGCAGAGCGCGGCGCTTCCGGAGCTGACGCTCCTGGCCAATGAGTTGAAGATGTGCGCCTTCATTGCCGTGTGGGACCAGCCCGACTGCACCACGCTGGTCACGGTGGAGCCGCGCCACGTGCACGCCGCGGTGGTGCAGCGCCCGGGCTCGCGCCATCCCTTCGGGCACGGGGCCCCGGGCATTGCCATGCAGTCAACACTCACCGAGGAGCAGTGGGCGGCGCTGAACCACGAGACACCGTACCGGAAGATCGCCTCCGAGGCCCGCGCCCTGGGCTACGCCACCAGCATCGACGAGGTCATTCCCGGTCTGTCCTCGGTGGCGGCGCCCGTCACGGTGCCGGGGCAGCTGCCGGCGGCGGTTGCCGTCGTCTACAGCACCGGGTCCCGGCAAAACGAGGTTGCCGCCATCGGTGAACGGTTGAAGGCCGCTGCCCGCGCCATCGAAGCCGAGCTCGGCTGACACCAAGGGGCCCACGACGGAGGGTGATGGTCCGGAAGGATTTGCTTCCGAACCACCACCCTCTTTGTCGTTTACCGCTCCGGTCCTAGGAACGCGGGCCGGTGCCGCGCATCATCGACCTGCGTTGGGCAGCGCGCAGGATCGCCATGGCAATGCCGGCGAGCAGGAGCAGTCCGGCCGCGCCTGCGGCCACTGCATACGAACCCGCATAGCCGTACGCATCGGCCAGCAGTCCGGCCAGGGAGTTGCCGATCGCGGTGCCCACCACGATGCCGGAGGACAGCAGGGTCATCACCGTGGAGAGGCGTGCCCGCGGCGCGATTTCCCCACCGAGGGTGAAGATGGTGACCAGGACCGGGCCAACCGGGATGCCCACCACCAGCAGTGCGGCGATCATCGGGCCCAGTTCCCCGGGCAGTTGCAGCGCCAGGGCCGCCGGGACCATGAAGATCGACGCAGCAAGCCAGCGGCTGGCCTGCGGCCACCCGCTGGGCCAGAACGCCACCGAGAGCGCGGCAATGGCGGAGGTGAACCCGACCGCAGCGTACAGCAGTCCGCCGATGTTCGCGTTGCCCAATGCCCCGGCGAATGCCAGGGTGCCGGCGGCGCTGGAACCGAAGAAGGTACCCATGCCGATCATCCCGATGACCGCGAAGGAGATTCCGGTCAGCTGGTGCGCGGTGAGCCTGACTTTCACGGCGTTCTTCACCGCCGGCACGACGGCTTTTTCGGTGCGATGCACTGCGAAGAGCGGCACCAGCACCAGGGTCAGCACCGCGGCGATGGCCAGCGGAAGCCAGGGGGCGACAAGTGCGGCAAAGAGTCCCACGGCTGCCGGGCCGAGCACGAAGCCCAGCTCGTCGACCATCGACTCGTAGCTCAGCGCCGCCGAAAGTTCCCGTCCACCGGTGTCACGCTTCCGGGTCAGCGCCATCCAGCGCACGCGGGCCAACGGGCCGACCTGCGGGCCGGAAGCCCCGGCGAGGACCGCCAGAAGCACGATGACCCCCAACGGTGCCAGCTCTCCGGCACCGCCGAACCACAGCAGTGCGGTGATGAAGATTGCCTGGAGCACGGCGACGGGCAGCAGCACGCGGCGCTGGCCCAGGCGGTCGGAGAGATAGCCGATGGTAGGGCCACCCACTGCCGAGCCGAGACCCACCATGGCGGCGGCCATGCCGCCGGCGGCATAGGAGCCAGTCGAATCGATCAGCAGGGTCATCGAGCCGATGGTCAGCATGGCCAGGGGCAGGCGGGCAAAGAAGCCCAGCGGGAAAAAGGCCCAGCCGACGAGCGGCGGGAGCGCCGCGTAGGGCGAAGGGGCAGTGGACTTGTTGGGAACAGTGTTGGTCATGGCGATGCCGGGTACTCCACTTACATGCGTGTAGCGTCCCTGCCTCCCGCTACACAGAACCCTGTGCAAACATCAACCAGTCTATCCGAGCACCGCAAGGGCCGTGCTCACACACCGATCTGCAGCGAGACGGTCGAGCCGTTGCGTCCCTTGTGGACGTTCAACCGGGTGGCAATGCGCTGCTTCATCTCGGCCACGTGTGAAACCACCCCAATGACCCGCCCGCCGCTGCGCAACATTTCCAGTGCGTCCATGACCTGTTCCAGGGTTTCGCCGTCCAGGGAGCCGAAGCCCTCGTCGACGAAGAGGGTCTCGATGTCGATGCCTCCGCTTTGCTGCTGGATCACATCCGCCAGGCCGAGCGCGAGCGAGAGCGAAGCCATGAAGGACTCCCCGCCCGAGAGGGTCTGGGTGTCGCGCTTGACCCCGGTCCACGAATCCAGGATCTGCAGGCCCAGGCCCGACTTGTTGTTCCCCCTCGGGGTGTCGTCGTGGACCAGCGAGTAACGCTGGCCCGTCATCACCAGCAGGCGCGCCGTGGCCGCAAGGGCGACGGATTCCAGCCGGGCGGCGAGCACGTAGGTGCTCAGCGTCATCTTCAGCCGGTTCTCCCCCGCACCGCGGGCCAGCTCGGCGATGGACTTCAGCGTGGCGTAGCGCTCGAGCACCGGACCGGCCTCCATCGCAAGCGTGGCGAGCTTCCCGAGCGCCGCCTCCAGCCGCGCGGCGTAGCTGGTGAGCACGGCGTCGCGGGCCAGCAACCGGTCGCGGGCCGCGGCGGTGTCGACCACGGCCTGGTGCGCGGCGGCGTGTTCGTGCTCGCCGGGCGCCTCGATGCCGTTGGCAGCCTCGGTGCGGGCGAGCTCGATGCCCGGAGCCTCGGCGAGCGTCTTGATGCGCACTGCCTCGTCGTTGTGCGAACGCACGGTTTGCTGTTCGGCCGCGCGCCGGGCATCGTCCAGCAGCAGTTCCTTCCAGGCGGCAGTGTCCGCTGCGCCGATGCCTGCAAGTTTTTCCGCCCACTGCCCGGTGGAGGCCTCCAGGTTGGCCGCCGCGTTCATACTCGCCTGGAGCGCGGCGGACAAGGTTTCCAGCGCGGTAGCCGCCGAGCCCAGGATCACGTGGCGTTCTGCCAGGCTCTGGCCGTCCCTGCCCAGCCTGGCCAGACGCGCCTCCAGTTTCAGTGCCCTGGCTTCCTCGGCTTGCTGCCGCGCTGCGGCGACCTCCAACTCCGTGGCGGTCTTCGCTTGGGCTTCCTTCAGGTTTTCCAGTTCGGTCTCGGCTTGCTGCAGCGTCCGCTGCGCGGCGGCGGCCTCGGCACCGGAGGCCGCCGCCTTGGCATGCGCCTCGGCCGCCGCTGCGAGTTCGGCCGCTGCATCTTCCGCGCCCAGCTCTCCAATCCTGCCGCGCGAGACGTCCAGCACCTGGTTGGCCTTCTCGAGGGCGGTCTTGTGCTTGTCCTCGGCCTTCTCGGCCTGGGCCAACAAGCCCTGGGCCGCCTCGATGTCTTGGGCGGAAACGAACTCTCCCTCTGGCAGGGAGGCCGGTTCCGGATGGGCGGTGGACCCGCAGACCAGGCACGCTTCCCCGTCGATAAGCTCCTGTGCCAGCGCCGCGGCGGACTGTTCCAGGCGCAGTGCGACCAGCTGAGCGACACGCTCGCGGGCTTCCAGTGTTTGCGTGCGGGAAGCGTTCCAGGTGGTGTGTGCGGTTGCCTGCGCCTTTTCCGCCCGGGTTCGGGCGAGCACCGCTTCGCGGCGTTCGGTGGCGCTCCGGACCGCGGCCTCAAGCGTGCCAGCGGATTCGGCCAGGGCCGCGAGTTCCCCGTGCCGGGTGCGCAGTTCCGGAAGTCCTTCCCCGATTTCCCCGATGCGCCCGGCGCGTCCTGACTGTTTGGCGGCACCGGTGTCAATCTCGGCCTTCAGCGCCAGGATGCCGCGCCGGACCTCTTCGAGTTCGGCTTCCTCCGGCAGCGCCGCCTCGATGAGGGCGGCGGCGGCACGGGAGGCCTTTGAGGCCTCGGCCGCATGGCCGCCGAGCACCACCAGCACCTGCGGATCGGGATCGGTGGCGCGCGAGAGCTCCAGCAGGGCGTCGATTCCCGCGGCCTGGGCCATCAGGGACTCGTGGGCCTCGCCGGTGTCCACCGCGGAAGCCGCGGCGGCGAGCCGGTGGTGCGCCGCGTCCGCCTTGGCCCGGGCGTCGGAAAGCTGCTGGTGGTAGGGCAGCAGTCCGACGGCGCGGGCATCGGCCTCCAGCAGCGCCCCGAGGTCGGCGATGTGCTCGGCGCGGGCTTCGTGGGCGGTGCGCAGGGTCCCCAGTTCCGCCAGCTGCCGGTGCCTGGTGGCCCGGTCTTCCAGGGCCGTCCGGGTTTTCTGCGCGGTGGCGAGTTCGGCATCGGCATCCGTTCGTGCCCGCTCGAGCCCGGAACGCAGCTGCGCCACGCGCCGGCGCAGCAATTCACCGAGTTCATGGCTTTCCCCCGCGTCCAGGTGGTCGCGGGCCTCCTGCGGGAGTCCGGTGCTGCCCTCGCCGGATTCACCGTCTGCCTCAGGGTCTTCGTCCCCGTAGAGCGTGGAAGTTGCGTCGTTGAGAAGGGTTTCGAGGGTCGTGGCACGGGCGCGTTCGGCGTCCTCTGCCTCCGCGCGGGCGGCGTTGAGGCGCTCGCCCAGGATCCGCTCTGTCATGGCGTATTCGCTGGTGTCGAAGAGCGAACGCAGCAGGTCCTCGCGGTCCTTGTCCTTGGCGCGCAGGAACGCGGCAAAGGCACCCTGGGGCAGCATCGCGACCTTGGTGAATTGCTCCTTGTCCAGGCCCAGGATCTCGGCCAGGACGTGTCCGACCTCGTCGTTGCGGGTGGATTTCTCGATCCACGCCCCGTCGATGCGCTCGCGCAGCCGGGATTGGGCCTGCGCGGTGGTGAAGCCGTTCTTGCTTCGCGTCGAGGGCCGCTCCCATGCCGGGGAGCGGGTGACCTCGAAGCGCCGGCCTCCGGTGGAGAACTCGCAGATGACTTCCGGGACAGCTGTGGGGCCCGCGTGGTCGCTGCGCAGCGACTTGCTGCCCTGGCGCACCCCGGGCAGGGAGCCGTAGAGCGCGTAGCAGATCCCGTCGAGCACGCTGGTCTTCCCCGCGCCGGTCTCCCCGTTGAGCAGGAAGATCCCCGCCTCGGAGAGCGCGTCGAAGTCGATGGACGCGCGCTTGGCGAACGGGCCGAAGGCCTCGATCTGCAGTGCATGGACCCTCATGCCTGTACCTTCTCGCTGCGCATCTGGACCAGCACGGAAGCCACCAGGTCTTTCTCGGCATTGTTGAGCGGCCGCAACCTCACGTGGTCGACGAATCCGGCGCAGACCTCCACGGGGGAAGCGGCTGCCGCCAGCCGGTCGGCGTAGGAATCGTGTTCGTCCACCGGCCGGTCCACGGGTTCGAAGTTCAGCACCAGGGTGTCGGGGAAGCGCCCGCGCAGGCGTTCCATGGCGTCGGCGGGACGGTGCGTGTCGGTCAGGGTGACTTGGCACCAGGCATCCTGCGCCGAGGCGTATTGGTCGGCGGTGAGCAGGTCGTCGATCTTGCCCTTGAGGATGCGCAGCTCCTTGGCCGCGGGCCAGTCGATGCCGCGCACCTCCCCCAGCCCCTCGGGGCCGATGTCCAGCAGCCAGGCGCCCTTGCGGTGCCCGGCCTCGGAGAAGGAATACGGGATCGGGGATCCGGAATAGCGGATGTGTTCGGCCAGTTGCTGCCGACCGTGCAAGTGGCCCAGGGCCGCGTAGGTGAAGTCTGCGAAGTGGGAGGTGGGCACGATGTCCAGCCCGCCGATGCTCAGCTCACGCTCCGAGTCCGAGGAGGCGCCACCGGCGGCAAAGACGTGCGCCAGCACAACGGGGTGCACCGGATGGCTTGCCGCTTCCTGCCGTGCGGCCAGGTCCGTGCGCACCTTGTCCAGTGCCGCGCGGATGACCGGAGGGTGTCCGGGTTCGGTGACGCCCAGGGGCTCGGCGACCATGCGCGGTTCCAGGTAGGGCAGGCCGTAGACGGCAACCTCGAAGCCCTCCCCGTTGAAGATCGCCGGCCGGTCGATGTCGGCCAGGGAGGTGCGCAGGTGCAGCCCGGCGTGTTCGAGCAGCGCGGAGCCGAAGCCCAGGCGCAGGGCCGAGTCGTGGTTGCCGCTGGTGATGACCATCTGCACCCCGGTGGCGCGCAGCCGGACCAGGGATTCGTCGAACAATTTCACCGCGTCCACCCCAGGCAGCGCCCGGTCATACACGTCCCCGGAGACCAGCAGCACGTCCACCTTCCCGGTCTCGATGGTGGCGATGAGCCGGTCCACGAATTCACGTTGGGCCCCAAGCAGCGAGGCCCCGTGGAAGGAGCGGCCAAGGTGCCAATCGGAGGTGTGAAGGATACGCATGGAAACCACACTAGCGATTGGGTACCACGGGTTGGTATTCGACTCTGGCGCAGGTGGAAAACCACTAGACTGGCACGGTGAGTGAATCAACTGATCAGTACGCGCTTCCCGCCGATTATTCCGACCGTGTCTTCGGCGTGCTGCTGGCCGCCGCCGACGGTGCGGCCCACGCGCGCGACGGCGCCGATCCCGGCGAGACCGAGACCCTTGCCCTGTACCTGCTCGATGGTTTGCTCGAGGCCCTGGAATGGGCGAACGAGGGCGTGTCCTCCGACGAGGCCGCCTGCATGTGGCTGGCGGCGCTGCGCTGGTACAAGCTGGTGAACAAGTCCTTCCCGGCCGGCGCCCCCGAGCCGCAGCCGCGCTGGATCGACGAGGCCTTCGACGGGGCCCCGGACTTCGCCCCGGGCGACAGCCAGAACCTCCTGGCACTGGACAACGCCGACATGGCATCGGTCGGCCGCCCCCTGTTTCCCCAGGCCGACACCACCGGGGTGCTCACCCGTGCCGCGTTCATGGCGCTGCTGCCCCGCGTCGACGAGGCCACCACGGCCAAGCTCGCCACGGATGCCGCGGCGCTGACCCACGGGTCCCCCGCCGCCCACCGCGCCGCCGCCGCGGCCGCACTGGTGGTGCGCGCCGCCCTGGAATCCGGGACCGGCTCCGTGGGCCGCTGGGCCGCCTTGGTCAAGGAATTCGAGCCCGAGATGACCGAGGCCAGGGAACCGGACCAGGGGCACGAAGCGCCGGAGTCCGAGGCCGCCGAACGGGACATGACGGCCGGAGCGGGACTGTTCCGCGCGGTGACCCTCGTGACGAACGCGCTGGCGCACACCGAGCCGAAGGCCGCCTACGACGCGCTCTTCGAGGCGCTGGGCGAGGAGCCCGATGCCGAGACCGCCGCCTACGCCACGGCCCTGCTGGCCGCGGTGCAGGGCACCGACGCGGTGGCCCACCGTCCGGCCTCGGAGATCGACCCCATCCTGGACGCCATGCACGATCGCTGGGTCAAGCTCACCGTCGGCGAGTAGTTGCGCGGCGCCCTGGCAACGGGGCGCCGCCACTCAGCCGCGCTCAATGCGCGGCCGCCGGCGTGCGCGGGGACCTTACGCGGCGTCGAAGCCGTCGATCAGCTGCAGGAACTCGCCCTCCGCCAGGATCGCGACCGGCTGCCCGGCCTCCTGGAGGCGCAGCACCCGCTTGGCCTTGCCGGTGAGTCGTCCGGTGGACAGGTCCTCGGGCACAAAGCCGTCACCGACCACCAGCACCGTGGTGGCGCGGGTGACGCGGCTGGCGGTGTTGGCGCCGCGCTCGGCGGCCCGGTCCTTGGCGACCTGGCGGGAGATGCGCAGGTTGCCGGTGAAGACCACCATTTCGCCGTAGAGCGGGTGCGCCGGGTCCGCCTGCGGATCCCCGGTGCGGTCCTCGCCCTCCTGCGGCCACGCGGCCCACTCGGGTTGCACGGGCACCGGGTTGCCGCTGGCTGCCCAGCCTTGGGCGTCCCGGGTGGCCTTGGACAGTGCATCGCCCGGCAGGTAGGCCGGCGCGAAGCCCATCTTCACCTTCAGCACCTGCGCTGCGGCTGCCACGTCGTCCGCCTTCTGGCGGCGGGCAATGTCGACCATGATGTTCGCGCAGGCCCGGGCGTCGGCCAGCGCATCGTGGTGGTTTTCCATGGGCGAACCCGCTTCCTCCGCCACGAATGGCAGCGAGTAGGAGGAGAGCTCGTAGGTGCGCCGGGACATCTTCACGGTGCAGGCGTAGTCGAATGCGGGGCCGGAAAGTTCGGAGACCTCCAGGGCGGAGCGGATCACGCCGAGGTCGAAGGCGGCGTTGTGCGCAACGAGGGTGTCGGTGCCGATGAAGTTGGCCATCGGGGTGAACAGTTCGCCGAAGCGCGGTGCATCCTTGACCATGTCGGCGGTGATGCGGTGGATCATCACGTTGCGCGCATCGAAGTGGTCAAACCCCTTCGGCGGGCGCATCAGCCAAGAGGCTTCCTCAACGATCTTGCCGTTGCGGACCCGGCTGAGTCCGACGCTGCAGGCGGAGCCACGGAATCCGTTGGCGGTTTCAAAGTCGATCGATGTAAAGTCCAGGGCCACGAACCAAAGAATACCGTTGATCGCCCACGGCTTGCGCACCGAGACTCCCGCATGTGGCGTGAATGACATCGAAAACGCGCACAAAACCCCCGGCGGACCCGCCCTGCCACGCAGGTGGCCGGGCCGACCCGCCGGGGGTCGGTTTGTTGCAATTCCGTGGTTGCGGCTAGGCCGTGGCCCGGCGCAGGGTCAGGTACGATCCCCCGGCCAGCGCCACGCACACCAGTCCCAGCACGATCGACAGGCCCAGCACCTGCATCGAGGCGAACCAGTTTCCCACTTGGGGCCAGGCGTCGTTGACGGCGACGAGCGCGAGCATCCCCAGCAGCAACACTGCGAAGGCGATGCCAGCGGCCAGCAGGCCGGTGGCCTTCCAGCGCAGGTACACCGTGGCGCACCAGAAGCCGATCATGAACAGCAGCACCATGGCCACGAAGTAGAACAGGATCTGGACCAGCGCGTTGTTGCCTGCAATCCAGTCCATGGCGAAGAGCTGGCCGTTGAATCCCCACCCCCCGGTGGCGGTTTCCACCAGGCCCAGGAGGTAGTAGAGGATCGAGAATCCCAGGGCGATCAGGGCGAAGAGCCCGAGCGTACCCAGGTAGAACGTCTTGCGCGAGACGCTCATGGCCTGCGAAAACG
The DNA here is from genome assembly GCF_039535115.1 of Paeniglutamicibacter sulfureus. NCBI lineage: Bacteria > Bacillati > Actinomycetota > Actinomycetes > Micrococcales > Micrococcaceae > Paeniglutamicibacter > Paeniglutamicibacter sulfureus. The sequence continues at coordinate 1,127,654 of NZ_BAAAWO010000001.1, forward strand.
GGAACGTGAGCGTGAGCGACTGGATGCCCAGGGCCAGGAAATACCACATGACGGCCTGGCCCGACCCGGAATACAGAGTCCCTTCCCTGGCGCTGGCGGGCAGCAGCGCCCAGATGGCGAACGTCAGAAGGGTCGAAACGACCAGGATCACCAGCGGGATCCCGAGGAAGGTCCACTTGTTGATCAGCTGCATGCGGGCAACCTTGATGACGCGGTTCATTTGAGGGCCTCCTGGTATTCCTCGCCGTTCACGTGTTTCTGTGCAGCCATGGTGGTACGCACGACCAATTGCTGAAGGGGCACCGGGGACAGCTCGAGCCCGAGGTCCGCAGCCATGGCGCGCTGGGTCTGCCCGAGCCGCCCCTTGATCGTGACCGACGCCAGGGAACCGAGGGAATCGCGGTGCAGCACCTCGTAGCCGTCGATGAAGTCGGCGACCGCTTCCTGGTTCCCCGTCACGGCGACCGCCGCGCCACGCAGGGACTCGGCATCCTCGTCGAGCAGGATCCTGCCCTTGTCGATCACCACGACGTGCTCCAGCAGGTTGGCGATCTCGTCGATCAGGTGCGAGGAGAGCACAATGGTGCGCGGATGGTGCGCGTAGTCTTCTACGAGCCGGTCATAGAAGATCTGCCGGGCCACGGCGTCAAGGCCAAGGTACGGTTCGTCGAAGACGGTGATTTCCGCCCTCGAGGCCATGCCGATGATCACGCCCACGGCCGAGAGCTGGCCGCGTGAGAGCTTCTTGATCCTCCGTTTCAGCGGCAGGGCAAAGTCGGCCACGAGGCCTGCGGCCAGGTCCTGGTCCCAGTTCGCGAAGAACAGGGCGGCCGCCTTGAATGCCTGGACGGGCGTGAAGTCGTCGGGGTACTTCTGGGATTCGCGGATGAAGCAGATTCGCGCCAAGGTCTGGTCGTTCTCGTAAGGAGTGTGCCCGTGGATCAACACCTCCCCGCTACTCGGGAACCCCTGGCCGGTGAGAATCGACATCAGGGTCGTCTTTCCGGCTCCGTTTCGTCCGAGCAGTCCGTAGATGCGGTTCGCTTCCAGGCACAAGGTCACGCCGTCCAGCGCCCTGAGATCGCGAAATGTCTTGGACAGGTTCCTGACCTCGATGGCCGACGATGATGGCTCGTTCATCGGTTGACGCTCCCTTCGGCAGTATCCGTGGTGAGAGATTGGCGGATCATGGCGCTGAGCTGGTCGGCGTCGATGCCGAGTTTCCTCGCCTCGCGCGCCAGCGGCTGGATGAATTGGGCTTGGAAGGCGTTGCGCCGGACTTGAAGCAATTTCTCGCGGGCGCCACTGCTGACGAACATGCCGATGCCTCTCTTCTTGTACAGGACTCCACTTTCAACCAAGAGGTTCACGCCCTTGGCCGCGGTGGCCGGGTTGATGCGGTAATAGGCGGCGAACTCGTTGGTCGAGGGCACCTGGGTCTCTTCGGCCATGGTGCCGGCGACGATCTCGGACTCGATCAGCTCCGCAATCTGCATGAAGATCGGCCGTGAATCATCAATGGCGCTCACGACGGCCAACCTTTCTTGACACGCAACGAACCCGGACGCTTAATTGGTTCAGTGGTTCATTACTCATGTAACTAACCTAAGACCGCATGAACCGGGTGTCAACAGGCAACGGTAGATTCCCGCGGGAACATCGCCGGCGGTATGCGGGCCCCATTAATGGCAGCAAAAAGCCCGGCTGCCCGCCACCGTTTTCGCGTGTGCGCGAATTTCCGTCGTGACGTGCAACCGGGCCCGAGGACTCGGTACTGCGGTGTTGCTACTTGGCAGCGTCCGCATCCTGCATGGCCGCGTTCTTCTTCGCCCTGGTCTTGCGGATCTTCAACACGATCCAGAGCACCAGCAGCAAGACCACGCCAACGATGACGATCTTCTGGAAGACGTCGGCATAGGCCTCCACGATGTGCCAGTTCTCCCCGAGGTAGTACCCGGCGAGCACGAAGATGGAGTTCCAGATCAGCGACCCCGCCGCGGTGAGCCCCAGGAACTTGCCCTGGTTCATCTTGGTGATGCCTGCGGGGATGGAGATCAACGAGCGGAAGATCGGGATCATGCGGCCGAAGAACACGGCCTTTGCCCCGTTGCGGTCAAACCAGGCCTCGACCTTGTCAACATCCTCGAGGTCCACCAGCGGCAGCCAGCCGACAATCGCGCGGGTGCGCGTCCGCCCCAGCGCCCGGCCAACCCAGTACAGGGCGTAGGCACCGACAATCGAGCCGATCGTGGTCCACAGCAGCGCCTCCACGAGGGAAAAGGATCCGCGGCTGGCGGTGAAGCCGGCCAGCGGCAGGATGACCTCGGAGGGCAGCGGCGGGAAGAGGTTCTCCAGCGCGATGGCCAGCGCGGCACCCGGTGCCCCGATGACCTCCATCAGGTGCACCGCCCAGTCGGCAAATCTCGTGATCAGGCTTCCGCCGGAAGGATCGGCGGTCGCGGCCTGTAGCGCAGTCAAGGTAGTCATTGTCTTTTAGTGTCTCTTAAGCCACTGGGAATTCGCAGGGGCTGGGTCCACTATGTGTTCAATGCCTCACGTGACGGGCACCGGATCGGGCGCCACCCTGGCACAGTTGTTCGCGGCGCTGTGCTCGATCGCCGACAGCACCCGTTGGACCTCGAGCCCCTCGGCAAAGGAGGGCGAGGCCTGCGTATTGCCCTCGATGGCCAGCAGCAGGTCGCGGATCTCGTGGGTGAAGGTGTCCGCCCAGCCCAGCACGTGGCCGGTGGGCCACCAGCCATCCAGGTACGGGTGCTCCGGCTCGGTGACCAGAATGGTCTTGGAGCCCTGTTCCCCGGCCGGCGCCCCGGAATCGCACAACTGCAGGTGGTTGAGCGATTCCAGGTCGAAGGCCAGGGAACCGCGCGATCCGTAGGCCTCGATCCTGAAGGAGTTCTTGCGGCCCGTGGCCATGCGTGTGGCCTCCACCGTGGCCACCGCGCCGTTGTCCAGCTCCAGGGTGGACCATATCGCGTCGTCCACAGTGACTTCCTCGTCCCCCGCGGCGCCGGGACGCCGGGAGACGAAGGTTTTGCTGGTGGCCGACACGGAACTCACCTTCGCCCCGGTCAGGTAGTGGACCTGGTCCACCGCGTGGGAGCCTAGATCCCCCAGCGCGCCGGACCCCGCCTCTTCCCGCCGCAGCCGCCAGCTCATCGGCGAGCCTGCGTCGACCAGCCAGTCCTGGTAATAGCGGATGTTCAGCTGGCGCAACTCCCCCAGTCGGCCGGCTGCCACCAGGTCCCTGGCCAGCACGAGGGCCGGCACGCGGCGGTAGTTGAATCCGAGCATCGACACCACCCCGGCATCCGCCGCGGCGGATGCCGCCTCGGCCATCGCCTGCGCCTGCGCCACGGTGTTGGCCAGCGGCTTTTCCACCAGCACGTGTTTTCCGTGTTCCAGGGCGAAGATGGCGATTTCCGCGTGCAGCGCGCCGGGGGTGCAGATGTCCACGATGTCCACGTCCTCGCGCAGGATGCTCGCGCGCCAGTCGATGCTCGATGCCTCCCACCCGTAGCGCCGCGCGGACGCCTCGACGGTACCGGCATCCCGCCCTACGAGCACGCGCATGGCAACCTTCGGGGTGTCAAAGGTGGCGTTGACATTGCGCCAGGCCTGCGAATGGGCCTTGCCCATGAACGAGTGGCCGATCACTGCTACGCCAAGGGCCGAGCTGGTTCGGGACATCTATTGCTCCTTGCGGTGGTGCTGCCGGTGGGCGGATCGGGGTGGTGGCGCGGGGTTAGGACTCGAAGGCCGTCGGCAGGTAGCGCTCGACGTTCTCCTTGGTCACCACGGCGGCGTACAGCACGATCTGGCGCGGGATCTCGATGTCCAGCAAGTCGCCCAGGGCCTTGTCCTGCGCCACAAGTCGGGCCACGCGCACGCCGTCGGCTGCCTGGTAGGCCGGGTAGACGGTGGTGGCCTTCACGACCGAGTCACCTGACTGGATCTCGCGCATCATGTTGGCCGAGCCGCCGTTGCCGACCATGAAGAACTCGTCGCGGTCTGCGGCCTTGATGGCCGCCAGCACGCCCACGCCCTGGTCGTCGTCGTGGTTCCAGATGGCGTCGAGCTGCGGGGCAGCCTGGAGCAGGTTGGAGGCGGCCTTTTCGCCGGACTCCACGGTAAACTCCGCAGGCACCCGGTTGGAGACCTCGAGCCCGCACTTTTCCAGCGCGTCCTTGAAGCCGCGGCTGCGGTCCTGGGTCAGCGGCAGGGAGTCGATGCCGGGGATCTCCCCGATCTTCGCATCCTTCTTGCCGTCGAGCTCGTTGCAGATGAAGTCGCCGGCGGATACGCCCACGCCGTAGTTGTCGCCCAGCACGGTGACGCGCGAGGACTGGGCGGTGCTGAATTCGCGGTCGACGTTGATGACCGGGATGCCGGCGTCCATGGCCTTCTGCGCCACCTGGGTCAGCGCCGCACCGTCGAAGGGCAGCAGCACGATGGCGTCGACCTTGTCGTTGATCATGGTCTCGACCTGGCTGATCTGGACGCTGACGTCGTTTGTGCCCTCGGCGACCTTTAGTTCCACGTCCGGGTACTCCTTGGCGGTTTCCACGGCCAGGTCGGTCATGGCGGCCATGAAGCCGTGGTCGGCGGCAGGCACCGAGAAGCCGATGGTGACCTTCTCGCCGGCCTCGGCGTTGGAGCCGGCGGCGGCGGGTGCGGCGGCCGCACCGGTCGTGGGTGCGGATTCGGCCGGGGCGTTGGAGACGCAGGCGGTGAGCATGAACGCCGAGGTGGCCAGCAGGGCAGCGGCGCCGAGCATCTTCTTGGAGCGAGTGGTGGGCATGGACATTACTTCTCCTTTGAAACAGTATTTGGTGCGGTGTGGGTGGTGCGGGTCAGGTGCGGGATTGCCGGGCGGCCAGCTGGCGCTGGATCAGCACGGCGATCACGATGATGGCGCCCTTGGCGACGAGCTGCACCGAGAGCGAGAGGTTGTTCAGGGTGAAGATGTTGGTCAGCGTGGAGAAGATCAGCACGCCGAGCACGGTGCCGAAGATCGAGCCTCGGCCGCCGGTGAGCAGGGTTCCGCCAATGACCACCGCGGCGATCACGTCCAGTTCCAGCCCGGTGCCGTGGGTGGTGGTGCGGGCCATGAGCATGAACGCGCCGATGCCGGCGCAGAGCCCGGCGAGCGCGTAGATGGCCATGGTGTGGCGTTCGACCTTGATGCCCGCCAGGCGGGCGGCCTCCGGGTTCCCGCCGATGGCGAAGGTGCGCCGGCCGAAGGTGGTGCGGTTCAGCAGCACCCAGCCGCCGATGGCGGCCAGGATGAAGATCAGCACGATGACCGGGATCCCGAAGAGGTTCCCGCCCACTGCCTCGAGGAACGGGTCCACGGTGATGATCTGGGTCTTCTTGTCGGAGATGATCTCCGCCAGCCCGCGCGCGGCGGCCAGCATGGCCAGGGTGGTGATGAAGGAGACGACCTTGCCGTAGGCAATCAGGATCCCGTTGACCAGCCCCGCGGCAGCACCGACCCCCATGGCGGTGAGCGCCATGAAGATCCAGGAGGTCGAATCGGCAAATGCCTGCCCGGAGAGGGTTGTCGCCCAGACGGCCGAGAGCGCAAGCACGGCGCCGACCGACAGGTCGATGCCGGCGATGGTGATCACGAACGTGGCCCCGATGCTGACCACCCCGGTCACGGCGGCCAGGCGAACGATGGTCATCACGTTGTTCGAGTCGGCGAAGCGCTCCCCTGCGGTGACGGCGCCCAGCACGAAGAGCAGAGCCAGGGCCAGGATCAGCCCCATGTTCCGGCGCAGCCCGGCATCCAACAGCCATTTCATGGCGCTGCGCCGGGGAGGCAGGCTCGGTGCCTGCTTGAGCTCGGTTGCGGCCGAGGTACTCATAGTGTGGTCCCTTCCATCACGAGGTCAAGAATCTGGTGTTCGCTTAGTTCGACTGCGGGTGCCCGGTGCACGATCCGGTTTTCGGACACGACAAGCACCTCGTGGCAGAGCCCGAGGACCTCCTCGAGTTCGCTGGAGACCACGACGATGGCGATGCCCGCCCGGGACAACCCGGCGATGAGGTTGTATATCTCGCTGCGCGCCCCGACGTCGACGCCGCGGGAGGGCTCGTCGAGCAGCAGCACGCGGCAGCCGTGTGAGAGCCAGCGGCCCAGCACGACCTTTTGCTGGTTTCCGCCAGAGAGCGTGCGGGCCTCGCGGGCGGGGTCGGCCGGGCGCAGCTCCAGGTTCCGGATCTGCTCCATGCTCACCCGGTACTCGGCCTTCTGGCTGGTGAACCCGGCGGTGGCGTAGCGCCCGATGCTTGCCAGGGTGAAGTTTGCGGCGAGGGTGTCATCGAGCAACAGCGCCTGGCTCTTGCGCTCCTCCGGGCACAGCCCCATGCCCGCGTTCACGGCCGAGACCGTCGAGCCGGGGCGCAGCCTCGTGCCGTCGATGTCGACGGTTCCGGAGACCGGCTTGGTGCTGCCGTAGATGGCACCAAGGATTTCCGAGCGGCCGGAGCCGACCAGCCCCGCCAGCCCCAGCACCTCTCCTGCCCGCACGGAGAAGGAGATCGGATCGTGTCCGGGGGCCACGACCAGGCCGTTGACCGAGAGGATCTCGGTTGCCTCCGCGGCGAGGGCGGCAACCGGCGGGAAGACGTTGGTGATGGAGCGGCCGGTCATGAGCCGGATGAGTTCGACGTTGGGGGTTTCGCAGACCCGCAGGTTCGAGGCAACCGCCCGCCCATCCTTCAGGACGGTGATGCGGTCGCCGATGACCCGGATTTCCTCGAGCCGGTGCGAGATGTAGATGACCGCGACGCCGGCTGCCGTGAGCGTGCGGACGGTGTCGAAGAGGTTGCGCACCTCCTCGGAGTCCAGGACGGCTGAGGGCTCGTCCATGATGATCAGCCGCACGTCACGGGACAGCGCCCGTGCCATGGAGACGATCTGCTGGCCCGCGGCGGAGAGTTCGCCGACTTCCATGAGCGGGGAGATCTCGGAATGGCCGAGGCTGGCCAACAGCCGAGCGGCTTCGAGCTGCTCGGCCCGGCGGGAACTGAATCCGCCCCGGGATTTCTCGTGGCCCAGGAAGATGTTCTCGGCGACGGTGAGCGTCTCGACGAGGTCGAGCTCCTGGTACACGGTGCCGATGACCGCCTTGATCGCGTCATCCGGGCTGGAGAAGCCGACCTCCTTGCCATCGAGCAGGATCTGTCCTTCGTTGGGCCGGTGGGCACCTGCCAGCACCTTGATCAGGGTGGACTTGCCGGCGCCGTTTTGGCCCAGCAGGCAGTGCACCTCGCCGGCGGAGACCTCGAACGAGACATCCTGCAGGGCGATGATGCCGGGGAACCGCTTTTCGATCCCCCGCATTTCAAGCAGATGCGCCCCGCCAGGGGTGGCGCCTGTGGCTTCGTCGTCACTCATAGTGATGGACGTTACACGGACTTATGATTATTGTCGAGCAAAAGTCGACCGATATCTGTCATTACTTGTGATGAGCACTACATCTTCTGCCCAATATGCTTCACTTGTTCCATGGCCATCTCGATGATTACCCCCAAGCCACCCACCCCTGGGACAGGTGCCGGAGAGCTTTTCCAGCTTCTGCGCGACGGACGGCCCCGTACCCGTTCCGAGCTGGCAACGCGCACCGGCCTCTCCCGTTCCACGATCGCCGCACGCATCGATGCGCTACAGGACATCGGGCTCATCGGTGCCGTCGGGCCCGCGCTCTCCTCCGGGGGCCGCCCTCCCTCGACCTTCGCCTTCGTCCCCGAGTCCCGCACGGTGCTTGCTGCCGACCTCGGAGCTGCCCACGGGATCCTGGCGCTGACCGACCTGGCCGGAAACGTCATCGACCACCTGCGTGCCGATGTCGACATCGCCGCCGGCCCGGTGCCGGTGCTCGACTGGGTGGTGCACAGCTTTATCGAACTGCTGGGGCGCAACGGCCGCGACGCCGCGACGCTCTCGGGTATCGCCATCGGCGTCCCGGGACCCGTCGAGCATTCCACCGGACGGCCCACCAAGCCCCCGATCATGCCCGGATGGAACGACTTCGACATCCCCGGCACCATCCAGCGGACCTTCGACGTGCCGGTGCTGGTGGACAACGACGTGAACATCATGGCCCTGGGCGAGCAGTCCTTCAGTTGGCCCGACACCGAGAACCTGATGTTCGTGAAGGTGGCCACGGGCATCGGGGTGGGCATCATCAGCGGCGGCGAGCTGCAGCGCGGCGCCCAGGGATCGGCCGGGGACCTCGGCCATGTCCAGGTCCCGGGAGGCGCGAGCACGCCGTGCTCCTGCGGGAACACCGGCTGCCTCGAGGCGCTGGCCGGCGGGCCCGCCGTCGCCAGGAACCTGGCAGCCCACGGCATCGAGGTCGCCACCGCCTCCGAGGTCGGGAAGCTGGCCGAGGCAAACAACACCGCGGCCATCGCGGTGCTGCGCCAGGCCGGGCGCGACATCGGCTCGGTCCTGGCGATGTGCGTGAACCTGCTCAACCCCTCGGTGATCGTCCTGGGCGGGCGCCTGGCCAACGCCGGCGAACACGTGATCGCCGGGGTGCGCGAGCTGGTCTATTTCCGCTCCACCCCGCTGGCCACCCAGCACCTGGTTATCGTCGGATCGGCCTCGCGGGAAATGGCCGGGGTGCGCGGCGCCAGCATGCTGGTGATCCAGCACGTCCTTTCCGCGGCTGCCGTCGACGGGCTGGTCCAGGAGCGCAGCTCCCCCCAGTCCGCCGCGGCGTCCCGGTAACGGGCGCCCCCACCCACCACTATTTCCCCCGGCACACCACGGCCACGGACGGCCAGGTACAGGAGAACGGCACCATGAGCACCCCCGCTTCGACCCACCCGGTCACCCTCTTCACCGGCCAATGGGCGGACCTGCCCTTCGAGCAGGTCGCCGCGCACGCCGCCGAGTGGGGCTACGACGGCCTGGAAATCGCCGCCTCTGGCGACCACCTGGACCTGCGCAGGGCGGACGAGGACGACGACTACGCCCAGTCACGCCTGGACATCCTTGGACGCCACGGACTGAAGGTCTACGCGATCTCCAACCACCTCACCGGCCAAGCGGTGTGCGACGACCCCATCGACTTCCGCCACGAGGCGCTGGTGCGCCCATACACCTGGGGCGACGGGGAAGCGGAGGGCGTGCGCCAACGCGCCGCCGTGGACATGAAGCGCTCGGCCCGGGTCGCCCGCAAGCTCGGCGCGGATACCGTGGTGGGGTTCACCGGATCGAAGATCTGGCCCTATGTGGCCCAGTTCCCGCCGGTGCCCGCCTCGGTCATCGACGCGGGCTACCAGGACTTCGCCGATCGCTGGAACCCGATCCTCGATGTCTTCGACGAACAGGGCGTGCGCTTCGCCCACGAGGTGCACCCCTCGGAAATCGCCTACGACTACTGGTCATCGGTGCGCGCCCTGGAGGCCATCGGGCACCGGGAGGCATTCGGGTTCAACTGGGACCCCTCGCACATGATGTGGCAAAACATCGACCCCGTGGGTTTCATCTGGGACTTCAAGGACCGGATCTACCACGTCGACTGCAAGGACACCCGGATGCGGACCCCCAACGGCCGTGCAGGGGTGCTGGGTTCGCACCTGCCGTGGGGAGACCCGCGGCGCGGCTGGGACTTCGTCTCCACCGGGCACGGGGACGTTCCGTGGGAGGACGCGTTCAGGGCGTTGAAGTCCATCGGCTACTCAGGTCCGATTTCCATCGAATGGGAGGACGCCGGCATGGACCGGCTGCACGGGGCCAGCCAGGCGGTGGAGTATGTCCGCTCCTTGCTGTGGAAGCTGCCGGAGACTTCCTTCGACGCCGCCTTTGGCAACCAGCACTGACTGGCTGCCTATCTGTCGGTCTTGGCCACGCTGAGCAGCAGGCTGGATTCCTCCAGTGCGGTGATCTGCGAATAGCCCGGCGGCATCACCAGCAGGTCGCCGGTCCGTGCCTCCCAGGAATCGCCGTCCGAGCTCAGGCGGATCCGGCCGGTGAGCACCATGACCGTCGCCTCGCCGGGATTGATGTGTTCCTTCAGCTCGGTGCCGGAGGCCAGGCCGATGACCGTCTGGCGCAGGGTCTGTTCGTGCCCGCCGAACACGGTGCTGGCCGCGCGCCCGCTGGACTGCGCCGCGGCGGCCTGCACCTGTGCGCGGGCAATGGCCGTCAGTGAAAACTTCTTCATGTGCTCCTCGTTCCCCGCGGCAAACCCTCTTGCCCAAGGATGTCCCGGGGACACCGCGCGGGTCAAGGAACGATTCGGCGGCAGCCGGCCCCTCCCGCTCTGCCCGCGGGACGGCGAACCATGGCCAATTCCCTTCCCCGGCGGTAGGTTGAAGGCAGCAGCCGGGTGGCTTCGCCGGCCAAACCAGCCGCCCCGGCACACGATTCCGGGACGCCACGCCGGGCGCTCCGATCCGGCCTGGAGGCACCGCATTCAGGCAGCGGACGCCCGGGGACGCCCCACCGGCTGGTGATGAGGGCACGCACCTGGAACTCGAGGTGGCGATGGAAGGACCCACACCGCCGAAAACTTCACCTAGCCACGCAACAACCGGCCACCGGCGCGGCGGTCGGCAGCATTCCCGAGAGGACGACGCTTCCATGTCCAGCAACTCCTTCAACGCCCGGGCCCGGCTTTCCGTCGACGGGCACGACTACCACATCCACCGGATCGACGCCATCGAAAATTCCTCCCGCCTGCCTTACAGCCTCAAGGTGCTGCTGGAAAACCTGCTGCGCAACGAGGACGGCCGGCTGGTCACTGCCGAACAGGTCAACGCCCTGGCCGCATGGGACCCTGCCGCCGAGGCTTCCAGCGAAATCCAGTACACCCCGGCCCGCGTGCTGATGCAGGACTTCACGGGTGTGCCCTGCGTGGTGGACCTGGTGGCCATGCGCGACGCCATGACGGCGCTGGGCGGGGATGCGCGGAAGGTCAACCCGCTGATCCCCGCCGAGCTGGTCATCGACCACTCGGTCATCGCCGACGTCTTCGCCCGGAACGATGCCTTTTCCGTCAACGCCGACTACGAGTTCAAGCGCAACCAGGAGCGCTACCAGCTGTTGCGCTGGGCGCAGCACTCCTTCGACGACTTCCTGGTGGTCCCGCCCGACACCGGCATCTGCCACCAGGTCAACCTGGAATACCTCTCCCGCGTGGTGTTCACCCGTGAGGGGCCCGACGGCCTCGAAGCCTACCCGGACACCCTGGTCGGCACGGACTCGCACACCCCGATGGTCAACGGGCTGGGCGTGCTGGGCTGGGGCGTGGGCGGCATCGAGGCAGAGGCCGCGATGCTCGGCCAGCCCATGAGCTTGCTGATCCCGCAGGTCGTGGGGCTCAAGCTCACCGGCGAGCTGTCCGAGGGCACCACCGCCACGGACCTGGTGCTCACCGTCGCCGAGCTTTTGCGCAAGCTCCGCGTGGTGGGCAAGTTCGTGGACTTCTTCGGTCCCGGCGTCGCCAACGTCCCGCTGGCCACCCGCGCCACGCTGGGGAACATGTCCCCCGAGTACGGCTCCACCGGAGCGCTGTTCCCCATCGACGCCGAGACCCTCGACTACCTGCGGCTCACCGGCCGCGACCCACACCAGGTCAGGCTGGTCGAGGCCTACGCCAAGGAACAGGGCCTCTGGCACGATCCGGAGCACGTCCCGGACTTCAGCGAGGTCCTCGAGCTGGACCTGGGCACCGTGGTTCCCTCGCTGGCCGGGCCCAAGCGGCCCCAGGACCGCATCCCGCTGGCCGCGGCCCAGGGCGCGGTGCGCCGGCTGCTGGCCGGGGACACCCAGGAGGAGGCGATCGCCGGCGGGCTCGACGACGCCGAGGCCGATTCCTTCCCCGCCTCCGATCCGATCGCCATCAGCTCCCGGATCGAACGCGACACCCCGCCGCACGACTACGCCGGCGGCGAGGCCGCGATCAGCTGGCCGTCCAAGCCCGCCACGGTACATCTCGGGGACGGCACCGAGGTGATCGACCACGGATCGGTCGTCATCGCCGCCATCACCTCCTGCACCAACACCTCCAACCCCACCGTGATGCTGGGCGCGGCGCTGCTGGCGAAGAAGGCCGTGGAGCGCGGGCTGCGTTCCAAGCCGTGGGTCAAGACCACCCTGGCCCCGGGCTCCCGCGTGGTCACCGACTACTACAACCGCTCCGGGCTGACCCCCTACCTGGAGACGCTGGGCTTCAACCTGGTCGGCTACGGCTGCACCACCTGCATCGGCAACTCCGGCCCGCTGATCCCGGAAATCAGCGAGGCAGTGAACTCGCACGACCTCACGGTCGCCTCGGTGCTCTCGGGCAACCGCAACTTCGAGGGCCGCATCCACGGGGAGGTGAAGATGAACTTCCTGGCCTCCCCGCCGCTGGTCATCGCCTACGCCCTGGCCGGCTCCATGCACGTGGACCTGCTCAACGATTCCCTCGGCGAGGACACCGAGGGCAACCAGGTCTACCTGCGCGACATCTGGCCCAGCGGCGAGGAAGTCAAGGCGGTGGTCGATGCCAACCTCGAGGCCTCGATGTTCACCAAGGGGTACGCGGATGTCTACCACGGGGATGAGAACTGGCGCTCGATGCACATCCCCGAGGGCGACCGGTTCGCCTGGGACAAGTCCTCCACCTACGTGCAGTCCCCGCCCTACTTCGAAGGCGTGGGACCGGTGCCCGATCCCATCGGGGACATCACCGGCGCCCGCGTACTGGCGTACCTGGGCGACTCGGTCACCACCGACCACATCTCCCCGGCCGGCGCCATCCGCAAGGACTCCCCCGCCGGCGCCTACCTGTTGGACAAGGGCGTGGAACCGGCGGATTTCAACTCCTACGGCTCGCGGCGCGGCAACCACCACGTGATGATCCGCGGCACCTTCGCCAACGTCCGGCTGCGCAACAAGCTGGTCACCGGCACCGAGGGCGGCTTCACCCGGCACCTGCCGGGCACCGACACCACGACCATCTTCGACGCCTCGCTGGCCTACGCGAAGGACAACACGCCGCTGGTGATCCTGGCCGGGTCGGATTACGGTTCGGGCTCCTCCCGCGACTGGGCAGCAAAGGGCACCCTGCTGCTGGGCGTCAAGGCCGTGCTGGCCACCTCGTTCGAGCGCATCCACCGCTCCAACCTGATAGGCATGGGTGTGCTGCCGCTGCAGTTCCGCGATCGTGAAACAGCACAGTCCCTGGGCCTCACCGGCGAGGAGGTCTTCTCCATCACCGGGCTGGCCGGGACCGATGAATTGCCCGGCGAAGTCACCGTGGCGGTGGAACCCGCCGATTCATCGGGCGGTCAATCCCGCGAAATCACGATGCGGGTACGCATCGACACCCCGGCCGAGGAGGCGTACTACCGCCACGGCGGCATCCTGCAATACGTGTTGCGCCAGCTGCTCGACGCCTGACGCGCACCCGGGGGCGGGCCCTCTTGGCCGGGGGCGGTCCGCCCGCGTGCCGCCGGTCACCGACCGCACGGCCAATGGGTGGCGCCAGCGGCGGCAATCAGTAAGCTGGAACCACTGATCAAACGTTCGTTAATGCACAATCGCCCGGAAAGGCGGAGACATTATGAGTATCGGTGCCGGAATTTTCCTGTTCGTTGTCGGCGCGGTGATCCGCTTCGCACTGAATGTCGAAGTGAGCTGGCTGGACCTTCCACTGGTCGGGAACCTCCTCATGGGAGCCGGCGTCCTGATCTTTGTGCTGGGGCTGGTTTTCACCTTCCGCCGCCGCCGTAGCGTCTCGACCCGCCGGACCGTCAATGGCCACGGCGAGGTCGACGGTGTCACGCGGACCACCCGCGAAGTGGACGACCCCGACCTCTAACCGCTGCCTTACCGTCCCGGCGCGCCCTTGTTCCCGCCCCGCGGGACCGGCATACTCGGGGCATGATGCGAAGCGTCGCCGTCCTGTCCGACATCCACGGGGTGCTGCCGGTGCTCGAGGCGGTCCTGGCCGAGCCCGCCGTGGCGGCCGCGGAGCGCATCGTCGTCACCGGGGACCACGCCGCTGGGCCGCAACCCACTGAGGTCCTGGACCTTTTGGCGGCCCTGGGCGAGCGGGCCGTGCTCGTGCGCGGCAACGCCGACCGCGAGCTGGCGGCCGTGGCCCGGGGAGCGTCGATCGAGGTTCCCGACGAGGTCGTTCCCTGGGCCGCCGCGCAGCTGGCCCCGAAACACATCTCGCTACTGGAGCAGCTGCCGCATCCTGTCACCTTGGAGGTCCAGGGCTTCGGCCCCGTTCACTTCTGCCACGGGACCCCGCGGGACGACGAAGAGGTCGTGCTGGTGGACAGCCGGCTGGAGCGCTGGACGGAAGTCTTCGCCGGGTTGCCCGCCGCAGTCCAGACCGTGGTCTGCGGGCACACCCACATGCCGTTTGTGCGGCTGGTGGATCGACGCCTGGTCGTCAACCCCGGCAGCGTGGGCATGCCCTACGGCCGTCCGGGCGGCAACTGGGCCCTGCTGCACGACGGTGCAGTATCCATTCACCGCAGCACCATCGACGTCGAGCAAACCATCGAACGGGTGGTGGCCGAATCAAGCTACCCGAACCGCCGGCAATGGGCCGAGTACTTCATCCGCTCCACCGCGAGCGACGCCGAGGCACTCACCGTGTTCGGCCCCCGGGACGGCCGCGGGAAGTAGCCGCGCCGGGGCATCCTCCTCCGCTTCCGGCCCGGGCGCAACAACCGTGCACCGGGTTTGTGGATCAAACGGGTCCCCATCCACAGATATTGCCACCCCGAACCATTCCTCTTCGCGCCGACGCATGCTGGTGGACATGGAAACCGACCGGTTCATCGAACTCACCGCGGGTACCCGCGGCACCCCGGGACACCCTGTGTCGCCGGACGATGAACTGCGCGCCCTGCTCGAGGCCCAGCGGTTGGCCCGCGACCTCGCCCTGCGCATCGCACGCACCACCTCCCCCACCGCCGCCGCCCTGTTCGCCCAAGCCGCCGAAGACGCGCACCGCGCCGCTGGCCACGCCCAGCTCCTCGCCGCCGACACTGCCCGGCGCACCCTGGCCCACGAACTGCCCGAGGCCACGTTCGACGCCCTCGCCGCGGTCCACGCGGACCCGGCCCCCTACGTCGCCGGCACGACGGACCTGCCCGAGGATCCCCGGACCGTCCCCACCGGGCGGCCCGTCTTCAAGGACACCACCGAGTTCCTCACCGGCTTCCTGCACATCTCCTTCTTTGAGGCCCGCGAACGCGTCCGCTCCATCGACCGGCTGCTGCCCGGCACCGACATCCACGGCCAACCCGTCCCGGCGAAGTTCCCGACGCTGGCCGACGACCTGGCCAATGGCACCGCCGACCCGAAGGAAATCGGTGCCGCGGCCCGCAGGCTGGAAAAACTCGCACCACACATCAACCAGCACCCAAACCCCATCGTGCTGGCCGGGCAGCTGGAGGACCAGGTCGCCGAATCCGTGCGTCGCGAGGACCCCCGCACCACCGCCAAACTGCTCGCCGGCATCCGGGGCACCCTCGAACAGGGCACCAAGGACGTCCCGGAGGACGTCCTGCGCGCCAGGACCGGCCTCTTCAACCGCGGCACCACCGGCGGGCTCGGCGAATTCCTGCTCCGCACCCTGCCCGCCGACACCGAGGCCCTGCTGGCCCTCTGCGCCAGCACCGACAACCCCCGGACCAAGGCCGGGGACCGCGACGGCCTGCTCGCCCAGTCCCTGGCCACCGGTGCCGCCGCGGGCTCGGGCGCAGGCGCCGCCGCCGGCAGCGACGGCACCGGGCCCGCCAACGCCTCCAACGCTTCCGGCTCCAACGGCGCCAACGCCGCCAACGGCCGGTCGAACACCGGCAACGGTGCCGGAGCCGGGTTCCCTGATTTCCTCGTCGACCCCACCACCGGCCGCCCGCTGAACGACGCGGAGGCCGTCAGGAACCTGTCCCTGGACCCCAACGGCCTCAACCTGGACAACTTGTTCACCGGGAACGGCGCCAACAACACCGGCAACGGGACCGGCAACAGGGCCGGCGATCCGGCCACCATGAACTCCGCCGCCTCCGGCCCCGACGGACTCACCCCTCCCCAACGCCATCTCCAGGGGCTGATGAACCTCATCAGGTCCGCCGGGAACCCCGCCACCGGGAAGAAGACCACCGGTCTTCCCTCCCCCAAGACCCTGGTCATCGCCACCCTTGACGAACTCCGCGGCTTGGCCGACACCCACGGCATCACCAGCCGCGGCCAACAACTCACCCCCGCCGAACTCCGCCAGGGCCTGTGCAACGGCGGGGTCATCCCAGCGGTCATGGGCGGGGACTCCCGGATCCTTGACCTCGGCCGGGAGGAACGCCTCTTCCCCGACTACATGCGCGAAATCATTCTCGGCCTCTACGGCGGTTGCATCATGCCCGGCTGCACCGTTCCGCCCGAACACTGCGAAATCCACCACTTCAACTTCTTCGCCAACGGCGGCAAGACCGAGATCAACGAAGGCGCCCCCGGATGCACCTCGGCACACCACGCCTTCCACACCGGGCTGGTGCGCGTCGTCCGTGACACCGACGGGCTCTTCAGCGTCATCCTGCCCAAGTTCATGGACCCCGAACAAAAACCCCGACGCAACAATTACTGGCGGGACCGCACCCTGAACCCACCCCTGTTCTGAGAGGCACGGCCCACGGCCGTGGACCTGCCGGTGATTTCCCATGCCCATGCCCAATAACGGGCATGCAAAAGGGCGGTCCGCCCCGAAACCGGAGGGGCGGACCGCCCTTGGTGTCTCACCAGACGCGCAATAACGACTACTTTGCGGTTTGGTCCTGCAACGCCTTCACGATCTGCGGCAGCAAGCCGCGGAACGCACGTCCGCGGTGGCTGATGGCATTCTTTTCCTCGCTGGAAAGTTCCGCCACGGAGATCTCGTAGCCATCGGGCTGCAGGATCGGGTCGTAGCCGAAGCCGCCGTTCCCCCGCCGTTCGTGCAGCAGCACCCCGGCCAGGTGGCCCATCTCCACGGCAACAAAGCCGCCCGGGGTGGCCAGCGCCGCGGCACACACGAAGGACGCCCCGCGGTGTTCATCGGAAATATCTCCCAGCTGGGCCAGCAGCAGGTCGATGTTCGCCTCGTCATCACCGTGCTTCCCGGACCAACGGGCCGAGAAAATCCCCGGCGCCCCGCCAAGCACATCGACCGAGAGACCCGAATCGTCGGCGATGGCAACCAGGCCGGTGGCCTCGCACACCGCACGCGCCTTCAGCAGGGCGTTGCCCTCGAAGCTCACCTGGTCCTCGACGACGTCCGGCGCACCCACGGCACCGGCGTCGACGACCTGTGTGTCCACGTCCAGCCCCGGGACCTGCCCGCGCAGCAGCTCGCGCAGTTCGCGCAGCTTGCCCTGGTTGTGCGTGGCCAGCACCAAACGCGGGGTGGCACCCATGCTCAGAGCCCCAAAGTGGCGCGCTGGATCAGTGCCAGCTCCGTGGTGCCAACCAGCGCCAGGTCCAGCAGCGAATCAAGTTCTGCGCGCTTGAACGGGACGCCCTCGGCGGTGCCCTGCACCTCGACGAAGTCGCCAGTCCCGGTGACGACGACGTTCATGTCGGTCTCGGCGCGCACGTCCTCCTCGTAGGGCAGATCCAGCATCGGGACCCCGTCGATGATGCCCACGGAAATCGCGGCAACCGAGTCGGTGAGCACGGTGGCGTTCTTCTTCACCAGCTTGTTTTCCTTGGCCCACTCGATGGCCTCGGCCAGTGCGACGTAGGCGCCGGTGATCGCGGCGGTGCGGGTGCCGCCGTCGGCCTGAAGCACGTCGCAGTCCAACACGATGGTGTTCTCGCCCAGTGCCTTGGTGTCGATGACCGCGCGCAGCGAGCGGCCGATCAGGCGGGAGATTTCGTGGGTGCGCCCGCCGATCTTGCCCTTGACGGACTCGCGGCCGTTGCGGGTGTTGGTGGCCCGCGGCAGCATGGCGTACTCGGCGGTGACCCAGCCGGTGCCCTGCCCCTTGAGCCAGCGCGGCACGCCCTCGGTGAAGGACGCGGTGCACAGCACCTTGGT
Organism: Paeniglutamicibacter sulfureus; assembly: GCF_039535115.1. Classification (NCBI taxonomy): domain Bacteria; kingdom Bacillati; phylum Actinomycetota; class Actinomycetes; order Micrococcales; family Micrococcaceae; genus Paeniglutamicibacter; species Paeniglutamicibacter sulfureus. The sequence goes on from NZ_BAAAWO010000001.1 coordinate 1,145,713, forward strand.
GTTGCCGAATTCGATCAGGGCCGAGCCCTCGGCCTGCTTGGACCAGCCACGGGTAATGGTGATCTCACGGAGTTGGTCGACGCCGCGCCCGTCGGCGCGCACTGCTGCTGTGGTTGATGCTGAAGTCATGGCTTCAAGTCTAGTCGTCACGCCGAGCTGTTCCGTCGAGACAATGTGGCGATGCGGCAGCCAGGCGAAAGCGCTAGTTCTTCCTGGTGCCGGGCCACTCGCGGGCCGGCGCCGAACGCACGATCGAGACCGGCGCGGTCGGCAGCGACTTGGGGGTGCCCAGCTGCGAGCCGGAGAACACCCCGTATGTCACCCCGGAGACCGCCACGGCGATGCCGCCGTCGTAGACTTCCTTGGCCTCGTTGACCACGGTGTTGATGTCCGTCCACACCGGGATGTGGGTCAACAGCAGGCGTTCGACCCCGGCCTCGGCCGCCGCCTCGCCGGCGCGCCGCCCGGTCAGGTGCACACCGTGGATCGCATCGTCGCGGCCCTCCTCGAAGGCCGCCTCACACAGGAACATGTCGGCACCCCGGGCCGCCTCGACGAGTTCGGGGCAGGCATCGGTGTCACCCGAATAGGTCAGCACGCTGGTCTGCAGCGACCCGTCGGCCACCGGCTCGGTCGCCTCGACACGGAATGCGTAGGACTCCTCGATGGGGTGCAGCACCGGGTAGGGGGTGATCGAAAATGGGCCGATCTTCACCGGCTGGCGGGATTTCCAGTGCTGGAAGTCGTAGTCGGGGTGCATGCCCTCATCCAGCGGCAGTCCGTAGGCCGTGGCCATCCGGTCCGCGGTGGCAGCAGGTCCGTGCACCAGCATCCGATCACGGTTCCAGCCGTTGGGATCCCAGCGGATGGCCACGTGCATGCCGCACAAATCCATGCAGTGGTCCGGGTGCAGGTGGGAGATGAAGATTCCGTCCAGGTCCTTGATGTCCGCATAGCGTTGCAACACGCCCAGCGCACCGGAGCCAAGGTCAAGCAGGATCTTCCAGTCCCGTTCGCCGTCGAACGCGGTGACCAGGTAGCAGGAGGCAGGCGACCCCGGGCCGGGGAACGAGCCGGTGCAGCCGATGATGGTCAGCTTCATGAGGCACTCGCTTTCGAAAGAGCCACCATCTGCGGGGTAATCATAGCGATGGAGCCGGTCGGGTAGTGGGCGGCCACGTGGTCGACTTGCTCGACCGCGAGTACTTCCGGGCCCAGGAAGCGCCTGGCCAGGATCTCAAAACTATCGGAGTCACCGGTGGACAGGAACTGGTGCGTGGGGGCCTGCTCCTCGGTGCGCGCCAGGTCGTGGTGCATTAGCGCGCGGTACACGTCCTTCGCGGTTTCCTCGGCGCTGGAGACCAAGGTGACGTCCTCGCCCATGACGTAGGAGATCACGCCGGTCAGCAGCGGGTAATGGGTGCAGCCCAGCACCAGCGTGTCCACGCCGGCTGCCTTGAGCGGCGCCAGGTAGGCCTCGGCCGTCTCCATGAGCTCGGCCCCGGTGGTGATGCCGTTCTCGACGAACTCGACGAAGCGCGGGCAGGCGACGGAGGTGATGGAGTAGTGCGGGGCGGCGGCGAAGGCATCCTCGTAGGCGCGGGACCCGACGGTGGCCTGGGTGCCGATGACCCCGATCTTCCCGTTGCGGGTGGCGGCGACGGCGCGGCGCACCGCGGGCTGGATCACTTCGACCACGGGAATCCCGTAGCGGGCGGTGTAGCGTTCGCGGGCATCGCGCAGCACCGCGGCGGAGGCGGAGTTGCAGGCAATCACCAGCAGCTTGACACCGGCGTCGACGAGTTCGTCCATCACCCCCAGCGCATTCGCCCGCACCTCGGCGATGGGAAGCGGCCCATAGGGCGAATTCGCGGTGTCCCCGACGTACATCGTGGATTCACCGGGAAGCTGGTCAATAATGGCGCGGGAAACGGTCAGGCCGCCGACCCCCGAGTCGAAGATGCCCAGCGGGGCATTCGGATGGGGTCGCTCTGATGTTCGATTCTCGCTAGAGGACACACTTGTCATGGTCTACGAAGCCTACGTGGTTTTCAACGCCAACAGCTAGCACGTGCGACACACTGTAGCCCAGCTCACAAGGACTTGAGCATGGCCTGCATCAGGGATTCCTGCAACCAGGTGACGAAGTTGTAGACCAACGCAAGGTATTCGTCGACGGTTTCGGCCTTCGACCAATCGTCCTGCCCATGGATGCGCTCGGCGTCTTCCTCGCTTTCCAGGCCAAGCCGTTCGGCCAGCACCAGGCGCACGTCGTTGATCGCTGCGGCGAAGCGCGGCGCCGTCTGCTCGTTGAGCAGGATGCTTCCGGACTCCATCAGCAGGGCGGCCTCGCGCAGCGCCCCGATCTTGCGTTCACGGATCCCGCGTTCCGAGAGCCTGCGAAATTCCAGCGATGCGGCGGCATCGTCGGGGTCGGCGTCCGGCAACAGGCGCTTGGTGGCCCGGTCACTCGGTGCGGCGAAGTCTTCCTTGTGGGAGTTCGGATCCAGGCCGACCAGCGCATAGAGCGGATCCTCGTCGTCGGCCCGCTGGGGCTCCAGCAACGTGATGACGTCCTCAAAGAGACCGCGCAGCAGCTGGCGTTCGGCGGCTTCGAGGGACGCGGAGAACCCGCGCATGGTGTTCTTGAATGCCCGTGCCATATCTAGGCTGCGTCCGCCTTGGACAAGGTGGCCCACAGCCCGAACCCGTGCATGGCGGCAACGTCGGCCTCGATCTTCTCGCGGTTGCCGGTGGCGACCACGCTGCGGCCCTCCTGGTGGACCTGCATCATCAGCTTCTCGGCCTTGGCCTCGTTGTATCCGAAATAGGAGCGGAAGACAAAGCTGACGTAGCTCATCAGGTTGACCGGGTCGTTCCAGACGATCAAGATGTAGGGCTGGTCGAGTTCGTGTGCTTGTGCCTGCTCTACGTGCTCAAGCACATCGGGCATCGCAGTCATGGTTGGCATACTCACCATTCTACGACCGGCCGCCTCGGATGCGAACCGGGCGCCAACCGGGCCGTGGACACAACTGCTCCAAAAGCGCAAGGCGACGACTCACGTGAACCAACGCGGCATGGAACCGGTGCCGGGTCTAGAGTATCTACTAGCGTTTATGCCGCAGACCCGGTTTCGCCCCGCCACCTGCGGCGGCCCGGATCCGGCACCCGACGCCCGATAACGGTGCAAACCAGTCCGGCATTCCATTGCCCCAGTCCCCCCGTCGCGAGGAGCCCCCCGGCCATGTGGCAGCAGCCCACCTCCCTGTTTACCGACCACTACGAACTGACGATGCTGCAGGCTTCCCTGCACTCGGGAGCGGCGCACCGCCCCAGCGTCTTCGAGGCCTTCGCCCGCCGCCTGCCCGATGGGCGGCGCTACGGCGTGCTGGCCGGGACCGGCAGGGTCCTTGAGGGCATCAAGGAGTTCCGCTTCGGCGACGAACAACTGCGCTTTCTCTCCGACACCAAGGTCGTGGACGCCACCACCATCAAGTACCTCGAAGACTTCAAATTCAGCGGCAACATCCATGGTTACGCCGAGGGGGAAATCTACTTCCCGTACTCCCCCGTGATGATTGTCGAGTCGACCTTCGCCGAGGCCTGCGTGTTGGAGACCTTCATCCTTTCGGCGCTGAACCACGATTCGGCCATCGCCTCCGCGGCCTCGCGCATGATCGCCTCGGCCGGAACCCGCCCGTGCATCGAGATGGGTTCGCGCCGCACCCACGAGGAATCCGCTGTCGCCGCCGCCCGCGCCGCGATCATCGCCGGGTTCGACTCGACATCGAACCTCGAGGCCGGGCACCGCTACGGCCTCAAGACCGTGGGCACCGCCGCTCATTCCTTCACGCTGCTGCACGATTCCGAACGCGCAGCATTCGAGGCGCAGGTCGCCTCGATGGGCGTGGGCACCGCCCTGCTGGTTGACACCTACGACGTGGAGCAGGGCGTGCGCACCGCGGTGGAGGTGGCCGGCCCCGGGCTGGGCGCCGTGCGCCTTGATTCGGGGGACCTGGTGGAACAGGCCCGCTGGGTGCGCACCCTGCTCGATGACCTGGGCAACGAGAACACCCGCATCATGGTCACCTCAGATCTCGACGAATACGCCATCGCGGCCCTCCAATCCGCACCGGTGGATGCCTACGGCGTGGGCACCTCGCTGGTCACCGGCTCCGGGCACCCGACGGCATCGATGGTCTACAAGCTGGTGTCCCGCAAGAACGACGCGGGCGACTACGTGGACGTTGCCAAGGCCGCCAAGAACAAGGTCTCGGTGGGCGGACGCAAGTTCGCCGTGCGCCTGCTCAACGAGCGCGGCCGAGCCACCGAGGAATTGATCGGCGTGGGCGAGGTGCCCGCTTCCGACGCCAACGACCGGGCCTTGCTGACACAATTTGTTGAAAACGGGGTCATCGACGAGGCATTCACCGGTGCCGCGGGCGTGCACCGCGCCACCAAGCGCCACCACGACTCCATCCAGGAAATGCCCGGCAGCTCCCGCCGCCTGCAGCGCGGCGAACCGGTGATCGGCACCCGATTCATTGACGAGAACTGAGAACAGCGAGAGGAAGCCATCATGACCCAGGAACCAACCAGCGTGCCGGAACAACCTGCGGCACGGGCATTGATCATCGTGGATGTCCAGAACGATTTCTGCGAGGGCGGAAGCCTCGGCGTGGAGGGCGGGGCCGCCGTGGCCGCGTCCATCGCCACCGTACTGCGCGAGCGCGCCGACAGCTACGCGGCGGTGGTGGCAACCCAGGATTGGCACATCGATCCGGGGTCCCATTTCTCCGATTCCCCTGACTTCATCGACTCCTGGCCGGTGCACTGCGTTGCCGCAACGGAAGGTGCCGCGCTGCACCCGGAGCTGTCCGCGGCTGCCGGCTACATCCAGCACCATTTCCGCAAGGGCCGTTACGCGGCAGCGTATTCCGGCTTCGAGGGCCGCTTGTCCGCGGACGAGGACGACGTGGCCGACGAGGGCGGTGAGCTGCTGGGCGACTGGCTGCGCAGACAGGACATCGCCGCGGTGGACATCGTGGGCATCGCCACCGACTACTGTGTGCGCGCCACGGCCCTGGATGCCAAGTCACAGGGCTTCGCCACCACCGTCATCGCCCCGCTGACCGCTGCGGTGCATCCGGCGAACGCCCCCGGGGTGCTGCAGGAACTGCGCGACGCCGAGGTCACCGTCCTGTCCCTGGGCTAGGCCCGCGCCGAGCCCGGGTCCAATTCGGACGCCGAATCAGGCGGTACACGAAATGCCGGCGGCCCGGTGCGTTGGAGAGCATCCAACACACCGGGCCGCCGACTACATTAAGCGATCATTTCTTGCCGATGAACCAGCCCTGCAGCTTGTTCAGCCGCTTCTGCAGCTGCTCGGCATTGGCCTGGGCGACGGCCGGCCCGCCGCACACCTCGCGCAGCTTGGTGTGGATGACCCCGTGCGGGGTGCCGGTGCGCGCGCTCCAGGCCGAGACGTTCTTGGAGAGCGTCGAGCGCATCTCCATCAGCGCCCGATGATCGACCACGGGCGCGGCAGCGGCTTCCTCGGCGCCCTTGCGGACCTTGCGCCGCGAGACCTGTTCGGCCTGGCGCTGGCGCAGCAGCACGCCCACCTGGTCTGCGTCCAGCAGCCCGGGGATGCCCAGGAAGTCTTCCTCCTCCTCGGAGCCCACGGCGCCGCCGGTGCCGAACTCGCCGCCGTCAAAAAGCACCCGGTCGAAGGAGGCGTTGGAGTTCAGCGCCTCGAACTTCTGCTTGTTCAGCTCGTCGCTGGCCTTTTCCTCGCGGTTGGCCTCGGCGACCAGGTCGTCCTCGGGGTTGTAGTCCGGGTCCTGGAAGTGCTTTTCGGGGCGGTCCAGCGCGTGGTCGCGCTCGGTCTCCATCTCGTTGGCCAGCGCCATCAGCACCGGCACCGAGGGCAGGAAGATCGAGGCGACCTCGCCGCGCTTTCGGCTGCGCACGTAGCGGCCGATGGCCTGGGCGAAGAACAACGGGGTGGAGGTGGAGGTGGCGTAGACGCCCACGCACAGCCGGGGCACGTCGACGCCCTCGGACACCATGCGCACCGCGACCATCCAGCGCGAATCACCGGCGGAGAACTCGTCGATCTTCTTCGAGGCGCCGGCGTCGTCGGACAGGATCACGGTGACCTTCTCGCCGCAGATCTTCTCCAGCTGCTCGGCGTAGCCGCGCGCGTCCTCGTGGTCGGTGGCGATCACCAGGGCACCGGCGTCCGGCACGGTGCGGCGGACCCGGGTCAGGCGCTTGTCGGCGGCCGCGAGCACCGAGGGAATCCAGTCCCCCGCCGGGTCAAGGGCGGTGCGCCAGGCGTGCGCGGTGATGTCCTTGGTGAAGCCCTCGCCAAGCTGGGCCTCCATTTCCTCGCCGGAGCTGGTCTTCCAGCGCATCGACCCGGAGTAGGCCATGAACAGCACCGGGCGCACCACGTGGTCGCGCAGGGCTTGGCCGTAGCCGTAGGTGTAGTCGGCCTTGGAACGGCGGATGCCGTCGGGACCTTCTGCGTACTCGACGAAGGGGATGGCCGCGGTGTCGGAGCGGAAGGGGGTGCCGGTCAGCGCCAGGCGGCGGGTGGCCGGCTCGAAGGCCTCCCGGATGCCGTCGCCCCAGGAAAGCGCGTCGCCGCCATGGTGGATCTCGTCCAGGATCACCAGGGTGCGGGCGGCCTCGGTCTTGGCGCGGTGCAGCATCGGCTTGGAGGCTACCTGCGCGTAGGTGACGACGACGCCGATGTAGCCATCGCCGTGCCTGCCGTCGGAGTTCTTGAAGTTCGGGTCAATGGCCAGGCCCACGCGGCCGGCGGCATCCGCCCACTGCTTCTTGAGGTGGTCGGTGGGGGCCACCACGATGATGCGGTTGACGGTCTTGGCGTCGACCAGCACCTTGGCCAGGCGCAGCGCGAAGGTGGTCTTGCCGGCGCCGGGGGTCGCCACGGCCATGAAGTCGCGGGGATTGGCGGTGAAGTACTTGTCCAGCGCCTCTGCCTGCCAGGCGCGGAGCTTGGGGCCGGTGCCCCAGGCCGCCCGTTCGGGGTAGGCGGGAGGAAGACGGTCCTCCATGGGCAACTTGTCTGCAAGTGAGAACAAGGTATCGGTCATGCATACACCTCCACGGCAATAAAAAAGCTTCCCCCCGGGGCGCGGGCCGGCGCGCCCCGGGGGGTTCTGTGTGAACCTACGCTGCGTGGAAGATGATTACTTCTTGTCCTTGTCCCCACCACCGGTGAGGCCCTCGTAGATTTCCTTGCACTCGGGGCACACGGGGAACTTCTGCGGGTCGCGGCCCGGGATCCACACCTTGCCGCACAGGGCAATGACCGGATCGCCGGAAAGCGCCGACTCCATGATCTTTTCCTTGCGCACGTAGTGCGCAAAGCGCTCATGGTCCCCGGCCTCGACATCCTGGGCCTGCTCGGTGCGCTCGATGGTGGTGGCACCGCCGCCGGAGGTAGTGCGCGGGTCATCTCGGAACGGATCTAGGGGCATGCTCATGTCCACCAGTCTAACAACGGATTGATCGACTTCCGGCAGATTCGCCGCGTGCGGTGCATCGCACCGTTGCCTCAGCGGTTGACAATGACGGCCTGCATCAGCTCCGGCAGCCGGGCCTCGAGCCATCGCCCGCCGATGCGGATTCCCGCCACCAGCAGCACCGCGCCCTCCATCACGCCCACGAGCAGTGCCAACCAGCCGAAGAGCGCATTCCCCGTCAGCAACTGGGCCACCAGCAGTCCGAGGGCCGGCAGCAGGAGCAGGAACATGATCGCGAACGTGGCCAGCTGCACGATGGCCATCCGCGCGCCGGCGCCCGGAGGTGTCTTGAACGGGCTCTCCCCCGGTAGCGGCACCGCGTAGGTGAAGCGCGCCGAGGCCACCGATGCCACGCCGAGGCCGGCCAGCAGTCCGCACAGCGATATCCCGAGGATCGCCGGCAGCAGCTCGGTCCGGCCCAGGAACACCGGTGGCAGGATGGCCGCCAGTAGCGTTACCGGCAGTGCCAACACGGCACAGGCCACCACTCGCCCTGCCCGGTCGGCGACCCCGCGCACCCCGGTGAGCAGGTGCAGCGAGAAGGCGGTGGAATCGTAGGACACGTCGGCGGAAATCGAGAACGCCATCAGGATCCCCAGCAGCGGCCCCAGGACCAGCATGGCCTGGGGGTAGCCGGAATTGGAGGCCGTAAACCAGATCAGCACCGGCATCAGCGGGACAACCACGATGGACGCGGCGTAGCGCGGGTCCTTGAGCCAATACGTCAGCGCCCGGGCCGCCACGGCGCCGACCGGGGTCGCGGAGAAAACGCCGAACGCGCCCATGCCCACGGGCTTGGAACTGGTGCGCGGCGCCATCGGGTTCTCCATCGACTGGTGCAGTCCGCGTTCCCACGCCCAGATCACCGCGCCAAGATAGGAAAACCCCAGCGCCAGGCGCAACACGCCCAGCCCCCAGGCCCCGGCGGCCAGGTCCCCGGGGAGCGCCGCGAAGACGCCCAGCGGGGTGAAGCCCAGCACCGCCACGACCCGCGGCAGCCAGTCCAGCACCGATTCGATGCCCGAGGCCGCCGAGCCGATGATGGGCCCCAGCAGGATCAGCGGGATGATCGCGATGATCCCTGCGACGTCGCGGAAGCGCCGCGAACCGGTCAGCCGCGCCATCGAGGTGGTGGTCAGCCGCGCAAGCGCCAGGCACATCAACGCACCCAGCACTCCTCCCACGACGGCGGCCGCCAACGTGGCGGGGTGGTGGCGCCAGGCCAGGAACTGCCCGCCGAACAGCAGCAACGTCAGCAGCCCCGGTATCCCGATGAAGCCCGAGAGCAGCAGTCCGGTCGCCAGCCGGGGCCGCGAGAGCGTGAAGGTGGTGAAGCGCGCCGGGTCAAGGGTCAGGTCGACCCCGAAGGCGATCAACGGGATCAGCGCCCAGCCCAGGGTGATGAGCGAGACCGCGGAGACCAGGATGGTGTTGGCCAGCGCCGGGTCGACATCCGCAAGGTACGTCGTGCCCGATACGAGCATCACGACCATGCCCAGCCCGTAGACCGCCCCGATGGCGACGCCGACCAATTGCCAGGGACTGCGCCGGAAGGAGTTCTTCAGCAGCAGCAGCTTGAGCCTTAGGAGGTGTGCAACCATGAGAGCCCCTCGTTGGTTCCGCGTCCGCCGACCAGCTCAACGAAGCGGTCCTCCAGTGAAGTTGCCCCGCGCACCTCGTCCACGGTTCCGGCCGCCAGCAGGTTGCCGTTCGCGATGACCGCGACGTGGCTGCACATGCGCTGGACCAGGTCCATGACGTGGGAGGAGACGATGACGGTGCCGCCGTGGGCCACGTAGTCGGCGAGGATCTCACGGATGTTGGCGGCGGAGACCGGGTCGACAGCCTCGAAGGGCTCATCGAGCACCAGCACGCGCGGGGAATGGATCAGCGCGGTGGCCAGGGCGATCTTCTTGGTCATGCCGGCCGAGTAGTCGACGACCAGCTTGGATCCGGCGTCTTCGAGGTCCAGCACGCGAAGCAGGTCTTCGGTGCGCGTCTGCACCGTTGCGCGATCCATGCCGCGCAGCAGGCCGGAATAGGTGACCAGCTGGCGTCCGGAGAGCCGGTCGAAGAGCCGGACCCCGTCGGCCAGCACGCCCATGGCTGCCTTGGCCTTCAGTGGCTCGGCCCAGACATCGATGCCGTTCAGCCATGCCTGGCCGGCGTCCGGGCGCAGCAGTCCGGTTGCCATCGAGAGCGTGGTGGTCTTGCCGGCGCCGTTGGGCCCCACCAAGCCGAAAAACGACCCGGCTGGGACATCGAGGGATATGCCGTTGACCGCGACTTTTTCGCCGAATCGCTTGCCGAGCGATCGAATCGACAGGGCCGCCGTACCGGGGTCGGGGTAAGAGTTGCTCATGACATCGAAAATAACAGTCGATGGATGGTTTTGCCGTCATCCCTGCGGACTAATCCCATGGTCCACGCACATCCGAGAACCGGATCGGACTGCTTACTCCGGTGCCCTGACATCACTGGGACGATTGTCCTGGGCGAGTGGACGCCGCCTTCGCCGCCACGCCTAGGGACCTATTTCTCTTCTGCGGCACGACCATCGTACTGACGGGTATCGTCCCCAGCCTCCTTGCCCGCTTCCAGCTTGCCGGAACCACCAGCGAGCCGCTGCAGCGGCAGCTTCGATCCGTAGGAGGGCATTGGGGCAAAGTTCGCGCGCCTTGCTCTCGCCTTCACGGTGACCGAAGCCTAAAATGAAAAAAACGTGTTTCCGTTCAGCATGTTCTTCGGCCCCTAGCCATGGACCGAATAATTGCATATTTCGTACTTGGGGTGCGTATGTATCATCTGCGTTTGCTCGGTAAGGCACCAGCGATTTCCGCCGTTAACGGTGTGGTGCACCGTAGGGCGTACGTACGCCCGAAGGCACCGGCCGCGACTTCGCCGCACAACGGATTCAAGCGCTGGAAGGTCCAACTGCTCATGGACCGTGCGGGACATGCCGTGACCCACCCTGCAACGGAACCCACCGAACGCCTTCTTGCCCTTCTGCTGCGGAAGACGACCCGACGGACCCGGGTGCGACCGGACGTTGTCGACCGTCTGCGGGTGAAGTCATGACCGCTTATCCCGGGCCGGCGGTGGCTGCACGTTCCCCGCGGCATATAAGGGCCCAGAGACACTCACAAGCAAGGCTCGCGGGCCTCGCACTGTTGTGCACAGCAGGTTGGGTCGCGTCGGTGACCGTCGGGGGCTCCCTCGACGCCGCGCTCGGAGTGCAGCAGATCGCGTTGGCCGTGCACATCATGGCCATGGTCGTTTCACTGGGCGCCATCCTGCTTATCGACTGGGTCGGCCTGCTGTGGCTGCTGGGCCGGCGGCAAATACACGAACCCGGGCGCGTGGAATCGGCGGCCGTACTGTTGATCTGGGGCGGGCTGGGCATGCTACTGCTCTCCGGCGCGTTCATCAGCCCCGATCTGAGCGATACCCCCACCCGCGTGAAATTGGCGTGCGTACTCGTGCTGATGCTCAACGGTGTGGCCATCGCACCGGTGATGAAGCGCCTGCACGAGATGCCGGCAAGCACCAAGTTCTCGCAGCTCAGCCTGGGCCTGCGGGCGCGGATGCTGATGGCACTGTCGATCTCCCAGGCCTGCTGGTGGTCGGCCGTGGTCATCGGCCTGCTCAACTCCGCGATCAGGCGCGGGCCCTGAGACAGGGCGAACGGTGCGTTCGGTAGACGCAGTGCCGTACAGCCAAAGACGGGGAGGCAAGTCGCACCAAGCGACTTGCCTCCCCGTCTTTGTGGCGCGGCGCCTTGCCCCGCCGGAAATTCCTAGAAGAGCACGCGTGCCAGTTTCTGTCGCGAGGCCACGACGCGCGCATCGCCCACACCGACCACCGAATACAGTTCGACGAGACGGGCCCGGGCGGTTTCCTTCTCTTCGCCTGCGTTGCGGCCGATGAATGCCACCAGGCGAGCGAAGGCGTCCTCGACGTGGCCCCCGACCAGGTCCATGTCCGCAACGTCCAGCTGCGCCTGCAGGTCATCGGGGGCAGCGGCACCGGCGGCACGCACGGCGGCCAGGTCCTTCCCCTCGGTGCGCATCAACAGGCGCACTTGGTTCAGCCCGATGGCAGCCTCGTTGTCGTTGGGCTTTTCGTTCAGCGCCTGCTTGTAGGCGCTTTCGGCCGCGGGCAGGTCTCCGGATTCGATGGCGTCCAGGGCCGCCTGGTGCAGTGGCGGCAGCGGGGCGGGACCTGCTGCCGGAGCAGTGGTGCCCAGCGGCGGGATGGTCCCGGCCACGCCGTGCTGCACGCCCAGGGCCAGCAGCTCGTCCATCAGCGACTGGATCTGCGAGGTCTCGGCACCACCCTGGAAGAGCGGCACCGGCTGGCCGTTGATCAGGGCGATGACGGAGGGCACCTGCGTGACCTGGAAGGCCTGGGCGATGGCCGGCTGTTGCTCGGCGTCCACGGTGGCCAGCGCTAGGGTCCCGCGCTTGGCATCCACCAGGGAGGCGATCACACCGTCGAGCTGCACGGAGGCCGGGGAGCGCGGGCTGCCCAGTGAAACGATCACCGGCACCTGCTGGGAAAGGGCAACGACTTCCGGGAAGCTCTCCTGGTTGACGGAGCGGACCCAGGTGGGCGCGGCCTCGCCCGAAGCACTGACCGGCTCCGGTTGGGACTGCTGCTTGAAGGCTGCCAGATCAATGGCGCCGCGTGAGGAGGGTGCAGTGGGTTCAGGCATGCTGGTGGTCATTCCTCTACTTTAGGCCGCATCGTGCCCGGGTGGAAAACCCGTTACGGCGATCCGGGCCTGCGCACCGGCTGGCGCCAACGACGGAAGGCGCGGTGCCTCGGTGCCCGGGAACCGATTCCCGTGGCCTGAGGCACGACGCCTTCCAGTGCGGGAACCGCTCGGTTCCCGGTTCCCCCTTCGGGGGCAGGGATGCTACTTCAGCAGCTTTGCTCCCTTGGTGATGACCTCTGCGGCAACCACGGAGACCTTGTCCTTGGAGCCTGCAGCAGGAATGTAGATGAGCGTCGGTTCGCCGTAGGTGATCTCGATGCCCTTCTTGGTGTCCTTGGCGCCGACGATCTTGGACGTCGTGGCATCCAGGCCGATCGTTCCGCCGTCTTCCTTGGGCTTGGCAGTGGTCGTGGCGGTGAAGTTGCCCGAGACCAATGCTCCGCCGTCCGGGGTGGCCAGCACAACGGTGTCCTTGGTGTTCACGTTGCGCTTGAAGGAGATCGTCGCGTCCTTGTTGGCCTTGACCAAGGCGTTCTGGTCCTTGGCGTTCAGGGTCAGGAACGCGTTCTTGGCGAACTTGTCTGCGTCCTTGGACTTCTCGTTGTCCATGAGTCCGGCCAGGCGTTCAAGAGCTACCTTCGGGGTCATGGCCAGGTCCTTGGCATCGTCCTTGAGCATCTTCACCGACTGGTCGCCCACCGCGATTCCGGGGAACGTTGAACCGGGCAGCATCGGGGTGGCGAAGGCGACCTTGTAGTTCTCGCGCGGCCCCGACTGGGTCAGCGTGAGGGCGGTGGGAATCGTGGAGGCCTCGGAGTCCTTCGCGGTGACAACCATGATGGAGCGCGGGAAGTGCGCACCGTCGTCGGTGGGTACGGCGGCCGAGCGGATCACGCTGGTGTCGATGGCCTGCGGGGCGTCCAGCTTGACGTCGTCGTTGCGCAGCTCGTAGTTCTGGCCGCGCAGGGTCTTCAGTGCACCGGTGGTGCGCTCATCCAGGTCCTTGGCGTTCTTGGACTTGTCGGCCTTGGCCACGGAGGAGGATGCCTCCCCGAGGATGCGCTCGAGCTGTTTCTGCAGCACGACCGGGTAGACCTTCTCGGCATCTTCGGTCGAGCTTTCGGCGGGGCTCGGCGAGGTGCCTGCCGCCAGGGCCGGTGCGGAGGGAATCAGCACCAATGCCAGCACGGAGGCGGTCGCCACGATCTTGGCCACGGTGTTTTGGTCGCCCTTGGGAGCGGGAGTCGCGGTCAGGGTGTCGGTCTTCGGGGCGTCGGGGTGACCGGCCGCACGGCGTCCGCCATCGGATCCTCCGCGCGGGGTGGTGCGGACCGCGGCCAGGGCGATGCCGGCAATCACGAGCAGCGAGCCGGCAATGATCAACGGCATCGAGAACGGGGTGGCGGTGTCGCCGGGCCAGGTCGCGGTGATGTCGGTGGGTGCCGCGGCCTTGCCGTCGGCGGCCAAAAGCAGCGTCCAGGATCCCTCGTCGGGGTTGGTCCAGCGGTACGTCATGGTCTTGTCGGCATTTTCGGTTGCCTGGAAGAGGTCGGCGTCAGCCGGGTTGGGCACTTCCGCCTCGCCGGTTTCCGAGGTCGACTCGAGGACCGTCTCTTCGGCGTTGATGCCGGTGATGGTGGTGTGGGCCGCCTTGCCGACCCACGCCTGCGCATCGGCGGAACGCACCAGCGAAGCGGTGAACTTGCCCTCGGCGTTGATGGTGATCTCCGTGGGATGACCGCCCACGGTTCCGGCCCCGGCTTCGATGAGTGTGACCGGGGCGGCTGCGGGGGCCTGGGCAAGGGAAGCGGTCAGCGTCTCGGGCGGAGCCCATATGGTTCGCTGGCCAATCCCCACCACCAGGGCTGCCAGCCCAAGAATGATAGCGATCGCTGAAAAGATCTTTCGCACAATTACACCTAACGGATGAGGGGGTCGAGATTCGGCCTCGGGTGCCACCACATCATTTATCAGGATGACACGCTCACAAGTCTAACGAGTTCTAGCGCATCAGGGTTCCGGAATGTGGGTAGCACCACGCCGTTGGCGGTTGAGGTCTTGCCCACTATTTACCGCGTGCGACTCCTGTCCCCCAATGCCGCCAAGCGGGTCCCGGGGGCATTAAGCTCGGGGTTGTGACTACTCAAGACGGAGACGAAGCAGCTACGCCGGAAGGCACCGGGAGCCATGAAGTCGCGCCCCGGGCCGATGCCGAGGGACAGGAAGCCGCGACGCCGAATTACCCCGGGAAACGGCCGACGCAGCCGCGAAAGTGGTGGCGCCGGGCGTTGGGCACCGCCCAGCAGACGCTCGATGCGCGGATCAAGCCGCCGGCGAACTTCGGGTTCCCCCCGGAGCCGCACCGGGAGCCCGGCGACGGGTACCCGGATGCCGACATCTCACCACAGTCCAACCCGATTGCCTTCGGCTTCCTCTTCACCGTGGGCGTGGGCCTGGCGTTGCTGGGCTTCTTCCTGCTGACCAACGTGGGATCGCTGGTCATCTGGATCGCCATCGCCCTGTTCATCGCGCTGGGCCTGGACCCGATGGTGCGCTTCCTGGTCGCCCACGGGCTCTCGCGCGCCATCGGCGTCTTGATCACGATGCTGGCACTGCTTGGCGGTGTGGCGGGATTCATCGGCGCCATCATCCCGACGCTCACCGAGCAGACGGCCCAGTTCATCGAACGTGCACCGCGGATCGTCGACGACTTCCTCAAATCCGAATTCTTTGTCACCCTCGATGCGCAGTACCAGCTCTCGGACCGGATCAGCCAGGAAATCGGAAAGTTCTTCTCCGACACCGGGGCCGTGGGCGGGATCTTCGGCGGCGTGCTGGGGGTGGGCACCGTGATTGCCCAGGGCATGTTCGGAGTGCTGATCGTACTGGTGCTGGCCATCTACTTCCTGGCCTCGCTGCCGGCAATGAAGTCCTTTGCCTACCGGCTGGCCCCGCATTCGCGCAGGGTGCGCGTGGAGGAACTGGGCAACACCATTACCCATTCGGTCGGCAACTACGTCATGGGCCAGGCGTTCGTGGCAGTGCTCAATGCGACAATCGCGCTGGTGCTGATGAGCATCCTGGGCGTCCCGTTCGCCGCGCTGCTGACACTGCTGGTGGCGATGCTGGCCTTCATCCCGCTGGTGGGGGCCGTGATCGCCGGCATCCTGGTCTCGCTGGTGGCGCTGACCCTGGGATGGCAGACCGCCGCCATCTACGCTGTCTGCTACTTCGGGTACCTGCAGATCGAGGCCTACTTCGTCTCGCCAAGGGTGATGCAGAAAGCGGTTTCGGTCCCTGGCGCGGTTGCAGTCATCTCGGTGATCGCCGGCGGCTCCCTGCTCGGCGTCATCGGCGCGCTGATGGCCATTCCTGTCGCAGCGGCAGTCATGTTGATCCTGCGCGAGGTCTTCATCGTGCGGCAGGACAACCGCTAACCGGCCCGACGTCCCTGGGTGCAGGCGGCATTGATTCCGTCGCTGCCCATCCGATCAGTACCGGTAGGAGCGTGATTCCCAGCACTTCGGGTGCCAGTGCCTCCGTGCTGCGGCCGAGGCGTCATCGCCCGACCAATGGTCAGCACGCCACGCAACCAGGTGCTCGGTCCCGGGCTTGATGAACTGCCCGCATCCGGGGCACTTGTAGGTCTTCGCCGCGCCGACCGAGGAAATCCGGCGCACGTGCCACTGGCCATCGGGCGCGTCCTGCAGGCGCTGTACCCCGTAGCGGGCCTTCTCCAGCCACTGCTCGTCCGATCCGTCGTCGGGTCGCGTCCACTTGTTGACCCGGCCGGAGCGGGGCTTGGGAGCGGAGGAGCGAGAGGGTCGGTTGGAGCGGGCCATGATCCAATTCTGCCCCAGATGCTCCGCCCCTCCGGCCCGGGACGCACCCCCGGGTGGTGTCGCTCCGGCCACGGCACCTGCCCGAAACCCGGTAGAGTGCCTGTTGTGCGTTTAGTGATTGCCAAGTGTTCAGTTGATTACGAGGGCCGTTTGCGTGCCCATCTCCCCCTGGCGACCCGCCTGCTGATGGTCAAGGCCGACGGCTCGGTGCTGGTCCATTCCGACGGCGGCAGCTACAAGCCGCTGAACTGGATGAGCCCGCCCGCCGTGATGCGGATTGTGGCCCCCGACGAGGAGCAGGCCGCCGAGGGCGACGTCGAGCTCTGGCACGTTGCCCACCAGAAGTCCGACGACCGCTTGGTGGTGCACATCAAGGAGATCATCCACGACACCGAGCACAACCTCGGCATCGATCCCGGGCTGATCAAGGACGGCGTCGAGTCGGACCTGCAGCGCCTGCTCGCCGACCAGATCGAGACCCTTGGTGTCGGCTTCACGCTGATCCGCCGCGAGTACATGACCGCCATCGGCCCGGTCGACATCCTGGCCCGGGACGCCGACGGCGCCACCGTGGCCATCGAGCTCAAGCGCCGCGGCGACATCGACGGCGTCGAGCAGCTCACCCGCTACCTGGACCTGCTGAACCGCGACCCGCTGCTCAAGCCGGTGCGCGGGGTCTATGCCGCCCAGCAGATCAAGCCGCAGGCCCGCACCCTGGCGACCGATCGCGGCATTGACTGCCTGATCCTTGACTACGACGCGATGCGCGGCGTCGACGACGTGGCCGCGCGCCTCTTCTAGGCCCCCCGCTTTCCCCGCGCTGCGACACCGCGCCGGGGACGATGGAACTTTTGCGGCGCGGATACGTGATTCGCCGCCGCGCCCGGCCCTAGACTGGGTCCATGACTGCCACCGACTCACCTGAACGCTATGCGCTGACCGGACGACTCATCACCCCCGGAAGGGACATCCCCCGGGGCGTTGTTGCGGTGGAGGGCGACCGCATCGCCTTCACCGGCGATGAGCACGAGTTTACGTTTTTCGACGAATCGGACACTTTCGAGCTGCGCCAGAGCCCGGAAGGCACGATCATCATCCCGGGCCTGATCGACCTTCACTGCCACGGCGCCGGCGGCGGGGACTTTCCCTCGGGCGACCCCGAGTCGATCGCCACCGCCATCGAGTACCTCCACCGCTCCGGCACCACCACATTCCTGGCCTCGCTGGTCACTGCCCCGCGTGCGGACATGTTGGCGGCTGCCGCCGTGCTCGCGGAGTTTGCCCAACGCGGCGACATCGCCGGGATCCATGCCGAGGGCCCGTTCCTTTCCGCTGCGCGCTGCGGGGCACAGGACCCGGAACACCTCATCGACCCGGATCCCGAGTTCGTCGACGAGCTCATCGACGCAGCGGCCGGCCAGCTGCGCACCATGACCTATGCCCCGGAACGCCCGGGATCCGATGCCCTGCTCGAGCAACTGGTGTCCCAGGGGGTGGTGCCGTCCCTGGGGCACACCGACGCCGACGCCGACACGACCTCTGCCTCCCTTGCGGTTGCCCGCGAGGAACTTTCCAGTGCCGGTGTCGACGGCTTCACGGAGCGGCCCACCGTCACGCACATGTTCAACGGCATGGCACCGATGCACCACCGCGCACCCGGCGCCGTTGCCACCTGCCTGGAGCTCGCGGCCCGCGGAAAGATCATCGTTGAGCTGGTGGCCGATGGCGTCCACCTGGATCCGGTGATGGTGCGGACCATGTTCAAGCTGGTCGGTGCCGAATCCATCGCACTGGTCACCGACTCGATGGCAGCGACCGGCCTGGAAGACGGCAGCTATAGGCTGGGCCCGTCCACGGTCACCGTTGCCAACGGGCAGGCCCGACTGGCCTCGGACGGCTCGCTGGCGGGAGGCACAGCCAGCATGCTCGAGGTGGTGCGCTCTGCGGTAGCGGCGGGCGTGGACCTGCAAGACGCCGTCATCTCCGCCACCAGGGTTCCGGCGAGCATCCTGGGCCTGATCGACGAAGCCGGCCGGCTGCACCAGGGATTCGTAGCTGACATGCTGGTTCTGGATGCCGGCCTTGCGCTGCAGCAGGTCGTGCGGAACGGCAAAAACCTATTGTGAAGTTTCCGTTGAGCAAGCGGACCCAGAGGTGTTGACCCAAGTCACACGTTTGTGTGATGCTTGACTCAGTCTTTGTGTTGGTTAGTCATACCCGCCAAAGCAGTGCTGCGGGTGTGAAGTAACTGCGGCGGGGTCATACCCACGCCAGTGATCTTCTCACTTGAGTACCACCAATGGTCGTCGCACAGTGCAACGGCCAGATTTTCGCACTAAATGAGGAGAAATACATGGCTCAGGGAACCGTGAAGTGGTTTAACGCCGAAAAGGGATTCGGCTTCATCACTCCTGATGGCGCCGAGGCCGACGTGTTCGTGCACTACTCGGAAATCCAGACCAACGGCTTCCGTACGCTGGAAGAAAACCAGCGCGTGGAATTCGAAGTTGGCCAGGGTGCCAAGGGTCCGCAGGCCACCGGCGTTGTCGGTCTCTAAGGACTTCACAAATTCTTTGAACTTTTCACCAGTCAGGCAATCGACCGCAACGCGGCACGGATCCGGACGGGCGTAAACCTAAGAAGATGCAAAAAGCATGGGGCGGGATGATTCAATCATCCCGCCCCATGCTTTTTGTCTTGCTTGATCAGTCTTGCCGCCAGGTGCCGACGCCGGCAACGGGGCCGGCTTCCAACCAGGCCGAAAGGCCGTTGTAGGTCTGGTAATCCATGGCGATCAGGACTTCTCGGCCTTCATAGCTCATCATCACGATGACGCTGCCGGGCTGCACCAAGTGCTTTTCCTCTTCCGCGGGACGCCGCCAGCCCTTGAGCCGGATGGACGTCCGCAGGAATCGATGCACAGGGATCGGGGAGACCGAAAAGAGCTTGAGGAACTCAAGCTCACCAGGGCCATAACGCGCAATCGCCATCATCCACTTCCCGGAGGACGTGGAGATGGAAGCGTCGAATGTGCCAAGAGTGCGCCGCAACTGAATGCGGCGCACTCCCATGGCACCCAAGAACATCACCACAAGCAGCAGGGCTGCCAACACGATGAGCACAGGAATGCCGAGTTCGTTCAAGGCAGGACTATCGAGTTCCCGCCGGGACGGAGTCGGCCATGACGGCGTTGTCCGCTACGATCACCACACGGTCGGTATCAACGGAGAAGAACCCGCCATCAACCTGGACCGAGAACCGTGAACCGGAAACCGGAACGATTTCCAGATCACCGGCAGCGAGGACGGCCAGCATCGGCACGTGGCCGGGAAGGATCCCGATCTCGCCATTGCTGGTGCGTCCCTTGACCAGTTTCGCCGCACCGGACCACACGAAGTGGTCGGCAGCAACGATTTCGACTTGGAGTTCGGCCATGATTAGCGAGTCGACTTCTGGATGTCGGCCCACTGACGCTCAACGTCGTCCATGCCGCCGATGTTGAAGAATGCCTGCTCGGCGATGTGGTCGACGTCGCCGTTGCAGATCGCGTTGAAGCCCTCGATGGTGTCCTTGATGGCAACCGTCGAACCCTCGACACCGGTGAACTGCTTGGCAGTGTAGGTGTTCTGGGAGAGGAACTGCTGGATGCGACGAGCACGCGACACAACAATCTTGTCTTCTTCACCGAGTTCATCGATGCCGAGGATGGCGATGATGTCCTGCAGTTCCTTGTTCTTCTGGAGGATCTGCTTGACGCGAACCGCGGTGTTGTAGTGGTCGTGACCAACGTACTGCGGGTCAAGGATTCGCGACGTGGAGGTCAGCGGATCGATGGCCGGGTACAGACCACGGGAAGCGATTTCACGGGAAAGTTCCGTGGTCGCGTCCAAGTGGGCGAAGGTCGCGGCCGGGGCCGGGTCCGTGTAGTCATCGGCAGGCACGTAAACGGCCTGCATCGAGGTGATCGAGTGACCCTTGGTCGAGGTGATGCGCTCCTGGAGGAGACCCATTTCATCGGCAAGGTTCGGCTGGTAACCCACGGCCGAAGGCATGCGGCCCAACAGGGTCGACACCTCGGAACCGGCCTGGGTGAAGCGGAAGATGTTGTCAATGAAGAGCAACACGTCCTGCTTCTGCACATCGCGGAAGTACTCCGCCATGGTCAGTGCCGAAAGCGCCACGCGAAGACGCGTTCCTGGCGGCTCATCCATCTGGCCGAACACCAAGGCGGTGTCCTTCAAGACGTTGGCTTCTTCCATTTCGACCCAGAGGTCGTTGCCTTCACGGGTGCGCTCGCCAACACCGGCGAATACCGAGGTACCACCGAAGTTACGTGCAACACGGGTGATCATTTCCTGGATCAGCACGGTCTTGCCAACGCCGGCGCCGCCGAAGAGGCCGATCTTTCCACCCTTGATGTACGGGGTGAGAAGGTCGATCGACTTGATGCCGGTCTCCAGCATTTCGGTCGAGCCTTCGAGGCTCGCGAAGGACGGGGCCTTGCGGTGAATCGGCCAGCGCTCGGTGATCTCGAGTTCCGAAGCCGCAACGTCGAGGGGCTCGCCCAGCACGTTGAAGATGTGTCCCTTGACAACGTCGCCAACAGGCACGGAGATCGGGGAGCCGGAGTCAACCACCGAGGTACCGCGGACGAGTCCGTCGGTGGCCTGCAGGGCGATAGCACGAACCATGGAGTCACCGAGGTGCTGGCTGGTTTCGAAGGTGATGGTGGTGGTCTTGCCGTTGAGGGTAATCTCAGCGGAAAGAGCATTGTAAATAGCAGGCAGGGAGTCGGCGGGGAATTCAACGTCGACAACCGGGCCGATAACGCGTGCGATACGACCGATTGCACCGGTCGAGGCAGCGTTACCCTGCTCGTTGAGTTGGGCAGTCATCTCTCTCTCACTTCACTTGTGTAGATGGCGTGGATGTAAGTGTGGGTAGGAAGTTCCCGTTAACCGTTCAGCGCGTCAGCGCCGGCAACGATTTCGGAGAGTTCCTGGGTAACCTCGGCCTGGCGGGCGTTGTTACGAAGACGCGTGTACTTCTTGATGAGTTCCTTGGCGTTGTCGCCTGCGGACTTCATCGCGCGCTGGCGGGCTGCGAGCTCGGAAGCCGCCGCCTGCAACATGGCGTTGAAGATGCGTGATTCGATGTACCGCGGAAGAAGTGCGTCAAGCACCTGCTCCGGCTCCGGCTCGTATTCGTAGAGCGGCAGCAGCTCATCGGCAGGAGTCTCGGACTCCTCCTCGACAACCTCAAGCGGCAGCAAACGAATGACCGTCGGTTCCTGAACGACCATCGACTTGAACTGGGTGAAGACAACGTGGATCTCGTCCACGCCTCCCACTTCAAATTCGTCGGCGAAGTCCTTGAGCAGGGCTTCGCGCAGTTCGCGTGCGGTCGTAAACTCCGGGGCGTCGGTACCACCGGTCCACACCTTCGCGTATTCGCGTCCACGGAAATCGAAGTACGCCTGAGCCTTGCGGCCGACCAGGTAGGTCTTGACGTCCTTGCCTTCTTCATGGAGCAGTTCAACGAGGTGCTCTGCCTGCTTCAAGACGCTGGCGGAGTAGGACCCGGCGAGTCCGCGGTCAGAGGTCATGACCAAGACTGCCGCGCGACGGATTGACTCCGGCTCGGTAGTCAGTGGGTGATCAACCTCGGACTGTGACGCGACGGCAGTAACAGCACGGGTAATCGCATTGGCATATGGCAGCGATGCCGAGACACGCGCGCGTGCCTTGCCAATACGGGAAGAGGCGATCAGTTCCATCGCCTTGAAGATCTTGCCCATCGACGTCGTCGATGCAATCTTCTGGCGGTAGACCCGAATCTGGGCTCCCATGTTTGTCCTTTCCTTATCCCTTTGCAGGGGTTGCCGCACCGCACCTTCTGGTGCGGCAACCCCTAATCAAAGGTGATGTCAGCGCTTTTGCTTGACGATCTTTTCCTGGTCGACGGATCCCTCGGCCAAGGCGTCGAATTCTTCGTTGCCGGCGGCGACAAGCTTGTCGTCGCCTTCACCGAAGAAGCCGGCCTTGAAGTCGGCGATGTTCGACTTGAGCGATTCCACAGTCTCGTCCTCGAGCTTGCCGGTTTCGGCAATCACGGTGAGCACGTTGGTGCGGTGGCGCAGGTGGGCAAGGAACTCGGTCTCGAAACGACGAACGTCTTCAACCGGGACGTCATCAAGGTAGCCCTTGGTGCCGGCCCACACGGAGACAACCTGGTCCTCAACCGGGAACGGTGCGTACTGTCCCTGCTTGAGCAGTTCCATCAGGCGCGCGCCACGGGTCAGCTGCTGCTTCGAAGCGGCATCGAGGTCCGAGGCGAACATGGCGAATGCCTGCATGTCGCGGAACTGTGCCAGCTCGAGCTTCAACGTACCGGCGACCTTCTTCATGGCCTTGATCTGCGCCGAGCCACCAACGCGGGACACCGAGATGCCCACGTCGACTGCCGGACGCTGGTTGGCGTTGAAGAGGTCCGACTGCAGGAAGATCTGGCCGTCGGTGATGGAAATGACGTTGGTCGGAATGAAGGCCGAGACGTCGTTTGCCTTGGTTTCGATGATCGGCAGACCGGTCATCGAGCCTGCTCCGAGCTCGTCGGAGAGCTTTGCACAACGCTCAAGCAAGCGGGAGTGCAGGTAGAACACGTCGCCCGGGTAGGCTTCGCGTCCCGGCGGGCGACGCAGCAACAGCGATACGGCGCGGTAGGCTTCGGCCTGCTTGGACAGATCATCAAAGACGATCAGAACGTGCTTGCCGTCGTACATCCACTGCTGGCCAATGGCCGAGCCGGCGTACGGTGCCAGGTACTTGAAGCCGGCCGGGTCGGAGGCCGGGGAGGCAACAATGGTGGTGTATTCCAGCGCACCATTGGTTTCAAGGGTCTGACGCACTGCGGCAATGGTCGAAGCCTTCTGACCAATTGCCACGTAGATGCAGCGGACCTGCTTGTTGGTGTCCCCGGAAGCCCAGTTGGCCTTCTGGTTGATGATCGCGTCAACGGCCAGGGCGGTCTTGCCGGTCTGGCGGTCGCCAATGATCAGCTGACGCTGGCCACGGCCGATCGGGATCATCGCGTCGATGGCCTTCATGCCGGTCTGCAGCGGTTCGTGAACCGACTTGCGCTGCGTCACGCCCGGAGCCTGAAGCTCCAGTGCGCGGCGACCGGAGGACGCGATCGGTCCCAGGTCATCGATCGGCTCGCCCAGCGGGTCAACCACTCGGCCGAGGAAGGCGTCGCCAACCGGAACCGAAAGGATCTCGCCGGTGCGCTCTACGCGCTGGCCTTCGGCGATGCCGGTGAAGTCGCCCAGGACGACAACACCGATCTCGCGGGTGTCAAGGTTCTGGGCCAGGCCCAGGGTGCCGTCTTCGAAGCGAATCAGCTCATTTGCCATGACGGAGGGAAGACCCTCCACCTTGGCGATACCGTCACTTGCCGTGGTTACGCGGCCGACCTCGGTGCGCTCTGCTTTGCCCGGTTCGTAGGACGCTGCGAACTCATTCAAGGCATTGCGGACGTCGTCGGCGTTGATGGTCAATTCGGCCATCTGCAGTCCCTGCTCTCCTAAGTTGTGATTACCGCGGTCAATCGTTGCGGTAACCGAAATTTGATTCAGTCTATGGTGACTGGCCTGCAAGGCAGGCCCCCCGTGTTGAAGTGGGGGGCTGCCTAGCTTGCCAACTGGCGGCGAAGCTCCGCGACGCGGGTGGCGACGGTTGCGTCAACAACCTCGTCGCCCACCTTGATGCGGATGCCGCCTACTAGTGCCGGGTCGATCTCGACATTGATCTTCAAGTCCCGGCCGTAAAGGTTGTTCAGGCCTGCCTGCAGGCGCGCTGTTTGCTCGGCAGTGAGATCACGGGTGACACTCACCTGCGCAATCCAGCGGTCCTGGCGTTTAGCCACCAATTCCACGAAGCGCTCCAGAAGTGCAACGGGCTTGAGCCCGCGCGGCGAAGCGACGGCCTGGCGGATCAGCAGTGCAGATGCGTCCGAGGCGTTCGGCACCAGCTTGAGCGCCAGGGCGCCCTTGGCTTCGGCCGTTGCCTTGGAATCATCGAGGGCACGCTGCAGATCATGACTGGACCCAACCACACGGATGAACGCGAAGAGGTCTTCTTCGAGCCTCTCCAGTCCTGCGGAACCGCCCTGACGCTCGGCTACCGCGATGGCGACAGTTGCCGCCACGGTCTCCAGTGCATCGCCAATGTCTCGTGCCGAGCTCCAACGCGAGGTTGCCAGAGACGCGACGGTGGATTCGGCTTCCGCCGAGACCTTACCGTGCAACAGCTGGGCAACAAGCCCTGCCTTGTCCGAGGCCCCGCGAGCCGGATCAGTCAGTGCGCGACGCAGGCCTGCATTGCCATCCAGAACGTCAACCGTCCCAAATAGCTCGGCGGACAATTCCAAGGACGCGTGTGCAAGCTTGGTTTCCAACGACGCCAGCGCCGCGGACAGTGACTCGCTCGATACACCTGCCATTAGTTCGATGCACCTGCGTTCTGCTGGTTTTCCAGGTCTGCCAGGAACTTATCGACCACGCGGGAAGCGCGCTCGTCGTTCTCAAGAGCGTCGTCGACGATCTTGCTGGCCAATGAAGTAGCCAGGGTTCCGACCTCGGCACGCAGCGAGGTAACTGCTGCGGTGCGCTCGGCTTCGATCTGGCGGTGGGCCTGCTCGGTAATGCGAGTCGACTCTTCTGCTGCCTTGGTCTTCAGTTCCGCAAGAATCAGGGCACCTTCTTCGCGCGCTTCCTCACGGATGCGGTTGGCTTCGGTGCGTGCTTCCAGCAGCTGTGCCTTGTACTGCTCCAGGGTGGCGTTGGCTTCGGCCTGTGCGGCCTCTGCCTTTTCAAGTCCACCCTCGATGGCCGTGACACGGTCCTGGTAGGACTTCTCGAATGCCGGGGCAATGTACTTGACCACCAAGAACAGCAGGACAGCGAAGCCTGCGGCAGTGACAAGAATTTCCCACGGGTTCGGAAGCAGAGGGTTTGCACCCTCACCTGCAGCGAGGATCAATTCGTTGCTGATCATTCTCACTCTTCCTTATCTCTTAAGTTCCAATTGGAATGGCACCTGCGCAAGTGGCAGGGCCACTACGAGGGGAACTAGACGCCGACGACGAAGGCGAAGACCAAGCCCAGGATGGCGAGAGCTTCTGCAAGGGCGAAGCCCAGCATGGCGATGGGCTGCAGGATGCGCTGAGCTTCCGGCTGGCGTGCAACACCGTTGATGTAGGCAGCGAAGATCATGCCCACGCCGATGGCCGAGCCGATTGCAGCCAGGCCGTAGCCGATCATGTTGAGGGAGCCGTGGAGTTCCATTTCGTTCCTTTCAAGATACCGACACTTTGTCGGCAGGTTGTGAGGTCATTCCCTGATGAAGGGGAAAACTTTGTTTGTGTGGTGCGAGCCCGAATTAGTGGGCGTCTGCATCCAGGGCACCCTGGATGTAGAGGGCGGTCAGCAGGGTGAAGACAAATGCCTGCAGGACCATGATCAGGAGTTCGAGGAAGTACATCGCCACGGAACCGACGATGACCAGCACGCCAACGGCGTTCAGGGCCAGCGACTCCTGGACCATGATCAAGTGCTGGGCACCGGTGGCGGCAAGCATCACGATGATGTGGCCGGCGAGCATGGTTGCCATCAAACGCAAGGAGTGGGTCAGCGGGCGGACGATGAAGTTGGAAATGATTTCCAACGGCACCAACAGCGGCAGGATCCACCCCGGGACCCCCGAGGGAACGACGGCCAGCTTGAAGTAGCGGATGCCGTGGTTCTTCACGCCGACGGCAATCCAGGTGCCGTAGATGATGATGGCCATGGCGTAAGCCGCGCCGGCGTGGGAGAACGAGGGAAGCTGCAGGAACGGGATTGCTCCGAAGAGGTTGTTCAGCAGGATGAAGAAGAAGGTCGCAAAGAGCATCGGCACCCACTGGGCGAAGTTCTTCTCGCCAATGATGTCGCGGCCCACGCTGTTACGGACGAAGCCGTAGGCGCTTTCGGCCAGGAACTGTGCCTTGCCTGGTACCAGCTTCGGATTCTTGATGGCCGACTTGAAGAACCACACGATCAAGATGATCGAGAGGATGATCATGACCATCTGCTTGCCGAAACCGGTCCCGTACTCGGCTAACCATGGCAGCACCTCGGGAAGGTGGGTGTCGGAAATCGACGGCGGGACATAGGGTTCAGTGGCCGTCGGAAGCGCAAACGCGGTCAACGCGCTGTCCTCTCTGCAGTTTCGGTCGTGGGGCAAAATCGGTGATTCGGCGCAAGGCACCGCACACCGTGTGAAGTTCTAGTGGTCGATCTCATCGCTGCGTGGAAACCCGCGGCGTCGATGCCGCAAATGGTGGCGAGCCAGAAACAATCCGGCGGTGGCGCCTAAGAGCGCCCCGAGGAAAACTATCCAGCGAGTGTCCAGCAAAAGATCCAGGCCCCAGCCTATCAAACCCCACGCGAGCAGGCCGCCAACAATGTAGTTGACGTACTCGCGGACGGGGGCCTGACTTGGCGCTTGGCTGGGGTCCATCTCAGGGTTTTCCATGTTCGCCTCCATCGGATGGAGACGGCGATGGATCGTCCTGGTTGAAAATGGGAAGCCTCGCCCGGGAAAAGGCGCGAATCTCTCCGACCTGCCACAGCACCAGGGAACCAATGGCCCCCCACATGAAGTAGGGCGCAAGCACCCATTCGGGCAGTCCGGAAAAAAGCACCAGGAAACCCATGCCGAGGATCTTGATGAAATACATGAACAGGAAGGCCGGCAGCGCCCAACTGGCGCGATGCCGTCCTGCCCAATCGGCAACGAGCAGGCTGATGCCGAAGAAAACAACGATCAGGGCGCATCCGAACGCCAGCGAACCGGCCGCTTGTGCGTCCAGGATCGGCCAAGCAACGATGGACGCAACGGCGCCGACACCAACGGTGTAGGAAACGCAAGTCTTGAGGATGCCCAACCACGGGGAGCGCGGAGCCGACGATGCAACCAGCGCACCGCTCGGTTTGGAACCGCGTCCCGACTTGATCATGTATGTCCAGTTCCCTTGTTGCAGCAGCACCGCTGATGGGCCCTGCATGACATGGAGGCTTAATGGGGTATGTTCCTCCGTGAAGAGGCACCTTGAATTCTACACGAGATAGAACGGGGCTCCGAACCGCCGATGGGCCCGGCGCTACAGGGAAAGGAGGGCCTACTTGGCGCCGGGCAAGCCGAGCTTGCCGTGCGCCCGCTTGAGCATGGGCAGCCAGGTGACAAACGTCACGAAAATGAAGGCCGCAACATAAAGGGGAATTGCGATTCGTCTGTCGCTCAGCGAAATCACCACGACACCGGAGGCAACCAGCGCCGCCCATAGGTAGAGGATCAGGACCACGGCGCGGGGGCTGTGCCCCAGGTCCACCAAGCGGTGGTGGATGTGCCCGCGGTCGGCACTGAAGGGTGATTTGCGCTTGGCCGTCCGCCTGATGACGGATAGCAACAGGTCCAGGTACGGCAGCACGATCACGGCGACCGGCAGGATCACCGGCATGAAGGCCGGGACGTTGCGGAAGCGGAAGGCATCCTGCCCCAGCACGTCGCCGGTAACGGCAAGCGTGGCCACCGCAAAAAGCAGCCCGATGGCCAGCACTCCGGTCTCTCCCATGAAGATGGAAGCCGGTTGGAAGTTGTGCGGAAGGAAGCCCAGCGTCGCCCCCAGCAGCACCGCACACAGCAGCGCCGAGAAGTTGGCGTAGTCCTCCGCGCTGACGCGCGTGGCCAGCAAGTAGCTGTAGACAAAGAAGGTTGCCGCCCCGATGGCCGAGATCCCCGCGGCGAGGCCGTCCAACCCGTCGACGAAGTTGATCGCGTTCATCGTGCCCACGATGACCAGCACCGTGACGAAGACCTGAAGGGCAGGGGAATCGATATGCAGCGACCCGACGGGCAGGGCCTTGAGCAGGATCCCGTGCTGGACAATCACCAGGCCCACGGCGACCTGTCCGATGAGCTTGGCCCACCAGCGCAGGTCGATCAGGTCATCGAGCACCCCCATGACCAGGATGATGGCCAAGGCGATCAGCACTCCCTGGATGGGCTCGGGGGACCTGAAGATGCCGGAGAAGAACGACATCTGCTGGGCCACCGAGATTCCCAGGTACAGCGCCCCCACAATGGCAACTCCACCCAGTTTGGGGGTGGGCTTGTGGTGGAAGTCGCGGTCGCGCACCGGGAGCTGGGGCATGAATCGCACACCCAGGACCCGGAGCACCGGAGTGAGCAGATACGAGGTCATGAACGTGATCCCGATCAGGAGCAAATAGCTTCTCATGGTGTCCGGGCGGACTCCCCTGCGGCGTCCCCGCTTTCGGTGCCGCCGCGATTCTGTGTTTCAACGGGAGTGACCCCCGGCGCGGTGCCGGACTTGGCGTCCGAATGCGTAGTGGCAGGGCCTGACGCGATGTCGGCATCGGCGTCGGCGTCCGTGTCGGCGTCGGCGTCGGCGTCCGTGTCGGCGTCGGCGTCCGCGTCCGTGTTGTCGCTGTTGGCGTCCGTGTCGGCGTCCGCGTCCGTGTTGTCGCTGTTGGCGTCCGTGTCGGCGTTGGCGTCCGTGTTGTCGCTGTTGGCGTCGGGCAACAAGAAATCATCACTTGCGGGCAGGGCTTCCGCTGCAGTGTCGTTCACATCGGCTTCGGCTTGCGCGAACCCCGCACCGGATTCATCGGATGACGGCGCGGCGTCCACTGTCAGGGCCGGGTCCGGTTGACCGTCGGTGTCCAGAAGGTCGGGAACCACCACGCGCAGCGCCTCAACGGAGATCGCACCGGCGCGCACCACGCGGGGCGGGGTGAGGGTGCAGTCGACGATGGTGGAGCTCAAGGCTTCACCGGCGATCGGGCGGGCCCCGGCCTCAAGGTACACCTCGACGGTCTCGCCGAGCTGACCGAAGGCGGCCTCGGCGGTGGCGGCGGCGGGGTGACCGGTGCGGTTCGCCGAGGAGACGGCCAGCGGGCCGGTGCTGCGCAGCAGCTGGCGGGCCACCTCGTCGTCGGGCATCCGCAGGGCCACGGTGCCGCGGGTCTCCCCCAGGTCCCAGGTCAGTGACGGCTGGGCGTGAAGTATCAGGGTCAGCGCGCCGGGCCAGAATTCCGCCGCCAGGTCCCGGGCGAAGGCGGGGATGTCGATGGCCAGGCCGTCCATCGTGGCTGCCTGGGGGATCAGCACCGGGGGCGGCATGTTCCGTCCCCGGCCTTTGGCGGCCAGCAGGGTCGCCACGGCCTGGGCGGAAAAGGCGTCGGCGGCAATGCCGTAGACGGTGTCTGTGGGCATCACGATGCATCGGTTTTGGGCCAATGCGTCGCGTGCGGCCTCGAGACCAGCCTCCAGTTGCTGGCTGTCGCGGGCATCAAAACGTGAAGTCACGTGATTCATTCTTCCATGTTTCGTGGGTTTTCAGCGGCGGATGCCGCTCGTGGCACGGTCTCGTCCGGTCAGGTCACGGTGGGTCGCCACCTGCTCCCAGTGCCCGGAGGCGGCAAACATCGCCGCCATGCCAGCGGCCTGGACCTCGGCGTGTTCCATGACGAAGAAGCCCCCGGGGCGCAACAACCGTGCTGCGGAGGCCTCGGCGGCGCGGGGCAGGACCATGCCGTCCTCCCCTCCCCCGTACAGCGCCATATGCGGGTCGTGGTCCCGGGCCTCTGGTTCGCGCGGCAGGGCGTTGGCGGGGATGTAGGGCGGGTTGGAAACGACCACGTCGCAGCTCCCGTCGAGCTCGGCAAACGCGTAGGTCAGGTCCCCCTGCACCAGGTTGACACCCAGCGGCGCCAGGTTGCGCTGCGCGTAGGGGAACGCGTCGTCGGAAAGCTCCACCGCGTGGACCCGTGCCCCGGGCACTTCATGCGCCAGCGAGCCGGCGATCGCGCCGGACCCGGTGCCCAGGTCGACCATCAGCGGGTGCTCCATCCCGCGGGCGGCGTCGATGGCCAATTGCACCACCGACTCGGTCTCGGGCCGCGGCACGAACACGCCGGGACCCACAAAAAGGTCCAGGTACCGGAAATGGGCGACGCCGGTGAGGTGTTGCAGCGGCACGCGGGTGGCGCGCCTGGCCACCAGTTGCTCGAAGCTTGCAGCAGCGGCGGGGGTGAAGCTCTCCCCCATCATCGACATCGAGGCCAGCCGCCCGCGGCCCACGTCCAGCACGTGGGCAGCCAGCAGCTCGGCATCCACCCGCGGGGAGGGCACCCCGGCGGATTCGAGGACTGCCGCTGCATCGCCGAGCACCTGCGCCAGCGGCCTGCCGCTTCCCGATTCGCTCACCTGCGTCCTAGCCCTTGTCCCCGCCGATGGCGTCCAGGCGCTGCTGCTCGTCCATCTCGATGCAGGAGTTGATCAGCGGGTCCAGCTCGCCGTTCATCACGTGGTCAAGGTTGTAGGCCTTGTAGCCGGTGCGGTGGTCGGCGATCCGGTTTTCCGGGTAGTTGTAGGTGCGGATGCGCTCGGAGCGGTCCATGGTGCGCACCTGCGACTTGCGGATGTCGGAGTTCTCCGCGTCGATGATGGCCTGCTGGTGGGCCAGCAGGCGCGAACGCAGCACGCGCATGGCTGCCTCGCGGTTCTGGATCTGCGACTTCTCGTTCTGCATGGCCACCACGATGCCGGTGGGCAGGTGGGTCAAGCGCACCGCGGAGTCGGTGGTGTTCACCGACTGGCCGCCGGGGCCCGAGGAGCGGTAGACATCGACCTTCAGGTCGTTCGGGTGGATATCGACCTCTTCGGGCTCGTCGACCTCGGGCAGGATCAGCACGCCGGCGGCCGAGGTGTGGATCCGTCCCTGGGACTCGGTCTGCGGCACGCGCTGCACGCGGTGCACCCCGCCCTCGAACTTCAGGTGCGCGTAGACGCCCTCGGCGGGGTCGTTGGACTTGCCCTTGATGGCCATCTGCGCGTCCTTGTAGCCGCCGAGGTCCGACTCGTTGAAGGAGATGAGCTCCGTCTTCCAGCCCTTGGTCTCCGCGTAGCGGGTGTACATGCGCAGCAGGTCGGCTGCGAAGAGGGCAGCCTCGTCGCCGCCTTCCCCGCCCTTGACCTCGAGGATCACGTCGCGCGCGTCGTTGGGGTCGCGCGGGATCAGCAGCCGGCGCAACTTTTCCTCCAGCACGGGCAGTTTGGTGTTCAGCTCCTCGACCTCTGCGGCGAAGTCGGGGTCCTCGTCGGCCATTTCCCGGGCCGTCTCGAGGTCCTCGGTGGCCTGCTTCCAGCGCCGGTGCGCCTCGACAATGCCGTTGAGCTCGGCGGAACGGCGGCCGAGCTTGCGGGCCAGGGCCTGGTCTTGGTAAACGGCGGGGTCCGAGAGCCGGGCCTGGAGGGCTGCGTGCTCATCGAGTAGGCCCTGTACGGACTCAAACATGTTTTCAGCTTCTTTCACTACGGCTGGTTCCCAGTGTAGGGAACGAAAAGGAATCTGGTGTTAACGACCAACGCCCAGCCTCACCGAGCCCGGGGTGTCCGGGCACGGTGAAACTGGGCGCATGGGCAGCTAGGCGTCGTTCTTGGAACCCAGCGTGGTCTTGTTGATGAGCATCAGGAACTCGGCGTTGGAGGAGGTCTCGCGGATCTTGCCCGTGAGGGTCTCCAGAGCCTGCTGGGTGTCCAGGCCCGAGAGCACGCGGCGCAGGCGCCACATGATCCGAACCTCATCCGGGGACAGCAGCTTCTCCTCGCGGCGGGTACCCGACGCGTTGACGTCGACGGCCGGGAAGATGCGCTTGTCCGCCAGCTGGCGGGAAAGGCGCAGCTCCATGTTGCCGGTGCCCTTGAACTCCTCGAAAATGACCTCGTCCATCTTGGAACCGGTCTCCACAAGTGCGGTGGCGAGGATGGTCAGCGAGCCGCCGTTTTCGATGTTGCGGGCAGCACCGAAGAAGCGCTTGGGCGGGTACAGCGCCGAGGAATCGACACCGCCGGAGAGAATGCGGCCCGAGGCCGGGGCCGCCAGGTTGTAGGCGCGGCCCAGGCGGGTCATCGAGTCCAGCAGGACCACGACGTCCATGCCCATTTCCACCAGGCGCTTGGCGCGCTCGATGGCGAGCTCGGCCACGGTGGTGTGGTCGTCGGCCGGGCGGTCGAAGGTCGAGGCAATGACCTCACCCTTGACGGTGCGCTGCATGTCGGTGACTTCTTCGGGACGCTCGTCAACCAACACCATCATGAGGTGGACCTCTGGGTTGTTGATGGTGATGGCGTTCGCGATGGACTGCAGGATCAGGGTCTTGCCGGCCTTGGGCGGCGAAACGATCAGGCCGCGCTGGCCCTTGCCGATCGGGGCAACCAGGTCGATGACGCGGGGGCCGATGAGCTTCTGGTCGGTCTCCAGGCGCAGGCGCTCAGTCGGGTACAGCGGGACCAGCTTGGAGAAGTCAACGCGGCTGGAATTCTCCTCCGGGGTCTTGCCGTTGATCGCCGTCAGCTTCACCAGGGCGTTGAACTTGGCTCGCGAGGAGGGGTTCTCGTTCTCGCGGGGGGCGCGAATGGCGCCGACCACGGCATCGCCCTTGCGCAGGTTGTACTTCTTGACCTGGTTCAGGGTGACGTAGACGTCCGACGGGCCGGCGAGGTAGCCGGAAGTGCGGATGAAAGCGTAGTTGTCCAGCACGTCCAGGATGCCGGCTACCGGCAGCAGCACGTCCGAATCGCTGAACTCGGTGTCATCGACGTCCGGCTGGTTGCGGTTGCGGCCGCGGCGGTTGTTCCGGTCGTTGCGGTCGTTGCGGTCGTTGCCGCGGTCCTGGCGGTCCCCGCGCTCACTGCGGTTGGCATTGCGCTCGCGGTTGCGCTCATTGCGTTCGCGGTTGCGCTCGCGTCGGTTGGCCGAGCGCTCCTCGGAGCTTTCGCGGCGGTCTTCGCTGCGCTCGTTCGACTTGCCGTCGTTGGAACGCGAGTCGCCGGACTTGGCCTCGACCTGCTTGTCCTCCTGGGCCTCGGCGGGCTCGGTGGACTCGGCGGAGTCGTTGGTGTTGGCGTTGTTTTCGCGGCGGTTGCGGTTGCGGTCCCGGCGGTTGCGGTTCCGTTCGCTGCGCTCGTTGCGGTCGCCGCGTTCGCTGCGGGACTCGTTGGCGTCCTGGGTCGACTCGGTGGAATCGGCCGATGCCGGCTCGGCCGCGGCAGCGGGTGCCGTTTCGGCCGGGGCCTCGGTGGTGCCGGTGGACTCGGCGCGGCGGTTGCGGGTGTTGCGGCGCGGTGCGCGCTCCTCGGTCGCCGGCGACTCGGCTGCGGCCGGGGCGGCGTCGGCCTTCGGCTCGGCGGCGGGTGCCTCGGCGGCCGGGGCAACGGTTCCGCTGGAATCGGCGCGGCGGTTGCGGGTGCGGCGGGTGGCGGGCTGTTCGGCCTTTGCCTCGGCGGCCGCCGGTGCGACATCGGCCTTCGGCTCGGCGGCGGCCGGGGCCTCCGCCTGCTTCGCAGCGTCCTTGGCGGCGCCGCGGGCCGGGGCCTTGGCGGCCGACTTGGCCGGTGCCTTCTCCGCCTTGGCGGGGGCCTCGGTCTTGGCGTCGGCCTTGGGCTCTGCCTTGGCCTTGGCGTCGCGGTCGGCCACGGAGCCGCCACGCTGGTGGTTTGAGATCGCGGTGACAAGATCGTTCTTGCGCATCCGCGAACCGCCGGTGATGCCCAGCTGGGACGCAAGCACCTGCAATTGTGCGAGTTTCAGGCCGGCGAGTCCGCCGCCCTTGGATGCG
This sequence comes from Paeniglutamicibacter sulfureus, assembly GCF_039535115.1. Classification (NCBI taxonomy): domain Bacteria; kingdom Bacillati; phylum Actinomycetota; class Actinomycetes; order Micrococcales; family Micrococcaceae; genus Paeniglutamicibacter; species Paeniglutamicibacter sulfureus. The sequence goes on from NZ_BAAAWO010000001.1 coordinate 1,179,574, forward strand.
TTGTTTTCTTCCACGCCTGCAGTAAGGCTGGTGGTTTCGGTCACGAAGGTTCCTTCCCCCTCGTCGGGCGGATCCCGTCAGAGAGACCCGCAACGTTTGACTAGCCCCGTTCCCGCGTCAGATGCGGGAAAAGGTTCGGCCGTGCACCGCCAAGTGGAACGAGGCGGATGCTTCGGTCGATCGTGAGACACACCAAGGGATCTAGTCACCAACATGGTTGACGGTTTCAATCGGATGGTGTGGGTGTGCCTGCTCGCCCAGCGAAAATGGTTTGTGATGATCGAATTCCCCAAGATCCACCCGCCGCGGCGGGTGAAGGAATTGATGGCTGCACGAAACGCGACGAGTCATCCATCGAAATACGGACAACTCTTTTCAGGCGGGTGCTAGAGCACTTCTACTCTAACACCCGTTGGGGGTACTGACTCAATTCGGACACGCCACGTTGTTTCGGCGTGGCGTGCCGCGTAACCGGAAATCGCAGCGGCGGCCGCCTGCGCACCGTCCTGGCCATTGCTCAGGACCAACACCGTGGGACCGGCCCCGGAGACCACGGCTGCATGCCCCGCGGAGCGAAGGTGCGCGATGAGGCCGGCGCTCTGCTCCATGGCAGGGGCGCGGAACCCTTGGTGCAGGAAGTCCTCCGTGCCGACCATCAGCGCTGCCGGCTCGTGGGCCAATGCGTGGATGAGCAGGCCCACCCGTCCCCCGTTGGCCGCTGCAAGGGCGTGCGGCACGGATTCCGGAAGCAGGCCGCGGGCAGCGGCGGTGGACAGCTCGATGTCGGGGATGGCAATGACCGGGACAATGTCCGAATGCAGCACCCCCTGCAGCGTGCCGAATCCGGCATCGGTGGTCCAGGACAGCGTCAACCCGCCGTACACGGCCGGGGCGACGTTGTCAGGGTGCCCCTCCCAGCGCGAGGCGGCCTGGAAGATTTCCTCGGCGCCCGACTGCGCGTCGGCGGGAAGCAGCGCATTGGCCGCTGCCAGCGCACTGACCATGGCCGCGGCGCTGGATCCCATGCCGCGGCCGTGCGGGATGTTGTTCGTCGCCTCGATGCGCAGGCCGCAGGGCTCAAAGCCCAGTTCCGCCCAGCGCTCCAGGATCGTCTTGGCAATCAGGTGCGTCTCGTCGGTGGGCAGCGTTTCCGCCCCCTCCCCGGTGATGGACACGCTGACGCCCGACTCTGCCTGCGTGTGCACCACCAGGGTGTCGCACACCGACAGGGCCAGGCCCAGCACGTCGAAGCCGGGCCCCAGGTTCGCGCTCGTGGCCGGCACGTGCACGGCGATGGATTGTCCGGCTTGGATCTGCGGCATCAGGCGTTGGTCCCCTTTGTATCCGGTGCCGGGGCTAGGCCAGGCCGAGGGCCGAAGCCACCGAGACGACATCGAACTCGACCTTGGTCGGGGTGACCGGCGATCCGTCCTCGGTCTTCAGGGCCCAGTCGGGGTCCTTCAGGCCGTGGCCGGTGACAGTGATGACGATCTTCTTGCCGGCCGGCACGTTGCCCGCGGCGTGGTGCTTGATGATGCCCGCAACGCCGGCCGCGGAGCCCGGCTCCACGAAGACGCCCTCGCGGGAGGACAGCCAGCGGTGCGCGGCCAGGATCTCGGCGTCCGTCACCGAGTCGATGATGCCGCCGGATTCGTCGCGGGCCTCTTCGGCCTGCTGCCAGGACGCGGGGTTGCCGATGCGGATGGCCGTGGCGATGGTGTCCGGTTCGGTGACCGGGTGGCCCAGCACGATGGGTGCGGCGCCGGCGGCCTGGAAGCCCCACATGATCGGGGTCTTGGTCGACACCGGTGCCAGGGTGTCACCTGCCTGGGTGGTGTACTCGGAGGAGTACTCCTTGTAGCCCTTCCAGTAGGCGGTGATGTTCCCGGCGTTGCCCACCGGAAGCACGTGGTAGTCGGGGGCGTCGCCCAGGTAGTCGACGACCTCGAAGGCGCCGGTCTTCTGGCCCTCGATGCGCGCGGGGTTCACCGAGTTCACCAGGAACACCGGGTAGTTCTCGCTGAGCTTGCGGGCGACCTCGAGGCAGTTGTCGAAGTTGCCGTCGACCTGCAGCAGCTCGGCGCCGTGGGCGATGGCCTGGGAGAGCTTGCCCATGGAGATCTTGCCGTCCGGGACCAGCACCGCGCACTTGAGCCCGGCCTGGGTGGCGTAGGCGGCGGCGGAGGCGGAGGTGTTGCCGGTGGATGCGCAGACAACTGCCTTGGCGCCGGCGGCGACCGCTGCGGTCATCGCCATGGTCATCCCGCGGTCCTTGAAGGAACCGGTCGGGTTCATGCCCTCGACCTTGAGGTACACCTCGGAGCCCGTGAGCTCGCTCAGTGCCGGGGCGAACACCAGGGGTGTACCGCCCTCGCCCAAGGTGATGACCTTGGTGTTTTCGTCGACGGGCAGGCGTTCGGCATATTCGCGGATGACTCCGCGCCACTGGTGGGCCACTTAGTTTCCTTCAACTCGCAGGACAGAGGTTACTTCTTGGACGGCATCCAAGTCGGCGACGGCGGCCACGACGGCGGCCAGCGAGGACTCGGTGGAGCGGTGGGTCACGATGCGCAGCTCGGCGGACCCGCCGTGGTTTTCTTCGATGATCGACTGGCGCAGCGCCTCGATGGAGACGGTGTTCTCCGCGAAGATCGCGGCGATGGCTGCAAGCACGCCGGGCTCGTCCGAGACGCGCAGGCCGATCCAGTAGCTGGTCGAGATCTCGTCGAACGCGAGCGCCTTGACCGATTGCTGCGCGGCGATGGCCGGCAGTGGACCGCCGGAGACCACGCGCCTGGCCACCGAAACGGTGTCGCCCATGACGGCGGAGGCAGTGGGTGCCCCGCCTGCGCCGGCGCCGTAGAACATCAGCTCGCCGGCGTTTTCCGCCTCGACGAAGACCGCGTTGAAGGCGCCGTGGACGGCGGCCAGCGGATGGGTGCGGCGCAGCAGCGTCGGGTGCACGCGCACGCCGATGCCGTCCTGGGTGCGTTCGGCGATGGCCAGCAGCTTGATGACCATGCCGGCCTCCTTGGCGGCGGCGACGTCGGTGGCGGTGATCTTGGTGATCCCCTCGCAGTGCACGTCGGCGTAGGCAAAGTCGGTGTGGAAGGCCAGGGAGGCGAGGATCGCCGCCTTCGCGGCGGCGTCGTGCCCTGCCACGTCGGCGGTCGGGTCGGCCTCGGCATAGCCCAGGGCCTGGGCCTCGGCGAGCACGTCGTCGAACTGGGCACCGGTGGTGTCCATCGCGTCGAGGATGAAGTTGGTGGTGCCGTTGACAATGCCCATGATCTTGTTGATCCGGTCCCCGGAGAGGGAATCGGAGATCGGGCGCAGGATCGGGATGGCCCCGCCGACGGCTGCCTCGTAGCGCAGCTGGGCGCCGGACTCGAAGGCCAGCGCGTTGAGTTCGGCGCCTTGGGCAGCGAGCAGTGCCTTGTTGCCGGTGACGACCGAGGCACCGCGGGCCAGCGCCCGGCGGATCAGTTCGCCGGCCGGTTCCAGGCCGCCCAGCAACTCGATGACGATGTCGGCGCCGTCGACCAGTGCGGGTGCGTCGGTGGTCAACAATTCCGCGGGAATCGCCGCGTCGCGCTTGGTCTCGAGGCTGCGCACGGCGATGCCGGCGAGTTCAAGCTTGGCGCCGGCGCGGTCGGCCAGCACATCGGAATGGTCCAAGAGGATGCGTGCCACCTGGGACCCGACGTTGCCGCAGCCAAGCAGGGCCACCTTCAGTGTTTTCACGTGTATTTCTATGCTCCCAAATCGCGGGCCAACAGATCGGCTTCGGTTTCCCTGCGGATGATGGCGCGGACCGCGCCATTGCGCACTGCAACCACGCCCGGGCGACCCAGGTAGTTGTAGTTGCTCGACAGGGCCCAGCAATAGGCCCCGGTTCCCGGAACGGCCAAAAGGTCGCCGGCGGCAACATCCTCGGGCAGGTAAACGTCCCGTACGACTATGTCACCGGACTCGCAATGTTTCCCAACCACACGTGAAATAATCGGTTCACTTTCCGTCACACGGCCGGCCAGCACCGCGGTGTAGTCGGCGTCGTAAAGCACCGGTCGGGCGTTGTCGCTCATGCCGCCGTCAACCGACACGTAGCGGCGGGGCACCAGGGTGCCGTCCCCGGTCTCGACCTGGACCGACTTGCGCACCCCGGCCTCGTAGAGGGTGAAGGTGGAGGGGCCGGCGATGGCGCGGCCCGGCTCGATGGAGATCCGCGGGACCTTCAGGCCCAGTTCGGCAGCGGTGCTGCCCACGACCTCTGCCATGGCGGCAGCCAGCACCGCCGGTTCGCGCGGGGTGTCGACCTCGGTGTAGGCGATGCCATAGCCGCCGCCCAAGTCCAGCTCGGGCAGCTCGACGCCGTGGTCCTTCCTGACCTGTGCCAGGAAGCCGAGCATCTTCTGCGCGGCCAGCGCGAAGCCCTCGGCCTCGAAGATCTGCGAGCCGATGTGCGCGTGCAGGCCCAGCAGGTTCAGCTCCGGGTGACCCAGCGCGAAGGCGACCGCGGCCGCAGCGGGGGAAGCGTCATCGCCCACCGGGATCATCGAGAGGCCGAACTTCTGGTCCTCGTGCGCGGTGGCAATGAACTCGTGGGTGCTGGCGTGCACGCCGGGGGTCAGGCGCAGCATCACATTGGCGCGCTTGCCGGTCTCGCGCGCCAGCAGTGCCACGCGCTCGAGCTCGTCCAGCGAGTCGATGACGATGCGGCCCAGGTCGGCCTCCAGCGCGGTGCGGATTTCGGTGGCCGACTTGTTGTTCCCGTGCAGCGAGAGGTTGGCGGCCGGCACGCCGGCGACGCGGGCCACGGCCATTTCCCCGCCGGAGCAGGTGTCCAGGCGCAGGCCCTCGGAGGTGACCCAGCGGGCCACCTCGGTGCTCAGGAACGCCTTGCCGGCGTAGTAGACATCCACGCCGCCGCACAGATCGGCGAACGCGGCGTCGAAGGCCTGCTTGAAGCCGCGGGCACGGGCACGGAAGTCGTCTTCATCCAGCACGAAGAGTGGGGTGCCGAATTCCTTGGCCAGGTCGCTGACCAACAGGTTCTGCACGGCGAGTTCGCCGCTTTCGGAGCGGGCGACGCCGGCGGCCCATTCGATCGGGCGCAGCGCATTGACATCGGTGGGCAGGGACAGCCAGGTCGGGGCAAGTGGTGAAGAGGTCATGGTTCCTTACATCTTTTCCGGGGCCGAGACGCCCAGCAGTCCCAGGCCGTTGGCCAGGACCTGGGTGGTGGCGTCATTGAGCCACAGGCGGGTGCGGTGGATGGGCTCGACGGCGCCGTCGCCCACGGGGGTCACGCGGCAGGCCGCGTACCAGGAGTGGTAGGCGCCGGCGAGCAGCTCGACGTGGCGGGCCACGCGGTGCGGTTCGCGGTGGGTTGCCGCCTGGGCGACGACCGAGGGGAACTGGCCAAGGGCCGCGAGCAGGTCGTTCTCGGTCTCGTGGGTGAGCAGCGTCGCATCGAAGTCGGTGCGTTCCACGCCCTTTTCCACCGCGTTGCGGCTGGCGGCGCGGGAGCGGGCGTGGGCGTACTGGACGTAGAACACCGGGTTGTCGTTGGTGTTCTTCTTCAGCTGCTCCGGGTCGATGGTCATCGGCGAATCGGCCGGGTAGCGGCCCAGCGAGTAGCGCAGCGCATCGGCGCCGAGCCAGTCGATCAGGTCGCGCAGCTCGATGATGTTGCCGGCACGCTTGGACAGGCGGGCGCCGTTGACCGAGATCAGCTGGCCGATCAGCACCTCGATGTTGACCTTGGGATCGTCGCCGGCCGCGGCCGCGATGGCCTTGAGGCGGTTGACGTAGCCGTGGTGGTCGGCGCCGAGCAGGTAGATCTTCTCGGTGAAGCCGCGGTCCTTCTTGGACAGGTAGTAGGCGGCGTCGGCGGCGAAGTACGTCGGCTCGCCGTTGGCACGGATCAGCACGCGGTCCTTGTCGTCTCCGAAGTCCGTGGTGCGCAGCCACACGGCACCGTCGGTGTCGTCGATGTGACCCTGCTCGCGCAGGCGCGCCACGGCATCCTCGACGGCTCCCCCGGCGTGCAGTTCCTGTTCGGAGAAGAAAACGTCGAACTCGACGCCGAAGTCGTTCAGGGTCTCCTTGATGTCGGCCATCTGCGCCACGTAGGCGGCATGGCGGACGATCGGCAGCGCGGCTTCCTGGGTGAGCGATCGGATGTCCGGGTGCGCCTTGGCCACGGCATCGGCCAGTTCCTTGATGTATGCACCGGGGTAGCCGCCCTCAGGAACCGGCAGGCCATGCAGTCGGTTGTAGACAGACAGGGCAAAGATGTTCATCTGGTTGCCGGCGTCGTTGATGTAGTACTCGGACGTGACGGTGGCACCGCTGGCCTTGAGCACGCGGGCGATCGAGTCGCCCAGGGCTGCCCAGCGGGTGTGGCCGATGTGCAGCGGTCCGGTGGGGTTCGCGGAGACGAACTCCATGTTGATCTCGTGGCCCACCAGGGCATCGTTCTTGCCGTACTCGGTGCCGGCCTCGACGATGGCCTTGGCCAGCCCCCCGGCGGCACCAGCCTCGAGGGTGATGTTCAGGAAGCCCGGTCCGGCGATCTCGACTCCGGCTACTCCGGCCGATTCCGCCAAGCGGGTGGCCAGGACCTGGGCGAAATCGCGCGGGTTCATCCCGGCCTTCTTGCCCAGCTGCAGGGCGATGTTGGTGGCCCAATCCCCGTGCTCGCGACTCTTCGGTCGCTCCACTCGCACATTCTCGGGCACGTCGACGGAAATCTGGCCGGCGTCGACTGCGTCGCGGAGGCAAGCGGAAATGGCTGTGGAGAGTTCTTCAGGAGTCACCACTCAAGGATAACCGGGGGCACGGACCCCATTGGACGATGTGACGGCGCGGCGTCGCACACATCAGATGCGTATTTGGGTGCCTCAAGGCAGCGGCGAAAGCCCAATTTGTCATTCACCGCTTCACACCTGCTAAGCTCGTCTACGTTCCCAGCCGGAAAATGTTTCAGAAAGCATGAAATTGGTTGTTGATTTCCGGCAACGCCCTCGTAGCTCAGGGGATAGAGCGTCCGCCTCCGGAGCGGAAGGTCGAAGGTTCGAATCCTTTCGAGGGCACCAAAGCAAGAGTCGCTGTTTCCCTGTTTCCCTGTTTCACCGGGAGACGGCGACTTTTTTGTTGTTCCCGACACCCCCAGGCCCGGCCCCACAGTGCCCTGGCCTGCACGTTTGGGCCAATGCGCACTTCGGGCCGGCAGTGTCTTCAGGGAACGTCCCCTCACTCGTTCAGGCTGCGGAGCCCGCATAAGGTATCCGATGCGCTGCCAGGCACCCAACACCCCCTCCCGGCCGCCCTGGGCATCCTCCTTCCGGCACCACATGCACGCGAAATCGAACGCCTTCCAAAGTTCTTGAAAGTTTTTTCGCTCACCTGTCGATATCGGTGGCTCCCGTTCGATGTAATGAGTGAAGGACGTATTTGCGCGCCTTCCCGAACCCCAAGGAGAACACCATGAAATTCATGCTGATCATGCGCTCGACCCAGGCCGCCAAGGAAGCCTACGAGAAGGCGGACTTCAACGAGATCATAAATGCCATGGGCGCCTACAACGAATCCCTGATCAAGGCGGGTGTGCTGCTAGCCGGAGAGGGGCTTTCCGATGACCTCAGCGAGGCCTTCGTCGTCGACTTCTCGGAGGAAACCCCGATCGTCACCGACGGCCCCTATGGGGAAGTCCACGAGCTGTTCAACGGCTTCTGGATCCTCCAGGTCTCCAGCAAGGAGGAAGCCGTGGAGTGGGCCAGCCGGGCGCCACTGGGCGCCGGCGCCAAGCTCGAGGTCCGCCGCGTCACCGACATGTCGGATTTCGAGGACTTTGCCGACAACGAATACCTCAAGAAGGAAGAGGTCTGGCGCGAGGAACTCGGACAGCCGTAAACCCGAAGCCCGGGCCACCCCCGGAAGGCAGGCATGGCAGACACCCAACGCACCCTTGACGCGCTCTGGCGCATCGAGGGTGCGCGCATTGTTGCAACCTTGGCCAAGATGACAGGCGACCTTGGACAGGCGGAGGACCTCGCCCAGGAAGCACTGGTTGATGCGCTCGCGCAATGGCCCGGCGAGGGGATCCCAAAAAATGCCGGCGCCTGGATCACCGCGGTGGCCAAGCGAAAGGCCATCGATGCGTGGCGCCGGACGACCAGGCTCGATGAACGCCAGCGGGAGTTGGCCCGGAACCTCCGGGAATCGACCGAGCAAGCTTGGGAGCCCATCGACGACGACTTGTTGCGTCTGGTCTTCACCGCCTGCCATCCGGTGCTGTCCCGTGAGGCTCAGGTTGCGCTGACACTGCGCGTCGTGGGCGGGCTGCGGACCGAGGAAATTGCCCGGATGATGCTGGTGCCCGTGGCCACCGTGCAGCAACGGATCGTGCGTGCCAAAAAGACGCTCGCCGCGGCAAAAATACCGTTCGAGGCCCCGGAGGCGCAGGCGTGGGGCGAACGCCTGTCGGCGGTGCTGGCGGTGATCTACCTCGTGTTCACCGAGGGCTACGCCGCCACGGCCGGCGACGACCTGATCCGCCGCGAGCTGGCCAACGAGGCGCTGCGCCTGGGCCGGGTCCTGCTCGGACTGCTTCCCCGGGAGCCGGAGGTCGCCGGGCTGGTGGCGTTGATGGAGATCCAGGCCTCGCGGTTTTCGGCCAGGATCTCCCGGGACGGCAGCCCGATCCTTCTGGCCGACCAGGATCGTTCGCGCTGGGACCACTCGCAGATCATGCGGGGGCGCCGGGCGTTGGAACGTGCCGATGCACTGCGGCACGGTCGGGGCTTCTATGCCCTCCAGGCGGCCATCGCCGAATGCCACGCCGTGGCACGGAGCGTCGGGGAAACCGACTGGGGCAGGATTGTGCTGCTCTATGGGGCCTTGTGCAGCCTTGCGCCGGGACCCGTCGTCGAGCTGAATCGGGCAGTGGCGGTCTCGATGACCGAAGGACCGGATGCGGCCCTGCGCATCGTCGACCACTTGGCACAGCAGGGGGCACTGGCCAGTTCGCATTTATTGCCGAGCGTGCGCGGGGAATTGCTGGCCCGATTGGGACGCAACCCCGAAGCCGTGGCCGAATTCCTGCTGGCGGCCTCGCTGGTCGGTAACAGGCGCATGGGCGCAGTCTTCCGGGCGAAGGCGGAGGACCTTCAATCCAGGTCTTCGGGGGAATTAGGACGGCCCCCACAGTGACGGCGAATCTCTGTGGGGGCCTAACCGCCGCCCCTTTGAGAAAAGGTGCATTGGCTTCCATGAACACTACAGCCCTTGCACCCCGGGACCGTCATTTCCGGGGCGTGATACGCACTACATTCAAGCGGCAATGAGCGGATTGAGCCTAGCGGCCGATGCAGTTTTCGTAGGAATAGACCACGATCTGCACCCGGTCGCGTAGCTCGAGCTTGCGCAGGATCGCCCCGATGTGGGTCTTGACCGTTGATCCGCTCAGGAACAGCTTCTCGGAGATCTCTTGGTTGGTCAGCCCCAACGCCACGGCGGCGAACACCTCCCGCTCCCGCTCGGTCAGCTCCAGGTAGGGCAGGGGAACCTCGGGCACCGGTGCCGGCTCGTCGCGCAACAGCGCGGCCAGGGACTGCGGGGCGATCACTGCATTGCCGCCATTGACCGCGCGAATCGATTCGCAAACGAACTCGGGAGTGCTGTCCTTGAGGATGAAGCCGCTGGCCCCGTGCCGGATCGCGGTGGCGGCATGTTCGTCCCAGTCGAAGGTCGTGAGCATGATGACCTTCGGGAGCTTATCGAAGCGGCCCGTCGCGTCCTCGAAGATCTTGCGGGTGGCCTCGACGCCGCCCATCGGCGACATCTGTACGTCCATCAGCACCACGTCGGGTTCGTGGACGGCGATCGCGCCCAGGGCCTCGGTGCCGTCGGTTGCCTGCGCCACCACGGCCATGTCGGGCTGGGCGCCGATGATCACCGCCAGGCCGGAACGAAAAAGTTGCTGGTCATCGACCAGCGCCACGCGGATCTGCGGTTGGTTCAACGGGTGGTCCATTCGTGGTTGAGCGGAAAGGTTGCGGCAATCGTGAACAGATCGGGGGCGCCGGCGACCCCGTCCTCGGTATTGATGCTCAGGGTGCCTGACAGACTTGCCAGGCGCTGGCGCATGCCGGCAATGCCGGTCCCGGCGCGCTTGGAAAGGGCCGATGCCTCGAAATAGTTCGTCAGGCTCAGCGTATAGCTCGTGGCGCCCCAGTAGTGCCTGACGTAGATCGGGGTGGTGGCGCAGCCGTGATGCAGCGCGTTGGCGAGCATCTCCTGGATGATCCTGCGGGTGGCAGGAACGATGTCGGCCGGCAACGGCACCGGCTCCCCCAGCGTTTCCTCGCTGACCTCGTATCCGGTGCCGCGCACGTTCTGCAGGATGGCGGAGATCTCCGAGACCGCCGGGTGCAGCAGGCCCATCTGCGCGGTCTGCAGTGCCATGCTGCGCGTTGCCGTCGACACGGCCTGCCTGGCACCGGACCTTCTGGCACCCATCGCCCCGGTGTCCACGACCCTGGCATCGGTCGACTTGGTTTCCGCGGTTTGCGACAGCACCTGGCGCACCTCGCCCAGGGATCGGCGGGCAGCCTCGGCGATGGTCCCGGTCGTCTCGCGGATGCGAACCACATCTGCGTCGGGGATGAAGCGGATCGAGTCGGCCTGGGCAATGATCACTGCCAGGGAGTGGCCCACGACGTCGTGCACGTCGCGAGCCAGGGCCGCATTCTCCGAGCGCAACCGGGCCAGTTCCAGGGCGCTGTCCGCTTCCTCCCGCGCCCGCGCCGATCCGCGTTCGGCCGTCTGTTTCCCGGCCAAGAGCCGCAGCAACAGGCCCAGCAGCCACGGCAGCGTCAGCACCGATGCAACCACCACGAAGACCGCGATGACTTGGTTGTTGGTGGGCCAGGCGTTTGACTCCATGGCGCGGAAGAGCGGATCGGAGACCCAGGAGCCGATCCGGCCGATGTAGGCGGTGCCGAGCACCGATCCCGCGGCAATCGACAGGCCCGCGCACAAAACCCACAGCCGTGTGCCGTACCTGGCGGCCATTCCCACCACGTACAGTGCGGCCAGCTGGGCGAGGTCGACGTCCACTCCACGGAGCATCTGCAACAGCGTGCCGACCCAGACCAGCGCGAGCGCCACCCCCGGCAAGACCCGCGCGCAACCGATGGCCACGGCGGCGGCCAGCACGAATAACGACGTGTCGCCGAGGTAGTTGCCCGAGTACGAACCCCATAGCAGGAACTCGTGGCAGAAAACCACCAGGGCCAGAAAAAGGGCCGCGGCCGTCACATCGGAGCGCCACCCCCAACGCCCGCGCCAACGAACCGGCTCGTAATAGTCTGCTTCCGCGCTCACCGCTGCCCCGCCGATGCCGGCACGGTCATTGCCTGGCCGGGCGGCCGCCGTGTACGCGGGCAGCTGGGGATCAGGGCGGCATTCCGGCCCGACAAGGGCCCGCGGGGCGGGAAACACAATGGTGCATGGTCCTACCGTAGACGTCCGGGCCGGCCGGCGAGTCACCCGCAGGTACCGAACGGATCAGACCCAGGTACCGGTTTCGCCGTTCCACGCCCGGTCCTGGGCCCGATGCGCACGGCAGGGAACGGGAGAACACTTGGTGTCATGATGAGATTCCCCTCGCAGATCCCATGCTCGCGCACGACCAAGGTCACGCGCGTGGCCGTCGCCCTCGCGGCACTGGCCGTCCTTGCCGCCTCGATCTTCGGCCTTTCACATGCCCTGCAGCCGGTGCCGGACGAGCCGCCGGACGCGTGGCATGCACCGACCGGATTCTGCGCCGGCCATAGCCCGATTCCCGCGATTTCCGCACTCTGAACCCGGGGCGGGAGGAGCCTGGCCTTCGTTACATCCAGCGCACGTGTTGCTCCCGGAATTCCTTTTCCCTGGCCGAGGCCACCAGCTTGATGAGGTCCAGTGGGAGCGGCTCGTCGTGCGGAAGCCGGATGGATCCCTTGCCCAGCGTGTAGCCGGCCAGCTCCCCGGCGAGCGCCGCGCGTGAGCTGGGCGTGGTGTAGAGGTTGATGTGCTTGGAGAACACCGCGTAGGCCACCAGGATGGTGTCGTCCACGAAGGCAGGTTGCCCCCACTTGATCTGGACGCTGGCGCGGGGCAGCGTCTCGCACAGCGCCTGGTGCAGTGCCCGGGCGCGGGGCTGGAGTTCGGCGGGGACATTGCCGAGGTACTCCTCGGGGGTGGTGCCCGTGATCTTGGCCATGGTGCTCCTTGGGGTTCGGGAAAGGCGCCCCTCGATGGCGGGAGGGACATCGATCTGGCTACATTCTGCCCCATGGGGACCCCCGGGAGATCCTCCTGTTCACCCCCCTGCCCTTGGAGCGGGAAGCCGACTAATCTGGATTTAGGCGTTGGTGTCGCTGGATACGGGAGTGGTCTTGATGGGCCTTGGCAATGATCCGCATGGCATTTCGCTGGTCCGCGAGACGCCCTGCGGCCCGGTGGAAGGCGTACTCATCGGCGGCGTCGAACGCTTCCTGGGGATTCCCTATGCCGCCGCGCCCGTGGGCAGAAACCGTTTTGCCGTCCCCACGCTCCCGGAACCCTGGAGCGAAACCCTGGCCGCTGGCCACTACGGACCCACCGCCGGACAGGTCCCCTATTCCGGGGCACTTGGCACGCTACTGCCCACCGTCGTCATTCCCGGCGATGCGTGCCTGAACGTGAATGTCTTTGCCCCCGCCAAGCGCACCTCGGGCTTGCGTCCGGTGCTGCTGTGGATCCATGGCGGGTCGCTGCAGCACGGGTCCAACGCGCTGCCCGGCTACGACGGCACCGCCTTTGCCCGGGACGCGGTGGTCTTCGTCGCGGCCAACTACCGGCTGGGCGCCGAGGGATTCTCGCTGCTGGAGGACGCCCCGCCGAACCTGGGGCTTGCCGATGTCATTGCCGCCCTGGAATGGACCAGGGCCAACATCGCTTCCTTCGGCGGGGACCCGGAGCAGGTCACCCTCATGGGACACGGGGCCGGCGGCACCATGGTGGCGGCACTGCTGGCACACCCGCGCGCCTCCTCGCTGTTCGCGCGCGCCATCATCCAAAGCGCCCCGCTGACCGCCTTGCCCCTGTCCCGGGCCCGACGGATGACCCAACGCATCGCCAAGGACCTGGGCATCGAAGCCACCCGGGAGGAATTCTCCGCCCGCACCCCCGCCGAGCTGCTGGCTTCCCACCTCCGGGTGGCAGCCGATTCAACGCCGTTGAATGGCGGTCCGGCCCATGGGCTGGCGATCGAGCCGCTGCTGGTGCCCCGGGACCCGCTGGAGGCCATGCTCGCCGGTGCCGGAATGGACATTCCCCTGTTGATCGGCACTACGACCCAGGAGCTCCGACTCTGGCTGGGGCCCACTGGCCGCGGCGCCAAGGTCTCCAGGGTGCACCTCGCTGTGGCGCGGCGAAAGGCCGGCATCTCCAAGGACGCGCAGCGGCTCTACGGGCGCAATCGCCCCGGTGCCGGCCCGGGTGAGATCCTGGGCGCCCTGGCCACCGACAAGGTGTTGCGGGTGCCGATGTACACGCTGGCGGATGCCAGACGCTACGCCGAAGGGCAGACCCAGGTCTACGAGTTCGCCTGGCACAGCCCGGTCCAGGACCTGGGCGCGGCACACCGGATGGAACTGCCCTTCGTCTTTGACAATCTGGGCACCAAGGACGCTGCGGGGCTGGTGGGCGAGGAGGCACCGCAGTCCCTGGCCACTGCCATGCACGAGGCCTGGGTATGCTTTGCCACCCTGGGGTACGCCGAATGGCCGCACTGGGACATCCGCCGCCCGGTGAAGACGTTCAACGGACTGGGCAACGACGTCGTCTTCTCCCCGCGCGACGACGAGGCAGGGGCGATCTGCTGACGCCGCGATCCCCCGCCGGCCTCGCCCGGTACCCCGCCACGGCGCTTCCCGTGGCCCACCCCCCGTGGCGTCGCTGCCGGTTGCGGGCTTCGGCTAGCGTAGCTTGGGGAATGAACAGCGGAATTCGGGGAAAGTTGCATACATGTTTACAGGTGCCTGGTGGTGGGCGACCGCGCTGGTGGTCCTGGATTTGGCCATTCGCGTCCTTGCCGTGGTCTTCGTCCCGCGCAACCGCCGCCCCACCTCCGGGATGGCGTGGCTGCTGGCGATCTTCCTGATCCCCTACTTCGGGGTCATCGCCTTCCTGCTGATCGGTTCGCCCAAGCTGCCGCGAAAGCGCCGCGAGGTGCAGGAGGAGATCAACACGTTCATGCGCTCGATCAGCGCCGAGGAACCCCACGATGAAGCCCGCGGGAAAAACCCTGCCTGGTTCAACTCGCTGGTGGAGATGAACAACGCCTACGGCGGCCTACCCCTGTTGGCGGGGAATTCGGGCCGACTGCTGGGCGACTACGAGCAGACCATCCAAACCATGGCCGATGCCGTCGATGCGGCCACCGACCATGTCCACGTGCAGTTCTACATCCTCAGCGTGGATGCGACCACCGCCGGGTTCTTCGACGCACTGGAACGGGCCAGTGCGCGCGGGGTGCGGGTGAACGTGATGCTTGACCACTGGGCCTCACGCGGCAAGCCGCACTATGCCGCCACCAAGGCGCGCCTGGATGCGATGGGCGCGGACTGGCGACTGATGCTTCCCCTGCAGCCGTTGAAGGGCAAGTTCCAGCGCCCGGACTTGCGCAACCACCGCAAGATCCTGGTCATCGACGGCACCGTCGGCTACATGGGCTCGCTGAACATGATTTCCCGCGACTACAACGTGAAGAAGAACATAGCCCGCGGCCTGAAGTGGAAGGAACTGGTCCTGGAGCTGGACGGACCGGGCGTGGCCACGCTGGATGCGGTGTTCATCTCCGACTGGTATTCCGAGACCGGGGAGGTCATCATCGAGGGCGTGCGCCGGGCGGAGCTGGTGGCCAGCGGCGATTCGCCGGGCCGACTGGGCACAGCGCTGATCGAGCACCGCGAAGAGCGCGGAACCATGCTCACCCAGGTGGTCCCCTCGGGCCCGGGGTTCGAGCGCGAAAACAACCTGCGGCTCTTCCTGGGGCTGATCCACGCGGCCCAAAAACGCATCGTGATCACCTCTCCCTACTTCGTGCCCGACGAATCGCTGATGTACGCGGTCACCTCCGCTGTCGCCCGCGGGGTCCCGGTGGACCTGTTCGTCTCGGAGGTCGGGGACCAGGCGCTGGTCTACCATGCGCAGCGCTCCTACTACGAGGAGCTGCTGCGCGCCGGGGTGCGGATCTACCTCTACCCGGCCCCGTACATCCTGCACGCCAAGCACTTCACCATCGACGACGAGACGGCGCTGATCGGATCCAGCAACATGGACATGCGTTCCTTCGGCCTGAACATGGAGGTCTCGATGCTGGTCCGCGACGCGGGCTTCGTGGACCAGATGCGCGAGGTCGAGGACGACTACCGCGAGGTCAGCCGGCAGCTCACGCTCGAGGAATGGCTCAAGCAGCCGCTGCGCTCCACGGTGCTGGACAACCTGGCCCGTCTGACTTCGGCGCTGCAGTAGCAGCACCTCCCCGTTCACCACCGACAGGGCAACCACCCCGCCCCGCGCACCGGGTTGCCGAAAATGACCGGCGGGACACGCACAAAGGAGAGGCACCGCCTGAACCGGGCAACCCCGTTTCGGGGATCGCTCTGTCTTGGCGTTACCGCTCCCTTGAAGGCTCCTCGCCTCCCTCAGGAGGCAGGCGCCGGGGCGTCGTCCGGGTTACTGAAGCATGGTCCGGTCATCGAGCTGGGCACCCTTGATCTTCTCGAACTCGTGCAGCAGGCCGGGAACCGTCATCTTGGCCTTCTGGGCCGAGTCCAGGTCCAGGATGATCTGTCCGTCGTGCATCATGATCAGTCGCGTCCCCAGGCGCAGGGCCTGTTCCATGTTGTGCGTGACCATCAACGTCGTCAGCTGGTGGCGCACGACGATTTCCTCGGTCAGACGTGCCACCAGCGCCGCACGCTGCGGGTCCAGTGCCGCGGTGTGCTCGTCGAGCAGCAGGATCTTGGGTCCGGAGAACGTGGCCATGAGCAGGCTCAGCGCTTGGCGCTGGCCACCGGAGAGCAGCCCGACCTTGGCCTTGAGCCGGTTTTCCAGGCCGAGTTCCAGCGAGCGCAATTCCTCCACGAACTTCTCGCGCTTGCGTTTGGTGACACCGGAGGCCAACGCACGCAAGGTGCCGCGGCCCAGGGCCAGCGACATGTTCTCCTCGATGGTCATGTTGGGCGCGGTGCCGGCCATCGGGTCCTGGAAGACCCGTCCGATGAATCGGGCGCGTGAGTGGTCGGGAAGCTTGGTCACGTCCTTCCCGGCGATGCGCACCGCCCCGGTGTCGGGGCGAAGCTTGCCGCCCACCATGTTCAGCACCGTGGACTTGCCCGCTCCGTTGGAGCCGATCACCGTGACAAACTCACCGTCGGTGAGCGTCAGGTTGATGTCGCGCAGCGCCTTGCGCTCGTTGACGGTTCCCGGGAAGAACGTCTTGTTCAGGTTGGTGATCTCAAGCATCGACGCCCACCTCCTTTTTGTCGTCGGTGGTGACGGACTTGCTGCGGATGCTGATGCGGTTGGCGAACTTCCCGAAGCCCTTCCACTGCGGCAGCAGCAGGGCGATGACCACCAGGACCGCAGAGATCAGCTTCATGTCGTTGACCTCGAGTCCGGCATTCAGTGCCAGCTGGATGACCAGGCGGTAGGCAACGGAGCCGAAGACGACGGCCAGCGCGGCAATCCAGATGAACTTCTGGCCGAAGATGGCCTGGCCCACGATGACCGACGCGAGTCCGATCAGGATGACGCCGATGCCCATGCCGATGTCGGCGAAGCCCTGAAACTGGGCGATGATCGCGCCGGAGAGTCCGACCAGGCCATTGGAGAGCGCCAGGCCCAGGATCTTCTGGTTGTCGGTGTTCACGCCGAGGGACCGGATCATTTCCTCGTTGTCGCCGGTGGCTCGCATGGCCAGGCCGACGTCGGTGCGCAGGAACCACACGATGGCCGCCACGGCAACCAGGCAGCCCAGGAACATCAACCCGACGGAGGTCCAGGTCCCCAGCCACTGGTTCTCGCGCAGGAAGGTCAGCACCGTGGTCTCGCCCAGAAGCGGGACGTTGGCCTTGGTCATGATGCGCAGGTTGATCGAATACAGCGCGATCATGGTCAGGATACCGGCCAACAGCCCGTCGATCTTGCCCTTGGTGTGGAGCAGGCCGGTGATGACACCGGCGATGGCGCCGATGAAGAAGGCGATGGCGGTGGCAATGAACGGGTTGACGCCATTGACAATCGAGATGGATGCGACTGCTGCGCCGGTGGTGAAGCTTCCGTCAACGGTCAGGTCGGGGAAGTCGAGTATGCGGAAGGTCAGGTAGACCCCGAGTGCCATGATCGCGTAGATCAGGCCTAGTTCAACCGCGGTGATCATGGTGGATCCTAGCGTCTTGGGTATTGGGTAAATGTTGGTGGCCGGTCGGAGCAAGCCGACCGGCCACCGGGTGGAACGCGTTGGCGATCGAGTTTACTTGTAGGTCTCTGCAGCCTCGGAGAGCATGTCCTCCGGGAAGGTCATCCCGATCTTCTCCGCAGCAGTGGTGTTGACGTACAGCTCGACCTGGGTGATCGTCTCGACCGGCATCGTTGCGGCTTCGGCCTCGCCCTTGAGGAGCTTCACGGCCATTGCAGCGGTCTGCTCGCCGAGCTTCTCGTAGTTCAGGCCGTAGGTGGCGGTGGCACCGCGCTTGACGGACTCGCCGTCGGCGGAAATCACCGGGATCTTCTTATCCTGGGCGGTCTGCAACAGGCCTTCCAGAGCGGAAACCACGGCGTTGTCGGTCGGCACGTAGAACGCATCGACGTTCAGGCCCGAGGCTGCCTGCTGGACCTCGGAGGAAGCCGAGATGGCCTTCTCTTCGATGGTCAGGCCGAGTTCGGCCGCTGCGTCCTTGGCCCACTGGACCTGGACTCCGGAGTTGACTTCGCCCGAGGAGTAAACGATGCCAACGGACTTGGCTTCCGGCTTGATCTTCTTGAGCAGCTCAAGCTGTTCCTTGACCGGGTTCTTGTCCGAGGTGCCGGTGACGTTGGCTCCCGGTGCTTCCAGGCTGGAGACCAGCTTGGCTTCCAGGGGATCGGTGACGGCGGAGAAAACGACCGGGATGTTCGTGATCGACTGGGCCGCGGCCTGCGCGGTCGGCGTGGCGATGGCCAGGACCAGGTCCATGTCGCCGTCGCTGGCGAACTTGCCCACCATTGCAGTGTTGGTGGCCTGGTCGGCCTGGGCGTTGGTGAAGTCGTACGTGACCTGGTCGCCCTCTGCGTAGCCGGCGTCGGTCATGCCCTTCTTGAAACCGGTCACCACGGCATCAAGGGACGGGTGGGACACATACTGGGCAATGCCGATCTTCACCGGGCCGGCCGCGGCCGAGGAACCGGTGGCCTCCGGCGTGCTGGATCCGCCACAAGCGGTGAGCACCAATGCGGTGGCCGCGACCGAGGCTGCGATCTGTAGGGACTTGAAGATTTTCATTGTGTTCCTTTCATGACGTGCGAGTGTCATGCCTGGTGTTCGGTTTCGGCCAATTCCGGGCAGTTTTCAGGAGTTTGTACATCCTCGCCCAAACGGCAGGAAGTTCTCCCCATGAATTGCTTCGATACTACATGTGAAGCTACTCACATTTCTTCCATCTACCCTGAATTGCAAGACAAACGGTGATGCATTCATCATCTTGCCATGCATCTTTCATCAATCGCCATCGATAAACGGACAATTGGTATCCCAGTGTCTAGAGAATCAGACAGTACCGTGGACAAAGCCGTGTTTTGACACCTCAAACGCCCCGAAACGGATGACCGGCCGCTGATCCAAGGCGCCGTGCCACGTGTCCGGCCCGACGGCCGGGCAGGCACAGGCCGCCGACGCCGCTGACATAGACTTGGCTCATCATGGCCCTGACGATTTCCTATCCCGAAGCCCTTCCCGTTTCCGCGCGACGCGATGACATCATGTCCGCCATCAAGGACAACCAGGTGGTCATCGTCGCCGGTGAAACCGGTTCCGGCAAAACCACCCAGCTGCCCAAGATGCTCCTGGAGCTGGGCATGGGCGAACGCGGAATGATCGGTCACACCCAGCCCCGCCGCCTGGCTGCGCGCACCGTCGCCGAACGGATCGCCGAGGAACTGGGAACCAAGATCGGCGAGGACGTCGGATTCCACGTGCGCTTCACCGGCGAGGTCTCCCGGGCCACCAAGGTCAAGGTGATGACCGACGGCATCCTGCTGGCGGAGATCCAGCGCGACAAGCTGCTGAAGAAGTACAACGCCATCATCATCGACGAGGCCCACGAACGCAGCCTCAACATCGACTTCCTGCTCGGCTACCTGCGCAGGATCCTGCCCCAGCGGCCGGATTTGAAGATCGTCATCACCTCCGCGACCATCGACCCGCAGCGCTTTGCCGAGCACTTCGCAGCAGCCGGGCCCGAGGTCGAGGAGCCGGTGCCTGCGCCCATCATCGAGGTCTCCGGCCGCACCTTCCCCGTGGAACTGCGCTATCGGCCGTTGAACCCGGCCGACGGCATGGACGAGGACGAACTGGACCCCGATGCCCGGGCCGAGGACCGCGACCCGCTCGATGCCATCGCCGAGGCCGTGGATGAGCTCGCCATGGAGGCACCCGGGGACATCCTGATCTTCTTCCCCGGCGAGCGCGAGATCCGCGACGCCGCCGAGGTGCTGCGTGCCCGGGTGAAGACCAACCGGCGCCTGGCCGGGACCGAGATCTTGCCGCTGTTCGCCCGGCTCTCGCTGGCCGAGCAACACCAGGTGTTCAACCCCGGGAAGAACCGGCGCATCGTACTGGCCACCAACG
Source organism: Paeniglutamicibacter sulfureus (assembly GCF_039535115.1). Taxonomy (NCBI): domain Bacteria; kingdom Bacillati; phylum Actinomycetota; class Actinomycetes; order Micrococcales; family Micrococcaceae; genus Paeniglutamicibacter; species Paeniglutamicibacter sulfureus. The sequence goes on from NZ_BAAAWO010000001.1 coordinate 1,199,498, forward strand.
TCGCCGAGACCTCGCTGACCGTGCCGGGCATCAAGTACGTCATCGACACCGGCACCGCCCGCATCTCGCGCTACTCCCACCGCACCAAGGTCCAGCGCCTGCCCATCGAACGCGTCTCCCAGGCCAGCGCCAACCAGCGCTCGGGCCGTTGCGGGCGCGTGAGTGACGGCATCGCCATCCGCCTGTACTCGCAGGAGGACTTCGAGACGCGCCCCGCGTTCACCGACCCGGAGATCCTGCGCACCAACCTGGCCGCGGTGATCCTGCAGATGAGCTCCATGGGCGTGGTGCGCACAGCCCGCGACGTCGCGGACTTCCCCTTCGTCCAGCCGCCGGATGCCAAGTCGGTCAACGACGGCGTGGCGCTGCTGCGCGAGCTCGGGGCGCTGAACACCGGCACCGAGGCCACCATCACCCCGGTCGGCAAGTCGCTGGCCCAGCTGCCGGTGGACGTGCGCCTGGGCCGGATGATCGTGGAGTCCGGTAACCGCGGCTGCGCCAAGGAGGTCATGGTGCTGGCCGCCGCCCTGTCCATCCAGGACCCGCGCGAGCGCCCCAGCGAGGAAACCGGCAAACGCGAGCGCGCCGCCGAAATGCACAAGCGCTTCATGGACGCGAAGTCGGACTTCTCCTCGCTGCTAAACCTCTGGCGCTACCTGCAGGAAAAGCAGAAGGAGCTCTCCTCCTCCGCGTTCCGCCGGCTGTGCAAGAACGAATACATCAACTATCTGCGCGTGCGCGAGTGGCAGGATCTGTTCACCCAGCTGCGCCAGCTGGCCAAGCCCCTGGGCATCGCGATCTCCCCCGAGCCGGTGGACCCGGCCGCGAACGAGGACGCGATCCACATTTCGCTGCTCACCGGGCTGCTGGGGCACGTGGGCTCCTGGGACGAGCGCAAGCGCGAATACGTCGGCGCGCGCGGCACCCGCTTCTCCGTCTTCCCCGGTTCGGCCCTGTCGCGGAAGTCCACCGAGTGGGTCATGGCCGCCGAGCTGGTGGAGACTTCCCGGCTCTGGGCACGCACCGTGGCCCGGCTCGATCCCAAGTGGGTCGAGGAGGTCGCCGGAGACCTGCTCAAGCGCAGCTACTCCGAACCGCACTGGTCGCGGAACTCCGGCGCGGTCATGGGGTACGAGAAGGTCACGCTCTTCGGACTGCCGATCGTGCCGCGCCGCCGCATCCAGTACTCGCGCGTGGACCCGGAGCTCTGCCGCGAGCTGTTCATCCGCCACGCATTGGTGGAGGGCGACTGGAAGACCCACCACAAGTTCTTTGCCCGCAACCGCCGGGTGCTCGAGGACATCGAGGAACTCGAGACCCGCATGCGCCGGCGCGATTTGCGCGTGTCCGACGAGGACCTCTTCGAGTTCTACGATTCGAAGCTGGGCCCCGAGGTGGTGTCCGAGCGGCACTTCGACCGCTGGTGGAAGGCCGCGCGGCACGAAAACCCGACGCTGCTGGACTTCAACCCGGAGGACATGCTCCAGGCCGATGCCACGGAACTGGACGAAGACGCCTTCCCGCGCACCTGGCGCCACGGCACCCTGGACCTGGACCTGGTCTACGAGTACAACCCGGCGGCCCGCGCCGGGGAATCCGACGGCGTCTCGGTGCGCGTGCCGGTGCTCTTCCTGAACCAGCTGGACCCCGTGCGCTTCCGCTGGCTCATCCCCGGGCTGCGCGTGGAGCTGGTCACCGCGCTGATCAAGTCTCTGCCCAAGGCCATCCGCAAGAACTTCGTGCCGGCCCCCGATGTCGCCCGCTCGGCAGTGGCCGCACTGGAGGCCGACTTCAACCCGGAGACCGATGACCTGGCCGCCTCCCTGGAGCTGGTGCTGCGCCGGCTCAAGGGCGTGGTGATCCCCCCGGGGTCCTGGAACTGGGAGTCCCTGCCGCCCCACCTGCGCTTCACCTTCACCGTCGTGGACTCCGAGGCCAAGATCCTGGACGAGTCCCAGGAGCTGGCCGTGCTGCAGCAGACGCTGGCCGCGGCCAACCGTTCGGCCCTGGCCCGTTCCCTGGGCGTCAAGCCCGGGGCCGCCCTGCCCCCCGGGGCGGGCACCGGCGGTCCGAAGGCCGCAGTTGGCAACAACGCCAAGGGCGACGGGAAGTCCCGGGCCGCGGCGGCGGCCCAGCGCGGCAAGGGCGGCGCGGTGGCCACCACCATCTGGGAACGCAGCGGGTTGACCGACTGGGACACCGGGGTGGGCGTCAACGGCGTCATCACCGAAAAGGTCGTCACGGAGGTCGCCGGCCAGCAGGTCACCGCCTACCCGGCGCTGCTGGATGAGAAGACTTCCGTGCGCCTGACGGTCTTCCGCAACCCCGTCGAGCAGATGGCCGCCCACCGCACCGGCGTCATCCGGCTGCTGCTGCTCAAGGTCCCCTCCCCCGCCAGGTACGTCCTTGACCACCTGAACAACCAGGAAAAACTGGTCTTCACGCAGAACCCGCACGGTTCGGTGGCTTCGCTGATCCAGGACTGCACCATGGCCGCGGTGGACCGGCTCGTTCCCGAGAAGCTGCCCTTCGACAAGGCGGAGTTCGACGCGCTCTACGAACGCGTCCGCGCCGAACTGATCGACACGGTCTTCGCGGTCACCGCCATCGTGGAGAAGGTCCTCTCCGGCACCCGGCGGATCAACAAGGAGCTGAAGTCCGCCTCCTCGCTGGCCCTGGTCAATGCGCTGAACGATGTGAAGTCCCAGCTCGAGCAGCTGGTGTACCCGGGATTCGTGGCCAACACCGGCTATGCGCAACTGGCCCAGCTGCCGCGGTACATCGCGGCCATCGAAAAGCGGCTGGAAAAGCTCGGCACCGGGCACCTGGCACGCGACAACGCCGCGACCCTGGACATCCAGGGACTCGAGGACGAGTACGACGCGGCGCTCGGGCAACTGGTGGCGGGCGTGCGCACGCCCGCCCCGCTGGCGGCGGTGAAGTGGATGCTGGAGGAATACCGGGTCTCGCTCTTCGCCCAGGAGCTGGGCACGGCCTACTCGGTCTCCCCCAAGCGGATTCGCACCGCGATGCGCGAGGGGCTCGCCGCGGCGAAGTAGCCCGGCCACAACGCGGGGCCACCACGGGGGATGATCGGTCATCTCGTGGTGGCCCCGTCGTCGTTCACCCGCCCAGTCTCGGCGCTTCGGCCTCGCTCCGGCGGCGGTCCGGCGGCGGTCCGGCGGCGGTCCCGCTGCCAGGGCCTAGGCGTCGGGGATCAGGCCCCCGTGGCCGTCGGCCCGCAGCGCCTCGCGCAGCTTCTGCGCGTTTGCATCCATCATGGCCGGATCGGGGTTGCTCTCAGCCCGCGTCAGGTCGAAGTCGGCCAGCGAGTTCGTGGGCCAGACGTGCACATGCAGGTGCGGGACCTCAAAACCGGCGACCATCAAGCCGGCACGCTCGGACCCAAACGCGCGGACCTGGGCGCGGCCGATGTGCCCGGCCACCGCAATGAGGTGGTTCATCAAATCGGCCGGTGCGTCGACCCAGTGGTCGACTTCCGCGCGCGGCACCACCAGGGTGTGGCCGTGCGTGATCGGCCCGATGGTCAGGAACGCCACGGCTTGCTCGTCCTTCCAGACGAAGCGGCCGGGGATCTCGCCGTTGATGATCTTGGTAAACAGCGTGCTCATGCACCCTCCTTAGTCGTTCCCGCCCAATGTGGCGAGGTCCAGGACAAACCCGTGTTGCACGTCCGCGGCAAGGATCCGCTCCCATGCCTTGTTGAGCCCCTGCGCACCAACCAGCTCAAAGCCGGGTGCCACTTGGTGTTTCGCGCAGAATTCGAGCAACTGGCGGGTTTCTGCCACCGAGCCTACCAACGATGGGACCCTCGGCCCGGTGTCGATGACCACCTGAAGTGGATCCGCAGCGGCCGGCACGTTCACAGCCGCCCCCATGGCCGCCGCCAGCCTGGCGGCCAGGGCGCCGCGTCCGCCCGGGTCCGGGACGCCCACCGTGCTGCCTGGTCCCACCCCGGGGTGCAGCAGCGTCGAGTACGCCCGGATCCCGGCGCAGGGCAGCGAAGCGGCGACGGCCAGGTCCAGCGCGGCCGGGATCCGCAGGACGAAGTCCCTGTCGACGACGATGCGCTTGGAGTACCCGCCGTGGGTGTAATCGCCGGTGCGCGGATCGAGCGCGCCATAGGTCGCCACCGACCCGGCGCAGAGCTGCTCTTGTCCGGCACGGCATGGCGCGCATTCCCTGCACGAATCGACCAGCGCGCCCACGCCGACCCGGGCACCGGGTTCCAGGTCCGCGGCCCCGGCACCGGTCCGGGCCACGACGCCGACGATCTGGTGTCCCGGGACCAGGGGAAGGCGCGCGGCCGGCCCTTCCTTGCGCCCCTCCCGCACGTCGCAATCGCACAGACCGCAGAAGAGGATATCGATGACCACGTCGCGAGGCCCCGGTTCGCGGCGGCGGATCTCCAGGGGCACCAGCGGTCCCCCGGCCACCCTAACTCCCAGCGCAGACACGGCGTCCGGCATCATGGCCGCCGGTCCCTGCCGGCTGCGAGCACGCGCCCGGATCTTCGCGGCGGCATCCAGCCCAGGGGGCTTCGGGCGACCGATCATGTCCCGAACCCAGCGCTCACCGGGGCGCCGGGGCCGGCAGTCCGGAGGTCCGCGGCTTCCCGGCAGATCACGGCGTCGGTCCGGTGGCCGCGGGGCGCGCGGGGTCGGCGCTCCACTGGGACCAGGAGCCGGGGAACAGCGCGGCATGCACCCCGATGGTTTCCAGCGCGAGGACCTGGTGGGCGGCGGTGATCCCCGATCCGCAATACGCCGCCACGTCGGCTGCCCCGGCGCCGGGCTTCACGCCCAGTTGCGCAAACGCGCGGACAAGCTCCGCCGATTCCAGCAGGCGCTTGCCCGCATCGAGGTTCCCTGTGGTGGGTCGGTTCAGCGCTCCGGGGATGTGCCCGGCGCGCGGGTCGACGGGTTCGACCTCGCCGCGGTAGCGCTCGGCGGCCCGGGAGTCCAGCAGGATCCCGTGGCCGGGGAACGCCGCAGCCTGCTCGATGTCGATGACCGGCATCTGCCCCCAGCCCGGCCGCACGTTGCCCGGGACAGCGGTGTTGTTCCCGGTTTCCAGCGCGCGCCCCGCGGCGACCCAGGCATCCAGTCCCCCGTCGAGCACCCGGACGTTGCCGATGCCGGCGTGGCGCAGCAGCCACCAGCCGCGGGCGGCGGCCAGGGCACCGGTGGCGTCGTACAGCACCACGGCGGAGCCGGTGTTGATGCCCCAGCTGCGCGCGGATGCCGCGAAGTTGCGCGCATCGGGCAGCGGGTGGCGCCCGGCCTCCGGGCTGGGCGCCGCGGAGAGCTCGGTCTCCAGGTCGACGAAGACGGCGCCGGGGATGTGTCCGGCCTCGTAGTGCTCCCTGCCGCGGGCATCGCCCAGCGCCCAGCGCACATCGAGCAGCACCGTGTCCCCGCCGGCCTCCTGGACCTTGGCCAGCTCCCCTGCGGTGATCAATGTCCGACGTTCCCCACTCATGCGTCAGTGCTCCTTGGTTACGTGTCAGTGAACTTGTCGGTGTCGCCGGGGCGCGCCGGCCCCGTGGATCCCAGCCTAGTTCCCCGGCCCCCTGCCCCGCACCGGTCCGCAAGGTTCGGCTCGGCTCGGTTCGGCTCGGTTCGGTTCGGCGGCCATCCGGTCACGCCGCCGGACGCGCCGCAGCGGTTGGTTGGGTAGGCTTGCTCGGGTGGATACAACGTCTTTGATTTCGCTCCCCCGGCCCTCCGCGACCCGCGATTGGGTGGATGCGGCGGTACGCACGATCGAGGCCGAGTCGATGCGCTCGGCCGACACCCACCTGCACCGGCTGGACCTGCCCCGCCAGTGGGGCATCGACCTGTACCTGAAGGACGAATCGACGCACCGCACCGGCAGCCTCAAGCACCGGCTGGCCCGCTCCCTGTTCCTGTACGGACTGGTCAACGGATGGATCACTGAGGGCACCACGATCGTGGAGGCCTCCTCCGGTTCCACCGCGGTCTCCGAGGCCTACTACGCGAAGCTCTTGGGCCTGCCCTTCATCGCGGTCATGGCAGCAAGCACCTCCCCGGAGAAGATCGCGCTGATCGAGGCCACCGGCGGCAGGTGCCATCTGGTCGATGACCCCTCAAGCGTGTACGCGGAATCCGAACGGCTGGCCGCGGCGACCAACGGGCACTACATGGACCAGTTCACCTACGCCGAGCGGGCGACGGACTGGCGCGGGAACAACAACATCGCCGAGTCGATCTTCGGCCAGCTGGCCATGGAGGAACACCCGGTGCCGGCATGGATCGTGGTGGGCGCCGGCACCGGCGGGACCTCTGCGACCATCGGGCGCTACGCCCGCTACCACCGTCACCACACCCGTCTGGCCGTCGCGGACCCCGAAGGCTCGGCGTTCCTGCCGGCTTGGCAGGCAGCCAACGCGGGCGGGAATCCGCGAACCGCCACCGGGCGCGCCAGCCGGATCGAGGGCATCGGCCGGGCCCGTCCGGAACCCAGCTTCGTGCCGGGCATCATCGATTTCCTGGCCACGGTGCCCGACGCCGCCTCGGTGGCGGCGATGCGCCACCTGCAGGAATTCGCGCACCTGTGCGCCGGGCCCTCGACGGGCACCAACCTCTGGCTGGCCTGGCAGGTCGTGGCGAACATGCTGGCCGCCGGCGAAAAGGGGTCGGTGGTCACGCTCCTCTGCGACAACGGGGAACGCTACGCCACGTCCTATTACGACGCTGACTGGCTTCAGGCCGCCGGACTGGATCCGGCTCCCTATGCCGGGCGGATCGAGCGCCTGCTGGCCTCCGGCAGCTGGGACTAGCGGCCCCCGGGATCCGCGGCACCGGCCACGGCTTCAGGAGTCCAGGGAGACCGCCTCGCCATTGGGTATCCGGCGGTAGTCCAGCCCGCGCTCGGCTGCCACGCGCCCCAGGTGCCCGTCCACCAGCGCCAGGCCACGCTCGTTGAGCAGCCCGTCGTGGATGGGGAAGTTTTGCGCCGCCGCGATGATGGACAGGAATTCGATGGTCTCCCCGATCTTGGCCCAGGGCGCGTGCGCGGGGACCAGCAGCGTGTGCACTGGGATCCCCTCGGGCACCTGGTAGCTGTCGCCGGGGTGGAAGAGCCTGCTGTCGATGAAGTACCCGATGTTCGACACCCCCGGCAGGGAGTGGTGGATGACCGCGTGCATGCCGCCGTGGGTGGAGATCTCCATCCCGCAGCCTCGAAGGAGGCACCCGGCCCGACCCCGTGGATGCGTGCTTCCGCATCCTGGACGCCCGCCGCCTTGGCAGCGGCCAGCACCGTGGAAGCCAGCGCAACTGGGGCATGGACGGTGAGGCCCCGGTTGGCAGCCAGCGCGCGCAGCACCGGCTCGAGGTCGAGGTGGTCGGCATGCTCGTGGGTGACCAGGATGGCCTCGACACCCGCAAGCGCCGCATCCAACGGCGATTGGTTGCCCGGATCGATGAGCAGGGCCCGGTTGGATGACGCCACCTTGATGCAGGCGTGGTTGAACTTGGTGATCTCCATGGCCCCAGCCTATGCATGCCGGGACCCGGGGCACCAGTGGGCCGGGCGCCGGGTCCCGGCTCCACCCGCGCCACTCCGGCGCACCCGCTGGTAAACTCGAGGTGTCAACCGGAGGTGCGTCCCGGCGCGGTGCCGGAATCGGTGTCCGCGGAACGTACCCGGTGGCAATGTGCCGATCTACAAGGAGTGCTCCAACAAATGACGAATCCTGCGACCGAACGGCGCAGTTCCGAACAGCGGGTGACCAAGCAGCGCCTGGCGGTCAACGCCGCGCTGGAGACGGTCGATGACTTTGTGACGGCGCAGGAACTCCACCGGTGGCTCGTCGACGAGGGCGACAAGGTCTCCCTGGCCACGGTGTACCGCCTGCTGCTGTCGATGGCCGAGGACGGCCTGGTCGACGTGCTGCGCAACAACGAGGGCGAGGCGATGTACCGCCAGTGCGTCATCGAGCACCATCACCACCACCTGGTGTGCAGCAAGTGCGGCAAGGCCGTCGAGGTCGAGGCGCCGGCGGTGGAGAAGTGGGCGGCCCGGGTGGCCCAGGAGAACGGCTTTACCGAACCCACGCACACCGTGGAGATCTATGGGCTGTGCCCCTCTTGCTCCGCGGCCAAGGCCGCCGACGCCAAGGCCTGAGCAACGCCCGTCGGCAGAGGCCCAGCAGTAACAGGGAGCACCAACAGCCATCCTCGGGGTAACCGACGGACAACCGGCGGACAACCCGCGGACAAGACGAAGGCGTGTGCCCCGCTCCCTCCAGGGGGTGCCGGGCACACGCCTTCGGTGTTTGTCGCGACTCGGTCGGCGGCCCTAGGCGGCGACGGCTGCCATCTTCTCCGAATGGCGCACCCGGTGCCGGCGCCAGGCAATGAGCCTGCACACCAGGTAGATGAGGAAGGAAATCGTGGTGACGTACGGGCTGATCGGCAACGAGCCGGCCAGGGCCAGCAGGATGCCGCCCACCACCGAGGTCATCGCGAAGGCCACCGAGAGCGACACCGTCAGCACCGGGTTGGAGGTCACCCGGATGGCCGCGGCCGCCGGGGTGATCAGCAGAGCGAGCACCAGCAGCGCGCCGACCACCTGGATCGACAGGGCCACCGCCAGGCCCAGGACCACCATGAAGGCGACGGAGAGCCGGGCGGCGGGAATCCCGCGCGCCGCCGCCACCGCGGGGTCCACGGAAATGAACGTCAGCGGGCGCCACATGGCCACCAGCGCCACCATCACAATCACCGAGCAGACGGCCAGCACGCCCAGCTGCACCGTGTCCACCGCGACGATCTGTCCGGTGAGCAGCCCGAACTTGTTCGCGCTGCGGCCCTGGTAGAGAGCCAGGAAGAGGATCCCCAGGCCCAGCCCGAAGGGCATCAACACGCCGATGATCGAGTTGCGGTCCTTGGCCGCGGCTCCCATGATCCCCAGCAGCAGCGAGGCCAGCACGGAGCCGACCAGCGAGCCGACCACGACGTTGGTGCCGATCAGCAGGGCGAAGGCAGCCCCGGCAAAGGAAAGCTCTGCGATGCCGTGCACCGCGAAGGCCATGTCGCGCAGCATCACGAAGATGCCGATCATCCCGCCGACCAGGCCCAGCAGGGCACCGGCGATCAGCGAGTTGGAGACCAGCGGCAGGATCTCGGCGTAGTCTTCGAAGCTGAAGACGGTGCTCCAGATCTCGGATAGGTCCATGGTTCCTAGGCTCCTTGAAGCGGGTGCGTGCGTTGCTGCGGATTGGCGTGGGTGACAGTCTCGGGCATGCCCACCACCACGATGCGGCCGTTGGATTCGAAGACCTCGATGGGCGATCCGTAGAGCTCGGAGAGGACCTCGGAGCGCATGACCTCCTGGGGGGTGCCGATGTGGAAGCGTCCGCCGGCCAGGTAGAGCACACGGTCCACGTATTGCAGGATCGGGTTGATCTCGTGGGTCACGAAGACCACCGCGGCGCCGTGGTCGCAGGCCTGCCGGTGGATCAGTGAGGAGATGGCCTGCTGGTGGTGCAGGTCGAGGGAGAGCAGCGGCTCGTCGCACAAGAGCAGCCGCGGGTCATCTGCCAGCGCCTGCGCGGCACGCAACCGCTGCTGTTCCCCACCCGAAAGCACCCCGACGGGACGCTCGGCGTAGGAGGTGGCGCCGACCAGTTCCAGCAGCTGGTCCACGCGCCGGCGCATGGACTTGCGGCCCAACCGGATGCCCCACTTGTGTCCGTCGATGCCCAGGGCCACCAGGTCGCGGGCGCGCAGCGGGGTGTTGTCGTCGAAGGAACGCTGCTGCGGGATGGTGCCCACCTGCCGCGAGCCCCGGGTTGCCGGCTTGCCGGCAACCCGGACGGTTCCCCCGGAGAGCTCCTGAAGCCCCATCAGGGTGCGCAGCATGGTGGTCTTGCCCGAGCCGTTGGGCCCGAGCACGGCCAGGAACTCGCCCGGGGCGATGTCCAGGTCCAGACCGTCCCAGAGCAGGCGGTCGCCAAAGCGCAGCGAGGCGTTGCGCATGCTGACCACGGGTTCGGGCGTCGTCGCCCCGGTGCTGGGGTTAGCGGCCAAGAGCCACCTCGAGTTGTTGCACGTTGGATTCCATCCAGGAGATGTGGTCCCGCCCGTAGGGCAGGGTTTGAGTCAGCTGCGGCACCGGGACCCCGTGATCCCGGACCTTGGCCCCGTGGGAATACTGGTCCTGCGAGGTCTGCTCCACCATGGCGCCCACGCCAACCTCCGGCCCGCAAACCGCGCCGGCACCCCGTTGGCGCAGGCCGAAGGCAACAGGATCGAGGCGGCGACGGTGAGGGCGCGAAGTGGCTTGTTCATGCGGTGGTTGCGGGGCCTTTCGGGGAAATGCAGGACTCCAGACTATCTCAATTGCGATCCATTCGCATTATTGGGCGCTGCGGTTCTCCCGGCGGATGCCCCGCTTCTGGTTCTGGTCGTCGATCTCCCCAACCAGCTGCTCCAGCACGTCCTCCAGGAACAGGATTCCCAGGGTCGCACCGGATGCTTCGACCACGCGGGCCAGGTGCTTGCCGTCGGCCCGCATCTGCTCCAGCGCGTCCTCGATCTCCGTGTCCGGGGCCACCACGCCCATGGGCCGCAGCTCGATGCCGGAGACCGGCTGGCGGTACTGGCTGTCGGGCAGCGCCATGACGTCCTTCATGTGCCAGTAGCCCTTGAACTCGCCGGCCTCGGCGATGACGATGCGGGAGAAGCCGGTCCGCCCCACGGTGCGCTCGAACTCCTGCACCGTGGTGCCGCGCTGCAGGGCCACGACCCGATCGCGCGCGACCATGGTCCCGGCGGCCGTGAGGTCGGAGAACTCCAGCGCCTTGCGCAGCCGCAGTGCGTCGTCGGCCTCCAGCGTGCCGTAGAGCGCCGAGCTGGCGATGATCGACTGCACCTCGGCCGCGGTGAACGCGGAGTTCACCTCGTTCTTGGGCTCGACCTTCATCAGGTGCAGGAACTGGTTGGCGATCCAGTTCAGCGAGACCACGACCGGGTGCACGACGACGGAAAGCAGCAGCAGCGGCCCGGCCAGCAGCAGCACCGCCTTGTCGGCCATCGACACCGAGATGTTCTTGGGCACCATCTCGCCGAAAGTCACGTGCAGGAAGGTGACGAAGAGCAGCGCCAGAAGGAAGGCGATGGTCCCGGCCAGGGCCTCGGACACGCCCACGAATTCCAGCGGCACCACCAGTAGGTGGTGGATGGCAGGTTCGGCGACGTTCAGGATCAGCAGCGAACACACGGTGATGCCCAATTGGCACACCGCCAGCATGATGGACACCGATTCCATGGCCTTCAGCGCGAGGATCGCGCGTTTGTTCCCGGCGGCGGCCAGCGGTTCGATCTGCGAGCGGCGCGCCGACATGACGGCGAATTCCGCCGCCACGAAGAACGCGTTGCCCAGCAACAGAATGATCAGCCAGAAAAGGCCGGCAAAGTCGTTCATGCCCGACGCCCCCTGGCTTCATCCGGGCTGGACGCCGAGGCAGCGCTCGAGGCACTCGATGCGCTCGAAGCGCTGGAGTCGCTGGAGGCGCTCACGATCCGCGGCACGAAATGCAGCTCGGCGACGCGACGCTTGTCCAGCGCGGTGACGGTGAATACGCCGCCCTCGGTGTCGACCGCATCCCCCAGGAACGGGATCCGGCCTAGCTCGGCCATCACGAACCCGCCCAGGGTTTCGTAGGCCGCGTCGTCGGGGATCTCCACCTCGCCAATGAGCTCGTTGAGCTGGTCCGGGCGGTACATGCCCGGGATCATCCAGGAGCCGTCGGACAGCTGCCGGACCTCGGGCGGGGCCGAGTCGTGTTCGTCGGCGACCTCGCCGACGATTTCCTCAATCAGGTCTTCCAAGGTGACCATTCCGGCGGTTCCGCCATATTCGTCAAGCACGATGGCCATTTGCAGGTTGGCACTGCGCAGCTGCACCAGCAGCGTGTCCAGGTGCACGGTTTCGGGGACAAAGATCACCGGGGTCTTGTTTTCGCCGACCTCCTTGCCGTTCCGCTTGTCACGCGGAATGGCGATGATGGTCTTGACGTGGCAGACGCCCTTGATCTCGTCGGAGGAGCCGTCTGTGACGGGAAAGCGGGAGTACCCGGTCTCCTTGGCCAGCTCGATGACCTCGTGGACGTGCGCGGTGTGCTCGATGGTCTGCATCTGGATGCGGGGTGTCATGACATCGGCCGCCGAGCGTTCGGAAAAACGCACGGTCCGGTCCAGGAACAGCGCCGCATCCTTGTCCAGCGTGCCCATTTCCGCACTGCGGCGCACCAGGGAGACCAGCTCGGCCGGGGAACGGGCCCCGGAAATCTCTTCCTTGACCTCGAGGCCAAAGAGATGCAGGACCTTGTTGGAGAAGCCATTGAGCACGATGATGGCCGGCTTGAAGATGGCGGTGAAGATCAACTGCGGGCGGGCGACGGCGCGCCCGATGTCGAAGGCCTTGGCGATGGCCAGGTTCTTGGGGACCAGCTCGCCGATGACCATCGAGAGCAGCGTGGCCAGCAACATGGCCACCACCAGGCTGACCGGCACGGCGGAGTCGCCGAGTCCCAGCGCCAGAAGCGGTTCCTGGAGAAGCTTGCCCACGGAAGGCTCGATGACGTAGCCGGTCAGCAGCGTGGTCAGCGTGATGCCCAATTGGCAGGAGGAAAGTTGGGTGGACAGGGACTTGAGGCATTGCAGCAGGGCCACGGCCTTGGTGTCGCCCTTGTCGACGGCTTCCTGGACGTTGGCCTGGTCCAGTGCGACGAGGGAAAACTCGACGGCGACGAAGAAACCGGTGCCCAGGATCAGCAGCAGGCCCAGGGCCAGCAGCAACCATTCCATCTAGCGTTTCACCGCCCCGTGGGCGGTTGTGCCTCGGAGGGCGGCAGCGCCGGGGCCCCGAAGTCTAGCGTCTGAGTGACCGCAACTGGAAGGCTCCGATAGCGAAGCGGAATTAGGCGGGCAATGACATGTGTGGCCGGCACCGCGTGATTTCACGACTGGCCGGCACAGAGAGTGGCTGTCCATAACAAATTCAGTGTATCTGAACTACGACACAGGCGTTCGATCTGGCGAGCGACCGCGCGCGAGGTCCGCCGCCGCGCCCGGAGGCTTGTCGCCGGTTGAAAAGGGCGCTCAGCGTCATCGGGACACCCAACCCGGCCCTTCAAGGCGACGCGCATGTGATACCCGGCTCATTGGTTCCCATCCGGGGTCCAATTGTCACTAGACTACTAAGCAGGTCTAGAACTATGCCCCTTGGTGGTCATCCCCCTCGGCGGCGCTTGGACAAACGGAAATACAGGGAGAAGAGGCGTAATACCGTGCCAGATCAATCGCACCACCGACTCACCGAAGAGTTCGGCGGGAACGAATGGCTAGTCGATGAGCTGTACCAACAGTTCCTCAAGGACAAGAACTCGGTAGACAAGAAATGGTGGGACATCTTCGCGTCCCTCAATTCGGAACAGGCAGCCGCACCCCCGGCCGCAGAGGCACCGGTTGCGGCGACTCCTGCGCCGGCCCCGGCCGCTGCTGCCACCCCGGCCGGCGCACCGCGCGCCGCGACCCAGGCCCGCGTCGTTGACGTTTCCAGCAGCACGCCCAGCTCCTCCGCTGAATCCTCCGCCGCGGGCAAGTCCGCAGCCGCCGCCCCGCGCGTCCCGGCCGACCCGGCCCCGGCCACCAAGTCGCAGCCGATCCCCGCACAGGTCCCCAAGGCCACCGCTCCCGGTGCCATGGGCGAGGAAAAGCGCACCCCGTTGCGCGGCCCGGCCAAGGCGATTGCCACCAACATGGAGCAGTCCCTGACCGTCCCGACCGCCACCACGGTGCGCGCCGTCCCGGCCAAGGCCCTGATCGACAACCGCGTGGTCATCAACAACCACCTCAAGCGCGCCCGCGGCGGCAAGATCTCCTTCACGCACATCATCGGCTTCGCCGTGATCCGCGCCCTGAAGCTCTTCCCTTCGCAGAACGTCACCTACGCCGAGGTCGACGGCAAGCCGATGGCCATCACGCCGGCCCACGTGAACTTCGGCATCGCCATCGACATGCCCAAGCCCGATGGCTCGCGCATGCTGGCAGTGCCGAACATCAAGGCCGCCGAGAACATGAGCTTCAACGAGTTCTGGGACACCTACGAGGACCTGATCAAGCGCGCACGGGCCAACAAGCTCACCGCGGATGACTACGCCGGCACCACCGTCTCGTTGACCAACCCCGGCGGCATCGGCACCGTGCACTCGGTGCCGCGCCTTTCCAAGGGCCAGGCCACCATCGTCGGCGTTGGCGCCCTCGAGTACCCGGCAGCCTTCCGCGGTGCCGCGGACGTGACCGTTGCACTGCAGGGCGTCGGCAAGGTCATCACCCTGACTTCCACCTACGACCACCGCGTCATCCAGGGCGCCGGCTCGGGCGAATTCCTGAAGCTGGTCGAATCCCTGCTGCTGGGCGAACAGGGCTTCTACGACGAGATCTTCGAAGCACTGCGCATCCCCTATGAGCCTGTCCGCTGGGCAGTCGACAACCAGGTCGACGTCGACCTGCAGGTCAACAAGATCGCGCGCATCCAGCAGCTGATCCACTCGTACCGCGTGCGCGGCCACCTGATGGCCGACACCAACCCGCTGGAATACGTCCAGCGCCGCCACCCTGACCTCGACATCCAGACCTACGGCCTGACGCTGTGGGACCTGGACCGCGAATGGGTCACCGGCGGATTCGGCGGCAAGGACCGCCTGTTGCTGCGCGACATCCTCGGCGTGCTGCGCGATGCCTACTGCCGCACCATCGGCATCGAGTACATGCACATCCAGGATCCGGTGGAACGCAAGTGGTTCCAGGACGAGCTGGAGCACCCGTACACCAAGCCGACCCGCGAAGAGCAGTTGCGCATCCTCTCCAAGCTGAACTCCGCAGAGGCCTTCGAGACCTTCCTGCAGACCAAGTTCGTCGGGCAGAAGCGCTTCTCGCTGGAGGGCGGCGAATCCCTGATTCCGCTGCTTGACGGCATCATCTCCGATGCCGCAGACGCCGGCATGGAAGAGGTCGCCATCGGCATGGCCCACCGCGGCCGCCTCAACGTGCTCACCAACATCGCCGGCAAGACCTACTCCCAAGTCTTCCGCGAATTCGAGGGCACCGCGACACCGGGCTCGGTCCAGGGTTCGGGCGACGTGAAGTACCACCTGGGCACCGAGGGTTCCTACACCTCCGACGCCGGGAACCAGACCAAGGTCTACCTGGCGGCCAACCCCTCGCACCTGGAGGCCGTGAACCCGGTCCTCGAGGGCATCGTGCGCGCCAAGCAGGACCGCGAGGGATCCAAGGACTTCAACGTCCTGCCGATCCTGGTGCACGGCGACGCCGCCTTCGCCGGACAGGGCGTGGTCGGCGAGACCCTCACGCTCTCCCAGCTCGAGGGCTACAAGACCGGCGGCTCGATCCACGTGATCGTGAACAACCAGGTCGGCTTCACCACCGCCCCGACCGATTCGCGCTCCTCGGTGTACGCCACCGACGTGGCCAAGCAGGTCCAGGCACCGGTGTTCCACGTCAACGGCGACGAGCCGGAGTCCGTGGTCCACGTGGCCCAGCTGGCCTTCGCCTACCGCCAGCGCTTCAACAAGGACGTCGTCATCGACATGGTGTGCTACCGCCGCCGCGGGCACAACGAGGGCGACGACCCGTCGATGACCCAGCCGATGATGTACAACCTCATCGAGGCCAAGCGCTCGACCCGCAAGCTGTACACCGAGGCCCTCGTCGGTCGCGGCGACATCACGCAGGACGAGGCCGACCAGGCGTTGCGCGACTACCAGGAGCGCCTGGAACGCGTCTTCGCCGAGACCCACGCCGCGCAGACCAGCCCGATCCCCGTCATCACCCCGGGCACCTCGGCGATCAACGACCTGGAGCTGCCGGCAGCCCAGCGAGCTGACGACGCCTCCGTCGCCGCACCGCGGGACACGGCCATCAGCGCCGAGACCCTGGCGCACATCGGCGCCGCCCACCTGGCCATCCCGGAGGACTTCACCGTCCACCCGAAGCTCAAGGTGCTCCTGGAGCGCCGCGAAAAGATGAGCCGCGAGGGCGGGATCGACTGGGGCATGGCGGAAATCGCCGCCTTCGGCACCCTGTCCATGGAAGGCGTGCCGGTCCGCCTGGCGGGCCAGGACTCGCGTCGCGGCACCTTCGTGCAGCGCCACGCGGTCTTCCACGACCGTCTCAACGGCGCCACCTGGTACCCGCTGCTGAACCTCTCCGAGGACCAGGCCAAGCTGTGGATCTACGACTCACTGCTGAGCGAATACGCGGCACTGGGCTTCGAATACGGCTACTCGGTGGAACGCCCGGACGCCCTGGTGCTCTGGGAGGCGCAGTTCGGCGACTTCGTCAACGGCGCCCAGACCGTGATCGACGAGTTCATTTCCTCCGCCGAACAGAAGTGGGGCCAGCGCTCCTCGCTGGTCATGATGCTTCCGCACGGCTACGAGGGACAGGGCCCGGACCACTCCTCGGCCCGCATCGAGCGTTTCCTGCAGATGTGCGCGGAAAACAACATGGTCGTGGCCCAGCCTTCCACCGGCGCCAACCACTTCCACCTGCTGCGCCGGCAGGCCTACGCCCGTCCGCGCAAGCCGTTGGTGATCTTCACCCCGAAGCAGCTGTTGCGCCTGAAGGCCGCCGCATCCGCAGTCGAGGACTTCACCACCGGCACCTTCCAGGAAGTCATTGGCGACACCGCGAACCTGAACCCGGCAGACGTTGATCGCGTGCTGCTGGTTTCCGGCCGCCTGTACTACGACCTGGCAGCCGCCCGCACCAAGGCGAACGACACCAAGACCGCGATCATTCGCGTCGAGCAGCTCTACCCGCTGCCCGCCGAGGAAATCGCCGCGGAACTGGCCAAGTACCCGAACGCCGAGGTCGTCTGGGCGCAGGACGAGCCGGCCAACCAGGGCCCGTGGCCCTTCGTCGGGCTGAACCTGCCCGCCGAGCTGGGCAAGCCCGTTCGCCTGGTGGCCCGCAAGGCCTCCGCCGCGACCTCCACCGGCACGCACAAGCGCCACGAGGTCGAGCAGGCCCGCCTGCTCACCGCGGCGTTCACGCGCTAAGGCAGCACGACACGCGCGGAGTCCACTTCGCTGGGCTCCGCGCGTGAATACCCTCCCTCGGGGCGGGACACTGACGGTGTCCCGCCCCGAGGTCGCTTAACCGACTGCTAGTGTTGTTTGGTACGCGCCCTGAGAAAGGTCATTCGTGGATTACCGCACTATTCGACTTACCGCCATCGGCGACGAGCTCCTGGCCGGACACGGGGACCCGCGGGCCCTGGGCTGGTACGGCCGGGTGCTGGCACGCACCTCGAACACCGACGTCCGCATCGAGAGCTACACGCTCGCTGCCCCCGGAGAGGGATCCGAGGCCCTGAGCACCCGCTGGTTCGACGAGGCGTCACGCCGTTTCGGCGACAACGTCGACAACCGCCTGATTATCGCGCTTTCGGACCGGGACCTGGACCTGGGCCTGTCCACCGCGCGCAGCCGGCTGAACCTGGCCAACATCCTGGATTCCGCCTCGCAAATGAGCATCAAGGCCCTGGTCGTGGGCCCGGCCCCGGGACTGGATCCCGAGCGCAACGCCCGCCTCGCCGAGCTCTCCCACGTGTACGCGGACGTGGCCACGCGCCGCAAGCACCATTACGTCGACACCTTCACCCCGCTGCAGAACCACGCGCAGTGGCGCAATGACCTGTCGGTGAACGGCGGGTTGCCAGGGCAGGCAGGCTACGGGCTGATGGCCTGGCTGGTGCTGCACCGCGGCTGGTACACCTGGCTGGGGCTGCCGGAACCCGGCGCCAGCTGAGATTTTCCCGCGGCGACGGCACCGGTTGTTGGGTCCGGGTTCGCGGGTGTGGCAGACTGGACGAAGTCCAACCTGGGACCAAGATCACAAAGGAGTCCTCACATGAGCAAACGATCACGTAAGCGTAAGGATCGCAAGCGCGGCGGCGCCAACCACGGCAAGCGCCCCAACACCTAAACAGCTGCCTCCGGCCCGGTGAAAACCGGGCAGGAATGTTAACTGCGAAAGGGCCGGACCCCGGAACCATCGAAAGATGGCGAACCGGGGTCCGGCCCTTTTGACGTGTGTCGGACGGGCCAGTAGCCCCTAGGCGTGGCCGGATTCCACGCGGATCTCGGAAATCCGCGTGATGATCTTCGACTTCAACGTGTCGGGCGCGATTTCCTGGCAGCTGCGGCGCACAACGGAGCGGATGATGCACTCCAAGTCGTACTCCTCGGCGCATTCCTCACAATGCTCCAGGTGTGCCTTGACCTCGTTGAGATCCTTCAGCGACAGCGCACCGTCAAGGTACTCGTAGAGGCGGACGATGCGATTGTCGTCGCAGTCGCCCAGCGAATGGCAGTCACCCATTATTTCTTCTCCGCTCCGGGCGTGGGTGCCCCTTGTGTCTTTGGTGCTGCACCGATGCCGCGTTCGTGCGCGTAGTCGGCGAGCAATTCTCGCAATTGTTTACGGCCCCTGTGTAGCCGTGACATCACCGTGCCGATCGGTACACCGAGGATCTCGGCGGCATCCTTGTAGGGGAAACCTTCGACGTCCACGAAGTACACCGCCAACCGGAACTCCTCGGCAATCGACTGCAACGCGTTCTTCACGTCCGAGTCCGGCAGGTGGTCAAGGGCCTCGACCTCGGCCGAACGCAGCCCGGCCGGGGTGTGCTCCGCGGCCTTGGCCATTTGCCAGTCCTCGACGGTGTCGGTCCCGGTGCGCAATGGCTCGCGTTGACGCTTGCGGTAGAGGTTGATGTACGTGTTGGTCAGGATCCGGTACAGCCAGGCCTTTAGGTTCGTCCCGGGCTTGTACTGGTGGAAGGCCGAATACGCCTTGGTGTAGGCCTCCTGGACCAGGTCCTCGGCGTCCGTGGGGTTGCGCGCCATGCGCATCGCCGCGGAGTAGAGCTGGTCGACATATTGCAGCGCGTCGCGTTCGAAGCGCTCGCGCCGTTGTGCTTCGGTCTCATTGGCTACCGGTACAGTGTCGGTGCCCTGTATATTCTCGGTCATCACGGCCAAGTCTACGCGCAGCCGGGGTTCGCTCGGGGCCGGGGATTCCGCCAGCAGTACTCCCATAAGTCCTCCGCTTCTTGCCATGGTTGGTTCTCTTGCCCATGACACCGCCCTCTGCGTTCCGCAACGCAGCAAACGTGCCACATAGGAGGTAACACGCAAGGGCGCGACTCTATTCCACCGGCGGTAGCCTCCTGCGGCTAGAATTGGGGCCACGGGGGAAAGCATTTTCCCGGCGCACGGCCCCGGTGCCGCGCACCGCACCGAATGCCTGCACCCGATGAGCAAGCTTTTGGCGGCACACGGCCGTCAAACAACGATCGGCGGCAACGGCGCCGCCACCGACCATGACACCCACATTCCCACTCCCCCAATCACCGCCGCCCGTCCCGCGGCACACCCCCCACCCTTGACACCCGGAGGCAGCCGTTGAGCAACCAAGACACCATGGACACCACGTGGGACGCCCCGCACCCCGCACAACCCGTTGACGGCACCGTCATCGTCCCGGCGTCCAAGTCGTTGACCAACAGGTACTTGCTGCTCGCCGCCCTGGCCGACGGGCCCTCGCGCATTTCCAACGCGCTGGCCTCCCGCGACTCGGACCTGATGATCGCCGCCCTGCGCGCCCTGGGCACCGGCATCGAAAGCGTCGACTCCCCCGACGGCACCGTCCAGCTGCGTATCACCCCGATGGACCTGGAGGCGCAGATGGGCCAGGTCGACATCGACTGCGGCCTGGCCGGAACCGTCATGCGCTTCGTCCCGCCGCTGGCGGCACTGGCGCGCGGCTCCTTCACCTTCGACGGGGACCCGCACGCGCGCCTGCGCCCGATGGCCCCGGTGCTCACCGCCCTTTCCGACCTCGGGGTCCAGGTCACCGGGCACGGGGAACCCGGGCTGCTTCCGGCAACGGTCAACGGCACCGGATCCCTGGCAGGCGGGCGCATCGAAATCGACGCCTCCGGTTCCTCGCAGTTCATCAGCGCCTTGATGCTGGTGGCCCCACGCACCACGCACGGGGTGGAGATCGTCGCCGCGGAGGGACGCATCGCCAGCCCGGACCACATCGAGATGACGGTGCAGACCCTGCGCGAGCTCGGCGTCGTCATCACCCGCCCCGACGAGCGCAGCTGGAGGGTCGAACCCGGCAGGATCCGCGCCTTCGAACGCACCATGGAACCGGATCTCTCCAACGCCGGGCCGTTCCTGGCAGCGGCCATGGTCACCGGCGGCACCGTGCGCATCCCGCACTGGCCAAGCACCACCACCCAGGTCGGGGACCAGTGGCGCACCATCCTCACCCGCATGGGCGCGCGCATCACGCACCACCAGGACGGCACGCTCCAGCTCACGGGTCCCGCAGAGATTTCGGGCATCGACTATGCCGACTCGTCCGAACTCGCCCCGACGCTGGCGGCCATCTGCGCTCTGGCGACCGGCACGTCCCGGCTGACCGGCATCGCGCACCTGCGCGGGCACGAGACCGACAGGCTCGCCGCGCTCGCCACCGAGATCAACAACCTCGGCGGCAGGGTCACCGAGCTGGAGGACGGACTGCTCATCGAACCCGCCCCCTTGCACGGCGGCAGCTTCGCCACCTATGCCGACCACCGCATGGCCACCGCCGGTGCCATCATCGGCCTGGCGGTTCCCGGGGTGGAGGTCGTTGACATCGCGACCACCGCCAAGACCATGCCCGATTTCCCCACACTTTGGACCACGCTGGCCGCCAGCGGGAAGGCCTCACGCTAAGCACATGACACGCAACGCACGGGAATGGGATGAATCGGATGTCCGCATCCGCCCCAACAAAAAGGGATCACGCCCCCGCACCAAGGACCGCCCCGCCTACGAGGATGCGCTCATCGGCCGGATCATCACGGTGGACCGCGGCCGCTACCGGGCCATCCTCGACGAGGACACCCCCGAGGAGCGGATCGTGATTGCCGCCCGCGCCCGCGAGTTGCGCCGCAACCCGGTGGTGCCAGGGGATTTCGTGGCGCTGGTGGGCGACACCTCCGGGGAGCCCGACACGCTGGCTCGGCTGGTGCGCATCGAGGACCGCAGCACCCTGCTGCGCCGCAGCGCCGATGACACCGATCCGGTGGAGCGAGTCGTGGTGGCCAACGTGGACCAGCTGGTCATCGTGGTGGCGGCAGCGAACCCGGAGCCACGCACCGGATTCATCGACAGGGCCATCGTCGCCGCCTTCGACGCGGGGATCCATCCGCTGCTGTGCATCACCAAGGCCGATGTGCGCGACCCCGAGCCGTTCCTGGAGAACTACCGGCACCTGGACATCGACATCGTCGTCTCGCGCACCACCGACGAATCGGCCACCGGCATCGACGCACGCTCGGCCGACGGGCTCTCGGCACGCCTGGCCGGCACCCCGGTGGAGGAATTGCGCGAGCATCTGGCCTCCAAGGTCTCGGTGGTCATCGGGCACTCGGGCGTGGGCAAGTCCACCCTGGTCAACGCCCTCACCGGGGCGCAGCGGGCCACCGGCAACGTCAACGCCGTCACCGGCCGCGGCCGACACACCTCTTCCTCCGCGCTGGCACTGCGCATCGACGACGCGCCGGCCGGTTCCTGGATCATCGACACCCCCGGCATCCGCTCCTTCGGGCTCGCGCTGGTGGACCCGGAAAACATCCTCAACGCCTTCGACGACCTGGTCCCGATCGCCAACAAGTGCGCCCGCGGCTGCACCCACAAGGCCGCCGAGCCGCAGTGCGCCCTCGATGCGTGGGTCGCCTCCGGGGAAGCGGGCCCGGTGGGCATCGCCCGGCTCGAATCCTTCCGCCGGTTGCTCGGACAGGACGAAACCGCAGAGGCCAAGGAACTGGGCACCGCCTAGCAGCGCGGGCCCGATGGTGCCCCAGCCCACACCACGGTGCGGCCGGGCATCACGTGACGCCGCCGTACCGACATCTTGCAGTGCTGCCGCCGCCTCGTGGGATAGGTTTGAGGGTATGAAAACCGATGTCATGACCTACAACGATGACCTGCGCCTGGCCCACGTCATTGCCGACTCGGTCGACGCCCTGACCCTTTCGCGCTTCAACGCCGTGGACCTGGTGGTGGAGACCAAGCCCGATTTGACCCCGGTCTCGGATGCCGACAAGGCGGCGGAGGAAGCCATCCGGTCGCACATCTCCCGTGCCCGGCCGCGCGACGCCATCACCGGCGAGGAATTCGGCACCACCGGCAAGTCCACCCGGCACTGGGTCATCGACCCCATTGACGGGACCAAGAACTTCGTGCGCGGTGTCCCGGTGTGGGCCACGCTGATCGCGTTGATCGACGACGGTGAGCCCGTCGTCGGCCTGGTCTCCGCACCGGCGCTGAACCGGCGCTGGTGGGCGGCCAAGGACATGGGCGCCTACACCGGCCGCTCCATGGCCAGTGCCCACAAGCTGAAAGTCTCCTCGGTGGCCAAGCTCGAGGACGCCTCGCTGTCGTATTCCTCGCTCTCCGGCTGGAAGGAGCGCGACCAGCTGCAGAACATGCTCAACCTCACCGACGCCCTGTGGCGCACGCGCGCCTATGGCGACTTCTGGTCCTATTGCATGGTGGCCGAGGGCGCCGTCGACCTGGCCTGCGAACCCGAACTGAACCTCTACGACATGGCCGCACTGGTGCCCATTATCCGCGAGGCCGGCGGCCGCTTCACCTCCGTCGAGGGCGTTGAGGGCTGCAACGGTGGAAACGCCGTGGCCAGCAACGGCCTGGTCCACGACGCCGCACTGGAAATCCTGAACCTGGGCCGCTGATGCTCCCGACACGCCTGACCTCCAGCGAGGAAAACTACCTCAAGGCGCTCTACTCGCTGACCGAGTGGGAAGACGACCCGGTCACCACCGGCACCATTGCCGCACAGCTAGGAGTCGCCCCGGCTTCGGCCACCGCGATGGTGTCCAAGCTCGCCGGCAAGGGCCTGATGGTCCACCCGCGCTACGGGGCCATCACATTCACCGATTCCGGCCGCCTGGCTGCGTTGAGCGTGGTGCGTCGGCACCGCCTGATTGAGACGTTCCTGCTCGATGAGCTCGACTACGGCTGGGACGAGGTGCATGAGGAGGCCGAACTGCTCGAGCACACCGTTTCCACCCGCTTCATCGAGGCCCTGGCCGCACGGCTGGGGCACCCGGCAGCGGATCCGCACGGCGACCCGATCCCCGGCCCCGACGGCACCCTGGAGATGCCGCCGGCCATCCGGCTCGACCGCTTCGAGGCGAACGGATCACCGACCCTGGCGATCCTGTGCCGAATCAGCGACGAAGATCCGGAGCTGCTGCGTCGGTGCACCGATTTGGGCATCTCCCCCGGCAGCACCATCGTGTTGCCCCACCCGGAGCTCAGCAACATCGACGCGACCATGCTGTGGGTGCTTCCTGCACCCCTTGGTGCATAGCCGCCGAGGAACGGGAACCTGACGTGGGCGCACCGAACGGACCAACCGGCGTGGGCACCACAAGGCCAGCCGAGTCGACGTCGCGCGCCCACGGAGTAAACCTGGTTGCCGTGGCCGTGGGCGGTTTCTGCGGTGCAGCCCTGCGCGTGGGGCTTGGACTCTGGTTCCCCGATGCCCCGGGCTTCCCGGCCACTACCTTGGCGATCAACGTCGCCGGCACCGCTGCCTTGGCTGCGCTGACCAGTTACTGGCAGATCACCCGCCGCGCTCCAGGTTGGCTGCGCGCTGGGGTCGGCACCGGATTCCTTGGGGCCTTCACCACCTTTTCGGCGCTGGTCCTTTTTGCGCTGGGTTCCACCCCGGCCCGGGCCGCGCTGGATCTGGTCGTATCCCTGATACTCTGTGCTGCTGCCGCATGGGCAGCGATGTGGTGGGTCGAGCGCGCCCTGGCTGGCCGGCAAAAGTCGACACAGTCAGTTCAGGCATCGCCGCCCGCCGCGGATCCGGACGGCGGGGGTGCACCATGAGCTCATGGGGCATGGGCGGCTTCCTGGTCATTGCGCTGGCTGGCGCCATCGGTGCCCTGGGTCGCTACGTACTGGACATTGCCGTCTCCGGCGCCCAGCATCGCAGGGCCGGATCCGGCGGCGGGATCTTCCCACTGGGCATCTTGGCCGCGAACACCGCAGCATGTTTCCTGGTTGGTGCCGCGGCTTCCTGGGCGAACAACCACGGGGTTGACTGGGCCGCGGGCAGCCTGTCCGGGGTACCGGGCCTACTGGTCATGGCATTGATCCTGGGCATCGGCGGCGGCTTGAGCACCATGAGCACCTTCATGGTGGCCGCGGTGTCGTTGTGGCGCTCTGGCAACCGCGACATGGCCTTCACCTACCTTGCTCTGACCTTCGGTGCCGGGCTTGCAGCCGGTGTGTTCGGAGGACTCGCGGCGACGTTGCTGCCCTGAGACCCACCGTGCGACCCTACCGGGACTCTCCACGGAGGTCCTAGCCTGAGCCACACACATTAGCGCGCAGCGCGGCGGCCGGTGGCCTTCTTGCGACTCTCCACGTTCTGGCCCCGGACAGCCACCGTCAATGCCAGGCTGATAGCCGTCAGTACACCCATGCACACGGCCAGCACCGGCTGACCGGCAATGGCGAGCAATCCGGCACCCGTGGCAAAGAGCAGGTGGGCCACTACCGCGTGGTATGGCTGTGGCAATCGCAAGTTTGCCTTTGGCGACATGAAGAGTGCCCAGAAAATGAATACGGGCATCACTGCGATGATGACGGCCACGAGGGGGCTGAAGGGCAGCATTGTCATGGCCCAGATGCCCAGTGCGCCCAATAGCGCGACTTCCAGGATAAACGAAACGATCATCAGCGCCATCATGATGCCGCCGCCGGCTCCGGCACGGTCCTGGCCTGCATCCGCATCGGAAATCGTGGACTCTTCTGCTGGCCTCGACGAGTCGGCTGGTCCAACGTTCTCGTTGACCTCGGCGGGCCACGAATTCGACTCATCGCGCTCGGCAGCCGGCTCGCGGTTCGTCGGTTCCTCGGCACCGGCTGCTTCAATAATCGCCTCATCGGCAGTTGTCGTCTCGGCCGTTTTCGAGGTATCCGGGGTGGCGGGTGGGGTCGAGTCCGCCCTGGCAGCTGGGAATTCCGGGTTGCTTCCACCGGTCTCGGGTGCCGCGGGAGATGCGCTTCCAGATTTTGTGGATTTAGAGACGGTGCGGGCCGCTATTTCGAATTCTGTTTGGTTTGACGCTTCGTTTGCTTTTTCGGTGTTCGTTTCCTTGGCCGCAACGCCAGGCTTGGCCGTCGGCGCGCCAACGGGTTTCAGCGGAGCGCTGGTCAATTTAGTGCCATCAAGGGAGGCTGCGGGCCGGTCGCCCGCCGAAGAATCCCGTGCCGTGGCTTTTCCAATGTCCTGTGCTGCTTGTGCGGGCTTGGCAATCGGGAGAGTGCCGGATGTCGCGGTAGGAGACGTCCCGGGCTTTAGAGGCCCGGCAACCTCATTCTTCTTTGGTTCGTTCGGAGCGTCAGGTCGATTGGCAAGCGCCGCAGATCCAACGGGCGTCTTCTTGACCGGGCCAGCTGCAACGAAGGGCTTCTTGCCCGCCGCGGCTTTGGTGGGAACCTGTCGGACACCGGGCTTCGCGGAAGACGAATTCGGGGTTTTGGCCGTTGATGAGACGGATTGCCGAGCAGCGGGCGAAACCGGCTTGGCCGAACCCGGAGCAGGCACGGCACCGGCGGACTTGGCAGGAGCCACCGTCTTCGCCAGACCCGGAGCGGGTATGGCACCGGCGGACTTGGCAGGAGCCACCGTCTTCGCCAGACCCGGAGCAGGCACGGCACCGGCGGACTTGGCAGGAGCCACCGTCTTCGCCAGACCCGGAGCGGATACGGCACCGGCGGACTTGGCAGGAGCCACCGTCTTCGCCAGACCCGGAGCAGGCACGGCACCGGCGGACTTGGCAGGAGCCACCGTCTTCGCCAGACCCGGAGCGGATACGGCACCGGCGGACTTGGCAGGAGCCACCGTCTTCGCCAGACCCGGAGCGGATACGGCACCGGCGGACTTGGCAGGAGCCACCGTCTTCGCCAGACCCGGAGCGGGTACGGCACCGGCGGACTTGGTCTTGCTAATTGAGTCGACGACGGGCTTGGCAGGGCTCGCCACAAATCGCGGGGAAGGCCCGTCTATTCCTGCTCCAGAATTGGAGTTCTTTTTTCCGCCGGGCTTGCCCTTGGAAACTTTTTGCACGTTGTAGGGCGTGACTTGGTTTTTCTTGGGCGGTCCGGGCTTGGGAGAACGTGCAAGGGAGCTTGGCGAAGCGGCTACCGCTTCCTTTGCGGCCCCGGGCGTCCCACCGATCGCATCGCTCGCGACGTCAACTGGGACGGTGTTCTTCGCTGGCACACCGTTTTTCGACGTTGGCTGCTCCGGCATGTTGGCCCTACCTCAGATGGACTCGACAAAGCCCGACTTACGCCGAGCTGACCATTTACCAGCCAAGTCTATTGCGTCGGACCGACGGGAAGGCAAAACGCCATGTCACACTGCATTTCCAATAAATACAAATCGTCGACCAGACCCAAGATGTGATCGCCGGAACACGGCCCGGAAACGACGAATGAACCTCGGGGAGGGGCCCGAAAGGCGCCCTGAGTTCGGACCATCAGACATAGACACCGTTCACATCCGGCTCAAGGGACGCAGGTCGGACCAGTTGGAGAGAGTCACGACCACTAGGTTTTCCATCTCGTCATGCAAATGAACCGGGAAGCACCATTGCCCAGCGTTCTCTTTGCTGGCGGGCCACCCTCACGTGCAAGCCTTAGACTCGAATTCGCTACTTCGGAAGCATCGCACCCCGGCCATCACTTCGAGGAAACTTCAACCCTCAGCGACGAATAACTGACTGCCTGGTCATTCAGCTAGAACACCTGCTTCGGACCGACAGGCCAGTGTGTCCGCGGGGCTTCGGCACTTGCTGTTAAACCAAACGATCCGTGGTCCTGAATCAGGACCACGGATCGTTTCTTTGTGGCGGGGACAGGATTTGAACCTGTGACCTCCGGGTTATGAGCCCGGCGAGCTACCGAACTGCTCCACCCCGCGTCGGTAAATACAACGATACCAGCGCGCTCCCCTCACGCCTAATCGAGCCGTGGATTCGTCGATGGTTGACATTCCAGTCAGCATGTTCGACCCACGCCAGCGACGCAGGAACGTTTTTCTGCATCGGGGAACAACTTCAATGAAATTAACTTCCACCAGCGACACCCATCAGGAAAGAGTAAAGGACCCCGACCGGGTTTCCCTGGTCGGGGTCCTTCATTCGTGGCGGGGACAGGATTTGAACCTGTGACCTCCGGGTTATGAGCCCGGCGAGCTACCGAACTGCTCCACCCCGCGGCGATATAACAATCATCGCCGATTGGGTGAACAGTAAGCAAATCCTGGAGGTGTCGCCCTGCTCACATACGTGGCAAGGCGACACCTTGATGCGGATAGATCCCTTCGCCTTACGGCGCGGGGGTCTCTGAGGCCGGGGCCTCGGGAGCGGGTGCATCGGTAGCGGGTGCATCCGTCGGTGCCGCGGCACCTGTCAGTGCATCCTGTGCCTCGGTGGCGCGCTCGAGCGCATCCTGCAGCTTGGCCTGCTCCTCGCCGTACTTGGCGAAGTCACCCTCGGCAAGCGCGGCCTGGCCGGCGGTGATGGCAGCGTTGGCGGCCTGCAGTGCCGCGCTGAGCTGCTGCTCGGCGGTCTGGGTCGCCGGAGGAGTCCCGGGTTCCTCGCCGTTGCCTTCACCATCACCGTTTTCGCTGGTGACCGCGCCCGAGGTTCCCTCGAACACCTGGTCAAGCGCCTCGCCAAGGGTGTCCGCGAATCCGACCCTGTCGCCGAAGGCAACCAGTACCTTGCGCAATGTCGGGTAGGAAGTCTGTCCGGAGGACTGCACGTAGACCGGCTGGACGTAAAGGATGCCGCCGCCAACCGGCAACGAGAGCAGGTTGCCGTTCTTGACTTCCGAGGCGCCCTGGCGCAGCAGGTTGAGCGCCTGCGACACGGTGGCGTTGGAGTCGAAGTTCTGCTGTGCCTGGCCGGGGCCGGGCACGGAGAGCTCGCGCGGAATGGCAAGCAACCGAAGCTTGCCGTAGCCCTCGGCCTTCACTCCCGCCTCGGTTCCGGCATCGGCCTCCGCGGACAGGAAGCCGAAGAGCACGTTGCGCTGCTGTCCCCCGGAGGCGGTCTGCGGGATGAAGGTCGACGTCAACGAGAAGGCTTCCTTGTCCTGGCCCGGCATCCGCAGCGACAGGTAGTACGGGGGCTGCTTGATGCTCGCGTTGGACTGCGTCGGATCGGAAGGGACCGACCAGGCATCGTTGGCGTCGTAGAAGCCCCCCGGATCAGTCACGTGGTAGGTGGCGAGCAGTTCGCGCTGCACCTTGAACAGGTCCTCGGGGTAGCGCACGTGGCTCATCAGCTCGGCGGACATGTCCTTGTAGGACTTGATGTTCGTCGGGAAGACCTTCTGCCATGCCTGCAGCAGTGGCTCTTCCGGCTCCCAGGCGTACAGCGTGACCGAGCCGTCGTAGGCGTCGACAGTGGCCTTGACCGAGTTGCGGATGTAGTTGATCTGCCCGGTCTGGGACACCGCACGGGTGCCGCCGGTCAACGAGTCGGTGACCGCCGAATCCAGTGCCTGCTGCTTGGAGTACGGGTAGTTCTTCGAGGTGGTGTAGGCATCGACGATCCACTGCACCCGCCCGTCGACGATCGCCGGGTAGGCGTTGGAGTCCACGGTCAGGTACGGGGCGACCTTCTCCACGCGCTGCTTCGGGTTGCGGTCGTAGAGGATCTGCGAGTCCGAGTTGATCGCGTCGGAGAGCAACAGGTCGGTCGAGGCGAACTTCAGCGAGTAGACCAGGCGGTTGAAGAAGTTTCCGACCGCCGGTCCGCCGTCGCCGTCAAAGGTGTTGCGGGTGTCTTGGCTGCCCGAGCCGGAGGCCGGCCGGTCAAGCTCGCGCGGCTCCCAGTCGTCGGGTCCCCCGACGATCGAGTAGTCAGGGGACATCTCGCCGAAGTAGATCCGCGGCTCGTAGGTCTCGTCGCTGGCCAGCACGCCCTGGGTGGGGATGCCGGAGAGCATGAAGTCCGGGCGCCCGCCGGCGGCAACGCGATTGCCGAAGGCTGCCACCAGGCCGTAGCCGTGGGTGTAGGTGATGTGCTGGTTGACCCAGGTGTCGGTCGGGTCGACGTTCACTTCGCGCACGCCGATCACGGTGTCCTCGACGGTGCCGTCGATTTCGTACCTGTCCACGTTCAGCGTCGGGGTGAACTTGTAGTAGGTACGGAACTGCTGCAGCTGGTCGAACGCGGCCGAGACCAGGTTCGGGTCCAGTAGGCGGATGTTGGTGGTGGTGGCCCGGTCCTGGGCCAAGGCGTTCTTCTGCGGGTTCAACTCGACGTCGTAGTCGGTTTCGTCCACCGAATCCAGGCCGTAGGCCTTGCGCGTCATGTCGATGTTCTTTTGGATGAACTCGCGTTCCAGCGTCTTTTCCGAGGGAATGACCTGGTACTGCTGAACGATGAACGGGTAGATGCCGCCGGCGATGATGACCGTCACCAGCAACATGGCGGTGCCGATGATCGGCAGGCGCCAGCGGCCCATGATGGCAGCGACGATGAAGGTGATCGCCACCAGCACCGCGGCGATGGCCAGGATGGTCTTGGTCGGGATGACGGCATGCACATCGGTGTACAGGGCACCGGCAACGCGGCCGTTTTGCGAGAGCAGCGTGGAGTAGCGGTCGACCCAGAAGTTCACTGCCTGCAGCAGCAGGAAGCCGACGGCGAAGACGGCAATGTGGATGCGTGCGGGCTTGCCGATGACAATGCCGCCGCGCTCCTCAACGCGGATTCCGCCGTAGAGGTAGTGGGTGAGCAGGCCGGCGATCCCGGCAATGAGCACGACCGAGATCAGGTACCCGTTGAGCAGGCCGATGAACGGCAGCGAGAACATGTAGAACGACAGATCCATGCCGAACTGCGGGTCGGCCTCGTTGAAGTCGACCTGGTTGAAGAAGAGCAGCACCTCTTGCCACTGCGAGGTCACCGCAGTGGCGGCGAAGACGCCGATGACGACCGGGACACCGATCATCAGCAGGCGGCGCATGGGCTCAAGCTGCGACTGGTACTTGGACATCGCGTCCTGGCGCTGCCCGTCCGGCGCGTAGACCGGCCGCGAACGGTAGGCCAGGCGCAGGGAGATCCAGATCGCGAAGGCCATGAGCAGGAATGCCACGATGAAGATCGCGGCCTTGGACAGGTACTCGGTCCAGAACACGCGCTCGAAGCCGAGCTGGTTGTACCAGAGCACATCCGCGTAGACGCTGGAGACGAACACGAAAACGGCAACAAGGATACCGATGACGATGATCGTGGGCATCAGCGGGGATGGGCGTCGCTGACGGGGCTGCGGGTCGGGTCGTCCTTCGGGGCCCCGCGGGGGGCCCTCAAAGGGACTGCCAGTGCCAAAACTCAATTTTTACCTCACCATTGGAACGTTCGGCGCGCGGGAAACGCGCCTGAAATGTGTCTTTGTTCCCATTCTGCCTTGCATCGGCGCCCGGCGAAGCACCCCTAAGGATGATGTCGCGGAAATGTGAGGTGATTGTGACCCGCACCGAGGCACATCGCAGCCGCGGGCCCCGGGTGCCGATTATCCGCAGGAAGGGAACGCGGCGGGGTCCTGGCCTGCGGCGATCCCCTCGACGGCCGCCCGGGCCTCGGCAAGGGTGGCTACCTTGATGACATCGAGCCCGTCGGGGACCCGGCCTGCGACATCGGCACAGTTCTCCGCCGGGGCCAGGAAGTACTCGGCCCCCTGGTCCTTGGCGCCGACGAGCTTTTGCGCGATCCCGCCGATGGGTTCGACCTTTCCTTCGGCGGTGATGGCGCCGGTGCCGGCAAAGTGCTTGCCCCCGGTCATTTCACCTTCGGTCAGCTGGTCCACGATCGCCAGGGCGAACATCATGCCGGCACTGGGACCGCCGACGTTTTCCAGCCCGAACTTCACCTCCAGCGGGAAGTCGAAGCTGCCCGAGAGCAAGATCCCCAGCTGCCGCTGGCCAGCCGGTCCGGCGTCGGTGCCCACCGTGACAGTCATCGGCTTGCCGTCGCGGATGATGCCCAACCTGCTGGGCGACTCCCCCGCCGCGTCGAGCTGTTTCTTCAGCGATTCAAGGTCGGTGATTTCCTGGCCGTTGATGGTCTCGAGCCGGTCCGAGACCTTCAGGGCACCGGAATTCCGCTCGGTGGCGAACCCGACCACGCCCAGGTGGCTGGAGTAGGGGATCTCCAGCTCGTGCAGGGCCGCGGCGGTGGAGAGCTGCTGCGAATCGTCCATCATCAGGGTGTTTTGTTCGCTCTGCTCGGTCGTGGTGGTGCCGCGCGGCAGCACTGTCTCCTCGGGCACCACGTCCTCGTCCGGGTTGATCCAGCCCCACAGCACGCTGAAGAACGGCAACCGCTGTTGCCCCCCGCCCTGGACGTACACAGTGGTCATGTCCAATTGCCCGGAGGTGGGGTAGGTCGTGGCCCCGCTGATGTCGAGCAGCCTGGTGCCCTCCACGCTGCCGATGGTGTTCAGCGCCGGACCCGCGGATTCGACCACGAAGTGAGTGGGCAGCAGCGTGGCCGCCGCGATGATCACCATGGCGAGCCAGCCGGCCCCCGCGCGCTTGTGGCGCAGCAGGCCCTGGCCGGGATCGGTTGCCGGCCAGCGGTGGGTCAGCGGCCGGTGGTCGGCGCCGTCCGGGTCCGGGTGTGCTGCCGGGGCCACGTCGGTGTGCCGGCCGTGCTCCGGTCCTGGTCCTTCATGCACTGCTGGCACGACTCCCTCTTTCATTGCTCGTGTTCGCGCTCGCGGCGCAGGGGGGGTGTGCACCTTGCGACGTGGCATCCTCCAGCCTACAAGCCCCTTGCAGGACCGGGCGTCGTCGGCGCCGGACCACCGAGGACTTCACAGTGTTTTCCGATGTGCCCACAGCGAACTGCAACTCCAGTTCATGTGTTGATGCCGCGGCCCGGGGGTACCGTTGAACCATGGCTGAAAATCCCCCATCAAACCGACCCGACGACTCCGAAAACGATGACGAGAACGCGAAGGACCCGTTCTCCGAGATGTTCGGCTCTCTCTTTGGCGGCGCCGGCGGATTTGACCCCAAGAACCTTCCCGCGGGGCTGGGCGAGGCCATGGGCCTGTCCGACAACCCCGAGGCCATGGCGCAGATGATGGCGCAGGCCCAGGCGATGATGGCAGCGATGGCCAAGGGCGACGGCGGCCCGGTGAACTGGAAGATGGCCACCGATGCCGCCCGCCAGTCCATCGCCTCCAACGACCCCTCCATTTCCGCGAACCGCGCCTCGGCCGTGGCAAACGCCGCCCGGCTGGCCGAGATGTGGCTCGATGCCGCAACCGTGTTCGAGGCCGACGGCAGCGAATGCCGGGCCTTCTCCCGCGCCGAATGGGTGGAAAAGACCATGCCGGTGTGGAAGTCGCTGACCGAACCCGTCGCACTGAGCGTGGGCAAGGCCATCACTGCAGCGTTGGGCGAGCAGATCCCCGAGCAGATGCGCCCGATGATGGGTGGGGCACAGGGCATGCTGCAGCAACTGGGCGGCACCATGTTCGGCATGCAGCTGGGCACCGCCGTCGGCGGCCTGGCCAAGGACGTGCTCGGCGCCACCGACATCGGGCTGCCGCTGGCCGGATCGGCACCTGCCCTGGTGCCCACCAACATCGCCGCCTTCGGCGAGGGCCTGGAGATCCCGGAGCAGGAAATCCTGCTCTTTGCCGCGCTGCGCGAATGCGCCCACGCTCGCTTGTTCAACCGCGTGCCATGGCTGCGTTCCTCGGTGATTTCCGCCGTCGAGTCCTACGCCCGCGGCATCCACATCGACATGTCGCGCATCGAGGAAGCAGTGCGGGACATCGACCCGATGAACCCCGAATCCTTCCAGTCGCTGATGGGCGAGGGCCTGTTCATGCCCAAGCGCACCGCTGCCCAGGAAACCGCGCTGGCCAAACTCGAACTGGTGCTGGCATTGATCGAGGGCTGGGTCGACGAGGTCGTGGCCGCCGCCGCGGCGAACCTGCCCGGCGCCCCCGGCCTGCGCGAGACCATCCGTCGCCGCCGGGCAGCCGGCGGGCCGGCAGAGAACGCCTTCGCCTCCCTGGTGGGCCTGGAACTCCGCCCACGCCGCCTGCGCGAGGCAGCTGCCCTCTGGGCGCACCTGCTGGAGGAACGCGGGCTGGAGGGACGCGACGGGATCTGGGCGCACCCCGACCTGCTGCCCACCGACGAGGATCTCAAGGACCCGCAGGGATTCACGTCCCGTCGCCAGCTGGCCGAGGCCAGCATGGACGACATCGATGCGGCGCTGAGCAAGTTGCTGGCCGGCGGCTTCGACGAACCCGAGGCCGGCAAGGACGATGCCTCGGACACCCCGGAGGAAGGCGGGAAGCCAGATTCCCCCACCGACTCCGGGGCCGAGAAGGGTCCGGAACCGGAGAGCCCCGGCGACAAGTAGATGTGACCAACGACAGGGGGGTGCCCGCGCCGATGTGCGCGGGCACCCCCCTGTCGTTGACGGTTGGGACTGACCGGCTGAAAGGTCATGGCCACCCGGAATGCCGAAGCCGCTTGGGTCCGGCAGCGGGCAGTCCTACCCGGCGGCTTGGCCGAACTCCCCGAACCCGCCGTCAAGATCATCGAAGTCGTCGATGTCATCCTCCCCGCCCAAAGGCAGGTCACCGGGTGCATGGGCCCCGGGCTTGGCCGCTGCATGGTAGCCGTGGCTGACCCCGGAGAGGAAGATGTTGGCATCGTGCACCCGTGGGTAGCGTGAAAGCGCCGCCTTGAACCGCGGGCCGTGGCCGTCGCGCGGTTCCACCAGGTGGGCGAGTTCGTGGGCCAGCACGTAGTCCTGTACCCATTGGGGCATGGCGCGAAGCCGGTCCGAGAGCCGGATCCGGCGGCTGTTCAAGCTGGCCGAACCCCAGCGCCGGTTCTGGTTTGACACCCAGGACACCGAGGATGGATCGGCACGCCCGCCAAAGAGCTGGGCATCCATTTCCCGGGCCCGGGCCGCCAGCTGCGCGTCCGGATCCGTCGCGGAGCCGCGGGCGACCTTGCGCATGACCTTCTTCACCATGTCGGCCACCAAAAGCCGTTCGGCGTGCTCGGTCAGGCCAGCTGGCACCGAGACCACCATGGTGTCCTGCTTCCACGCCCCGGAGATGGTCTTCTTGCGCTTGGCCGAGCGCACCACGCGGATGGGGGTGCCCTTCTCGTCCACGTACTCGATGGTCGATGGTTGGGTTCGCATGTTGGTGTCCTTTCCGCCACTGCGTGGTGCCGCTGCCTGTGCCGATGCCCGGTCCCCCCGGGTGCCGGGGCACTTTCCCGCTCCAGGGTGTGGATAGCCGGCGAGTCCCCCGCGGCCGGTGCCACGATGGGTTCATTCAGGGCGCCGGCGACGGGGAATCGTGCCGGTGCCGCCGTTCCCCCAAGGAGAAACATCATGAGGATCAACCCGGGCTTGCAGGTACTTAGCCTAGTGGAGGGCGTCATCCAGATTGGCACCGGGCAGCGCGCACGGTGGATAACCGGGCTCACTCCGGCGGAAAAGCGTTTTGTGCTCTCCCTCTGCGAGCACGGCCCGCGCCCTGCAGGCCCCGCGCCCGACCTGCCTGATGAGCGGCGGCGGACAGAGATCCTGGCGATGCTGGGCCCGGCGTTGGTCCAGTCCCCCACACAGCCTCCGCTCGCGGAAGGAGCGGAACCTGTCGGTGCGCTTGGCACGGGATCCGGGCTTGGGGCGCGCCTGGTGCCCGATGTCCTGCAATGGGGAGCCGCATACCAAATGGATGCCGTCCCGGTGCTGCGGCGCCGCGCCGAGGCCAAGGTGGCTCTCTATGGCTGCGGGCGGATGGGCCAGCTGCTGGCCCATGTCCTGGCCGGCGCCGGCGTCGGGTCCCTGATGCTCTGCGACGGTTCCCCGCTGGATGCCGGGGACCTGGGTGCAGGGACCACGGGCATCACCGGCGTGGGGGCCCCGCGTGCCCGTGCCACGGCCCGGGCCCTGCAGTCGACATACCCGCACCTGGTGGTGGCGGATGCCGCCGGTCGCAGTCCCGACGCAGCGGCCCTGGACATGGCGGTGGTGATGGCAGGCGGCATGCTGCCGCCGCTGGAATCCCTGGCCGTCGATGCCGCGATGCTGCCGGTGCTGTTCACCGATTCGGGAATGCACCTGGGTCCGATGGTCATCGACGGGCTCACCATGTGCGCCGCATGCGCGTGGGAACAATGCGACCCCACGCTGCGGATGCTCGACGCCCGGGAGTCTGCCGCACGGGCACCGGCGTTGCGCCCCGAGGCCTCGCTGGCCGCCGTGGCCGCCGGCCTTGCGGCCATGGCGGTGCTGATGGCCCTGGACCGCATCAATATCCCGGCGGCGGCCGGATCCATGACCGTCTGCGACCTTCCCACCGGCTCCATCACCTCCGTGCCGGCCAGGGCCAGGTCCCGCTGCACCTGCCTGGACCCGCTGGCGGCCTGAGCTTCGCTTCTAGTCCACTGTCTCGCCGGCCAGGATGGCCAGCACGGCCTCGCCGTAGCGCTCCAGCTTGCCCTTGCCGACGCCGGACACCTGGCCCAGGCCGGCAAGACCGTCGGGTTTGGACTCGGCAATGGCCATCAGCGTGGCATCGGTGAAGATCACGAAGGCCGGAAGCGAGTTGGCCTGGGCCACCTGCAGCCGCCAGGCACGCAGCGAATCGAACACCGCTTCGTCGTACCCCGCCGGGCAATTGCCGCAGCGGCCCAGCTTGCGTTCGGTGGCGCTGGTCAGCAGTGTCCCGCAGACCCTGCACTTCGGCGGTCCCGCCGGGCTCCGGCGCCGGGCGGCCTTGGGCGCGGAGGCGACGCGGGAGGTTCCCGCCGGGCGCAACCCGTCCAGGAAGCGCGAGGGCCGGCGGTTGGCCCGCCCTCCGGGGGTGCGCGCCAGCGACCAGGACAGGCCAAGGTGAACGCGGGCGCGGGTGATGCCCACGTAGAGCAGGCGCCGTTCCTCGTCGTATCCGGCCTGGTCGTCGGCGAAGGAAATCGGCATCAGGCCCTCGGAGAGCCCGACCAGGAACACCGCGTCCCATTCCAGGCCCTTGGCCGCGTGCAGCGAGGCCAGCGTGACCCCCTGCACCGTGGGGGCGTGCTGGCTGGCTGCGCGTTCCTCCAGCTCGGCCACGAAGGTGTGCAGCGTGAACGGGACCTCGGAACCTGCTCGGGCCTCCGCCATCTCGTCGGCGAGCGCCACCAGGGCGGAAAGCGACTCCCACTTTTCGCGCACTGCGCCGGAGGCGGCAGGTGCCGTGGCGCTGTAGCCCAGCGAAACCAGGATGTCGCGGGTCAGCTGCGGGACGGTTGCCCCGTCGACCTCGGTGGTGGCGTGGCGGGCGGCGGAGCGCAATTGCAGCATCGCGTCGCGCACCTCGCGCCTGGCGAAGAAGCGTTCCCCGCCGCGCAACAGGTAGCCCACACCGGCCGAGGCCAGCGCCTGCTCGTAGGCGGCGGACTGCCCGTTGGTGCGGAAGAGAATCGCGATTTCGGACGCGGGGGTGCCCTCGGCAATAAGTTTCTTGACGCGCTGGGCGATCTCCGAGGCCTCGGCCTCATCGTCCTTGGCCTCGAAGAAGGTGGGCTCGGGCCCGTTCTCGCGCTGGGCGATGAGTTCCAGCGGGGTGGGCCAGTTGATGTCACGGTCCGGGACCCCGGGTTCGGGGCGGCGGGCGGCAAGCACGCGGTTGGCAAGGTGCACCACCTGCGGGGTGGAGCGGTAGTCGCGCACCAGCTTCACCACCGGGGCCTGCTCATAGGTGGCGGTGAAATCCAGCAGGTGGCGCGGGGTGGCGCCGGTGAAGGAGTAGATGGTCTGGGACGCATCCCCCACCACGCAGAGTTCGTCGCGCCCGCCGAGCCACAAGTCCAGCAGCCGTTGCTGCAGCGGGGAAACGTCCTGGTACTCGTCGACCACGAAGTGCCGGTATTGTCCGCGTACCGAGGCGGCGACCCGTTCGTCGTCCTCCAGGATCGCCACGGTCAACAGCAGGACGTCCTCGAAGTCGATGAACTGCCTATCGGTCTTGACGTCCTCATAGGCCTGGAAGATCCGCGAAACGGTGATCGGATCCAGCCCGCCGGGCTGCCCGCGGTCCGCGGCGGCTGCCACGTAGGACTCGGGGGTGAGCATCGAGACCTTGGCCCACTCGATCTCGCTGGCCAGGTCCCGAACCGTCGCACGGTCCGCGGTGGTGCGCAGCCGGCGGGCGGCCTCGGTGATCAACGGCGCCTTGTAGTCGACGATGGACGGCAGCTGCCCGCCAATGGACTGCGGCCAGAAGTATTGCAGCTGGCGCAGGGCAGCGGCG
Source organism: Paeniglutamicibacter sulfureus (assembly GCF_039535115.1). Classification (NCBI taxonomy): domain Bacteria; kingdom Bacillati; phylum Actinomycetota; class Actinomycetes; order Micrococcales; family Micrococcaceae; genus Paeniglutamicibacter; species Paeniglutamicibacter sulfureus. Next base: position 1,237,047 of record NZ_BAAAWO010000001.1, read on the forward strand.
TGGAAGGTGCGGGTCTGCACGGCCCCGGCCCCCAGCTCCCGCAGGCGCGAGCGCATTTCGGCGGCGGCGCGGGCGGTAAAGGTCACCGCGAGCAAGGAGGAGGGCTTGTACACCCCGGTGTGCACGCCATAGGCGATGCGGTGGGTGATGGCGCGGGTCTTGCCGGTTCCGGCGCCGGCCAGCACGCACAACGGCCCGCGCAGGGTGGTGGCAACCTGTCGCTGTTCCTCGTCCAGCCCGGCGAGGATGCGTTCTTCCAGGGCCCCCATGTCGGTCGTCTCCGTCATGTTCTAGTTTGCCAGCCGTTCGGGTTCGGGCAGCACGCCGCCGTACCAGTGTTCGACCAGGGCACTGGCGATGGAGGTTCCGGTGGGAACTCCGATGGAGCCGGAGCGGACGGCCTCGGCAAGTTCCTCGCGGGTGAACCAGCGCAGGTCGATGATCTCCTCCCCGTCGGGGACCAGCTCGGTGCCAACGGCGGTGGCGGTGAAGCCGAGCATCAGCGAGCGCGGGAACGGCCAGGGCTGCGAGCCCATGTAGCGCGGGTTGCGCACCACGACCCCCGATTCCTCGGCGACCTCGCGGATGACGGCGGATTCCAGGGACTCGCCCGGCTCCACGAATCCGGCCAGGGTCGAGAAGCGCGTCCCGCCCCATGCCTTGTTGGCACCCAGCAGCAACCTGTCATCCTCGTCGGTGATGGCGACAATGACCGCAGGGTCGGTGCGCGGGAAATGCTCCAGGTCCTCGGCCGGGCAGTGCTTGACCCAGCCCGAGGCGCGCAGGTCCAGCTTGCCGCCGCAACGCGGGCAGAAGTTCACCGCGTGGTTCCAATTGGCGATGGCGACGGCCTCGACGAAGAGCCCCGCGTCGCGGGCACCGAGTCCGGCGGCGACGTCGCGCAGCCCCAGCCACTGCTCCGGATCCGTGGAACCGGCCGACGGCTGGCCGTCGGACGTGACAGGGGCATCGTGGAAGGAATGCAGCACGATTTCGGAAGTGCCGTCAAAACCCAGGTAGATCTCCGTGCCGCCGGCCGGCACCGCGGCCAGCTCAATCAACACCAATTCACCATCGAGCACCCTGGCACGACCGCCAACCAGCACCAGGTGGCGGGTTGCGGGATCAGCGCGCAGGACATCGAGCCAGCCCTCGTCGGTGCGCCGCTCGCAACCGCGGTCGGTGGTGGCACGCGCCAAGGGCAGGGCTCCTAGCGCCGGGAAGCTGGTCACAGGGTTCTGCACGGTATCGCTCATAGCACCAACCGTACTGAGAGTTGCGGCCCAACGCCTACTTCAGGGCACCGGTTGTGGCCATCGGCGCACCTTCCCGTGGCGCGGGGCACCGTCCCTCCGACCTCCCCGCGAGGAGCAACCGGAAGGAGTTGAACGCAAAACATGCGACTCGCCGCCGCACCGCAGGACGCGGGCACGGCTTGCGGTCTACGGTGGAGGATGTGAAACGCTCTCCCATGGAACTCGCTGCCATCGCCACCGCCGCGGTCCCCGGCTTGGCGCCCACGGGCGTGGCATCGCTGCCGGACGACGGCAACGATTTCGACTCGGTGCTCATTGTCGATGCCGCCAAGAACCGGTGGCGCGTGCGCTCCCCGCGCCACGAGGAAGCCAGCATGCGCCTCGAAACGGAATTGGCCGCCCTGCGCGCCTTTTCCGCCGGCATTCGCGCCTCGCTGCCCTTCCAGCTGCCCTCCGTCGCCGGAACCGTGCGACAGGGCCCGCTGCGGACCTTCGTGTACAACCACGTTCCCGGCAAGCAGTACTCCCTCGAGGACCTGGTGTCCCAGGGCTCACGCTGCGCCCGCGACCTGGGGTCGGTCATGGCAGCCATCCACTCGATGCCCTCTTCCGCAATTGCCCGGGCGGACTTGCCCTCTTACACGGCTGAGCAGGTTCGCCAGCGCCGCCTGAACGAGCTCGACGCCGCGGCGACCACCGGCATGATCCCCTCGCGGCTCTTGCGCCGTTGGGAACACGCGCTGGAAGACGTGGCCCTGTGGCGCTTCAACGCAACCGTCATCCACGGGGACCTGCACGAGGACCAGTTGCTGGTCCAGGACGCCAAGGTCGTTGCCGTCACCGGGTGGACCGACCTGCAGGTCGGGGATCCGGCCGACGACTTCGCCTGGCTCGCGGCCGTGCACGAGCAGTCCTTCGCCGAGGCAGCCTTCGAAAGCTACGTTGCAGTGCGCGGGGACCGCGCCGATCCACACATCATGCGTCGTGCCGCACTGGCAGCCGAGTTTGCGCTGGCCCAGTGGCTGGTCAAGGCAATTGCCGGCGGCGACGCCGAGCGCATAGCCGAGGCAAAAATCATGCTCGAGGAACTCGATTCGGATATTGCCGAGTATGGCGGGCAGCCGATCTCCGTGGTCGAGCCCCCGCGTGCAGCGCGCGCCGTAGCGACCGACGAACAGCCCGAACCCGTCAGCGTCGCCGAAAAGTTGCCCGTCGCCAAGAAAGTCACCGTATCCGGCATCGCGCCAGTGGACGATGCCGGGCCCGATGCGGATAACTCATCGAGTCCTGCCGAGCCGGAAACGTCGGCCCTTAGGATCGTGCCCTCCCCCGTGAGCGCCGTACCGACGCCACCTGCCGTACCGCCGGTCCCGGCCGCTGCCCCGCCAAAACCTGCCAGCTCCCCTAAGACCGGCTCGGAGTCGAGGGGCGACTCCGAGCCGGGATCGACGGACAAGCAATCCAAGGCCTCGTCCTCCCCGGACACAGCGCCGGGCCAGGACACCGACGCCAAGGAAACAAAGGACGAGAAGGATACGGCGGATACCAACGAATCCGCCACTTCGGCTGAAGCCCCCGTGAACACGTCGAAGGCGAACGTCACCGAAGATGGCACCTTGACGTCCGGAGAGCAGACCCCGAACGGTAGGGAAAAGGATTCCGCAGGGAGCGACACCACCGCGATCCCCGTCCAGCCTGCCCACCCTAAATAGCAGGGAGGCATCTGTGTTGACGAACCTCCTGTTACGGATCGCTTCATATTAAGTCCACTTGATAGAGTCAGGTTTGCTCTTCCTGACGTCGGTGAGCGACTTCCAACTTCCTATGCATAGCGGGGACAAACCTATGAAAAATTTCAAGAACAGCACCATGCTGCTCTCAGCAACCGCCGGGGTATTGCTGGCCCTGACCGGATGTTCGGCCGCCGTGGAACAGCCCGCCGGTGCGACGACTGCCGGATCCGAGGCCGGCCCCGTGGAAGCGGAAATCGTGGTGCCGGAGGCCAAGGAAATCTTCCCCAAGACGTCCGCCGCAATTAAGAAGGCCACCTCGGCAACCGTCATCGGTGACATCGCCAACGGATCCGAGAAAGGCAATTTCGAGCTTTCGGGCACCGTCGACGGGACCAATTCCCTGATGAAAATGAACCAGGACGACGCCTCCATCGAACTACTGACCGTCGACAACGTCTCGTACATGAAGCCCAACAAGGCATTTCTGACCCAAACAGCAGGGGCCGAGGCCGCGAAGAAGCTCAATTCAGTCGCAGCGGACAAGTGGATTTCAACGAAGAACGCCGACCAGTTCGGGGACTTCACGGTGGGTTCCTTCCTTGCATCGATGGACACCGATGAACTCGGAACGATGGAAGCCCCAAAGATTAACAAGAAGTCCCTCGACGACCTCAACGGCGCCAAGGCCTTCAAGTACACCGGCAGCGACACCATTTTCTGGATCGCCGCCGAGGGCGAACCCCACCTGCTGAAGATTGAATCAACCGGATCCGCAAGCGACGGCACCGGATTCATGACCTTCAGCGAGTGGAATGCCGTCAAGCCGCACGAGACTCCGGCCAAGTCCGATGTGGTCAGCGTCCCGGGCCTCTAAGTCGCAACGCCAACGGGCGGGGACGATCGGATCGTTTCCGACCGTAGCCGCCTCTTGCGTTTGCCCCACGAAGGGTCGGCAATCAGCCGTTCAGCGCTCTCATTGAATTGCTGATCAGGCTCTCGAGTTCGGCTTCATTCGCCAGGTCGTGCGGCCGGATGGTGGTGCCGGAACCCACGTAGTAGAACGCCGCACGGACCTCGGACACGTCAATGCCACGCAGCCGCGCCCAGCCCAGCCGGTACACCGCCAGCTGCAGGGCCTTGATCCGCAGCTCCTCGCCGCGCGGCACCCTCCCGGTCTTCCAGTCCACCAGCAGCCAGGCCCCGTCGGGTTCCTGGAAGATCGCATCAATGCGGCCACGCACCGACACCGGGCCGATGCGCGTCTCGATGGCTGCCTCCACGAATGCCGGCTGTCGGTTGGCCCATTCGGAGTCCAGGAAGGCGTTCTTCATGTCCTCCAGGTCAAGCGCGTCGTCGATGTACGCGTCGGCGGCTTCCATGTAGTCACCCAGTTCCAGCATCCCGGTGGAGTCGAAGTACTCCTCCAGCCAGGCGTGGAACGCAGTGCCGCGGCGGGCAGCGGTACCCGGGCGGCGCGGCACGGGGCGACGCAGCTCGGCCAGCACCGCTGAGGCGTCGGTGGCCAAGTCCACGAAGACCGAGGCACGCACGTGCTTCGGGATCACCGTGGTCCGTTCTTCGGCTGCCTCCTGTGCCTTCCGGGCCAGCAAGAGCTCGGCTTCCTTGAACCAGCTCTCTCCAGTGGGGGTCTGCCAGATCCCTTGCTGCGCGGGGAAGCCTTCACCATCCTTGGATTCGGCTGACGGATCGGCCCGCGCCACGGTGCCGTCGGAAGCGTGCCGGGCGGCCTGGAGTACTGCCGTGGCCGAGGCTTCAAGTTTGGCGCGGCGTCCCGGTGGCCGGGGGCGTTGCATCCCGCCGCCTGTAACAATCGGTCCTTCCAACGGATCGTACGGCCATCTGGCCTCCAGCGGCGCCTCGCGGAACGGATTGGCCTCCGGCGCGTCTTCGTCCGCCACCCACGTCGTGGATGCGGCCGTGGGGTTCGGCGGATCGACGAGCGGCAGCATGTCCAGGAGGAAACCGGAGGGCTCGGTGAGCTTGGTGCGCGTGCCGGTCCACGCGGTGGCCGAACAGATCAGCAAGGACTTGGCCCGGGTCAGCGCAACGTAGGCCAGGCGCCGTTCCTCCAGTTCGGCGTGGGCCAACACCTCCGACTTGAACATCCCCTCGGCCTTGACCACATCGAAGAGGCACTCCTGGTCGGTGTCCCACTGCGGCAGGTCGTGCTTGTCCCCGCGCAATGGCCACGGCAGTGCCGCGTCCCCGCTGGTCCAGCGCGAATCGTTGGCACTGGGGAACACGCCATCGTTCATCCCCGTCACAGCAACCACGTCCCATTCCAGGCCCTTGGATGCGTGGATGGTCAGCAGCTGCACCGCGTCCGGATTCGATTCACCGGGCACGATCGCCAGCCCGCCCTCCTTTTCGGCGGCTGCCTCCAGCCAGGTCAGGAATCCCGCAAGGTCGACGCGTGCAGAGGTGCTGGCGTAGTCCTGGGCAATGTCGGCGAAGGCGTCAAGGTGGCGCCGGGCCTCGTGGATGCCGACCCCGGGCTTCGCCGCCACCTCGATGTCCAGCCCCATGGCCCGTTCGGTCTCGCGCAGCAGCGCCTCGAGGTCGTCGTCGATAAAGCCGCGCAGGTAACGCAACTCGTCGCGCAGCGTGCGCAACCGGGCCAGGGCCTCGGGAGTCAGGGCGCGACCGTCGCCGGAGACCCAGTCCGGGTGCGGCAGGTGGTCCAGGGCTTCGATCAGGCTCGCGGCGTCGTTCAATTCAGCCCTGGCCTCCCCGCGGGTGACTTCCTCGGCGCTTTCGGGCGCGTCAAGGTTCTCCGGTCTGCCGTCCTTCAGCGCAAACTCGCGGCGCCTGGCCAGGAAGCGCGACCAGTCGGCAAAGGCCATCAGGTCGGCAGGACCGATGCGCCAGCGCGCCCCGGCCAGCAGCCGCACCAGGTGGTCCGAACGGTTGGGGTCAACCAGCACGTTGAGCGTCGCGACGATGTCGGTGACCTCGGGCATGCTCAGCAGCCCGCCGAGGCCCAGGATCTCGTACGGGATCCCGGCGTCCTCCAAACCGCGGGAAATGGGGGTCAGCTGCGAGCGGGTGCGGCAGAGCACCGCCATGGACGGGCTGCGCCCGTTCTCGGCGAAGAAGGAATTGCGCTCGGCGACGAAGCGCCGGGCCAGTGCTGCCGCCTCCTGGGACCCGGTGGCGTAGCGGGCCAGTTCCACCTTTCCTGTTCCGGCAAAGGCGCTGGGCTTGAGAGACGGCACCGAAATCCCGGATGGTGCTACCGAGTTCAGCTTCGCGGAAACAGCGTTGGCTGCCTGGAGGACATTGACCGAGTTGCGCCAGGCGGTGCTTAGATACGCCACCGAGGCGGGGCGCAGTCCCTCGCCCCCGTCCACGCCTGAGCCGTGGGTACGGGCGGGGAATTCCGTGGGGAAACGGAAGAGCTGCCCGGCCGAGGCTCCGCGGAAGCCGTAGATGGACTGGTTGGGATCCCCCACCGCGGTCAGCGCGTGCCCGTCGCCGAAGATGCAGGAGAAGAGCACCATCTGGGCGTGCGAGGTGTCCTGGAACTCGTCGAGCAGCACCACCTTGAAGCGCGCTCGTTCACTGTGCGCGGCCTCGGGGATTTCCCTGGCGATGCGGGCGGCCAGCGCCACCAGGTCGCCGTAGTCGAGGGCTCCGCGGGCAGCCTTGGCCTGCGCGTATCCAACTGCCAGTTCGGCGATGGTGGAACGGGTGCGCAGCTTGTCCAGCAGCTTGCGGGCCTCCTGGGAGGGTGCTGCGGGCTTGTCGACGCGGTAGGGCAGCGCCTCGAGCCGCCCGACCAGCGTATCGATCCATTCCTTGGCGTCCACCGGGGACACCAGGTGCTCCGCGCATTCCCCGGCGAAGGTCACCACGGCGTCGATGAGCGTGTTCTTGGACGAAGCCAGGTGCTCGTAGTCCCCGGTGTACCCCTCGACCACTGCCGCGGCAACCTGCCAGGCCTGTGCGGTGCCCAAAAGCGCGGTGTCGGACTCGACGCCGATGCGCAGACCGTGTTCCTTCACCAGCGTGTTGGCGTAGGAATGGTAGGTGGACACCGAAGGATCCAGCAGGCCCTCGTCCTCGAGCTCCAGCAACCCGGAACGGGCCAGCTTCTCCAGCTGCCCGCGGATGCGCTGGGCCAGCTCACCGGCGGCTTTGCGGGTGAAGGTCACGCCGAGGATTTCCTCGGGACGCACCTTGTTGTTGGCCACCAGCCAAATGACCCGGTCGGCCATCGTGGCGGTCTTGCCCGACCCGGCGCCGGCGATGACCAGCAGCGGCTCCAGCGGGGAGGAGATGATCGCAGACTGCTCGGGGGTGGGCTGGTGCTGGCCCAGGATATCGGCCAGCTCCTCGGGCGAATACACCCGTTGATCCGTGGCGGGCGAGTCGAATCCGGCCAGCTCATCGGCCGGCGACGTTGCTGCTTCGGTGCGGCTCACGGCTCGGTGACCTGCCTTCCTTCAGAACACAATGGACAAATTCCCGGCAACCGGCAGTTGCTGCCGCTGCGTCCTCCGCGGGCCGGGTCGTGGCGGGAGAGGAAGTCTGCATCCCCCATCAACTGGGCAGCGGACAAAACCATCGGGGTGGCCCAGTCCTCGTCGGTGATGGCGGGCTGGGCCTGTTCACGCGGGGACTTGGTGCCGGTTCCCAATTGCACCAGCGACGCACCGGCCGGAACGCGCGTGAGTTCCTCGGCGGTCTTCCCGTCCAGCGCACCGTTGATGACGGCGGCCTGGTAGGCGCCAAGCTGCGGATGTTTTTCCACGTCCTTGCCGCTGGGCTGGGATTTACCGGTCTTCAGGTCAACGACCCACGGGTTGCCGTCCGCGTCGGCCTCCACGCGGTCCACGACCCCGCGCAGCAAGGCCGCGCGCGGTGCGCTGGGATCGGCCGGCGTCGAAGTGTCGGTGGCAGGAGCCTCGATGGCGGGAGGTGCGGGGATCGTGACTTCGAAGGGGATCTCCCGGCCGATGAGTCGCCGGTTTTCCGTGCGCATCATGACGTTGTACTGTGCCAGCTTCTTGAGCATCGATTCGGCGCGTTCCCTGTCCCGGGCGCCTTCCCAGTTCCCCGGCATTTCCAGTTCGCCCCAGCGCTCCTCGAGCACTCGCAGGTATTCGCCTCCGCTGGCCTCGGGGTGTTCCTCGGCGATGGAGTGCACCAGGGTGCCCAGCGAGCGGGCAAAGTCGGTTGCTGCCTCTCCCCCGGCTGCCTGGACGAACCAGTTGAGCGGTGAGTTCATCACGGCCTCGACCTTCGAGGGGGAAACCTTGACCGGGTCACCGGGCGGGACCACGGGTCCGCTGGAGGTTGATTCGGCCAGTCCCCACCAGCCGGCGGGATGCGCCCCGCGGACCGGGTGCGGTGCGGCGACCAGGGTTCCAAGCACGGTGGTGGCGTCGTGGTGCAGCGGCGCCCTGGCTTCGTCCAGGGCCGTGGCTTCGGCGGCCTGGCGCAGCTCCGCCACCAGGGCGCCGAGGGTCCGGGGTCGCGGGACGAAGATCGTCCGGCGGCCCTGGATCGCCCCGTCGGGGTCCACGATGTCCAGGAAGGACGAGGGCGCGGTGTCCTCGGAGGCCACGGCGATGGCCAGGACCTTGGACTTTGCGCGCGAGATCGCATTGGCGAAGGTGCGCAGTTCGTCGGCGCGGGTCTCGCGGATGAGGGAGGCGACATTGCGGACGGGGAGAATCTGCGGGCCGTGTTCGATCACGTCGCTGAGCGCTCCCCCGCCCAGCAGCTCGCCGCGGAGCTTGGTGTTGGGCCAGATGCCTTCCTGCATGCCCGGCACCAGCACCAGGTCCCATTCGCGCCCGGCGGCCGCCGCAGTGGTGAGAACCTGGACGGAGGCGGCGGACCCGCCCCTGTTGGCCAGGGTGTCCATGGGCAGCTCCTGGCCCAGCACGTGCTCCACGAACTGCGCCACGGAGGAACCGGGCAGCTGGTCAACGAAGCGTTCGGCGGATTGGAAGATGGCCAGCATGGCATCGAGGTCGTGGTCGGCACGCGTTCCCAGGATGCCGCCGGCCAGCGCAGCATCGGTCCATTTCTGGGCCATGCCGCTTGCCGCCCACAACGACCAGAGAGCGGTCTCGGCGTTGACGTCGTTGCTCGCCAGTTCGGTGCGGAGCGCCTGGTACATCCTGGCCAGGCGCCTGGCCCCTGCTGCCTCGCGGCCCATGGTCTCGAGCAGCTCCAGCTGGTCCAGCATCCCGGTGAGCAGTTCGGCGCTGGAGCGGTTGCCTCCGGCCGCGACCTCGTGGCGGCGCAGTCCTTGGCGCAACCGCCGCACGTCCAGTGCCGAGGCGTTGGCGTAGCGGGACATCAAGAGTTCCTGTAGCAACAACGGATCCTGCGGCGCCTCCGGTGCCAGTGCCAGTTGCATCAAGTCCAGCAGCGGACGCACCGCGGGTTCCTCGCGCAGCGGGGTTTCCGCGGGCGGGGTGTTCACCGCGATGCCGGTCCCGGCCAGGTACTTGGCCATGGAGCGGACCTGTGACCCGTTGCGAAGGATCACCGCCATGGTGTCCAACGGCCGGTGGTGGATCAGGTGTTCTTCCAGCAGCCGCTGGGCGACGAGGCGCTGTTCGTGGATGGGCGAGTCCACCAGCAGCACCTCGAGGTTGCCCGGCGCGGGCACCTCCGGCGCGTCGGGTTCGCTGTCCGACACGCCTCGCGCTCCGGCTTCGGCCACTTGGCTTGCGGAGGAGTGATCCGTGTTCCCGTCCTCGGGCACATCAAGGATCCTCCCGGCGCCGCCGGCCGCGACGGGAATCCGTCTGGCCACTCGGCCCCAGGCGAACGCGAGCTCCTCGTTCAGGCGATAGGAAGTCGTCAGCTCGATCGTGCGCGCCGGATAGTTTTCGGTACCCAGGCGGGCACCGAATTCGCCCAGCATGTCCGGGCGTGCGCCACGGAATCCCTGCACGACATTGTCTGGTGCGGCAAAGGCCACCAAGTCGCGCCCGCGGGCCAGCAGCGACAGCAGGCGATGCTGCGCCGGGTTGGCTTCCTGCAGGTCATCGACCATCACCAGGTGCAGGCGTTCATGCTCGGCGGCCAGGAACTCCGGGTTGTATTCCAGGATGCCGGCGGCGGCAGCCAGCAGTCCGGCCGGGTCGAAGGCCTCGGCACTGCCCAGGTCCAAGAGGTCGCGGTACTCCTGGTAGAACTGGGCGGCGGCGATCCATTCGGGGCGGCCCAGGGACTCGCCAAGGTCCTGCAGGGCCCCGGCTTCGAGCCCGTGCTCGGAAATCCTGTCGAAGAGTTCACGCAGCTCCTTGCGGAATCCCCGGGTGCCGATCGCCTCACCCAGGGATTCGGGCCACTCCGGGCCTGTCGTGATTCCCAGGGCATGGCCCTCGAGCAGGTGCCCGATCAAGGTGTCCTGCTCGGGTCCCGAAAGCAGCCGGGGTGGCCGTTGCAATGCCGGCAGCAGCCCGTCCAGCCGGGCCCTGCGGATCAGGTCGAACGCGTAGGCAGACCAGGTGCGCACGGCAGGTTCGGAGAACGTCTTGTCGGTGCCGGCGGAGAGGTCGTCGCGGAGCGTGGCTGCGGCGGAGCGTGTAGGGGAAAGCACCAGCACGTGCTGCGGATCAAGCCCGGTGTCCAGCCGCGCCGTGAGCACTCGCAGCAGCGTCGTGGTCTTCCCGGTCCCGGGTCCGCCCAACACCAACACCGGTCCGTGGCCGGGTTCGAGCTCCAGCAATTCCTGCTGCGCGGCATCGGCGACCAAGGCGTGGTCCGCGGCGGTAAGCGCGATATCGCGGGTGGATGCGAGGGTGTCCATGTGCTCCATCAGATCATTCGCGGGTGACGTTTTGGAATCGGCAGCAGTTCGGCCACGCGGTCAATGCGCGCGTGGTCTGCCTCGGAGGGTTGCCAGCGGGCCTTCGCCATACGGACACCGGAGGCGGTGCGGGGCGTGGATTCCCGGTCCCAGTGCACGTTGGCGATCGACTGCAAGTCCGCCGGAAGGGTCCCGTTGGAGCGGATGACCCGCCACCAGGTGACATCGTCTCCGCCGCGGCCCATCGTCTTGCCGACCTGGCGCGGGCCGCCGGAACCGAGCAGCTCCGCAATGTCGCCGTAGGAAAGGACCTTCCCGGAGGGAATCAGCGCAACGAGGGCAAAGACGGCTTCGTCATAGTCCAACCCGGCAGTACCGCCGTCAGCTTGGCCGGTTTGGTCCCGCAGCGGCTCTTGGCCTGGTTGAGTCAACGATTGTCCCCTTTCCCTTTCCCCACACGTATCACTCCATTATCCGGTCTCTCGCAGGGTGTTCATCCACGCTCGTGCTGCGGTGGGCCAAAGTGTCTCTGGTTCCCGGTAGCGTTGGTTTCATGAATTCTTGGCACAATCTCCCCCGCGCTGCATTCGACCTGGAAACCACTGGTCGCGATCCACTCGACGCCCGCATCGTCACCGCTTCCATCGTCGTGGTCAACGGGCGCTCGGAAATCCTGCAGACCAGGGAATGGCTCGTCGACCCCGGCGTGGCGATTCCTGAAGAGGCAGCGGCGATCCACGGCATCACCACCGCCAAGGCCCAGGCAGAGGGAATGGACTCCGCCACGGCCGTTGCCGAGATCTCGGCCTTCCTTGCCGATCTGTTCCAGACCATGCCTGTCATGGCCTTCAACGCCGCGTATGACTTCACGGTTCTTGACCGAGAGGCCAAGCGCCACCTGCTGGACCCGCTTGTCGCCTCGCCGGTCATCGACCCGTACGTCCTGGACAAGCAGGTGGACAAGTACCGCCGCGGCAAGCGAAACCTCTCGGTGATGAGCGAGTTCTATGGCGTTCAGCTGGTGAACGCACACACGTCGGCAGCCGATGCCGCAGCCACCATCGGGATTGCCGATGCGCAGGCCGCCAAGTACCCGAACCTGCAGATTGATGCTGCGGACTTGCACGATTTCCAGGTCGACTGGGCTAAGGAGCAAGCAGCTAGCCTGCAGGAGTTCTTCCGCCGCAAGGACCCAGCTGCCGTCGTCGACGGGCAGTGGCCGGTCAAGGCCTAGCCCCCCCACGTTGCGAATGAGTCTGAAGGCGACCCTGCATGGGGTCGCCTTTGGCGTTTTCGGTGGGCAAAGGCACCTTCCGTCCTCGCTGCGGAAGAGCGCCGGGAAAGGCATCAACGGCACCGGGAGTCCGACCATCGGAGTCTCAGATGCCGGGCCTTCGGCGCAACAGAAGGCAACATTTCCCAGGCGCAGAACGCTCGTGACACAGATCACCCTACGATCGGGTAACCCCTCGTAGCGTTTTTGCCGCGGGCAATCGGCGATTTCTTCGAGAATGGCCTGGATTCCACGTGAATCAGACGAATGATCCCGCATTTATGGACAACGGTTGCAAAATATGGCCAACTATGTCCATGATTGCGCCGCATTCATTCGATAGTGGTTGAATGGCCAGTACCCCTTTTCTTTTTGATTGCTAAGGACACCCCTTTTGATCACAGTCACCGACCTGCGCAAGGTCTACCGGCAGGGCGGACGCGAAGTCGTCGCCCTGGATGGTGTCTCCTTGCACGTCGACGCCGGCCAAATCCACGGCATCATCGGCCATTCCGGAGCAGGAAAATCAACGCTCGTCCGTTGCCTCACCCTGCTGGACCGACCCACCTCCGGGTCGGTCGCCGTTAACAACAAGGAACTGGCCAACGTGTCCGATGCCGATTTGCGCACCGCACGGCGACGCATCGGCATGGTCTTCCAGCACGCCAATCTCATGGATTCGCGCACCACGGCGCAGAATGTGGCTTTCCCGCTGGAGTTGATCGGCACACCCAAGGCCAAGATCACCGAAAAGGTCACCGCCCTGCTTGAGCTCGTCGGTCTGACCCAGTTTGCAGACGCCTACCCTGCCCAGCTCTCGGGCGGCCAGCGCCAGCGCGTGGGCATCGCCCGCGCCCTGTCGTCGGATCCCGACGTATTGCTTTGTGATGAGCCAACCAGCGCCCTGGATCCCAAGACCACCAACGAGATCCTCGAGCTCATCAAGTCGGTCCGCGACCGCCTGAACCTCACGGTTCTGATCATCACGCACGAAATGAACGTCGTGAAGCAGGCCTGTGACTCGGTCTCGCTGCTGGAAGCCGGCCGCATCGTCGAGCACGGGGACATCGAAAAGGTCGTCGCCGACCCGGCCGGCCGTCTCTCCCAGGCGTTGTTGCCGATGCCCGGTGAATTGCCGGACAGCCTTCCCGCCGGAACCGTCCTGGACCTTCTGTACTCCGGCACCCAGGCAACCGAGCCGGTAATCTCCTCGATTGCCCGTACGTTCAACACCGACGTAAACGTCCTGGCCGGCTCCGTCGAGCATCTCGGCGAACACCAATTCGCGCACATTCGCATCCAGCTTCCCGAGGGAGCAGACATCACCGGCATCACCAACCACCTGCTCGCCAACGGCGTCGCAGTCACCGTGAAGGAGGGCAAGTAAGCAATGGACTTCTTCAATGACCTGATGACCAACCCCGGCATCACCAAGGCCATGTGGCCGGCGTTCCTCGAGACCCTGCAAATGACGGGCATCTCCGGCTTCTTCACAGTCTTGGTGGGCCTGCCGCTGGGCGTTCTCCTGCTGAACACCGCCAAGAGCGGGTTGACCCCGATTCCTTGGTTGAATCTGCTGCTTTCCGGCGTCATCACCAACATCACCCGTTCCATCCCCTTTGCCATCCTGATGCTGTCCCTGATCCCGTTCGCCACCCTGCTGGTCGGCGTCTCGCTGGGCCCGGTCGCCGCCTCGGTGTCGCTGACGATCGGCACCATCCCGTTCTTCGCCCGCCTGGTGGAATCCGCGCTGCGCGACGTCTCCACCGGAAAGATCGATGCGGCCCTGGTCATGGGTTCGACGAAGATGCAGGTCACCCGCAAGGTCCTGGTCCCGGAAGCACTGCCGGGGATCATCGCGGCAACCACCACCACCGTCGTCACGCTCATCGGGTACTCCGCGATGGCCGGTCTGGTCGGCGGTGGCGGCCTGGGCCGTCTGGCCTACAACTACGGTTTCCAGCGCTATGACGGCACCGTGATGATCGTGACCATCGTGATCATGGTTCTCCTGGTCCAGCTGGTCCAGATCCTCGGCGACCGGCTGGCCCGCCTCGTCGACCACCGCTAAACCGTCGGGGCCCTGCCCCGGCACCAAAGAATTCCGACGGCTCATCCCGCCGGCGCGCAGCCAGTAGCCGCTAGCTGCGTTTGTTTTCCGCTGTCGCCGACACCGGAACTTGATGAAAAGGAAGCGCATCCCATGCGTAAGAAACTCGCACTTGCCCTGACCGGTGTCGCCACGTTGTTCGCACTGACGGCTTGCGGAGGCGGCACTGCCACCACCCCCAGCGCGGAAGCAACCCTCGACCCGGCCAACCCGACCATTGTGAAGGTCGGCTCCAGCCCGATCCCGCATGCCCAGATCCTCCAGTACATCGATGAGAACCTGGCCAAGGATGCGGGCATCGACCTGGAAATCACCGAAATCGACGACTACCAGACGCCGAACATCGCACTGGCCGACAAGACCCTGGATGCCAACTACTTCCAGACCGAGGCATACCTCGCAGACCAGGTGAAGTCCAAGGGATACAAGTTCGAGCACGGCGCGGGCATCCACGTCGAGCCGCTGACCGTCTTCTCCAAGAAGTTCAAGGACATCGCCGAGGTCACCGAGGGCTCCACCGTGCTGCTGAACAACGACCCGGTGAACCAGCTGCGCGGCCTGCGCGTCCTGGAAACCGCCGGCGTGCTCACCGGCCTCGAGGACACCGACTCGGCACTGACCCTTGAGGGCGACGAAGCCAAGAACCCGAAGAAGCTGACGTTCAAGGAAGTCAACTCCGAACAGGTTCCCAAGTTCTACGCCGAGGATCCGACCATCGGCCTGTCCATCATCAACGGCAACTACATCGCCCAGGCGAAGCTGAACCTGGACGAGGTCGTTGCCCAGGAATCGGCCATCGACAACCCGAACGCCAACTTCCTCACCTGGCGTGAAGGCGAAAAGACCGCGGCCATCGCCAAGCTCGAAGAGCTTCTCCACTCGGCCGAGGTTGGAGACTACATCAAGAAGACCTGGACCGACGGAAGCGTCATCCCCGCCTTCTAGGCCCCACCCCACTCCCGGCGGCAATCGCGGCCGGGCAGTGAACCCGAGAACGCGCTGTTCCCCCTGCTTCTGCCTTGCGGCTGGAGGGGGGAACAGCGCGTTCTTTGTCTCTGAATCGCCTCATTTCCCACCGCAGGCCCGGCGCATCCTGCCTGGTGCCCGACGTTGGTCGCCACAGGCGTTGCTCCCCTCCGTCTCCGCTGCCGGCAACGCCCGAGTGCACCCGGCGCTTATCCACAACCCCGCCACGTGCCACCCACACGCGTGGCGCCAGGCGCATCATGGGAGACATGGGCACAGCCACCGGCATCATCGACGCGGCACTGACCGCGCTCAACGGGGCACTGGGAACCGGGACCACCGGCCCAACCCCGAATGCCGGCACGCCCATCGACCCGTTGCGAACCCTTGCAGCGCTCGAACTCCTGCTGCGCCGGACCGTTGATGCTGCGGATCGGTCCATCGGTGGCTCTCCGGTCCGCGCCGCGGCCTTTGCGCGACTATCCGAGCGCTTCGCCCATGCGGGCAGCCACGCGCAAATCATCGCCGCGGGCTCGTGCGACATGACCGAGGTCAATACGTTGACCGACGGCGCGCTGGCCGAGCTCAACCGAGTGTTGGCCGCACCGGAGCCCTTCGCCCACGGAGATACGCAGCTTCCTGCCGACGCCGTGAGCGCCGCCGATCGCAAACCGCTGCACAAAGGCACCCCAGAGTTTCTGGAGTCCCAGTTCAATCTCGACTACTTCACTGCCGAGCACCGCGTGAAATCCCACGATCGGCTGCTGCCGCATCTCGATGCCGACGGGCAGAGTGCCCCGGCCAGTTACCCACAATTGGGCAGTATCCTGGCGTCGGGTTCAGTCGATCCGCGCGCCATTGCCAGCGCCGCGGCCAAGCTCGCGGCACTCGAGCCCTCCATCGAAATCCAACCGGATCCCCACGACGTTCGCACCAAGCTCGAGGCCCTGGTAGCAGGCACCTTGGCCACCGCCGGACAGAAGACCGTCGAAAAGTTGATCAAGCGGGCATCCGTCGACCTTGACCGCAGTGTTCTCGACCGCGAGGAAGCCATCATGGAGCGCAACCTCAACCTGCGTTTCAAGGGCAAACGGCCCACCGGCTATGTCTGGGAGTTGACCACCGACGCCGTGGGCCACGAACAACTGATGAGCTTGGCCGACGATCAGAACAACCCCCGCACTTCCTCCGGCCAGCTCCCCGTCCCCACCGATCGTGGCAATGCCGATGAGCCCGGCGAGGACGAGGCCATGGACTGCATCCCCACTACCGCCGACGCCGATACCGCGAGCTCCCCCGAGGACGACGCCGACGGCAGCGGCTCCTCGGAGGATGCCACGGACATGTCCACGGACGACAATCCTTCCACCGCTGGTGTCCGATTCACCGCATCGGGCACTCCCGGTACACTCGGCACCCCCTTCGACCAGGACTTCCTCCCCATCCCCGATTGGGCGGCAAACCCCGACACGCCGGTCGACCAACGCCCACGCGCGGGCTTCAACGACGTTGGCCACCCGATTGTCATCTCTCCCGAGGAAGCACCGCTCCCCGGGGAGACCGCCAAGGAAACAAACGCCAGGTTGCGCGCACGCAGGCTCTACCAGGTGGTGTTCGACGCAATCACCAGATTGATCGACCCGCAAACACCCGAGGACGTGTGGATGCCGATGGGCTCCCGCATAGACATCCTGGTGACGATTACCTACGATGCCCTGGCCGGGATCACCACCGAACCCGGCTTCACCCAGCACGGAGAACTCGTTTCCGCTGCAACAGCGCGTCGGCTGGCCTGCAATGCTGGAATCCTGCCGCTGGTCATGGGCGGCAACAGCCAGCCGCTGGATCTTGGCAGGAAAATTCGTTACTTCACCAAGGCGCAGAAGCGGGCCATCGCCGCCCGCGACCGCGGCTGTGCAAATCCCGGTTGTTCGATGCCGGTGCACCGCACTGAAGTCCACCACATCAAGGCGTTTTCCGAAGGTGGGAAGACCAATGTGTCCAACGGGTTGTTATTGTGCATCCGCTGCCACACTGCCTACCATGCGGGGCATTTTGAGGTCGTTGTGATCGCCCAAATCCCCCATGTGGTGCTGCCCGCATCGCGGGATCCGCTGCGATTACCCAGGCGGAACTGGGTCTTCCATCCGGAAACCGCAGCTGCCTGATCTTCTCCATTCATCGCGTAGGTCACCGTGGTCCACTGACCCAGTCGCGGCACGCGGCCAACGCCTCCCTACTGTCATATGCGCGGTGTGATAGAACAACGGGAATGGAGAACATTGCGTATTCACTCACTAAGCAGATCGAGGCCATCGAGCTGATCGGTTTGTACAACGCAGTCGGCTGGAGCGCCTACACGAACTCCCCCGATACCCTGTTGGCCGCGATTCAAGGATCGCACACGGTAGCTGTTGTCCACGTCGGCAACCAGCTGGTCGGCTTGGCCCGGAGCATTTCCGATGGCGCTTCGATCTGCTACCTGCAGGATATTCTTGTCCACCCGGATCACCACCGGGCAGGGATTGGCCGCGGGCTTGCCGAGCTGATCTTCGCGCAATATCCAGGCGTTCGGCAGAAAGTCCTGTTGACCGACGATGAGCCCGGGCAGAAGGCGTTCTACGAGTCGCTCGGCATGACGCAGGCCAGCGAGTTCCCTTCCGGTGCAATGCTTGCCTTCGTCAAATGCGACTAAGTTGAAGGCCGAAGCCCTGATCGGAGTGCGTGCCCCGGGCCAATACCCCGGTGCTGCGCGAAGATATCAACGGCGCCGGCGCCTGCCTCTGAATCAGAGAGACTTAATACACCGTCGGTCACAGATTAACCGCTACCGCAACTGGCTAGCCAGGCAGCCAGCCGCTCTTACGTCCTACTTGGCCGCAAGCTCCGGCTCAGCAATCTCTTCCATCGCCGCCACCTGATCCGCATGCTTTTCGTCAAGGCGAGAGTGGCTGCGTCCGTAGCCGAAGTAGATCAGCACGCCGAGAACCAACCACACAACAAAGTAGATCCACGTCTCGACGGCCAGGTTGAGCATCAGATAGGTGCACAGCAGGGCCGAGACAATTGGGATGACCGGACCGAACGGTACCCGGAAGGCCGGCTTGAGATCCGGGCGCTTGCGGCGCAACACGATGATGCCCAGGCTGACCATCACGAACGCCGAAAGCGTGCCGATATTGATCATTTCCTCGAGCACGTCCACTCGGGTGAACCCGGCCACCAGGGCAACCAGGGAACCGCAAATTACGGTGATGCGCACCGGGGTGCCGCGTTTGGCACTGGTCTTGGACAGGGAGTGCGGCAGCAGCCCGTCGCGGCTGATGGCCAGCACCACTCGCGAGAGCCCCATCAGCAGCACCATGACCACTGTGGTTAGGCCGATGAGCGAGCCGACGGCGATGACCGATGCTGCCCCGTCGTTGCCTACCAGCGAGAACGCGGTGGCCAGCGTCGGGGTTTCGACCGCTGCCAGATCCTTGTAGGACACCATGCCCGTCAGTGCGAATGAGACACCCACGTACAGCAGCGTGGTCAGGGCAAGGCCGGCGAAGATGCCGCGGGGCAGCGTCTTGTTCGGGTTGGTGACCTCTTCGGCGCTGGTTGCCACGACGTCGAAGCCGACGAACGCGAAGAAGACCAGCGCGGCTCCGGCCAGCACACCCATCATGCCGTACTGTGCCGGAGCGGCACCCGTGGCAAAGGCGAAGAGCGACTGCTTGAGCACGTCGGTGGTGCCATCCCCCGTGGCCGGAATGGCTTCCGGGATGAACGGAGTGAAGTTCTCCGCCTTGATGTAGAACAGACCGGCGACGATGACAAAGAGCACGACGGCGATCTTGATGATGGTGAACACATTCCCGACCGTGGCTGACAGCTTGGTGCCCATGACGAGCAACAGCGTGAACAGCGCAACGATCAGCAATGGTCCCCAGCTCATGGTGACGATGCCTAGGTCAATGGTGGGTGAGAGGTGTACTCCCACGAGCTGGAAAACTTCGGTGAGGTAGATACCCCAATACTTGGCGATCACCGCAGTCGCCGTGAAAAGTTCGAGGATCAGGTTCCAACCGATGATCCACGCGACGAACTCGCCCATGGTGGCGTAGGAGAACACATAAGCCGAACCCGCGACGGGGATCGCCGTCGCGAATTCCGCGTAGCACATGATGGCCATGGCGCAGGTCAGTGCGGCGATCACGAATGACAGCGTGACTGCGGGACCGGAAAAGCTTGCTGCGGCCCGTGCGCCCACGGAGAAGATTCCGGCGCCCACCGACACTGCGACACCCATGATCATCAGATCCCAAGTGTTCAGGGACCGCTTGAGCTGTCGTCCCGGTTCCGCGGCGTCTGCCAGGAAACTCTCCACGGGTTTGGTACGAAAAAGGCTCACTGAATTCCTCGGCGGCAACGAAACGCGAAAACTAACCGGACAAGCGTAGCCGCGTCGCCAATACGCCCTGGCGAACCGATCGCCCCGGGTGCGTCCCTGCGCCGGGAATCAGAGCACCCGCCCCCACACCCGAACAGGTCAAACAATCGATATCTGACGTACCGTTTTACTGTTCCCTGCATTCCCGTAGACGGCTGTGCCGCTTTCCCCCACAGGCCGCGGCCCCGCAGAAAAGCCGGAGGGGAAAGTGGCCTAGACCTCACCAAATTTTATTCTCAACGCGGCGTGAAGTACCCGAACAAATGAAAATACCCCCGGAAACTGCTGCATCAAGCGATTGACACGGCAGCATCCGGGGGCTTTCACAGCACTTGTTGGGGCTAGACGGTGGGAACCGCCGATGCCGCCGCGCGTGCGGCAGCCGGAAGCGCAGCGAAGATCTTTTCCATGGCGTCATCGTCGTGCGCCGAGGACAGGAACCAGGCCTCGAATACGCTCGGCGGCAGGTAGATTCCCGCTTCCAGCATCGAGTGGAAGAACGGTGCGTAGCGGTATGCTTCCTGCGCCTGGGCCTGTTCGTAGTTGTGCACCCCGTGTTCCGAGGTGCCGAAGGCGACCGAGAACAGGTTGCCGGCACGCTGGATCGAGTGGTCGACACCGGCGGCACCCAGTGCCTCGGTGAGGGCCGCCTGCAGCTGCAGGGACTTCTCGTCGATGTGCGCGTAGACCTCGGCGGTGGCGTTGGTCAGCTGGGCAATGCCGGCGGCCATGGCCACCGGGTTGCCCGAGAGCGTGCCGGCCTGGTACACCGGGCCCAGCGGGGCCAGGTAGTCCATGACCTCCGCGCGGCCGCCCAGGGCAGCTGTGGGCAGGCCGCCGCCGATGACCTTGCCGAAGGTGTAGAGATCCGGGGTCCAGCCCTCGGTGCGGCCCGTCAGTCCCCAGTAGCCGGCGTCCGAGGCGCGGAACCCGGTGAGCACCTCATCCAAGATCAGCAGCGCGCCGTTGGCGCGAGTGGTCTCGGCCAGGAACTTGTTGAAGCCGGCTTCCGGGGTGACAACACCCATGTTGCAGGGTGCCGATTCGGTGATGACCGCCGCGATCCGTTCCCCGTGCTCGGCGAACGCGGTGGTGATGGCCTCGCGGTCATTGTACGGCAGCACCAGGGTTTCGGCGGCGGTGGCCGCGGTGACTCCTGCTGAGCCGGGCAGTGCCAGGGTCGCCAGGCCGGAGCCGGCGGCGGCCAGCAGTCCGTCGAGGTGGCCGTGGTAGCAGCCGGCGAACTTCACGATCAGGTCGCGGCCGGTGTAGCCGCGGGCCAGGCGCACCGCGGTCATGGTGGCCTCGGTGCCGGTGGAGACCATGCGCATGCGCTCGACGCCGCCGAAGCGATCCATCACCAGGCGGGCCAGCTTGCCCTCGTCGGGCGTGGAGGCGCCGAAGGACAGGCCGCGGTCGACCGCCGCGTGGACCGCATCCTGGATGGCGGGGTGGGCGTGGCCCAGCAACGCCGGTCCCCAGGAGCAGACCAGGTCGACGTAGGAGTTGCCATCGGCGTCGGTCAGGTAGGCGCCCTTGGCACCGACCATGAACGGGGGAACCCCGCCGACCGAGCCGAAGGCGCGCACCGGGGAGTTCACCCCGCCGGGCATGAGCTGCTGGGCGGTGGCGAAGAGTTCTGCGGAGCTGGTCATTATTTTCCTTCTTTCAGCCACTGGGCGAGCTCGCTGGCCCAGTAGGTCAACACGGTGTCGGCCCCGGCGCGGCGGATGCCCAGCACGGATTCGGTGATGGCGGCGCGGCGGTCGATCCAGCCGTTGGCGGCGGCGGCCTCGATCATCGCGTACTCGCCGGAGATCTGGTAGGCGGAGACCGGCACCGGGGACATGGCGGCCACGTCGGCCAGCACGTCCAGGTAGCTCATGGCCGGCTTGACCATGACCATGTCGGCGCCCTCGGCCAGGTCCAGCTCGACCTCGATCATCGCCTCGCGGCGGTTGGAGGCATCCATCTGGTAGGTTCGGCGATCGCCCTTCAACTGGGAATCGACGGCCTCGCGGAACGGGCCGTAGAACGCACTGGCGTACTTCGCGGCGTAGGCGAGGATGGAGACATCCTGGTGACCGGCGTCGTCCAGCGCCTGGCGGATCACCGCTACCTGGCCGTCCATCATGCCCGAAGGGCCGAGCATGTGCGCTCCGGCCTCGGCCTGCGCGACGGCCATGCGGCCGTAGATTTCGAGCGTGGCGTCGTTGTCGACATTGCCCGCCGCATCGAGCACGCCGCAGTGGCCGTGGTCGGTGAATTCGTCCAGGCAGACATCGGACATGATGACCAGCTCGTCGCCGACCTCGGCGCGCACTGCCTCGATCCCGCGGTTCAGGATGCCGGCCGGGTCCACGCCCGCACTGCCGGTGGCGTCGCGGGTCTCCGGGATGCCGAAGAGCATGATACCTCCCAGGCCCAGCGTGACGGCCTCGGCGGCGGCTGCCTTAAGCGTGTCCATGGTGTGCTGGACAACCCCCGGCATGGAGGTGATCGGGTTCGGTTCGGTGAGCCCCTCGCGCACGAACGCGGGCAGGATCAGCTGCTGCGGGGCCATCACGAGCTCGGCCGAAAGCCGGCGCATCGCTGGGGTGGTGCGCAGGCGACGGGGCCTGCGGGCGGGGAATGACATTCTGGCTCCTTGTGAAGCTCGTGACTGGGGGTTTGAAGGCGGGGGTGGTTCGAAGGCTGGCGGTGGTTCGAAAGCTGGGGGGTGTGCGGCGCCGACTTCGGGCCGGCGCCGCGGGATCCCCCCTAGGTCGGGGGTTCTTGCGCGGGCTGCAGGGATTGCTCCCAGGCGTTGATGAGGCCCTCGGGGGTCGGGAAACCGGCGGTGGCGGTCGGCTCCAGCCCGTGGGCGCGCAGGCGGGCAGCGGTGCTGTCGCCGATTGCCACCAGCGCCAGGTTCGCCCCGGGTGCCGGGACCAGGGACAGGAACTGGTCCACGGTGCTCGGAGAGGTGAAGAACACCGCATCCAGCCGGTCCACGGCGGCGGGCAGCTGGTCCCGGGCCAGGGTGTGGCTGCCGTGGGGCAGGTCGGGGTCCGGCAGCGGGGGCTGCAGGGCCAATTCGGGATCTGCGGGGGCCGGGACGGTGCGGTAGGCGATGACGATATGTGCGTCCCAGCCGCTGGCGGTGAAGCCGTCGCGCAACGTCGGGGAGGCGATGTCAGCCTGCGGCATGAATGCGGTGTGCGCCTTGCCGGCCGGGGGCGGGGAGCTGAGTTCCTCCCACTCGGCGAGCATGCCGCGCGCCGAATGGTCGTGCTCCGGCATGAAGTCCACGGACGCGCCCAGCGCCTTCACGGCGCGCGCCGTCGCCTCGCCGACCACCGCAACCCGCGTGTTTCGCGGAATGCGCAGTTCCAGGCCCAGGGCCCGGGCGCGGAGTTCAAGGGCCCTGGCCGTATTCACCGAGGTGAGCACCAGCCAGTCGAACTCGCCGTCCAGCAGCCGGCGCACCCCGGCATCCAGCACGCCGGTGTCGGCGGGCAGCTCGAAGTCGATGAGCCTGCACACGGCCGCGGACGCGCCGCGCGCCGCCAGCCGCGCCACCGTTTCCGCGGCCCGCGCGGGGTCGCGCAGCAGCAGGGCGGTGCGGCCGGCGAGCACTGAATCAGCGTTCATGGTGGCGACTAGAGTCCCGCCAGGTCGGCAGCGCCCTCGCGCAGCAATTGCTCGGCCAGCGCCACGCCCAGGGCGTGGGCGCCGTCGACGGTGAGCGTTTGCGTGGTGGCGGAGCGGCGCATGGTGTCGGTGCCGTCCGGACGGCAAGCCACCGAGTCGAGTACCAGGACTTCGCCGTGCACCGTGGCCAGCGCGCCGATGGGCGCGGCGCAGCCGGCCTCGAGGCGGGCCAGCAGCGCGCGCTCGGCGGTGATGGCCAGGCGCGTGTCGCCGTCGTCCATGGTTTCCAAGGCCGCGTCGACGGACGGGTGTCCGCTGCCGCCGGTCCGCACCTCCACGGCCAGGGAGCCCTGGCCGGGGGCCGGGAGCATGATCTCCGGGTCCAGGTACTCGGTGATGTGCGATTCCAGGCCCAGGCGCTCCAGGCCGGCGGCGGCCAGGATGACCGCGTCCAGGTCGCCCTGGGCGGTGCGCCCCACTCCCCCGTCGTCCTTTTGCGCCGGCGAGCCCTTGACCCGGCCCAGCCGGGTGCCGACGTTGCCGCGGATGTCCACGATCTTCAGATCCGGCCGGAAGGCCAGCACCTGGGCGGCGCGGCGCGGGGATCCGGTGCCGACGGTGGCTCCCTCGGGCAATTCGGCCAGGAAAAGCCCGTCGCGGGCGCACAAGGCGTCGCGAACGTCCGCTCGCTTCGGCGTGGCGGCAATGACCAGGCCCTCGGGCTGCGTGGTGGGCAGGTCCTTGAGCGAGTGCACCGCAAGGTCGCAGTTGCCCTCGTAGAGCGCCTGGCGCAGGGCGGCGGCGAACACGCCGGTGCCGCCGAGCTGGGACAGCGGACCGGTGGTCACGTCCCCCTCGGTCTTGACCAGCACGGTGTCGTAGGGGACCTGGGAGATCTCGTGCAGTTGCGCGGCGACGTTCCCGGTCTGCGTGGTGGCCAGCGCAGAGCCGCGGGTGCCGATGGTGAAGCGTTCGGCGCTCATGATGCAGGCACCCCGACCTCGGAGTCGACGGCGGCGATGGTCGGTTTGGTGCTCCCGTCGCGCATCACCTTCACGCAGCAGTTGGGGCGGCACACATCGAACCACGGGCCGAGCTCGGCGACCGAGGCGCGTCCGGGCTTCAGCGCGCTTCCGTCGGGGCCGGCCAGGCGCTCGGCCACCAGGTCGACCATGCCGGAGACGAACGTGGCGTGGGTCCCGGGGGTCGGGGCGCGGTGGAAGGCCAGGCCGAGTTCGGCGCAGGTTTCCTTCGCCTCGGTGTCCAGGTCCCAGAGGACCTCCATGTGGTCCGAGACGAAGCCGATGGGCATCACCACGACCCCGGCGACGCCGGCGGCCAGGTACTGCGTGAGCGCATCGTTGATGTCCGGTTCCAGCCACGGCACGTGCGGGGCGCCGGAGCGGGACTGGAAGACCAGGGAGTGCTCCAGGCCGGCGGCCTCGGGCACCCCGGCCAGGATCGCGTCGGCCACCGCCAGGTGCTGGGCCGAGTACAGGTCGGTGTCCAACTGCGCGACCATCTCGCGCGGGCCGGCGGCCTGGGCGTCGGAGGTCGGGATGGAGTGGGTGACAAAGACGATTCTGATCTCGCCCTCCGGGTTGCCGGCCGTCGCCAGCTGCGCCCGGACGTTGGCCAGCGAGTCGCGCAGCCCGTCCATGAACGGGTTCACGAACGCGGGGGTGTCGAAGTACTGGCGCACCTTGTCCACCTCGAGCTTGCCCTCCAGCCCGGTCTCGCGCAGGGCGACGCCCAGGTCCTCGCGGTACTGGCGGCAGGAGGAGTAGCCGGAGTAGGCGCTGGTGGAGAGCATCAGCACCGTGCGGTGCCCCTCGGCATGGATCTGCTCGATGGTTTCCGCGACATACGGCGCCCAGTTGCGGTTGCCCCAGTAGACCGGCACGTTGATGCCGCGGGCGGCCAACTCGGCCTCCAGGGCCGCCTTCAACGCGCGGTTCTGCGCGTTGATCGGGGAGACGCCGCCGTTGGCCCGGTAGTGGGTGGCGACCTCCTCGAGGCGCTCGTCGGGGATGCCGCGGCCGGCCGTGACATTGCGCAGGAACGGGATCACGTCCTCCTGGCCCTCGGGGCCGCCGAAGGACGCCAGCAGGATCGCGTCGTACGCCTTGGGTTCCATCACGCCGTTGGCGTCGTATCCGGTGCGAGGATCGAAATCCTGGCTCATCGCAGGACCTCGGCGACCTCGGCGGTGGAAATGCGGCGACCGGTGTAGAACGGGGTTTCCTCGCGCACGTGGTTGCGGGCCTCGGTGTAGCGCAGGTGGCGCATCATGTCGACGAGGTCGATCATGTCCGGGGCCTCGAGGCAGATCTGCCATTCGTAGTCGCTGAAGGAGAAGGCGGCGACGGTGTTGGCCAGCACCTCGGGGAACTCGCGGCCCAGGATGCCGTGGTCGCGCAGCATCTTGCCGCGCTCCTTGGGGTCCAGCAGGTACCAGTCGTTGGAGCGCACGAACGGGTAGACGGTCATCCAGGTCTCCGGGGCCACGCCGCGGGCGAAGGCCGGCGAGTGGTCCTTGGCGAACTCGGCCTCGCGGTGCACGCCCATGGTCGAGTAGACGATGGAGGTCTCGGCGAAGAGGTAGGAGCGGCGGATCTTGCGCACCGCTGCCTGCAGGGACTCGGCGGTCGGGCCGTGGACCCAGGTCATCACGTCGGCGTCCTCGCGCATGGCGGAGACGTCGTAGGTGCCGCGCAGGGTCACTCCCTCGGCGGCGAGCTCGGCGATGAGCGCGTCAAACGCCTCGACGCCCTCGTGGCGGTCCAGGTCCGAATCGCGCTTGAAGACGGTCCACAGGGTGTAGTACATGGTCGCGTCGGAACCCGCTGCTTCGCGGTCGCGGATGACGGGTGAGTTGGATTCCACTGCACTCATGGTTTGGATCTCCTGCTTTCTTGGCGGTGCTCCGCCCGTGGGGGCGAAGCGGTAATCGTAAGTGAAACGAATCTCTGGGTGGAAGGCTCAGCTGACGGTGATGCGCAGCCGTTTGCGGGTGTCGGCGATGACGGAGGCCAGGCCGGTGCCAGCCAGCCAGGCCCCGACGATGTCCAGCCCCTGGTGGGTGGCGGCGAGTTCGCGGATCAGGGCAACGCGCTTGGCATGGCCGGTGGTGGCGAAGGGCAGCGCTCCGGAATAGCGCACCACGTCGAAGCCCAGGATGTCCCCGGCGGTGATCTCGATTCCCAGCAGCACCGAGGCGTCCTTCAGCGCCGCGTTGCGCAGCGAGGAGTCATCGGCGTTCACCAGGGCGGAGGCCACGTCGTTGAGTCGTCCGTAGGACAGGCGCAGCACATGGGAGCCGGGGCCCGATTCGTCCCCGAGCCAGTGCCACTTGGCGGTGGCGTGGGTCAGCGCCTTGGCCCCGACGTCATCGACGGTGGGGGCCACCAGCAGTCCGGTGCCGCGCGGGGCGTCGTCGAGTTCGGGCTTGTCGACCACCAGGGTGACCAGGGAAATGCCGGCACCCGGAGCCGGGCGGTGCTCGGCGAACCCGGCGTCGATGCCGCGCAAAAGATCGACGGCGGTTTCGCCGCCGGTGGCCATGACGAGGCGGTCGGCAAGCACTTCGCGCCGCTGTCCGGCCCCGGCGGCCCCGGCCCCGGCCTCGTGGGCCTGGCGCTCGTGGCGTTCGTGCCGCGATTCCTTTTCGTGCTTGGCGTCCTTGGCCGCGGAGGCGGCGGCGGCCCGCGGGGCCAGCTCAATGCGGAAGCCGGTGCCCCCGGCGCCCGGCGCGATGCCTGCCACCGGGCTGTTGGCGTGCAGCTGGACGCCCGCGGCCTGGAGGTCGGCGACCAGCGCCGCGGCGAGGCGGTTCATGCCCCCGGAGACGGATGCGACGGCGGATCCGGCAGGGGCCGCTGCACGCATGGCTGCGACGGCGCGGGCCAGCGAGCCGTGTTTGTGCACGGCCGCGCGCAGCCCCGGCGCGATGGCGTCCACGTCAAGGGTGTCGGGGTCCGCCGAGTGCACCCCGGAGACCACGGGGGTCACCAGGTTCTCCAGCACCGCCGAGCCCATGCGGGAGCGGACCAGGGCGCCGAGGGACATGTCGCCCTCGAGGATCTTCTTGGAGACCGGGGTGATCAAGTCGGCGGCGGCACGCAGCGCGCCGGCACGGCCCACGGCGCGGCGCACCTCCTCGGCCCACGGGTCCCCGGGGATGCCCAGGATGCCGGTGGCGGGAAGCGGCAGGACCACGTTCTCCGCCCCGCGCTTGAGGTAGAGCCAGGCTCCCCCGGGTTCGGGCGTGACGATGTCATCACCCAGGCCCAGTTCGCCCAGCAGGTCGGCGACGGCGGTGGAGCGGGTGGCGAAGGATTCGGCGCCGGCATCCAGTGCCAGCCCGGCGACCTCGTGGAGTCCCACGCAGCCGCCGAAGACGGGTCCTGCCTCGTGCAGCTGGACGCGGTGGCCGCTGGCCGCCAGTTCCCGGGCGGCCACCAGCCCGGAGATCCCGCCGCCGACGACCACTGCCAACGGGGCGTCGGGAACACTTGGTGCCGGTGGGTGGGCCTCGGTGCCGCGGGCCCGGTTCAGCAGGCGCAGGGCGTGGGCAGCCGCAGTGGAGGCGACCTGGGTGGGCCTGGCCTTGGCGGGCGCCTGCCCTGCGGCGGGCGCCTGCCCTGCGGCGGGCGCCTGGTCGCCGTCGACATCCCGGCCGGATACTTTCGCCGGCGTCCCGGCGTCGGCCGGTTCCTGGCGCACGCGCCCGTGGCTGGTTGCGCCGACCTCGTCGGCCGAGCCGCTGCGGGGCTGCTCTGGGACGTTTGGCACCATCAACTCTTTTCCGGGAAAACGAAGGTGTAACTGACGGGTCCGGGGTGCGCTGCGCGTGGCCTTCGCGCGGAGGCCCGCGCACCGCACCCCGGCGGTACTGCTGGTGGTTCTAGCTTAACGCCCTGCCACCGGGATCGAGTGAATCAGCTCGACCACGCGGGTGAGGGTCTCCGGGTTGGTTTCCGGCGGCACGCCGTGGCCCAGGTTCGCCACGTGCGCCGGCGCGGTGTCGCCGGCGGCCAGCACCTCGCGCACGTGGGCCTCGAGGACCTCCCACGGTGCGGTCAACAGGGCCGGGTCGATGTTGCCCTGCAGCGGGATGTCCCCGCCCAGGCGGCGGTTGGCCTCGTCCAGCGGCAGGCGGTAGTCAACGCCCATGACGTCGACGCCCACGTTGCGCATCGCGCCGAGCAGTTCGGAGGTGCCGGTGCCGAAGTGCACCAG
Source organism: Paeniglutamicibacter sulfureus (assembly GCF_039535115.1). NCBI lineage: Bacteria > Bacillati > Actinomycetota > Actinomycetes > Micrococcales > Micrococcaceae > Paeniglutamicibacter > Paeniglutamicibacter sulfureus. The sequence goes on from NZ_BAAAWO010000001.1 coordinate 1,265,492, forward strand.
CGGGACGCCGGTGTCGCGCACGAGGTCCAGGGCACGCGCCGAGGCGGGTGCCACGAAGTTGGTGTAGTCCCCCAGCGAGAGCGACCCGGCCCAGGAGTCGAAGAGTTGTCCGGCGGAGGCGCCGGCCTCAATCTGGGCGCGCAGGAACGCGCCGGAAGCATCGGCTGCCCAGTTGGCCAGTTCCTCCCAGACGCCGGGCTGCGCGTGCATCATGGTGCGCGGGCCCATGTGGTCGCGGGACGGGCGTCCCTCCACCATGTAGGCGGCCACCGTGAACGGGGCGCCGGCGAAACCGATCAGCGGGGTGTTGCCCAGTTGCTCCACGGTCATCGCGACGGCCTCGCGGATCGGGTCCAGGGCCGCGTCGTCCATCTTGGGCAGCGCGCGCACATCGGCCGCGGTGCGCACCGGGGCGCCCAGCACCGGGCCGACGCCCGGAACGATGTCCACGTCGATGCCGGCGAGCTTAAGCGGGATGACGATGTCGGAGAAGAAGATCCCGGCATCCACGTCGTGGCGGCGCACCGGCTGCAAGGTGATTTCGGAGGCCATGTCCGGACGCAAGCACGATTCGAGCATCTCGGTGCCCTCGCGCAGCTTGCGGTATTCGGGCAGCGAACGGCCTGCCTGGCGCATGAACCACACGGGTCTGCGGCTGGGCTTCTGGCCGCGGTAGGCGGAAATCAACGGGGAATTGGCGGTACGACCGTCCATCAGCGGGTGGTTCTGGCTCAACGTCATGGCATTGATTCTGCCAACATGTTGCGCCGAATCGTAATCCGCACGCCCCCAGCGAACACGCACCATGATTTGGGGGGAAAAAACCGGTACGAAACCAGTGCCTCACGGCACATAACGGGGCTATCATGGGGAAACCGATTCATTGGGGAAGCGGTACTTGGGGGAACTGTTCATTGGGGACGCTGTTGATTCAGCCTGGGGGATGGTCGAACCTGTCACATGCGATGCTCTACGTGACGTAGAAGCGCTATGATTGGACACACTGTGGTTTTACTATCTCTCGTTGCCTCTCATTCAGACATCGACCTCGAGACCGTGGCAAAGATTAGTGCCGACGCCTCCCAGGTCGCTTCCGTCGTGCTCGCTTCGGCGAGCCCGGTTGCCGGCGCCATCACCCTGGCCACCTGCAACCGCTACGAAATCTACTGCGAAGTCCCGCAGTCCGAGGACGTGGCCGCCGCCCGGTCGGAGGTGATCTCCCAGATCGCTGCCAGCACCGGGCTCAGCCAGGATGTCATTTCCACCGCGCTGGTCTCCAAGACCGAGACCGAGGTCATCGAGCATCTCTTCTCCGTCGGCGCGGGACTCGACTCCGCCGTCATCGGCGAACGCGAGATCGCCGGACAGGTGCGCCGTGCGCTCAATGAGGCGCAGGCAGCGGGAACCGCGACCGGTTCGCTGGTGCGACTCTTCCAGGCCGCCTCGCGCACCGCCAAGGACGTCGGATCGCGCACCTCCCTGGGTTCGCGCGGCCTCTCCGTCGTGTCGGTCGCCCTGGAGCTGGCCACAGACCTGAGCCGCGACCCCGACTGGTCCACCAAGAACGTCGTGATCTTCGGGACCGGCGCCTACGCCGGGGCCACCCTGTCGCTGCTGCGCGAACGCGCGGCCCACCACGTCTCGGTGTTTTCCGCCTCCGGTCGCGCCGAGGCCTTCGTCGCCAAACGCGGCGGAACCGCCCTTGACGAGTCCACCCTCGAGGCTGCCCTCGAGCAGGCCGATGTCATCATCGGCTGCAGCGGCTCGGACCACCGCCTGATGGCAGCGGACATCGCCGCCCTGGAGCGGGGCACCCGCCCGTTGGTAGCCATCGACCTGGCACTGACCCATGACTTCGACCCGGAACTCGGAGCCTTGGAGGGCGTGGACTTGATCAACCTCGAATCGGTGCGCATGGCAGCGCCCGAGGAGCAGGCCCAGTCGCTGCGCCAGGCCCGAAGCATCGTGCTCGATGCCTCCGAGGCCTTCGCCGCGGAACAGCGCGAGCGCGCCGCCGACGCCGCCATCGTCGCGCTGCGCAAGCACACCCAGCAGGTGCTCGAGACCGAGGTGGAGAAGGTCCGTGCCCAGCACGGCTGCACCGCCGCGGCCGAGGAAGTCGAATTCGCCATGCGCCGGATGATGCGCCAACTGCTGCACGTGCCCACGGTCCGTGCCCGCGAGCTGGCAGCAGCCGGACGCGCCGGGGACTACATCGAGGCCCTGCAGACGCTCTACGGCCTCGAGGTCGAGTCGCCGAGCGCACCGTCGGTGAAGAACGACTCGCGCTGCCCGGTCACCGGGTCCGCGGCGGACGACGCCGCCCCCGCCCCCGCCGCCGAGGCCCGGACCCCGGACCTCGTGCAGCTGAGCCGGGCCGTCTAGAGCCCCGGACAACGCGCGAAGGCGCCGCCGACAAGCCCCCTGAGGATTGCCGACGGCGCCTTTTTCGTGCCCGCCGTTTCCCTTAGACGGCCGCCGGGCTCAATAGCTCGGCAGGCTCGGATCCACGTCGCTGATCCAGTCCATGATGCCGCCGGCGACGTGGCGCACCCGGGTGTAGTCGTTGCGCAGCAGGTAGCGCATGACTTCGGAGGAACGTCCGCCCGACTTGCAGTGCAGGATCAGTTCCTTGTCGCGCGGCAATTCGATCTCTCCGGCCAGGACCGCCCCGCGCGGTGCCAGGATGGCACCGGGGATCGACACGATCTCCGCCTCCCCGCGCTCGCGTACGTCGATGAGCAGGAAGTCTTCCTTCCCTAGGGCGCGCGCCTCCAAGAGCCCCGCCAGCCCGGAGGCCGTGATGCTGTGCGCCGCGGTGAGCCGCAGCCCGTCCGCGTCCAGCGTCGGGGTGGAACAGAAGTCGTCGTAGCTGGCCAGCAGCTCGGTGATCGGTTCAACCTGTGGGTCCGGGCGCAGCGAGACCTCGCGCCAGGTCATGTCCAGGGAATCCAGGATCAGCAGCCTACCCAGCAGCGTGCGGCCCACCCCGGTGATGAGCTTGATGGCCTCGGCCACCATGACGGAGCCGACCTGCGAGCACAGCACCCCGAAGACCCCGCCCTCGGAGCAGGAGGGCACGGTGCCCGGCGGCGGCGGTGTCGGGTACAGGTCGCGGTAGTTCGGCCCGTACTCGTCCCAGAAAACCGATACCTGCCCGTCGAAGCGCAGGATCGAACCCCAAACGTACGGCTTGCCGGCGAGCGCCGCTGCGTCATTGACCAGGTAGCGGGTGGCGAAGTTGTCGGTGCCGTCCAGGATCACGTCGTATTGGCCGAAGAGCTCCACGGCGTTGGCGGTGTCCAGCCGCTGGTTGTGCAGCTTCACGGCGACCAGCGGGTTCAACTCGCGGATGCGCCTGGCCGCGGATTCGGTCTTCAGCTCCCCCACGGCTGCCGTGGAGTGGATGACCTGGCGCTGCAGGTTGCTCAGGTCCACCACGTCGTCGTCGATGATGCCCAGGGTCCCCACGCCCGCCGCGGCCAGGTAGAGCAGTGCCGGGGAGCCCAGTCCCCCGGCGCCGATGACCAGGACGCTCGCGTTCTTGAGCCGGCGTTGCCCGGCCATCCCGATCTCCGGGATGATGATTTGGCGCGAATAGCGCATCAGCTCCTCGGGCAGGAGCTCGTCCCCGGGCGCCACGAGGGCCGGGGGCCTGCCCGTGGAGTCGTTCCGGTTCCGGGTTCGGGTCTCGCTGCTGGAATCCATGTATTCACCATAGTCTTGTGCGGCACGATGCGTCAGGTCCGGGATCCGTCGTTACCCAAGAGTAGACTTGTGCGAAATGTCGCCCGGTGCCGCCGGGCGGCCAGCTTTCGCGAAAGGGCCGACGTGACCATACCCCCCAGCCTCGGCGATCGGCCCCCAAGGACCGCCCGGATGCCGCGTGCGGCCCGCCGCCGCCAGCTGCTTCAGGCGGCACACCAGGTCTTTGTCGCCCATGGTTTCCACGGGGCGTCGATGGACGAGATCGCCGAGGTTGCCGAGGTGTCCAAGCCGGTGCTCTACCAGCACTTCCCGGGCAAGCGGGAACTGTACGTCGCATTGCTGGATACGCACATGGACGAGTTCAGCTCCCTGCTGGAGGCCGCGATCAATTCCACCACCGACAACAAGCTGCGCGTCACCGCGACGATTCGCGCCTACTACGAGTACATCGCCCGCGATTCCCAGGGGTTCAGGCTCATCTTCGAGTCCGACCTGCTCAACGACCGGGAGATCGGCGGGCGCATCGAGGCGTTCAACGCCGAGTTCGCCGGTCGCATCGCCGATGTCATTGCCGAAGACACGAACCTCGCACCGGCCCAGGCCCTGCTCATGGGCCGCGCCATGGCCGGGATGGCACAGGTTTCGGCCCGTTACTGGGTTGACATGGCCGATGAGGTGCCCATGGAAGAGGCCAGTGATTTGGTGTCGCGTTTAGCTTGGCGCGGAATCGGTCGATTCCCCAAGGAATCCTGACGTAAATTCAACACTAGATGTTGGTCGGCGCCACCGGGCGCCGGCACATGCAACAAACCAGGAAGGCCACCATGGACGTTCGCATTGGAATTCAGAATGTTGCCCGCGAGATCGTAATCGAATCCGACGAGAACGCCGAGGAGTTGGCCAAGCGCGTGTCCGACGCCTTGGCATCGGGCGGGGAACTTCGCCTCACCGACTCCAAGGGCCGCCTCATGCTGGTCCCGGTTTCGGGCATCGCTTATGTGGAGATCGGTGTCGAGGAAGCTCGCCGCGTGGGCTTCGCCCACTAGGACACTTTCGTTCGATGACTCGAGGAGGACGGGCACCCGTCCTCCTCGAGTTGTTTAAGTCCGCGTTGCCCAAGCCTGCGCCGTCGCGGGCTTGGGCCCGGCCCCTTAGTCCAGGGCGGGTTGGTCCAGGGCGGGCGGTTGTTCCCCATCCGAGGTGCACAGGCAGACCCGGTTGCCGTCGGCATCGGTGTAGATGGTCCAGCTTGGCTCGTGCGTCCTGTCCCCCGTGCCGGCGCTCGCTTCCAGCTCCGCCTGGGCATGCTCCAGCCCGGAGCGGGAAATGTACTTGTCGATGTGCATGCGGTTGGGGTTCGGCGTTTCCGTTTCCTGGAACCAGATCCGCGGATTGCGTCCCGCGGGGTCGACCAGGTCCCCGTCGCGGCCCTTGCGGTAACCCATGACATCGATCCAGAAGTCCTCCAGCCGTGCCGGATCCCGGGTGTCGATGCCCAGGTGCACGTCTTGGTGGCGCTGCGGGGCCGCAACGGCGGCGGAGTCTGCGGCGGCGAATTCGAGCAGCGTGGCCAGGGCCACGTCGCGCAGGGTGATTTCGCTGCCCACATCGTGCGAGGTGGTGCTCAGGAAGATGGTGTTCCACCGCCAATCCACGTCGGGATGGTGCCCCTGGCGTTCGGCGGCCTCCGCCACGATGGCCAGGAAGTCCACGGCCTTGCGCGAATCCGGGAACTCCCACGCACACACCAGCGCGCCGTGGCGTTCGCGCCAGGACGGCAGTTCCTTCAGCGCCCTGGCGACCTCGTAGGTGCTCAGCACACGGGTGGGTGAGTTCTTGTCCAGGTCCATGGTTCTCCTCGTTTCTCTCGGTTCCGTGGTGGCGATCGCCGGTACGCCTCAGGCGGTCATGCCCAGTTGGCGCATGCGCCGCGAATGGTTCTCCACCAGCCGGGCAAAAAGCGCCGTCATTTCCTGACCGCGGTCGTTGCGGCCCTCGGCCTGCAAGGCACCCCAGAAGTCGTAGGTCTCGCCGATCTCGCGGGCCTGGGTCAACGCCTCCCCCAGCAACCGACGACCCCACAGGGCCAGGCGCGAGGCGCGCTCGGGATGGTCCGCGATGGCCAGCTGCAGCCGCTCGCGCAGCCAGTCGGTGATTCCCTGCGCGGTCTTGACCTCTTCGACCAGGGAGCGGGCCGCCGGCTCCAGGCCCGAGGCTATCAGCGCATAGAAGTCGGCGGCGACCCCGTCGATCACATACGCCTTGGTCAGGGACTCGTACCAGTCCCCCGGCTTGGTCCGCCGGTGCATCTCATCCAGCGACGCCATGAACGGCTCGATGACTTCCTGCGGATCCAGGCCGCGATCGGCGATGAGTTCGCGCACCATCTCGAAATGCCCGAACTCGGTCACCGCAAAACGGCCCAGGGTTTCCCTGTCCACCAGTGTCGGCGACAGGCGCGCATCGGAGGACAGGTGTTCGAAGGACGTGAGTTCCTGGTACGCGATCAGCCCCAGCAGGGCCAGTTCCGCGTCTTCCGCAGCGGCGGCCGAACCAAAGGTCAAAGGTGATTTGGTCATGCCTTCAGCGTACTCGGGGCCCAACACGCGCGACACAACCGCGACCCGGCACCGGCGTGGTGGTTATGCTGTCGATGTGATCCACCAATCTATCGCCCTCACGCCCGAGGCACGAAGCACAGCACTTGCCCAGGCCCTTCAGGCACTGGAAACCGAGTTCGCCCTGCGCAGCGAGTTCCCGCCCGAGGTGCTCGCCGAGGCCCGGCGCGCCATCGCCGACTTCGAGCGCCCGGCCATCGACCGGCGCGAGATCGAACTGGTCACCATCGACCCGGCAACCTCCACCGACCTGGACCAGGCGGTGCACCTGGCCCGCAACGGCGACGGCTACATGGTGCACTATGCGATCGCCGACGTGCCCGGATTCGTCGCCCTGGGCGGCAGCCTCGATGCCGAGACCCGACTGCGGGGCCAGACGGTCTACCTGCCGCACCGACGGATCTCGCTGCACCCCGAGTCCATCAGCGAGGACGCTGGTTCGCTGCTGCCGGGCCAGGACCGCAGCGCCTACCTCTGGGCCTTCACCCTCGATGCCGGCGGCTCCGTCACCCACACCGCCCTGGAGCGGGCCATTGTCCGCAGCCGCGAAAAGCTCAACTATGTCGATGTCCAGGCTGCCCTTGACGACGGGACCGCCAGTGCGATGCTGCAGCTGCTGCGCGAGATCGGGCTCAAGCGCATCGAGTTGGAACGGGCCCGCGGCGGCGCGTCGCTGCGCATCCCCTCCCAGGAGGTCGAATGCGTCGACGGCACCTATGTCATCGTGGCCGACGCCCCGCTGCCGGTGGAGGACTGGAACGCCCAGATCTCGCTGATGACCGGGATGGAGGCCGCCCGCATCATGCTCCAGGCCAAGGTGGGCCTGTTGCGCACCATGCCGCCGCCGGCGGAAAAGGACATCAGGATCTTCCGGCTCCAGGCCAAGGCGCTGGGGACGGTCTGGGAGCCTGAGCAGCCCTATGGCGAGTTCCTGCGCTCCCTGGACCTGGCCGACCCGCGCCAGCTGGCCCTCATGCACCAGGCCACGAGCCTGTTCCGCGGTGCCACCTACACCGTGCTGGACGGCGAGGTGCCCGAGGACATTGTCCAGGCAGCCATCGCCGCGCCCTATGCGCACACCACCGCGCCGTTGCGCCGGCTCGTGGACCGCTTCGCGCTGCTCATCTGCTCCTACGCCGTCCACGGCCAGGAGGTTCCGGCCGGAGTGCGCGAGGTGCTGCCCCAGCTTCCGGACCTGATGAACACCTCGAACCGCATCGTCAACAACGTCGAACGCGCCGCCGTGGACACCGTGGAGGCCGCCTCGCTGGCCCACCGGGTGGGAGAACGCTTCGCGGCGGTGACGATCACCGGAACCGAGGATTCGGGCAACGGCAACCACCGCACCGGCGGCACCCTTCAGGTGAAGGACCCGGCTGTCATGGCGCGCTTTGAGGGGACGGCGGAGGCGGGGATGCAGGTCGAGGCCGAGCTGGTGCACGCGGACATGGCCAGCCGCAAGGTGCTCTTCCGGATCGTCGGCCCCTGAGAACTGCGCCGTGGCCCGGTGCGGCGGGTCCCCGGCGCAGCGGGCCACGGACGGCCCTGCAGCCCGGACCTCCGGGGGCAATACGCGGAATTGACCGGACTCACGATATGCTTGAACGGTATACAAGGATGCCCGGTCGCGTACCTTGAAAAGAATTCATGCGGGATTACCCAGCGACTTCCGCGCCCCACGTGGTCAGACCCACTTGACCACTAGCTAAGCCTGCGATCGGCTCCGCTGGAAGCACCTCTGATTGTGGTGGACCTCCGACCCCACTTCCCCGGCCTTGCCGGGGACGGTCGTCGAGCACCCCGGTCCCAGGCGCCTAAACGAATGAGACCCCCTGTGTCGAATACAGAACACCTGCTGACCGCCGACTCGGCGTCCGAGGCAGTGGACATCGAAGAATCCCTGTCCACGGATGAAACCCCGCACGAACTCCCCCAGCTGACCTTCGCCGACTTCGGCGTCCGCGCCGACATCGTCGAGTCCCTGACCGACGCCGGCATCCTGCACCCCTTCCCCATCCAGTCGATGACCCTCCCTGTCGCCCTGGGCGGACACGACATCATTGGCCAGGCCAAGACCGGCACCGGCAAGACCTTCGGCTTCGGCATCCCCGCGCTGCAGCGCGTGGTCGGCCCCACCGACGAGGGCTACGACAAGCTCCCGGCCCCCGGCGCCCCGCAGGCCCTGATCGTCGCCCCGACCCGCGAGCTTGCCGTGCAGGTCGCCGCCGACATCGAAAAGGCCTCGACCAAGCGCAACGCCCGCATCGCCACGATCTACGGCGGCCGTGCCTACGAGCCGCAGATCGAGCAGCTGAACAACGGCGTCGAGATCGTCGTGGGCACCCCCGGGCGCCTGATCGACCTGCACCGCCAGCGCCACCTGAACCTAAAGAACGTGCGCCTTGTGGTCCTCGACGAGGCCGACGAGATGCTGGACCTGGGCTTCCTGCCCGATGTCGAGACGCTGCTCGCCGCCACCCCGGCGACCCGCCAGACCATGCTCTTCTCGGCCACCATGCCCGGCCCGGTCATCGCCATGGCCCGCCGCTACATGACCAAGCCGACGCACATTCGCGCCGCTGACCCGGACGACGACTCGATCACCAAGAAGGACATCCGCCAGGTCGTCTACCGCGCCCACCAGTTGGACAAGGACGAGGTCGTGGCCCGCATCCTGCAGGCCGAGGGCCGCGGACGCACCATCATCTTCACCAAGACCAAGCGCTCGGCAGCCAAGCTGACCGACGAACTGATCGATCGCGGCTTCGCCGCCGGCGCCATGCACGGGGACCTGGGCCAGGGCGCCCGCGAGCAGGCACTGCGCGCCTTCCGCAACAACAAGGTCGACGTGCTGGTGGCCACCGACGTCGCGGCCCGCGGCATCGACGTCGACGACGTCACCCACGTGATCAACCTGCAGTGCCCGGAGGACGAGAAGACCTACTTGCACCGCGTCGGACGCACCGGCCGCGCCGGCAACAAGGGCACCGCGGTGACCTTCGTTGACTGGGAAGACGTCCCGCGCTGGGGCTTGATCAACAAGGCCCTGGGCCTGAACGTCACCGAACCGGTGGAAACCTACTCCTCCTCGGCCCACCTCTTCACCGACCTGCACATCCCGGCAGGGACCAAGGGCCGTCTGCCGCGCCACGCGCGCAAGCTTGAGGGCCTGGCCGGGGAGAAGCTCGAGGACCTGGGCGAGACCGGCAAGAAGAACTCCCCGCGTTCCTCCGACGGTGGACGTCGCTCGGAGCGCGGCGGCGAGCGCGGCGGCAACAGCTCGGAGCGCGGCGGACGCCACGGCCATTCCCGCGGCCGATCCGACCGCCCGGCCCGCGAGGGCGAACGCCACCGCGAGTCGGCCCCCGCCTCCGAGAACGCCGGCACCACCGAGTCTTCGGACCAGGGCGCACCGCAGGCCGAGCGCCCGGCACGCACCCGCCCCAACCGCAGCCGCACCCGCCGCCGCGAGGGCGAAGTCGTGAACCGCACCGACGCCGAGTAGATTGACGCCAAGCAACTAGATGACGTTGACCAGCATTCCCGACGGGCCCATCGCCGATCCTTCACCGGACGCCGATGGGCCCGCCGCGGCATCCCCCGTCCCCGCCTGGGATCCGGCGGGACCCAACCTGATCGTCCATGCCGAAAACGCGACGTTCCTGCCCACCCTGCCCGACGAGTCCTTCACCCTGATCTACGTCGATCCGCCGTTCAACACCGGCCGGACGCAAAAGCGCCAGGTCATGACGTCGGTCCGTGCTGCCGCCGGCGAGGGCGACCGCGTCGGCTTCCAGGGCCGGAGCTACTCCACCCTGCGCGGGGACCTGCACAGTTACGACGACGCGTTCGACGACTACTGGTCCTTCCTGGAACCGCGCCTGCGCGAGGCCTGGCGGCTGTTGGCCGACGACGGCACGCTGTATGTGCACCTCGACTACCGCGAGGTCCACTACGCCAAGGTCATGCTCGACTCGATCTTCGGGCGCGAGTCCTTCCTGAATGAGATCATCTGGGCCTACGACTACGGAGCACGGGCCAAGTCCCGCTGGCCGGCCAAGCACGACAACATCCTCGTGTATGTCAAGAACCCGAAGACGTACCACTTCGACAACGCCGAGGTCGACCGCGAGCCCTACATGGCCCCCGGCCTGGTCACCGCCGAAAAGCGCGAGCGCGGCAAGCTGCCCACCGATGTCTGGTGGCACACCATCGTCTCGCCGACTGGCAAGGAAAAGACCGGGTACCCGACGCAGAAGCCCGAGGGCATCCTGCGCCGGATCATCAACGCGAGTTCTCGCGAGGGTGACTGGGTCCTGGACTTCTTCGCGGGCTCCGGCACGACCGGTTCCGTCGCGCAGGCACTGGGCCGCCGCTTCGTCTGCGTGGACGAAAACCCCCAGTCGATCTCCGTGATGAGCAAACGCATCCCGAAGGCCACGCTGCTTCAGGTCCTGGAGGACTAACCTATCCACGCGGTCCTGCTGCTCGGTTCAGCTCCAATCGGCCGCAAACTGAAACTCTTACGGCATCAAGCCCCGTAACACCTCGAATTCCGAAGTGGTACGGGGCTTAGTGCTGTCCGCGAGTCATGACATCGACTGAGTTGGGTTCCTCAGCCTGTCCGGATGCGATCCTGGTCGGTCAGCACTCCAGTACGCATCAAACCTCGGTTTCGGTCGTCTGACACGCGCACCGATCCACCCTTGCCTTCCGACGTCCCGGGGCATCTGTCACTAGTCCAATCGCCACCCGAACAGGCACGAAGCCGATAGAACCCTGTGGAAAACGCTCCGAAACCCTCGCGAACGGGCTAGGCTGTCTGCTAATTGACTCCGACCGAATCGTAGGCCTCAGGCATGTTTACGAAAACCAAGCAAGTCATCGTCGCTTTCTCCTCGGGTGCACTACTGCTGGCAGCAGCGGGATGCACAGGTAATGCCGTCCCCGCCGAGCCCACGAGCTCGTCCTCAGTTTCCACTGCCACGGCAACGAGTTCGTCTCCGACGCCATCACCGAGTCCCACAGCGAAACCAACGCCCAAGCCCATTCCCGCCAGCTCCAAGGGGCCAGCGAAGAACTGGCCTCTTCCCAAGATGCCCGAGGCTGCAAAGGAAAATTCCAAGGAAGGCATCGTTGCCTTCACGGAGCACTATTTCGAGCTGGTCGATTACGCGGTTCTTACCTATGACACGAAGCCACTCAAACTTGTCACTGAACGCACCTGCTACCTCTGTGCGACACAGATAATTGACCCAGCAGATGGAAACCGCGGGCGTGGCGGTTGGCATGCTGGCGGAAGAACAGATGTGTCCGTAACGTTCGCCCGGAACACCAAAGGAAATTCCGTATCCGGATTCACGTTTCTTCGTGAGAGAACCCTGGTGTACTCGGCAAATGGAGAGCTCCAAAGTACGATCCCGGCTATAACTTCTCCCAGAGCTGGAACTTTCAATCTGGTATTTAATAATGGGTGGTCTGTGGTGGACGTCGAGTTCATCGACCCAGACGGAAAGTAGCCATAATGTTGCGGCTAACCTCCGTGATTCTAAGCATTTCAGCATCCGCTTTGCTACTAGCCTGTCTCCAGATACCTACGGCGATCGCCGCAGACCTTGGACTAGGAACTATTGCGGATCCAGCATGCGAATCGGAAATGTCATTCGGAGGGGACAGCGCGCATACGCATGAAGACGGATGCGAAGGCGGGGGCGAGACAAATAAGCCACCGAGCTCCTTCTATAAAGATAAGACGAAATCCAAGCAGGTAAGCTATGGGCCGAAGCTAAAATATCGCGTTGAGTACTTCCGCCAATGTGAGCCTGCATTGATGCAAGCTTTGGGGTGCGATGCGAACCCGGATCCCCCGTGTACTGATGGGAGCTACCCATTACTCAGATTCATCTATGCCGTAAATGGTCCACGCAAAGGGCAGCTGGTGGGAACGGATTCCTACTGTAGCCGAGAGCCAAACATTGAGATACCAGGCGCCGAATTAGATATCGCAAAGGTCACTCCAGAGCGATTTCGAGAATTACCAATCCTTGCATCGACGATCATCAGTCAGCCGAAGAGCTTTTCCCTGCGTAATGGCCACGCCCACATGTATGCGGAGTCAAAAACCCAGAGCTTCGCTGTGGCAATATTTGACCAGAACGTGCGAATCAGAGCAATCCCAATTTCCTACGGTTGGTCCTACGGAGATGGGATATCACGGCGGCTAAGCTTTCCCGGCGTCGCCGTCGCTCAGCGCGGCTTTGATGAGCCGACCACCACTAGCCATGTTTATAGGGAAACGGGAGACTTTGGAGTGGGACTTAGCACCCGGTTCCGCGGCGAATACTCGACCGAAGGGGGTCCATGGACTCCGATCCCCGGTGTCGCAAACGTACCCAGTGCACCACTGACGATGAGCGTTTGGCGGACGAAAAAGATTCTTGTCGCGGAGAACTGCAACGACGGTTCCACCGCACCGGGCTGTGGTTCCCTCTTCGATGACTAGCCGCCAGACAGACAACCCCCAGCAAACTCCGTCTCTCCATCTCTGTGGCTGTACCTGATCGCTAGAAGTATGGTCAGTGGTAACCCGAGAATGCTGACCCTAGCGCAAGCAGGAGACGTTTAATGTGTCCCTAGGGGCGAAATTCCGGGCAGCTCAAACCATCACGCACATTGAATTTTGTATCCGCACACGAATGTTAACGGGAGTAAGTGGGGAGTCTGCCAGTGATCCTGACAGACTCCCCGCACTTGAACTAGCTGGAAACGCAGCTGGTCCTTGGACCGACGTTGTCTCCCGCTGCCCTAAACCATGCCTCGACCCTCAGCGCGCGCCTGGCGCCATTCCCGGTAGAACGCCCGCACGATGACGAAAAGCGTTCCGCCAACGACCAGGGGCCAGATCAAGACATATACGGTCAACCAAAAAAAACTCATGACAGTCTCCTCTTTCCTTGCCTCTACTTCGAAGTGGTTAGGTGGTCGGAATCGTTCGTGATCGTCTCGACGGGGTCGAAGTCACCGACACGGTCCTTGATGGTGCTGAAGTCGAACTCCTGCTTGGAACGCACCGACATGAGGTAGCAGACAACCGTCGAGACCGAATAGGCGACCAGCGAGCCGCTGAGCACGGCGTATTCGTGCAGGACACCGAAGGCAAACGGCGCGACGATGACGATTGCTGCGATACCAATGATCCGGGCAATTTTCAGCCCGAAGAATCCGAAACTCATCAGTCCCAGGACCACGCCAACTCCGACGATGGAAACGACGTCCACGACGTAGCCGGTCAGACCGGACATCGAGATCCATTCGAAGCGCACCGGCAGGAAAATGGCCAGGGCAGTCAGTGAGGAGACGGTGAAGGCCATGTTGGTGACCTTCTTCCAGTAGAAGCTCGCAATGACCGGGAACACCAGCGCACCCCACAGCGCGCCGACGAAGACCAAGAGATCAAGGATGTTCATCTTCCCGCTCGCAAAGAATAAGCCGGCTGCGGTGGCCAGAATCATCGTTATCCGGCCGACCAGCAGCATCGTCTTCGGATTGGCCTTCTTCTTGCCAACGGACTGGCCGTAGATGTCGGCCATTGCGATTGACGAAAGAGCAGCCAGGTCGGAATCAGCCGTGGAGGAAAGCGATCCCAGGATCATGATGAAGAAAACACACAACAGGACCGGGCCAAGGTAGGTAACGGCCATCTGCGGAATAAGGTTGTTGGTGTCCCCGTCAATCGGGGTGACGCCTGCGTACAGGGCGATGACACCGAGCATGCCGAATCCGATAATGGTTGCACCGTAGCCAATCGTCGCCGTGATGAAGGTCGGCTTGATCAGGTCTTCACGAACTGCGAAGAGACGCTGGGCGATCGTCTGGTTACCGATAGCGTACGCCAACACGGCCGCGATGTACGGCGCACCCTGGTTCATGAACGCATCGGAAGAGAAGAAGTCGCTCTGCTGAGCCGTGAGGTTTGAGGCGCCTGTTTCAAAGAGACCCGGGCCTCCGGCGGCGAAGAAGATCACCGGAATAATGATCACCACGGCACCGAGCATCGCCACGACTTGGGCAAAATCGGTGAGCACCGATGCCCTGAACCCGGACCACAGGGTGTAAAGCAGGATCCCTGCAGCCACCGCGATGATGCCCTGGCGGAAACTAAAGGGAGAGAGCAACGCGATGAGTGCGCCACCGGCAATGAAGTTGGAGGTCAGCGAAATGACGCTACCGAGGATGTTGGATCCGGCCAGCATGAGTTGGCTGGAACGACCATGGCGGGCATACATGACCTCGGCAAGGGTGTGTGCCTTTGGCGCTACCGCACGGATCCTCCGGCCGAAGGGGTAGATGAATAGAATCATCAATGCTCCCCAAAGACCGTAGTGAATCGGCCCGGAAATGCCATAGGTATAGCCCGATGTCGCGGAGGCGTACATCGAGGATGCCCAGATCCATGTGGCGGTCATGCTCGCCGCGGAAACGCCGAAACCAATTTTGTTTCCGGCTGTCATATAACCGTCGGCGTTTTCTTTCTTTTTGCCAATCATAAGGGACATAACAAATGTCCCCCCGTAAAACAGCACCAACAACCCCAGGACAACCCATCCTGCGAGAAGCTGATAATCCCCGTTTTCGAGATCCATATCCATCCTCTCTTCGTAGGAATGCCGCCGGCAACAATTCCTAAATTGCGCGCTGGCCTACAAGGCACAATTAATCGAATTCGCATACACGAATCGAGCAGACATCCGGCGTGGACGCATTCTGAGCGCGCATAACCACCCGGTCTTCATGCCGGATACTTGGACATCGGACTATGGTCGCAGGGAGGTGTTCCTCACCAGTGCACGACACCGATTTACATCCAAATGACGGCTAAGTTCATACCGTCGTGGTTGCGAGTTGCTTCGTGAAACGTTGGAACTAGGCTCAACAAAAACATTTCAAACTGTGAAGCAACTACAACGATAGTAGCAGGTGTCCGGGGAAGCCCACCCCGGAGGACGATTACGGACCGATTCCAACTCCGCAATATCCGTGCGTTCACTCGAGCCGTTACGACCATCAGCCGAATTATGAATAGTGGAACTCGTAATGTCTTTGCGACTGGATGACCACTTACCGAATAGCTATTGTCCATCCGCCAAGCTCAAAACTAATCAACACCGCAGAACGAGAAAAAGTACGCGTCTGACCACCACATCGGCAGCTCAGGAAATCCCTCACCGGGGATCAAAAAGGCGCACCGCCAGCGTCCCCTCCGGAACGGCAGCGGTGCGCATGATGGGGATGGCTAGAACAGATCGGGCATTCCGACCGGTGCGGAGCCGGTCCCGGCTTCCAGAATCCGCTGCAGCATCTCGGGGCTGGTGGTGTTTTCGCCCAGTCGGTTCGGTTTGCCGGTGCCGTGGTAGTCCGAAGACCCGGTGACGATCAAGTCGTGTTCCAGCGCAAGCGCACGCAGGTATTTGCGCCCCTCTTCGGGGTTGTCCCGGTGCTCGATTTCCAGGCCCAACAAACCAGCCTCGATCATCTGCTCGAAGGTCTCCTCCCCCACCACCCGGCCGCGAGCGGAGGCAACCGGGTGCGCAAAGACCGGCACCCCACCGGCATCGCGCACCAGTTTGACCGCGGTCACCGGATCCATGGCGTAGTGGCCCACGTAGTAGCGCGACCGGGCTGTCAGCACCTCAGCGAACGCCTCGGTACGGGTGCGGACCACACCGGCCGTAACCAGTGCATCGGCAATGTGGGGTCGGCCTATCGTCCCGCCGGGGATCGAGTGGCGGGCGATCAGGTCCCAATCCACCGGATAATCCTCGGCGAGCAACTCCACCATTCGCCGCGCACGGGTAATGCGCGCGTCGCGGGCCTTTTCGATTTCCTCGATCAGTCCCGCATGCGCGGGGTCGTGCAAGTAGCAGAGCAGGTGGACGCTGACGCCGGCCTCGGTCTTGCAGGAGATCTCCATGCCCGGGACCAACCCCACGCCGATTTCAAGTGCGGCTTCCCCGGCCGCTGCCCACCCCGACGTCTGGTCGTGGTCGGTCAGCGCCAGCACGTCAAGGCCGGCGGCCTTGGCCGCGGCCACCAATTCGGCGGGGTGCTCCGTCCCGTCGGAAACATGTGAATGAGCATGAAGGTCGATCCGCATGTCTTTCAGGGTAGCCCCTTGGCAGGACAGCGTCGGCAGTGCCCCACGGTGTTCTTCCGACAACGAACACCCGATGCCGCCCGGCACCTCGATGGGCAGCGGCCGTCCACCGCGAAAGCGTGCGGTTCGCGCCAGCAACACAACCAGTCCCCGGCACCGGCACCTCGTTGTTCTCCGGGCGTCTTGGCGTAAGTGTCCGGCCTTTGAGACGATTGGACAATGAGCACTGATGCAACCACCACCACCGGCAGCGACCAGCCCCTCGAAGAGCGCGTGAACAACCGTTCCCAGCGCCCCAACTCCGAGGCATTCAAGAAGTTCATGGCCTCATCATGGGCCCCCGAAAACTCCACGCTTCCGGGCGCGGATAAGGTCGCTCCGTATGCGGCCGCCCGCCGCGCAGCGATCTCGGCCAAGTTCCCCGGCGAACGCCTGGTCATTCCCGCCGGGCCGCACAAGGTCAGGTCCAATGACACCGACTACCGCTTCCGTCCGCATTCAGGCTTCGCCCACCTCACCGGGCTGGGCCTTGACCACGAGCCGGAAGCCGTCCTGGTGCTGGAACCCACCGAGACGGGCGCGGGCGACAACGGCTCGAACCACGTTTCCACGCTCTACTTCTCCCCGATGGCGGGGCGCGATTCGGAGGAGTTCTACTCCAACGCCCGCACCGGCGAGTTCTGGATCGGACCCCGCCCTACCCTGCCGCTGCTGCAGGCGCGCCTGGGTCTGCCAACCGCGGACCTGACCGGCCTCGAGGTTGCCATTACCAAGGACGCCGGCGTCGTGGAATTCGGCGGCATGCGCATCCGCCTGCTGCGCGAGGTGGACATGAACTGCGACGCGCTCGTCGACACCTCCCGCATCAACACCGGAGTGGACCTGGAAGTCTCTGACTCCCTCGACGGCGAACTCTCCGAGGCACTGAGCGAGATCCGCCTGGTCAAGGACGAGTGGGAAATCGCTGAAATGAAGAAGTCGGTGGCAGCCACGGTCAACGGCTTCCACGACGTCGTCCGCTCGCTGGACCGCGCCATGGGCCACGAACGCGGCGAGCGCGTGGTCGAGGGTGCGTTCTTCGCCCGGGCCCGCGAGGAGGGCAACGACCTGGGGTACGACACCATCGCCGCCGCGGGAAACAACGCCACGGTGCTGCACTGGATCAACAACAACGGCGCCGTCAACGACGGGGACCTGCTGCTGCTGGATGCCGGCGTCGAGGCCGAGTCGCTGTACACCGCCGATGTGACCCGCACCCTGCCGGTCAACGGCAGCTACACCGAGGTGCAGCGCAAGATCTACCAGGCGGTGCTCGACGCCGCCGACGCCGCATTCGCCGTGGCCAAGCCGGGCACCCGTTTCCGCGACCTGCACACTGCCGCAGTGACGGTGCTGGCGCAGAACCTCGACGCCTGGGGCCTGCTGCCGGTGACGCTCGAGGAGGCGCTCTCCCCCGAGGGCCAGCAACACCGCCGCTGGATGCCCCACGGCACCAGCCACCACCTGGGCCTGGACGTGCACGACTGCGCACAGGCCAAGGCCGAGCTATACCTGGACGGAATCCTCGAGGAGGGCATGGTCTTCACCATCGAGCCCGGCCTGTACTTCAAGAACGAGGACCTGGCCGTGCCGGAGGAATACCGCGGCATCGGCGTGCGCATCGAGGACGATGTGCTCATCACCGCCGACGGCTGCGTGAACCTCTCCGCGGCACTGCCGCGCACCCCGGCCGAGGTCGAGGAATGGATGGCACAGGTCCGGAAGGGCTGATCTGGCCAACCTGTCACATAACGCGAAGGCGGCCCTCATCCTCGTTGGATTGAAGGCCGCCTTCGCGTTTCGTGCTTGTTGGGCTTGCCGCCCGGGTCCGTGCCCCGGGTGCGGGGCCGCCGGCTAGAGGTGCTTGCCCTAGAGATGCTTGCCGTGTTCCGGGTGTTTCGCATCCTCCGGCGTGGATTCCCCGCTTGCACTACCGGCACCGGTTTCGCGATCCGCGTCCCCGGTGACATCTGTCGATTCGGTTTCCTCGGCAGCGGGCGCGGCTGCCGGCGTGTCGGCTGCAGGCGCCGCCGGGGCCTCGGCCACCGGGGCCACCGGGGCCGCGGCCGGCGGCTGGTTGTCCTGGATCCGGATGCCGAATTGCGGGCGCCCGTCGGGCAAGTCCGAGTAGCTGCCCGACGTCGGGGCGCTGGCGCCCGGCTCAGCGGGCGCCGCGGGAGCTCCGGCCTGGACCGGGGGCTGGACCTGGGGCTGCGGCTGCGCCGGCGGGGTGTGCGCGCCCACGCCGTTGTCCGCAGCCATGCGGCTCATGGGCAGGTTGGCCGCCATGGCACGGGCAGCATGTGCGTGCGAGAAAGCCACCACCACGTCGTAGCTGGTGGCCAGCACCTGGGACTGCGAGGCGAAGTCGCGCTTGCCGCGCCGGAACGAGTAGCTCACCACGCCCACCAGCATCCAGATGGCCATGCCGATGCCCACCGAGGACAGGATCTGCGCCAGCGCGTTGGACCCCGGGCTGAAGATCGTCAGCACCAGCCCCACGAAGACGCCGAACATCGCGCCCTGGGCGGCGCCGGCGGCGGCAACCTTCGGGTAGCTGAGCTTCGCGGTGACCCGCTCCACCGACTTGAGGTCATTGCCCACGATGGTGAGGTTGGCGACGGGGAAGTCGTGGTCGGCCAGGTAGTCAACCACCTTCTGCGCATCCAGGTACGTGCTGTAGCGGCCCAAGAGCTCGCCGCGCGGCAAGCCGGGCAGGTTCGGGTTGGACGGGGATGCACCAAGTGGGGATGACATATATCCATTGTGCATGCTGCCGCACCCGAACACCTGGCTTGATCGCTGAAGGTGAAAGCGATGCCGCCCACAACCGCGGTTTCACCACGTCGCGCTCAACACATGCACCAAACCGCCAAAGGGTGCACGTCAGGCAGTAGCCTAGAGAGCGTGAGCAGCAATTCTACGAAGGTCTTCATCGCACGCCTGCTGGGCCTGGACGTCTTCGACCCGCTGGGCGACCGCTTGGGCCGGTTGCGCGACGTCGTGGTCGTTTCCCGCCTGGCCACCAAGCCCGCCCAGTGCGTCGGCGTGGTCGTCGAGGTGCCCGGCAAACGACGCGTCTTCGTGCCCATGACCCGCATCCAGGCCATGGAGTCGGGGCAGATCATCTGTTCCGGCCTGGTGAACATGCGCCGCTTCCAGCAGCGCGGCGCGGAGATCCTGGTGGCTGCGGAGCTCTTCGACAGGCGCGTGGTGTTCGCCGACGGCTCCGGCAACGCGGTGGTCGAGGACATCGGCCTGGCCCGGGAACGCAACGGCGACTGGATCATCTCCGACTACTACGTGCGCCGCGGAGACCCCGCCGGCGGTCTGCTGGGCCTGCGCCGGGCGCGCGGCGAGCGGCTGCTGGTGCCCTGGGACGCGATCGTGCACACCGCGCTGCACGAACCGCAGGCAGCCAGTACCTATGTCGCGGCCCACGACGAGATGAAGCCCGCCGACTTCGCCGACGCGCTGCACGAGATGAACCAAAAGCGCCGCGTCGAGGTCGCCTCCGAACTCCAGGACGAGCGGCTGGCCGACGTGCTGCAGGAGATGCCGGACGACGAACAGGTGCAGATCATTTCCGCCCTGGACATGGAACGCGCCGCCGACGTGCTGGAGGAAATGGACCCCGACGACGCCGCCGACCTGTTGGGCGAGCTCTCCGAGGACACCAAGCACGCACTGCTGGAATTGATGGAGCCCGAGGAGGCGCGCGACGTGCGCCGCCTGCTCGAGTACGCCGAGGGCACCGCCGGGTCGATGATGACCCCGGTCCCGGTGATCCTCTCCCCCGAGGCCACCGTCGCCGAGGCCCTGGCCTCGGTGCGCCGCGAGGAGCTGAGCCCCGCCCTGGCCTCCACCGTCTTCGTCACCCGGCCCCCGCTGGAGACGCCCACCGGCCGCTACCTGGGCGCCGTGCACATCCAGGCGCTGCTGCGCACCCCGCCGCCGGAGTCCCTGGGCAACATCCTGGACTCCGACGTCGAACCCATCGACGACCAGGCGGGGGTCGCCGACGTCGCCCGCACCCTGGCCAGCTACAACCTCACCTCGCTGGCCGTGGTGAACGACGACGGGCGCCTGGTCGGCGCGGTGACCGTCGATGACGTGCTTGACCACCTGCTGCCCGATGACTGGCGCACCCACGACGACCATCCCGACGACGCCGCACCCGATGCCCCGGCACCGTCCATCGGCACCGACCTACCACCCCTGAACGGAGGTTCCCATGGCTGAGAAGCGCCAGGCCTCGACAGGCCTCGACACCCCCATGTCCGCCCGCAACCGCTTCTTCCCGCGCTTTGCCCCCAACCCCGACAGGTTTGGGTCCAGCACCGAGAAATTCGCGCGTTTCATGGGCACCCCGCAGTTCCTGTTCTACATGACCATCTTCTGCGTGTTCTGGCTGATCTGGAACACGCTGGCACCGGAGGGCTGGCGCTTCGACTCCGCGGCACTGGGCTTCACGGCGCTCACGCTGATGCTCTCGCTGCAGGCCTCCTACGCCGCCCCGCTGCTGCTGCTGGCGCAGAACCGGCAGGACGACCGCGACCGGGTATCGCTGACCGAGGACCGCGGGCGGGCCGAACGCAACCTCTCAGACACCGAGTACCTCACCCGGGAACTCGCCGCCCTGCGCATCGCCCTGCGCGACGTGGCAACCCGCGACTACGTTCGCTCCGAATTGCGCTCGGCCCTCGAGGACCTGCTGGAAACCACCGACGGCGAGGAACTGAACCTCCGCGCCAAGACCACCAAGCGGCGCGACCGCAGCTCGACCAACACCGGCCTCATCCCGCAGGTGCCCCCGCGGGCGCCTAGCCGCCGGTCGCGCCCCCGGAGGAACGACACGCCATGACCCTCGAGCCCCGGCTCCTTGAAGCACTCTCCGCCGTCCAGGACCCCGAACTGCGCCGGCCCATCACCGAGCTCGGCATGGTCGAATCCGCCATCCTGTCCGAGGGCACCGCACGGGTCACGGTGCTGCTGACCATCGCCGGCTGCCCGATGCGCTCCACCATTGAAAACGACGTCGCGGCCGCCCTGTCCGCGGTGCCCGGCGTCGGCCGCGTCGAGGTCGCCCTTGGGGTCATGAGCCCCGAGCAGCGCGCGGCCCTGCGCGAGTCGCTCAAAAGCCGCTCCGTCCCGTTCTCCGACCCGGCCTCGTTGACCCGCGTGATCGCGATCGCCAGCGGCAAGGGCGGGGTCGGCAAGTCCTCGCTGACCGCCAACCTGGCCTGCGCCATGGCCGCCGACGGGCTGCGCGTCGGGCTCATCGACGCCGACGTGCACGGCTTTTCCATCCCCGGGCTGCTGGGCATCCCCGGGGCCAAGCCGACCCGCGTGGATGAGATGATCCTGCCGCCGGTGGCCCACGGGGTGAAGGTCATTTCCATCGGCATGTTCATCGACGACAACAAGCCCGTGATCTGGCGCGGCCCGATGCTGCACCGCGCGCTGGAGCAATTCCTGACCGATGTGCACTTCGGGGACCTGGACGTGCTGCTGTTGGACCTGCCCCCGGGCACCGGGGACATCGCCATCTCCGTTTCCCAGCTTCTGCCCGGTTCCGAGCTGGTGGTGGTCACCACCCCGCAGGCGGCGGCGGCCCAGGTCGCCGAGCGCGCCGGGTCGATCGCCGTCCAGACCGGACAGAAGGTCGTGGGCGTCATCGAGAACATGAGCGCCATGGTGCTGCCCGACGGGTCGCTTCTGGAGATCTTCGGTTCCGGCGGCGGGGCGGAACTCGCGCAGCGCCTGTCGCTGGTGCTGGACACCGAGGTCCCGCTGCTGGGGCAAGTCGCACTTGACCCGCTGC
Organism: Paeniglutamicibacter sulfureus; assembly: GCF_039535115.1. Taxonomy (NCBI): domain Bacteria; kingdom Bacillati; phylum Actinomycetota; class Actinomycetes; order Micrococcales; family Micrococcaceae; genus Paeniglutamicibacter; species Paeniglutamicibacter sulfureus. The sequence goes on from NZ_BAAAWO010000001.1 coordinate 1,287,834, forward strand.
TGCGCGTCGGGGGCGATACCGGTGTGCCACTGGTGCTTTCCCACCCGGACTCCCCCGCCGCCGCACAGATCATCGAGATGGCCCGCGGCCTCACGCACCGCCCACGCGGCCTGGCAGGACTGAAGCTGGGCGTCACCCCGCGCTAGGAGCCCCGGTCCCCACGACCGGCCCTTGGCAGCCGCAGCCGGACACTCAGCACCCCGGCGTGATCGCATGCCCTGCCCGACGCTTCCTGCCGGCCTAGAGGCCCGGACAGTTCCACGACAGGCCCGGACAGTTCCCGGACAGGTCCCGGACAACACAAAAGGCGGCCTCCCCCGAAGGATGCCGCCTGGAGTGCCTGCCGTGGTTACGCTACCGGGCTTGGGCTACGTTGCCTCGCTGTCAAAGGGCGCCGGCTCGTGCGGGGCCAGCGGGGCAACCTTCGCAGTGGTCACCGAACGCTGCCGCGCGACCGGGGCTTCCTTCACGGCCGACACCGCGTCCTCGAAGTCCTCGAGTAGCGCGTCCTTGATGATCCTGCGCGGGTCGTATTGGCGCGGGTCAAGCTTGCGCCAGTCCATGTCGGCGATGTCGTCGCCGACTTCCTCGCGCAACTGCTCCTTGGCACCGGTGGCCATGCGGCGCAGTTCCTTGACCAGGCGCGCCAGTTGCGCGGCATACTCCGGCAGTTTCTCGGGTCCCAGAATAACCACCGCGAGCACCGCAAGCACCAGCAGTTCACTGCCATTGATTCCCAAAAACACCCTTGTAGACTACCTGCTTTCGAGCTGCGATGAGGCCATTGCCTATTTGAAGTCCAAAACCATGAGGCGGGAGAAGCCCCGCAGCAGGCGTTGCGATAATTTCTCGGTGGAGGGATCCAGCGACACGATGCGCGTATGTTCACCGACCACCAGCCGCTGCAGGACCTGTTCCACGTCGGCCTTGGACATGTCGGAGGAGACTTCGTACCTCACGTCTTCCATGTTCAGTGTGGCGGTTCCCCCAGCATACGTGACGGCGGCAGCCGCCTTGGCACCCAGGCGACGGCCCAGCTCGGTCAGCATGCCGGAGGTCGGATCGGTGCTGGTCGAAGCGGCCTTCGTGGTCTGTAGCGGCGCCTTCACGGCACTGGCCAGGGTGCGCGTCTCGGCCAGCTCCACGGTGTGTTCCTCGTCGCTGAGCACCAGCGTCACCGTCGCCTCGCCGCCCACCAGCACCCCGCTGGCGGAGGTAAGGGTGAACCCCGCAGCTTCAATGACCGGGCAGGTCCAACCGGCCTGGCGCAATTGGGTGATGGTATCCGTATCCAGGGTGCGGGCCGAGGCGTTCCAGGACTCCGCCGGATCGCCCTTGGAGGCACCCTGCGCGGCCTGTGCACCCAGGACCCAGGACATCGCCGCGATCGTGCCCACCAGGGCGAAGACCAGCAACAACACCACCATGGGCACGAATCCGTTCGTCCGGGAACCTCGCGCACCGCGCTCGTGGGGTAGCGCGTAGTGGGCACCGAGCAGGGTCTGGGCGTTCAGCGGCACGGCGGGACTTTCGGCGGACTTCGGCGCGGAAACAGGGCCGCGCTGCCAGGTGTTCAACGCAGCCGAGCACGCGGCGCAACCCGGGACGTGCTTCTCCAGGGCCTTGGCGCGACGACCGTTCAGCCGGCCGCCCACGTAGTCGCCCATCCAGCGTTCATACCGATGCATGCCCTAGCGCACTCCCGGGATCGTCCGCCGGATCTTGGGCAAGGCCCTGGTGGCTGCGGGCCTGGTGGCCGGATTGCGGTGCGCCAGTTTTTCGCGCAGCATCCCACGGCCACGGTGGATGCGGGAGCGAACGGTGCCGAGCTTGACGTTCAGCGCCTCGGAGACTTCTTCGTAGGACAGACCCTCGAGGTCGCACAGGACCACTGCCGCCCGGAATTCGGGACTCAGCCCGTCGAGTGCGGCCTGGACGTCAATATCCAGGTTGTTGTATTCAAAGCTGCGTTCCGGTCCGGGTGCGGTCCCGGGGATCTTGGCCTCGGCGTCCTCGGCAAGCCCGTCAAAGCGGATGCGGGACTTGCGCCGCGCCTGGTCCAGGAACAAGTTCGTGGTGATGCGGTGCAGCCAGCCCCCGATGGTTCCCGGGGTGAAGGTGTGCAGCGAGCGGAAGACCCTCACGAAGGTTTCCTGCGCCAGGTCCTCTGCGTCCTGCCGGTTGCCCGTCAGGCGGTATGCCAGGCGGTAGACGCGCGGCGAGTGGTCCTTGACGATTTCATCCCACGTCGGCACTTCGAGTTCGGCAGGCTCGTCGAGGGAGCGTACGTCGCTGGCCAAGGAGAAATTCGATGCGTTCACGTCCACAAGTCTCGCGCAGGCTCCTGAGCGGAAGCTGAAAGCAACCTGTGCCGCTTCAATGTTTCGGTTTCGCCCCTGACAGGGCCCGGCACAAGGATAGGATGGGGGCTGGCGGTGTCAGCTGGGATGCCGTCCCTTGCCACTGTCGCCTCCGGGTCGGGGCAAGGCCACCAGCCCGCAACGCACCACTCGAAGGATTTGCCGCACAACCATGAACCTGGACATCTTTAGCAGCTGGACATACGCGCAGGCCCAGACCCAGGAAGATGCGGTGCTGGAGCGGGCCCGCGAGCGCGGCCGCGAGCTGGGTGTTGAGTCCGTGGGAGCGGCCACGGCCAATTTCCTCTCCGTCCTGGCCGCCATCTCCGGCGCCAGGAACATGGTGGAAATCGGCACCGGCGTCGGGGTCTCGGGCACCAGCCTGCTGCGCGGAGCGGGGAAGCATTCCGCGCTGACGACGATTGACATCGATGTCGACCATCTGGCCGCCGCCCGCGCCGCCTTCCACGACGCGGGGGTCGACGGGTCACGCACCCGCGCCATATCGGGCCGTGCCCAGGCAGTGCTGCCTCGGCTCACCGACGGCGCCTACGACCTGGTGTTCATCGATGCGGACAAGACGCACCTCATGGAGTACGTCAACCAGGGCATCCGCTTGGTCAAGGTCGGCGGCCTGGTCATCGTGCACGACGCCTTCGACCAGCATCGCGTTCCCAAGCCGGCCGTGCGCCAGCCCAGCACCGTGGCCACGCGCAATGCGACCCGCGTACTGCGTGAGGATGAGCGCTTTGTCAGCTCCCTGGTCCCCACCGGGCTCGGCCTCCAGCTCGCCGCCCGCATCGGCTAGCGAGCACCCCGCACCACGGGAGCCCGCGAAGTGCCACAGGGAGTCCCGCCCCTTGGTTTCGACCGCAGCCCGACACACCAAGGGGCGGGAACCGGCCGTATCGGCCAAGTCCCCGCCCCGCAGCATTCCGACACCAAGTCCTACTCGGTGGCACCTACCAAGCAATCGCGCAGCTCGGCGGCCTCGTCGGCATTGAGCTCAACAACCAGACGTCCGCCACCGTCAATCGGTACGCGCATGATCAGGCTACGGCCTTCCTTCGTGACCTCCATCGGACCATCCCCGGTACGTGGTTTCATCGCAGCCATTAGCGCTGTTCCCTTTCATTTGAGGTAAAGGATTTTTTTGGGCCTTCACCCGATGGTGAGTTAATCGGCGAACCCGGAAATTCTTGATCCGCTTTCAACTTGCTACGTTCCATTATTCCGAAGAATGGCTCGTGTTGCTAATCACAAGCCCTTTTCCGTGTGCCGCGATGACCTCATGCAACCGAGAAATCTCGGCCGAAAGGACATCGAGGACCTCATCAACCTGATCGCATCGATATCCGCGGAGCCCCAGCGAAAAGCTCACGTTCTCGACATCCTCGGCGCTCGGCCGCTCGGGAAGAAGCACCGGCGGCAGACTGGCCACCGGCTCGACCAGCCCTTGGATCGGGACGTTGAAGGGCTCAAACCGTCGCCCGTCCTGGCCCGCGCGGGTCCGCCGGACTCCAACACCAATCAACACTGCGGCACCGAGTATGACGATGGCGACCACCAGCAGCATGTAAACCAACTTGCGCTCCTCAGTAGTTTGCGATCGGCCGTCGGGTCTTAGTCCCCTGCGACAAAGCCATTGGGCCTGGCCGAATTAACAACAATATCCACAGCTTCTTCGACGTCGTCGGTGATGTGAACCAAGTCAAGGTCTGAAACGGAAATAGCGCCTTCCACCGCAACGGTGTTTCGCAGCCATTCCAAAAGCGGGCTCCAATATGCGATGCCGACCAAAACAATGGGGAATCCGGTCACCTTTTCGGTTTGCACCAAGGTCAGCGCCTCAAAGAGTTCATCCAATGTTCCATAACCGCCAGGCAAGACGATGAACCCTTGTGAGTACTTGACGAACATTGTTTTTCTTGCGAAGAAGTAGCGGAAGTTGATTCCGAGGTCGACCCACTCGTTGAGTCCGGTTTCGAAGGGCAGCTCAATACCCAGGCCGACCGAAATGCCGCCGGCGGCAACCGCACCCTTGTTTGCTGCCTCCATGGCCCCGGGGCCGCCACCGGTTATCACTGCCACCCCGGCGGCCGCAATGAGCTCGCCGATTTTCTCGGCTTGGTTGTAGCGCTCCGACCCACGCGGAGTGCGGGCGGAGCCGAAGACGCTGATCGCCGGCCCCAAACCGGCAAGGGCGCCGAATCCTTCAACGAATTCACTCTGGATGCGCAAAACTCGCCACGGATCGGAGTGGGTGAAATCCTGATCCTCGCGCGTATCAAGAAGATAGGCATCCGACTGCTCGGTTTTGGCTTGCGAGCGACGCAACACCACCGAACCCTTTCGGCGTGCCGGATCGGGCAGGGAATCAAAGCTCTTCGATTGCGAATTCTGGCGATGCATGCCCTCCACTGTAATGGCAATTCCCGGTCCGACCGGCCGCGTCACGGCCGCTTTAGGCAAAGATTTGGCATCGACTGGCCAAATGATGGTCGTGAAGCGCGTCACTTCGGATAGTGTTCTTGTCATGAGCACTGATTCCCACTCGAATAGCGCTAACCCGGACCTGACTCCCATCGTCAGGCTCTCCGGGGTAAACAAGCACTATGGCCACCTCCATGTTCTACAGAACATCAACCTTGAAGTCAGCAAGGGAGAAGTCGTCGTCGTACTGGGCCCATCCGGTTCGGGGAAGTCGACCCTATGCCGCACCATCAATCGACTCGAAACCATCGATACCGGATCCATCGAAATCGATGGCAAGGTGTTGCCCGAAGAAGGCAAAATGCTGGCCAAGCTGCGTGCAGACGTCGGCATGGTGTTCCAGTCATTTAATCTCTTTGCACACAAAACCATTCTGGAGAATGTCACCTTGGGCCCGATCAAGGCCAAGGGGATGAAGAAGTCGGATGCCGACAAGCTCGCGATGTCCCTGCTTGAACGCGTCGGTGTTGCCAACCAGAAAGACAAGCTCCCCGCACAGCTTTCCGGTGGCCAGCAGCAACGCGTGGCCATTGCCCGCGCACTCGCCATGCGTCCGAAGGTCATGCTCTTTGACGAGCCGACGTCTGCCTTGGACCCCGAAATGATCAACGAAGTCCTTGACACGATGATTGGCCTCGCCAAGGAAGGCATGACGATGATCGTGGTGACCCATGAGATGGGATTCGCCCGAAAGGCCGCCGACCGCGTGATTTTCATGGCCGATGGCCTGATCGTCGAGGAATCCACCCCCGATAAGTTCTTCACCAATCCGGAGAGTGCGCGGGCCAAGGATTTCCTCGGCAAGCTCATCACCAACTAAAGACGTTCAACGACACTCTTACTTCGATGGATGGGAAACTCGCTCTCATCCTTGATCACAACAAGGAGAAACGATGCGTAAGTCTCGCATTTCAGCAGTAGCAGCCATGGCAGCAGCCGGGGCCTTGGCCCTGACCGGTTGTGGCGGATCCGGCGGCGAAACCGCCGATGGTGACACTATCAAGATCGGCATCAAGTTCGACCAGCCAGGTCTCGGCTTCAAGGACGGCGAGGCCTACACAGGTTTCGACGTCGATGTCGCCAAGTACGTTGCCAATGAACTTGGCTTCGCGGAAGACAAGATCGAATGGGTCTCCGCCCCGTCTGCAAACCGCGAAACCCTGCTGGAAACCAAGCAGCTCGACATGATCTTCGCGACCTACTCGATCACCGACACCCGCAAGGAGCGCGTGGCCTTCGCCGGCCCCTACTTCGTCGCCGGCCAGGACCTCTTGGTCCGCCAGGACGACTCCTCCATCACCGGCCCGGAGACCTTGACCGGCAAGAAGCTTTGCTCGGTGACGGGTTCGACTTCGGCACAGAAGGTCTCCGACTCCTACCCCGGCGTGGCGCTGGTTGAACAGGGCGGCTACGCCGACTGCCTCGGACTGCTGGAAACCGGTGGCATCGACGCAGTCACCACCGATGACATCATCCTGGCCGGCCTTGCTGCCACCGAGGCCAACAAGGGCAAGTTCAAGGTTGTGGGCAACACCTTCTCCGAGGAGAAGTACGGTGTAGGCCTGAGCAAGGACGCCACCACCTGCGCCGACATCAACACCGCCATCACCAAGATGATCGAATCCGGCGAATGGGAAAAGGCGCTTCAGGCCAACACAGAGGGCACCGGCTACACGCCCAACGCCGAAATGAACCCTCCGAAGCCCGAAGCCTGCGCCTAGACACTGATCGTTATCACAGGTCCCATCCGGCGCGCGATCCGCGCCGGATGGGACCTACCTCAATCGCACCCTAAAGGAGTAAGCCATGCAAGGCTACCTTTCCCTATGGGATGAATACGGCGGACAAATGATGTCCGCCTTCTGGGGCAACCTGCAGCTGACATTTTGGGCAGCCATCGGGTCGTTGGTCCTGGGCACACTCTTGGCATTGATGCGTATTTCGCCGGTACCAAGCTTCCGCGCCTTCGGAACCTCTTACGTGAACATCTTCCGAAACACCCCGCTGACCATCATCATGGCCTTTGGCGTGTTGGTTCTCTTTGGCGTGTTCAGGGTCCAGTTCAGCTCGGATTTCAATCTCAACTTCTTCCAGATCGCCATTCTCGGTTTGACGATCTACCACTCCGCCTTTGTGTGTGAGGCCATTCGTTCAGGCGTCAACACCGTGCCGCTGGGCCAGGCCGAGGCGGCCCGCGCCATCGGGCTGAGCTTCTTGCCCGCCGCACGCCTGGTCATCCTGCCGCAGGCCTTCCGCGGGGCCATTGCCCCGCTGGGCAACGTGCTGATCGCGTTGATCAAGAACACGACGGTCGCCGTGGCAGGTTCGGTGGCCGAGATCTCGGGCCTCATGAAGACCATGCTTGAGTTCCGCGCCGATGTCGGGATCCTGATCTTCCTCACCATCGCCGTGTTCTTCGTGATCGTCGTGATCCCCGTTGGCTTGCTCACCACGTACCTATCCAAGAAGTTGGCGGTGGCACGATGAAAGTCTCCGAATCCGTTCTGTTCGACGCGCCCGGGCCCAAGGCCCGGCGCCGCGTCCTCGTCATCAACGTCATCGGCGTGCTGCTGGCTATCCTTCTGGTCTACTACCTGTATAAGGTCCTGAACGATGCCGGTCAGTTGACTGCCGAGAAGTGGTCGGTGTTCGGTGAGGGCTCCATCTGGGAGAACTACATCGTCCCCGGCCTGCTGAACACCCTGCGCGCCGCGGCAGTTGCCATCGTCACGTCCTTGATATTCGGGTTCATCTTTGGCATCGGGCGCCTGTCCACCAACAAGGTGGTCAACTGGATCAGCTCCATTGTCGTGGAGTTCTTCCGTGCGGTGCCGGTGCTGCTGATGATGATCTTCCTCTGGATCATCCTGGCTCGCTCCGGGATCGTGGCCCCCAGCGACTCGCCGTTCGTCGCGGTGGTCGTGGGCCTGACGCTGTACAACGGATCGATCGTTGCCGAGTTGATTCGCTCGGGCGTCTTCGGCCTGCCCAAGGGCCAGCGCGAGGCGGGCATCGCCATTGGCCTGACCCGCGGGCAGTCGCTGCGCAACGTTGAGATCCCGCAGGCACTCATCGCGATGCTGCCGGCGCTGATCGGCCAGTTCGTGGTCATCCTGAAGGACTCCGCGCTGGGGTACATCATCAACTTCAACGAGTTGCTCTTCAACGGCAGGCTCATCGGCACGGGCAACGCCAACGTGCTTCAGGCACTCGTGGTGGTGGCAGCCATCTTCATCCTGATCAACTTCGCTCTCTCGAAGCTGGCCTCCGTGGTCGCGGGCCGGCTCAGCAGCCGCGGCATCAGCGCGGGCAAGCCCATGGACCCGGCAGTGCCGGTGGTGGTCGCCGACCTGAGCACCAAGGTTCCCGGAGGTCCGGCCACCTAGGCCAACCCGGACAGGTCACAGCACGGCGAAAAGGGCCGGGCGGCAGTCGGTCTCGTGATCCACGAGACGTCGAATGTCGCCCGGCCCTTTTGCGCCGGTGATGGATCCCGGCGGCGCGCCGGGATCCGGGGGGTGCTAGGCGGAGGGGGCTTCGCCTAGCCAGCGGCGCAGTGCGGCCAGGCAGTCGTGGATGGCGGTGCGGGTGACATGTTCGTCGTCCGAATGCGCCAGCAGGGCATCGCCCGGACCGAAGTTGACCGCGGGAATGCCCAGCGCCGAGAAGCGGGCGACATCGGTCCACCCGAACTTCGGCTTCGGGATCTGGCCCACCGCTTCAACGAAGGAGGCTGCTGCAGGATGCCGCAGCCCGGGCCGGGCACCGCCGGCACCATCGGTGCGGACGATCTCGAATCCCTCAAAGAGCTCGAACACGTGGGCCTCGGCGGCCTCCACGTCCTTGTCGGGGGCGAAGCGGTAGTTGACCTCGACCTCGCAGTAGTCAGGAATCACGTTGCCGGCGATGCCGCCGTTGATGCGGACTGCATTGAGCGACTCGCGGAATTCCAGTCCGTCGACCTCCACGGTCTGGGGCGTGTAGCCGGCCAGGATCGCCAGGATGGGTGCGGCGGCGTGGATGGCGTTTTCGCCCATCCAGGCGCGGGCCGAGTGGGCGGCGACGCCGCGGGTGCGCACCTTGTAGCGGCTGGTGCCGTTGCAGCCGCCCTCCACGGTGCCGTCGGTGGGTTCAAGCAGGATGGCGAAATCGCCGCCGAGCAGTTCCGGGCAGTTGCGGAAGAGCCGGCCCAGGCCCGACTTGGAGCCCTCGACTTCCTCGTGGTCGTAGAAGATGTAGGTGACGTCCCGGTTCGGGTCCTGCAGCGTGGCAGCCAGGGCAAGCTGCACCGCCACCCCGCCCTTCATGTCGGTCGCGCCGCGGCCGTAGAGGGTCTCCCCCTCCCAGCTCACCGGCACTGTCCCCCGGGCACCGGGGGTCGTGGGCAGCGGCACGGTGTCAAGGTGGCCGGCCAGGATCACCCGCTCCGCCCGGCCCAGCGTCGTGCGGGCCACGATCGAGTCCCCGTCGCGGTGCAGCGACAGGCCCGGGATCCGGCGCAGGGCCGCTTCAAGGGCGTCCGCCAGGGCGGTCTCGTTCCCGGAGACGGACTCGATGTCCATCAGCCGGGCGGTCAGGTCCGCCACGTCTTCGCGCAGGTCCAGGTCAATGGGCGTGGCGGGGGCGGCGGGGTTTGCGGGGCTGGGTTTGCTGTGCACAATCCAAGATTAGTACCCGGGGCCGCGCTAGGATTGATTCATGACTCCGGTAGACACCCCATCCACGCACGCCTCCACACACGACCTCAGGATCGCCTCGGCCCACGGCCTGGCCACCTATGCCGCCGACGGCTCGGTGCTGGACGCGTGGTTCCCCAATCCCGTCGTCGGTGTCCTGGAAGACGCCGCGCAGATTTCCGGGGACCTGGCTGCCGCCGCCCGGGACGATGACGGGCGTGGCACCACGCAGGCCGTGATCGCCCTTGAAATCAACCTCGACGTTGCCCCCGCTGACACCGCGGATGTCTGGTTGCGCCTGCACCTGCTCTCCCACCGACTGGTGACCCCCAACAACGTCAACCTCGACGGGGCCTTCGGCCTGCTCCAAAACGTCGTGTGGACGAACTTCGGACCCTGCGCAGTAGCAGACTTCGAACGCACCCGCCTGCGCCTGCGCCCGCGCGGTGCCCTGACCGTCTACGGGGTCGACAAGTTCCCCCGGATGCTCGATTACGTCGTTCCCGCAGGGGTCCGCATTGCCGACGGCGGCCGCGTCCGCCTGGGTGCGCACCTGGCATCGGGCACCACCGTCATGCACGAGGGCTTCGTGAACTTCAATGCCGGCACCCTGGGCGCCTCGATGGTCGAGGGCCGGATCTCCGCCTCGGTCGTGGTGGGCAACGGTTCGGATGTTGGCGGCGGTGCCTCCATCATGGGGACCCTCTCCGGCGGAGGCAAGGAACGGATCGTCATCGGCGAACGCGTGCTGCTTGGCGCTAACTCCGGCGTGGGCATTTCCATCGGGGACGACTCGGTCGTCGAAGCCGGCCTCTACGTCACCGCCGGAACCCGCGTCCAGCTCGGGAACACCGTGGTCAAGGCCGTTGAACTTTCCGGAGTTCCGAACCTGCTCTTCCGCCGCAACTCGCTCACCGGTGCCGTGGAGGCGCTGCCGCGGGCCGGCCAACATGTGGAATTGAACAGCGTCCTGCATGCCAACTGACGCACACCAACGCGTGCTCTCGTTGGGCTCGCGGCATGCCGACCGGCATCATGGTCGGCACCGCGGGCCCCGACGCTGGGGCCGCACCTTTTTGGCCCTGGTGCTTGCCATGGGGCTCATCGGCGGTGGGCTCTACGCCGCGGTGAACTTCATCGGGATCGATGCCACGGTGGTACGCCAGAAATGCACCGCCCTGGTGGGTTCGACGCTGCACACCTTGACCCCGGACCAGGCCTCGAACGCCGCGGTGATCGCCGCTGCGGCCACCAAGCGGAAGATGCCCACGCGTGCAGCCACCATCGGGATCGCCACCTCGATGCAGGAATCCAAGCTCACCAACATCGACTACGGCGACAACGCCGGCCCGGATTCGCGCGGCCTGTTCCAGCAACGCCCGTCCATGGGCTGGGGCACCGAGGAGCAGGTCCAGGATCCGGTCTATGCCGCCAACCGCTTCTTCCAGGAGCTGGAGACCTTTGACTACGAGTCGATGGCCCTGACCGACGCGGCGCAAAAGGTGCAGCGCTCCGCCTACCCGCAGGCCTACGCCAAGCATGAGGAAGAGGCCAGCGCCTTTGCCTCGGCGCTCACCGGGGCCTCCCCCTCGACGCTCAATTGCACGCTGCGCCCGACGGATGGTGCCGGCTCGGCCACGACGGTGGCGGCCGACCTGTTGGCGGCCACGGGCCAGAAGACCGACGACCTGGCCGGAAACCGCGTGCGCATCGCCGTACGCGGCGACCAGGGCTGGGCCATCGCCCAGTGGGCCGTGGCCAACGCGCAGAAGCACCAAACCGAGTCGGTCTCCTACGCGGGACTGGTGTGGAACCGCTCCGAGGGCCGCTGGGTGCCGGCGGCGACCACGGACGGCTACGTCATCATCTCCCTGGCAGGTTCCGCGAAATAACGCCGAAACCCTGCGCCTAGGTCATCAGGTCGATAATGGGCTGCAGGTAGCTGCGGAAAAGCGTCGCATCCCGCATCAGTTCCTGGCTCAGGATCACCGTGTCCGGTTCAACGAACCAGGCGCGACGCTCGGCCAGCGGCAGCTCGACCAGCTTCAGATGCAGGTCATCGAGGTTCTTGCCCTCCAGCTCCCGTTCGGCGAAGAGATGCGCCAAGAGCTGGAGCCGCTCCTTGGTGTTGTCGACGCAGTAATCCCGGTACTCCCCCACCCTGTTCTGCGTCCAGGTGTAGGCGTTGCCGTAGTGGGCACGCAAGAGGTGTTGCAGGCTCGGTGAATCGGAGAAGCCCGGAAAGTCGGGTTCCGCGTGGATGTCGATGGTCGGTTGGCCGTTGGCCAGGATCTGCTCCCACCAGCTTTGCCATTCCTGGCGCAGTTCTCCGGCGGCATTCTCGGACAGCTCCCGCGCGGCAGCCGGCTTGACCCTGGGACTCAGCGGCGCGAGGGACATTGCCCCCATCGGCTCGATGGCCGCCAAATCCCGGAAATATAGCGCCAGCAACATCTCCTTGTCGATATCGGCCGAAACCTTCCAACCCGAACCAGACTCCAGCACCATATGTGCACACCCGTTTCCGTTAAATCCCCTGCCTAAATCTAGGATAAGCCCGAAATGGCACAAAAGCCCCGCAAGTCCGGGGATCAGCGTGCAGCCGGCCGTTCACGGCAAAGGGGGCCGGCACCGCTGAAGGATACATCTCCTTCAACGATGCCGGCCCCCTGGGCTTGCATTGCCGCGGTTCGCGCGGCGGGATCCCTTCCCCGCTGCGGCTCCGGACCGACTTAGCGGTTCGGGTAGGTGCGCTCCGACTCGCCGATGTAGAGCTGGCGCGGGCGCCCGATCTTCATTTCCGGATCCTGGATCATTTCACGCCACTGCGCGATCCAGCCCGGCAGACGTCCGATGGCGAACAGCACGGTGAACATCTTCTCCGGGAAACCCATGGCCTTGTAGATCAGGCCGGTGTAGAAGTCGACGTTCGGGTAGAGCTTGCGCGAGATGAAGTAGTCGTCGTTGAGCGCGCGCTCTTCGAGGGACATCGCGATGTCCAGCAGCTCGTCGTTGCCGCCGAGCTTCCCGAGGATCTCGTGGGCCGTGTTCTTGATGATCTTGGCGCGCGGATCGTAGTTCTTGTAGACGCGGTGTCCGAAGCCCATGAGGCGGACGCCGTCTTCCTTGTTCTTGACCTTCTCCATGAAGTCGGCGGGCTTCAGGCCCTCGGACTGGATCTGGCGCAGCATCTTCAGCACTGCCTCGTTGGCGCCGCCGTGGGCGGGGCCGAAGAGTGCGTTGATTCCGGCGGAGACCGATGCGAACATGTTCGCGTTCGAGGAACCGACCAGGCGCACCGTGGAGGTGGAGCAGTTCTGCTCGTGGTCCGCGTGCAGGACCAGCAGCTGGTCAAGGGCCTTGACCATGACCGGATCCAAGTCATACGGCTCGGCGGCGAGGCCGAAGCTCAAGCGCATGAAGTTCTCGACCAGGTTCATCGAGTTGTCCGGGTAGAGCAGTGCCTGCCCGATGGACTTCTTGTGCGCGTAGGCGGCAAGCACCGGCATCTTGGCCAGCAGGCGGATGGTCGAGAGCTCGACCTGTTCCTCGTTGAACGGATCCAACGAATCCTGGTACCAGGTGGAGAGGGCGGAAACGGCCGAGGAGAGCACCGGCATCGGGTGCGCGTCGCGCGGGAAGCCGCCGAAGAAGCCCTTGAGCTCTTCGTGCAGCAGCGTGTGCCGGCGGATCTTCTGGTCGAATTCCTCCAGTTCGGTGGCCGAGGGCAGGTTGCCGTAGATCAGCAGGTAGCTGGTCTCCAGGAAGCTGGACTTCTCGGCCAGCTGTTCGATCGGGTAACCGCGGTAGCGCAGGATCCCCGCATCGCCATCGATGAAGGTGATCGCGGACTTGGTTGCCGCAGTGTTCATGAAGCCCGGGTCGTACGTCACGCCGCCTGTCGCCTTCAACAGGGGGGCGATGTTAAAGCCATTGTTGCCTTCTACCGCGGGCACAACAGGGAGTTCGATGCTGTTGCCGCCGAAGCTGAGCTGAGCAGAATTGTTTTCCGTCATTGTCTCTCCTAACCGGAATGCAGATGAATCCGATGGTCAGTAATCACTGTCACGCTACCGTTTAGTAGGCTCTTGACACTAATTGGTTGGTCACGTTTGCCGTTCAGGCTGCCGCATTAAGCCGTTCAACGGCGCTGTGGATCCGTTCGTCGCTGGCGGTGAGCGCGATCCTGACAAATTTCTCCCCGGCCGTCCCGTAGAACGCGCCGGGTCCTGCCACGATGCCCTGGTCCGCGAGCCGTCCCAGGGTGGTCCAGCAGTCCTCGTCCGCGGTGCACCACAGATAGAGCCCGCCTACCGAGTCCACGATGCGCAAGCCGAAGGCGCCGAGGGCCGGAACCAGGAGGTCACGGCGTGCACGGTACAGATCTTTTTGCACCTTGACGTGCTCGTCGTCGTTCAGGGCGGCGACCATGGCAGCCTGGACCGGGGCCGGCACGATCATCCCCGCGTGCTTGCGGTTGTTGAGCAGTGCGGGCATCAGGTTCGGTGCCCCGGCCACGAAGGCAGCACGGTATCCGGCGAGGTTCGACTGCTTGGACAGCGAGTAGACGCACAGCAGGTCGCTCATGTCGCCACCGGAGACCGAGTCGTGGAGGATGCTCGGCACCCCGTCCTCGTGCTCGCCCCAGCCAAGCTCGGCGTAACATTCGTCCGAGGCCACGACAGCGCCCAGCGAGCGGGCGTCATCCACCAGCGCCTTGAGTTCGGCAGCGCCGCGGACGATGCCGGTGGGGTTGCCCGGGGAATTCACCCACACGAGCTTCACGCGCGCACGGTCGTCCTCAGAGAGCCCCGCCAGCGAATCGGCCGCGATGGAGTCGGCGCCGGCCAATTGCGCACCGATGTCGTACGTCGGGTAGGCAACCAGCGGGCGGACCACCAGGTCGCCCGCCCCCAGGCCCAGGAGCAGCGGCAGCCAGGCCACCAGTTCCTTGGAGCCGACGGTGGGCATGACGTCGTCCGTGGCCAGGCCACGCACGTCGCGGCGGCGCCCGAACCAATTCACGATGGCCTCGCGCAGCTCCGGCGTGCCGTGGGTGGTGGGGTATCCCGGGGCGTTCGCGCTCTCGCGCAGTGCCCGGATGATGATTTCGGGTGTGGGGTCCACGGGGGTGCCGATGGAAAGGTTCACGGCACCGCCCTCGTGCTCGGCGGCGCGGGCCGCGTAGGGGGCAAGGGCGTTCCACGGGTAGTCAGGGAGCGTCAGCATGGTGGTGGCGTTCAGTCCTGGGCCTGGGGCGGAAGGACGGAAATGATGGGGTGGTCGATGCCCATGTTGCCCAGCTTGGCCGCGCCGCCCGGGGAACCGACCTCGTCGAAGAACTCCACGTTGGCCTTGTAGTACTCGGCCCACTGGTCGGGGACATCGTCCTCGTAGTAAATGGCCTCCACCGGGCATACCGGTTCGCAGGCGCCGCAGTCAACGCATTCATCGGGGTGGATGTACAGCGAGCGTTCGCCTTCGTAGATGCAATCCACGGGGCATTCCTCGATGCACGCCTTGTCTTTGACGTCGACGCACGGCTGGGCGATGATGTAGGTCACGGTACCCGGGGCCTTCCTTTACAACGGATCATGAACTGTCTGGTCATGCGGCACGCGGCTATGCATGCTCTCCAATAGCTTAGTCCCGTTGGGGCCGCTTTGCCCGGTCGAACGGCACCCCCGCCATGAATGTGGCCTCGCACACATCCATCCCTGACTCACGGTGTCATGTTACGCCCCGGCCTAGACTCAAGACATGGATCCGGATCTCTTCGCCACGATTCCCTCGGGCACCCGCGTGGTCATTCGCTATCGCCTGGCACCCGACGAGCAGGGAAGCGCCGGCGAGCGGCTGTCCGATGCCCTGGGAAACGTGCAGTCGGTGACCGAGACCCATGTGGTCCTCGAGACCCGCGGCGGTCCGGTGTCCATCGAACGCGCCCGGATTACCCACGCCAAGACGGTTCCTCCCCCGCCTGACCGGCGGCAGCGCCGTTGACAGCGCCCCCCGAAACACACACGCCGAGCGATTTGAAACATTCAATCAGTGGCGTGATTTCCCGTATGCTTAAACCATGGCCACAGATGAAGAAGTACAGGCCCGTGCCAGGGCGTTGAGCTCCCCGCTCCGCCTTCGCATCCTGCGACTTTGCTTGCACGAATCGCGCACCAACAAGGAAATAGCCGACATGCTGGACATCAATCCGGCGACGTCGCTGCACCATGTGCGCACGCTGCTCTCCAACGGATTCCTCGCCGCCGAGGAGACGCGCCGCGGCAACCGCGGCGCCAAGGAAGTGCCGTACCGAAGCACCAAGCTGTCGTGGGGCACCAAGCTGCCGGATGCCGCTCCGCTGCTCGTCGACACGTTCCTGCAGGAAATCGACGGACTGGCTCCGCAGGAAATCCAGGTCCTGCGCGTGGGCCTGAAGCTCAGCGAAAGCACCCAGAAGGAAATGATGTCACGCATCCATGCAGTGATCGAGGACTACGCCATGCGCGACTCGGATACCGACGGTGTGGCCACCTCGTTGTTCCTGGCACACCACCTGGATGTGAAGTCCGCCAAGAAGACCACCGGCGCGGCCTAACCCCCGCGCCAACCAATGACAGGACCCCGCAGAGCGTGCTCTGCGGGGTCCTGTCATATATGGCTTGGTGTTGCGTTGGGTGACGGCCTTATCGGCCAGCACCCGGGATCAGCCGCGGGTACGTGTTGCGGCGCGCAATTGCCGGGAGACCAGCAGGATCGCCACGATGACCGGGACGATGATGCCGTACACCCACATGCCGCCGGCCAATGCCGGGCCCGGAAGCATCTTGAAGAACTGGGTCGAGACGATCATCTGGTTGTTCGTGTCGGTCGAGATCAATGCCACGAACACGTAGGTCGCCAGCCCGGCCAGCGCACTGACCCACAGCTTGCCGCGCAGCAGGCCCACCCAGTAGACCAGGGCGCCCGTCAGCAGCAGGGCCAATGCGGCGCCCCAGGGAATCGGCACGTCTCCCGCATAGCCCAACGAGGCATGAAGGATGGTTCCCACCACGGCGGCAAGCGCCCCGGCCGCCAAAGCGGCCAGGACGCTGCCCAAGGTGGAGGCGGTTAGCCCTGGTGCCTTGTTAGGACTTTGCCCGGGCACGGTTAGACTTCGCGCGGTCGCCGGCGTTCAGGATGAGCTTGCGGATACGGATCGCATCCGGGGTAACCTCAACGCATTCGTCCTCACGGGCGAATTCGAGGGACTCTTCCAGAGTCAGGTTGCGCGGCGGGGTCATGTTCTCGAAGGTATCCGAGGAAGCTGCACGCATGTTGGTGAGCTGCTTTTCCTTGGTGATGTTCACGTCCATGTCATCGGCGCGTGAGTTCTCGCCAACGATCATGCCCTCGTAGACCTCGGAGGTCGGCTGCACGAAGAAGGACATGCGTTCCTGCAGCTTGATCATCGCGAACGGGGTGACGACGCCGGAACGGTCAGCCACGATCGAACCGTTGATGCGGTATTCGATCGGACCGGCCCACGGCTCGTAGCCCTCGGCCAACGAAGCGGCAATGCCTGCACCGCGGGTGTCGGTGAGGAAGCGGGTGCGGAAGCCAATCAGGCCACGTGCCGGAACCATGAACTCCATGCGGCACCAGCCGGTACCGTGGTTGGCCATGTTGGTCATGCGGCCCTTGCGGGCTGCCATCAGCTGGGTCACGGCGCCGAGGTATTCCTCGGGTACGTCGATGGTCATGTGCTCCATCGGCTCGTGCAGCTTGCCGTCGATCATCTTGGTAACAACCTGCGGCTTGCCGACGGTCAGCTCGAAGCCTTCACGACGCATCTGCTCAACGAGAATGGCCAGTGCCAATTCGCCACGGCCCTGGACTTCCCAGGCATCCGGGCGCTCGGTCGGAAGGATGTTCAGCGAAACGTTGCCGATCAGTTCCTTGTCAAGACGGTCCTTGACCTGGCGCGCGGTGACCTTGGCACCCTTGACCTTGCCGGCCAGCGGCGAGGTGTTGATACCGATGGTCATCGAGATTGCCGGCGGGTCCACGGTGATCAGCGGCAGCGGCTTCGGGTTTTCGATGTCGGTGAGGGTCTCGCCGATCATGATGTCTTCGATGCCGGCAACTGCGACGATCTCGCCCGGTCCAGCGGACTCCGCCGGGACGCGGGTCAGGCCCTTGGTGGCCAGCAGTTCGGTGATCTTCACGGTCTTGAGCTCGCCGTCCTGGCGGGCCCAGGCAACCTGCTGGCCCTTGCGCAGGGTGCCGTTGAAGATGCGCATCAGCGCCAGGCGACCCAGGAACGGGGAGGCGTCAAGGTTGGTGACGTGTGCCTGAAGGACTTCGCCCTCGGTGTAGGTCGGGGCCGGAACGTGCTTGATGATGGTCTCGAACAGCGGCTCGAGGTCCTCGTTGTCCGGCATGGTGCCGTCGGCGGGCTGGTTCACCGAGGCGAAACCGGCCTTGCCCGAGGCGAAGACGACCGGGACGTTGAGGATCTTGTCCAGGTCCAGGTCCGGAGCTTCGTCTGCCAGGTCGGAGGCCAGGCCCAGGAGCAGGTCCATGGAATCGGAGACGACGCCGTCGATGCGTGCATCGGGACGGTCGGTCTTGTTGACCACGATGATGACGGGCAGGTTGGCAACGAGTGCCTTACGCAGCACGAAGCGGGTCTGCGGCAGCGGACCCTCGGAAGCATCGACCAAAAGGACGACGCCGTCAACCATCGACAGGCCGCGCTCGACCTCGCCACCGAAGTCGGCGTGGCCGGGGGTGTCGATGATGTTCATGGTCATCTTGTGGCCGTTGGCGGCCGGACCGTCGTAGAACACGGTGGTGTTCTTGGCCAGGATGGTGATGCCCTTTTCGCGTTCCAGCTCGCCAGAGTCCATCACGCGGTCTTCGGTTTCACCGTGGCTGTCGAATGCACCGGTCTGCTGGAGCATTGCGTTGACCAAGGTGGTCTTGCCGTGGTCAACGTGCGCAACGATGGCTACGTTGCGCAGGTCTTCACGAGCGATGATGGTGGTATCTGACATGCGAAAAGGCTCACTTCTTCTAGAGAATTTGGGTCTCGGGGGTCGGGGCCACGACTGACCCAATTAACCATTCTAGTCCTAATGGGAAACCTGGTGTTAAACGTGCCTTATCTCACGCATGAACACTTGCTGGCGGGGCGCCGGGAGCTCCCCGCCCACAGCGTCCACGCAGCAAAGATTCACGCCTGATCCCACCGGAATATCGGTCCTGCGGCAACGCGCGATGCGGGGGTGTCCCCCGGCAACAAGAAGGGCGGTCCCGTGGATACCCAGGACCGCCCTGCCGTTCGCAACACCGCGTACCGGCGTCGCTGTTAGTAGTTG